>NZ_JBBOTW010000009.1:0-8260 GCF_038050415.1 Bacillus sp. FSL M7-1020 | reverse complement strand
TACCCACACATATGTTACTACCCTTGCTCAAATACCTTAGACGAAAAACAAAATTTATTCTTAATCTCAAACCGAACAAAAATAGGTCTTTCTTAAATTAACATACTTTCTAAAAAATAGCAAATTTCAAAAATAAGTCCTTATGGTAATTAGCCACTAATAGTGGTTGCTGGAAAAAAAGTCAATATGATAGTCATCACAGCAAGAAGTTGCCAAAGGATCTCGACAATATCATTAGTTTGATTTTTTTCAGACATTCAACAACTAATAAAATTAGTTATTTTCGAGTTAAATTTCATTTCTGATAACGAATTTTACGTCAACTAACCCTTCTTGCTCTTTTTATTGTATGTAGTTAATATATTTATGGGTAAATTTAACAGGAGGGGTTCGATGAAACTACATGTAATTTGGGAGTTTATTTATATTATTATTCAATCCTTGAGAGGACATTTTGTTTGGGGTATACCTTTGTATGTATTCTTACTACCTTTGGCAATTATGATTGTTTTTTTATTAATTTCTCATAAAAAATCAAAAGGGAAAGAAGTGCTTCAGAATTAATTTTAAAATTCTCTGTTGAAAAAATACCTAGAAAAAAGAGCCATGTCAATTGCATTTACATGGCTCTTTTTATTTCTTTTCCCCTTGTTTTTGGGTGTGAGTGCTGGCTCGTCGTGTGGGGGCGAAACCCCACATAGCGTTAATTCCATATAGAAAAAGAAAAATACTTTAAACGGAAGAACTGGCGGTTCGGCTGGTACAATTGTTAATCCAAGTCGAGCAACTTAACCCCGTTTTTGGTCTGTTCGGCTTGGCGAAAGCTAAAAACCAGCCGAAAAAAGTTCCGCAAGGACAGAAAAAAAAGAAAAGGCGATAGCCTTTAGGTGAGAATTAACGAACCGACTTTTTTTCTGAAGGTGGAGATTTTTGAGCGTTATTTGCTCAAAAATACTACCTGTTCCTTGCGGAACTTTTAGCCTTATATATAAGAGTGAGAAGAGCAAAGTGAAGAAAGTCAGTAATATCAAGGGTTTATAAGACATGAGGTGTTAATTTTTTTTAACACCTGTGTTAATTTTTTTTAACACCTAAAAAATGTAAAAACACACATAAAAAAAGATGTCAATATAAAATCGACATCTAAAATAAATAAATTGGTAGTTTATGTTTTTTCTTATTACCTTCAATTTTGATATTACGTAGCGCTTTTGAAAAAATTTGTTGAGTTGCTCTATCAATATCATCTTTGGGTGAATTACATAATATATTAGGGTTAACAAACCAAGTTCTTGCTGAACAAGTCCTTCCATCTTCAGTTATTACACCTGTTTCTGCAACTCCTAAAACCCCTTTTTCAAGCAATTCATTCATTATTTTTGAAATAGAAGTCCTTGTTTTCCCTAATTTCTTAGCTAAATAACTAGGAGATGCCGTATTCGGTTTTATATCATCATCTTCATTTTTTTCAACAATGACATTTGATTTAAATTCTAGAAATCTTGAAATATCAAATAAAAACGCCTTTTCTGGTTGAGTTAAATAGCCAATTTCACATAAATAATCAATATTCTCTGTAATCATTTGGACAAATCTCACCCGATCTGTAGGTTTTTTCTTCTTCCCTATAAAATACTCTTCTCCACCAGACATTTTACTTAATACTTGTAGCATAATGACTCTTTCTTCTTCAGAAAGTCCACCACTACCTTCAAGCTTTTCATAAATACTATTAATTTTACTATCTCTTTCTTTTGCCTTTTTGTCAGCTTGTCCAAAATCAATAATTTTTTTTGTCATATCTAAGTTAATTCCTCCTTAATTGAGGGAATCAACAAAAACACCTATTTTTTGCTATTTGATTATAAATCAAATTATGATAATCTATAATCAGATAATTGAATTCTAGGTATTTTCGTAGAATACCCTATGAAAAGAGTCATGTTCCCGCATGGCTCTTTTTTTCATTCTATCACGTTTTCAATAACCTGGTTTACCGTTCCATATCAAATCCCTTATGTTTATTAATTTCTTTCTTATGTTCATTCTCAAAATAATTATTAATTCCCTTTCTATCCAAACTTTCTTTAACAAGCCCCCTAAACGCCTTAAATTTCTCTTTAAAGACTTTTTTTGTCTGTTGATATAAAACCCTTATGTTTGCCTGTAAATCCTTTATATGAACCTTTAACGAGCTTATTTCTCTATTTAATACACCAACTTCTTTTTGTAACTGACTTTTTTCTTGTTTCAACGTTCGATTCTCTTTCATCCATCCCTCTGCATGCACTTTTAAACTCTCATTCTCTTTTACAAAGTCTGTCTTTTTCAAACGCTCATAATCCTTTTTGATAGTAACCGCTGCATTCACTTGCTTTATTACTTCTTGATATTGTTCTGGTGATAACACATAATTTTTTGTCTGTTTCTTCGTAATCTCAGCTTTTCCAAACATTTTATCCTGTACTTCTACTACTACTTCTTTACGTAAAAATGAGATTTTAACAGGTTCATTTGGTACTTGATCCGTAGCACTATCTAATACTTTTTGCATTTGTTCTACTCTTTTTTCTAACTCTACCTGACGCTGGCCAATTAGCTGTAGTTTTTCACTTTCACTCTCTACTTGTTGTTTCACTATGTCTAATTCTTTTTGCTTATCAGTAACATCACTTTCCAAACTTTTTTTGATTACTTGTAATTCATTTGTTTTTTCTTCAACATTTTTTAAATCATGGTCAATCGTTTGTAACTCTGTTTCTTTTTCTTGTACCTGGTTTTCAATAGTTGACTTCGCTTCTGCATATTCCTTATATTGACGAACTTTCATGTACTTATGAGAGCCTACATTAGCACGTTCAAAATTCGGAATATGTTCTTTCGCTAATTGCTCAATATAAGCCGTTTCTAATGCTCTCCAATGTGCAATTAACTTTCTTCCCGTTCCTTCTACACCTTGTTGCTGCAAAGCTCTATCCATTCCGACACGCCTCGTTAATCCTCGACTACTTTCGAAATTCGGTACATAGTTAATATGTAAATGCGGATTCGCTTCATCATCATGTAAAACCATGTTATAAACCGCTAGGTTTGGATTTCTCTCTTGAAACGCCTCTGCATACTGTTTTAACGCTTCCTTTTTGGCTTCCCTATATTTCGAGTCATCTTTACCTTCCCCAATCGCCACGACTAATTCTCGTTGCTCATGTGTCTTATCATCTTTATGTATTTTGTCATAATAATCATCAATTTTACGGTCATTCCGTTTTTGTTTCTCGTTATACTTATCCACTGCTTCTTGAAAGACATCCTTGTATACACTTCGGATGTCCTTTTGAACAAAATAAATATTCTCATCTAACCTGGATGGATCAATACCAGGATTCCCATGAATATTTTCCCTGTTATTATGGCTCAATGAACTTTGGTAAGATTGATTAAATGAGATAGAACCCAACATAAAGAACCACCACTTTCCCTAGATTAATTGATACCATAAGTCTAGCAAAGCGACGAAATGATGTCAATTAACGTAACCCTATACTTATTTTGACGCTTTCGCATCAAAATCGATAGGGGTCTGCGACGCTTTTCGGCTTTGCCGATCCATGCTTAGCATGGCAAAAACCTCGGACTTTGTCCGAACCTACAAGGGGAACTCTTCCCCTTGACCCCATCAATCGAACTCCCCAACCCCTCAATCCTTGAGGGGCTCCCTCGCCGGTTGGCAGGAACAAACCGTGGTTTGTTCAGTGCCAAGAGGGTTTGGGTATCGTTCAGTTGGTCAAGTCAAATACTCCCTTCGCTCCGCTAGGTCCGTTTTGATTGACCAACACACGCAACCATCTCTACTTACATATCAATCTTTCTCTATAAAACACCCCGAAATAAAAAAATCCCTCAGATAAGCTGAGAGAACCCTTAAAATTTACATTATTTTTCTTTATTTGTTAGGTGATTAGATTTTTTAATAAGTTCTACTAATTCTTTTTCATAGTTAGTTTTATGTTTTAAATATTGAAGAAATCGAAGACTTACTAACACTAAGAGAAAATATAAAATGAACTTAGATATAAACCCCATAATTGGTAAAAGCATAGGTGTATAAAAAAAAAGTAAATTCCAAGGCATTACTATTAACAAAGATAATAATAAAGCTAACCATATATGATTTTTATTCAAGTATTTCCACCCTTTCGTGATAAGTACCTCTCATTACAAATTTTTCTAATACCAACTATTATTATATGTTCGACTTGGCTTCATATAGCCCTCCTGTATTTTTTATTATCCCCTTGTTTTTAGGTGTGAGTGCAATGGCTGGGGTGAAGCGAGAGAATAGCCCCTTATAAAAAATAAACATAATAATATTAAAAAACCGCTCAGTTCGTCTGAGAGGTTAATTTTTTTAAAAATACTCGAGGGTAAACTTTTGAATATTAGTTTACTTTTGTTTTCAATTCCCAAGTCAATATTAAATTAATTATTTGTGGTAAAATATGTATATAACGTTCGAAAAATAATAATAGAAAGGAAACTTAAATGAAACTCAAAACTTTAACAACTTGGAGTTTTAAAGACAAATTAATCTTTTTTCTTTGCTTTATTCTTCCTCTAATAGGATTTATTTATATCCTTATTAACAGAAAAAAATGGGATAAAAAAGAAACAAGTTTATATTTGTTATTTGCTTTAACAAATCTTTCTCTAACTATAACAGTAACATTTATTACTCGTGATTTTTGGATAGTCACACTACATTATATAATTAGCATAATATTGATCACTTATTTTATTTTCACTAAAAAAACAAGTAATATTAACCCTATTTAAACTAAAAAAGAGTCCTAAATTAATAGGACTCTTTTTCTTATTTTCAATGTAAACTTTTAAATATTAGTTTACATTCAAACCCCTTTAAGCATTAACTTCACGCCAAATTCCCTGATATCCTTAAAATCAACAACAAAAGTATACATTCAAAACACTGTAAATAATGTATTTATAGACCCTATAAAAAATTAAACATATTTACAAAATAAAAGACGACTTAAAAGCCGTCTTTTATTTTGTATTACAATTTATATGGATTATTAGTAATTTTCTTTTCTTTTTGTATCTGTAGTATTAACTGTTTTTTCTTTTCTTCAATCAACATAGTCTTTTTAAAAGTTAACAATGAAGCTATTTGTAGTAATATATAATATATTTTTAAATCAAAACTACTATTTGCAATAATATGATCCATTACTTATGATAAACCTCCCTATTTTACAAAAAATTACTCAGTTCTAATTATATATTATCAATATTAGATATAAATTTCTATTTAAACTATATACTTCACTAGTTACCATAACACCACTTATCGGTATTCAATGTATCTAGAAAAAACCCCTTCAGCAAGTAAGCTGAAGGAGAATGTATTGAATGAGATGACTAGTGGAGTTGGAAGTATAGGAGAGTATAAGAAAACCGCCTGTGATGGCGGTCTATTTTTAATATAGTAATGGAGTTCATGTAATCATCTTAAAAGTGCATCTTAACGAGGCGTATTAAAATATCTCGTTTTAATTTAACGCTTTTATGATGTTATCTACAAATATTTTATCGATTTCATGTCCTTGGTTTGTTTGTTCTGAATCCATAATTATTCCTAGTGATTTCTCTTTGTCAATCCACAAATAGTATGTTTGAGTTGTTCCACTTAAAAAGTGAACATTTACTTTGAAATTTGGCTTGTGTGTACTAGATGTATTTGAATGTTTATGCCCAATATGGGTAATAGCGTTCACGAATGCTCCAACATCAAATTGTTTTACGAATATGTAGGTCTTATTCCCCTCAACTTCAATAAATTCAATAGATTTATTTTTTATGGAGTGTACTCCTTCACCGTCCTTGGCTGTATTATGAAGTATAATACCATCTTCTGACTGTTCGCAATCTCTTAGCATATACGCCACACCATGTGTTTCTTGAGGAGTAACGAACTTCTTACAAATATCCTTTCTATTGTAGTTTTTGTACTTGCTAGTAAAAGTAAATTTCTCATCTTGATAAGTTACAGTTTCTAAACTCGGTACTTTTGCTTCCTCGTCAATAAAATAATTTTTAATTTGTATTTCGTCACTTTTTTTATCTTTTACATTTTGAAAAAATGTTTCAAATCGTTCTAGATTTCTAGATTTTTCTTTATATAAGTGTAAAACAATATCATTTTTGTTTGCTTCAGTGTTTGTCTCTTCATCGCCATTAATAAATACAGTTAAAGCAGCGATCGATAAGCATAATGCTCCAACAATTAATGTTTTCTTCAAATTGAGTTCCTCCCTAAAAGATATTATAAATTTAATCATAACAATAAATAACTATTCTTATTAAAAAACTTAGTACCTCGAATAGGTTAAGTTTAGATCACATATCTCTAATCAAGTGATTAATAAATATTCATGTAAAGTTAACATAACGTCCTATTATCAGTAGCCAAAAGAAGCTTACTCTTTATCTATTTTTAGATAAAGAGTAAGCTTCTTTTCCATTATTAAATCCTAATTTATTTACCAAATAGACGACTCCAAAGTGATTTCCTCTGTTCTGAAGCTGCTATTAGACGTTTGCTATCCTGTATTTCTCTTAATACTTGCATTAATTGAACATCTCTTTGTTCTTCTCTTATTATCCTTTGAGCATCAGTTTCCTGTAAAAGTTTACTTTGTTGATCCAATCTTTGAATTAACTCTAAATTAAGTTGTTCTAATCGTTCTATACGTTCTGATAATGCTTTTATCTGTTCTGTATCTGCTACGCTATCTGTAGCAACAGTTGCTATCTCATTTTCTTCAGTGCTTGTTATTGCTAGATTTATAGCCTGTTCTAGCGTTACGTTCTTCTTGTTCATAGCTGTTACTAGCCGTTCTATGGTTGCTACATCTTTATGATAAAAAATTCTAGAATTATTATTGCCGCGCTCGAAAGGATACCCGACTTCCTCCAGGGCAAGGCAATATTTACGTAAAGTACTTGAGCCAATCCCTAAGTTCTTCGCTACCTCAGATCCCCAATAAGTTTGAGCCATGTTTTTTCCTCCCTCTGTTCTAAGCTGTTCTTCAGTTGCTATATAGTGTTTTCCTTCTTTAAAAAGGTAACACCTTTTTTTTCACATTTAAAGGAAAGTTTTCAACTGTCTTTTGAAATTTTCTAAAGCAAAGCACTATAGATAACCCAATCACTTTTTATACAAGATTTTATGCAAAAAAAGAATAGCGGGGATCCCTAGAATCCTCGCTATTACAACGATGTATAAAATCCTGTATACCAAATAAACAGACAAAAAGAGAAGAATCCCTATCAATACAAGGATTCTATGAAAATCTTGCTACCGATAATGAGACGTTATGTTAACTTCACGTGTATATGTTATACATCAAAATTCCTCATCCAGCGTTCCCCCACATGATACAATTAAGAAAAGGGGGAGAACTTCAAAATGATTTTAGAAGCTGTCATGTTGCAAATAAAAGACGGTATGGAGACGGAGTATGAATCAGTATTTAAGCAAGCATCCTCAATCATCTCTTCCATACCAGGATACATAAATCATGAATTACAACGCTGTATGGAGCAGAAAGGAAAATATTTGCTCCTTGTGCAATGGGAAACTTTAGAAGACCACACGATAGGATTTCGTCAATCTGAACAATATCAAGAGTGGAAAGCATTATTGCATCACTTTTATGATCCATTTCCAACAGTTGAACACTTTAAGCCTGTAGAGTTATCACGAAACTGAACTTGACCCTCTATTAATACTTGAAAAGTAACTTCCAATAACCAAAATTATGTAAATAAGCTGTCCATATGGACAGCTTATTATTTTTTTGCTTAGCGTGTTTTTTTCCAAAATGCTGGCGATACCCCTAAAATCTTCTTTTTCATTAAAAGTTAAGCACCTCAAATCCCCTTAAAAAGTTGTATTCGAAATATTATAACAAAATCAAAAAAAGACCCTACAAGAGGGTCTTTTATGAACTAATATTAAGCTTTTTGAACATTAGTAGCTTGTAGGCCACGTTGTCCTTTTTCTACTTCAAACGTTACACTTTGTCCTTCGTCTAAAGATTTGTAACCGTCGATTTGGATAGCTGAGAAATGTACGAATACGTCTTCTCCACCTTGACGCTCAATGAATCCAAAACCTTTGTCTGCATTAAACCATTTTACTTTACCTTGTTCCATAATTGTTGCCTCCTAGTGTGGG
>NZ_JBBOTW010000008.1:0-12780 GCF_038050415.1 Bacillus sp. FSL M7-1020 | reverse complement strand
CGGCAGGCGGTTTTTCTTAATAAGGTTGGAATCAACCAATATATATTCTATATACATTCTAACATATAAAAGTTGATTCCTTCCACTAAGGGAGAGAATTATTTTATGACAAAAGTTGTAGATTTTGGACAAGCTGAAAAAAAAGCAAAAATAAGAGATAGTAAGATTGATAGTATTTATGACCAGTTGCAAACTGGTGGATATTCAGAAGAAGAAAGAGCTATGCTGTTACAGATGTTAAGTAAAATGTCTGGTGGGGAAGAATATTTCATAGGTAAAAAGAAAAAGCCTACAGATCGGGTGAGATTTGTGCAAATTATAATGGATAATATAGATTATCTGATTGAAATAGGTTATTTAAGTAGTAAGGAAGAAGCTTTTTTATTCAAATTAACTTCATCTGTAGAGTTTAAAACCAATGTTCTTGTAGAACGTGAGACAAATAATCCAGCATCGCCTACATATCTAGCTGAAAAGTTTAAAATGACTCGTCAAAGTATTTCTAGTGTTATGAATGGTTTGTTAAAAAAAGGAATATTAGCAGTTGCACAATCAGGTGTTACAACTGAAGATGGACGGGTTTGTACTAGTCGTACATGGTTTGTAAATCCAAATATTATGTGTTGCTCTCCTAAAGATGGAATAGATAAAGCAACTCAACATATTTTTAGGGATTCATTAAGAAATTTTAAAGTTGAAGATCAAGGAAAGAAAAAACATAAACTACCCATTTATTTATTTTAAAAGAACGCAAAAAAATTCTTGCGTTCTTTTTTTTGATGTTATTTACCTTTTTTTAGGTGTCACTTTTTTTTGACACCGGTGTCACTTTTTTTTGACACCTCATCTTCTATAAACCCTTGGTATTACTGACTTTTTTCATTTGCTCTATCTCACTCTTATATATAAAGCTAAAAGTTCCGCAAGGAACGGGTCGTATTTTTGAGAAGAACACTCAAAAATCTCCACCCTCAGAATCAAAAAGTCGGTTCGTTAATCCTCACCTAAAGGCTATTGCCTTTTCTTTTCGATTCTGTCCTTGCAAAACTTTTTTCGGCTGTTTTTTAGCTTTCGCCAAGCCGAACAGACCAAAAACGAGATTAAGTTGTTCGACTTGGATCAGCAATTATAGGGGCATGTGTCTGTACCCCTTTTAATACTATGTTAGAAATGATGTTGTTATTCTCTTGTTGAGGATTTTTGGTAAACATAAAAACAGAGCGCTCTTGACCAAGGAGTAATTTGCTTTTCAAAAAAAGAGAAAATTGTTAGTAGGGTATGACAACCAAAATAGTTTTCCGGGGCCATATGTAAATAAACCCCAATTACCTTTAGTAAAGAGACCAAAATGTAAAAAAAACGACCATTTTTGTTACGGTCATTATTAATAAACTTTTAGTCTAATAGGCTTAGTGACAGGGTAGCTGTTCTAGTCCGCAAGACTTTTTCCAGTAATAGTAAAACAGGGTGTTCTTTAAGGTTATGCTCTCTCTCAATTATACTATTTATTAAATAAACGTAATGAGATGAGGGGAAACATTGAAAAAAAGTTGGACTGAACAAGAATTATTGGAGAACTATATGCTGTTACCAAATGAACGTCATTTAGTATTGAGTAAAAAAACAAACGCCAATCGGCTGGGATTTGCTGTCTTACTTAAATATTTTCAAGAGGAAGCTCGTTTTCCAAGCGAAAAACAAGATATCTCGAAAGATATTGTGCAATATTTAGCACAGCAAATAGATGCGTCACCTGAAGATTTTTTTGAACATTATAGATGGGGTGGAAAAGAAAGAAGTTATACAGATCATCGAAAAACCATTCGTGATCTTTTTGGTTTCAGAGAGCTTACTTCAAAAGATAATCTCCAATTGGCACAATGGCTAAAAGAACAAGTATAATTTACACATGATATTGAAGATTCATCAGATCAAGCTTATAATCCATTTCGCAAATGGAAAATAGAACCACCTTCTAGGGGTAGAACCAGCATCGCCTAGCAAATCAGTAATTTTGCAATATTCAAAACTTTATCATATGAATTCACTATTTTTTTACGATAAGTGTCATAGAATGAGCATTCTGTGTCACTTATTAACTTAAATCATAAAAAAATGATACTAATTTAATGGATTAACATCTTGAAAAAATGACATAGAACTCAAAAACTTGAATTTCAAGCTTCAAAAACATGAAAAATACCTGTATATTATCTGAAAATTACAAAATTACCGATTCACTCGAAGATGCTGGGTTTACCCCGATTAGTAATTATATCAGCGGAACCGTTTAGATCTTCTGTTCATAATATTTCCCTTTTTCTATATATATTGATACTATGCGAGGGCTAGCCCCCACACCCCCAGCCAGCACTTACACCCAAAAACAAGTAATACATACACTAATTATTATTTACTTTCATTTTTTATTACGACGGTAAAAAATGAAAATAAAGTATACGTGGTTGTTATAATAAAAATTTTAATAAGTTTTTTAGGATTTTATTTTGTAAATTAAAAGAAATAGGTAGGAATACAAGCTTTTTAAGATGAGTTTCATAAATATATTAAGTATGTATTCAATTAATTACAATTAATTTGAAAAGTCGGTGAAGATATGAGTAACTTTAATAAGTTTAATAAATGTAATCATATTCCTTTCCCTTGTGCATTTCCTATTCCAGATCAAGGTTCTACTGGACCTACTGGACCAGTTGGACCTAGTGGTCCAGTAGGTCCACAAGGGGTACCGGGAATTCAAGGAGAACTTGGAGATCCAGGTCCAACAGGACCACAAGGGGTACCGGGAATTCAAGGAGAACTTGGAGATCCAGGTCCAACAGGACCACAAGGGGTACCGGGGATTCAAGGAGAACCTGGAGATCCAGGTCCAGATGGACCGCAAGGGATACCAGGAATTCAAGGAGAACCTGGGGACCCAGGTCCAGATGGACCACAAGGGATACCGGGAATTCAAGGGGTACCTGGGGATCCAGGTCCAACAGGACCTACAGGTGCAACAGGGCCTACGGGAGCTGGGGATCCAGGTCCAACAGGACCAGTAGGACCAACGGGGCCTGGAGCTGGTGCAACAGGTCCAACAGGACCAGTAGGACCAACGGGGCCTGGAGCTGGTGCAACAGGTCCAACAGGTCCAACAGGTCCAGGTGGTGGTGCAACAGGTCCAACTGGACCAGTTGGACCTACTGGAGATTTAGGTCCAACTGGACCACAAGGGATACCTGGGATTCAAGGGGAACCCGGTCCTGAAGGACCAACAGGACCACAAGGAATACCGGGAATTCAAGGAGAGCCTGGTCCAGCAGGTCCAACAGGACCTCAAGGAATTCAAGGAATTCAGGGTCCAGCTGGTACTAGAGGACCTACTGGATCACAAGGACCTCAAGGAGTTCAAGGACCTCAAGGAATTCAAGGTCCAACTGGACCAAATGTAGTAGCTAATAATGCTTTTTTAGTTAATACAACTGATTTATCAATGACCCAAGGTGTACAAAAAACTTTTACTTTTCAAAATGTAACCCTTAATGGAACTAGTATAAGTTATACTCCAAATTCACAAAATATAATGTTAGCAGGAAATGCAACTTATGAAATTATATATTCTGCTACTAATAACACCGTAGCTAGTAATCCATCCTTAGCTGTTCAGATACAATTTTCTCTTTTTTTAGATGGAGTGCAACAATTTGGGAGTAATACTGTTTCTTCAGCAACAATTGGAGGAACTTCAAATACAGCAAGTGGAGGAGCAATAATTAATTTAGGAGCTGGTACACATACTTTACAATTACGGGGTACCATTTTATTCCAAGATGGAGCTATTTCTCCCGGTATGAGTATACGTATTGTTAGATTAATTTAAATAAGAGGATTTTGGTGCAAAGAGTGAACAAGGGTTATATTAAAACATTGAATTTCAGTAGATAGGAGATATTCATTTGGAAAATCATCTACTATTTCAATAAAAAAAACGATTCCTTAAGGAATCGTTTTTTTTATGTTTGTTTACAATTATATTTGTGAGGATACAGATTTATAAATGTATTTTAATTTTTGAAAAAATAATCACACCAAAAATAAGGGGGACACAAATAAAAGAATGCTCATTAAAAAAAATGGCATTCTTCAACAGGTTCAAAAGCAACAACAGGCATATTATATTTATGTTTACAGGGCTAGTGTAGTGAATGTGAAGCTATAAAACGGTAAGAGTCAATGGTAAGCGGACTGGAAGGGATCAGCGTTTTTTTTGATGATCCCTGAAAGGAGCATTAAGGAATTGACACGTGCAGAGGATTCTACATCCTCTTGGCAGTTCCTCAAAACGAATCGTTTTGGGGACGCCAACCGGTGAGGGAGCCCCTCAAGGATTGAGGGGTTGGGGAGTTCGAGGGAGAGGGGGCTCGGGAAGAGTTCCCCAGTGGGTTTGGGCAAAGCCCAAGGTTTATTGCCATGTTAAACATGGCTCGGCAAAGCCGAAAAGCGTCGCAGACCCCTATGTATTTTGATACGAAAGTGTCAAAATACGTATAGGGTTACGTTAATTGACATCATTTCGTCGCTTTGCTAGACTGATGGTATCAATTAATCTAGGGAAAGTGGTGGCACTTTATGTTGGGTTCTATCTCATTTAATCAATCTCACCAAAGTTCATTAAACCACAATAACAGGGGAAATATTTATGGGAATCTTGGAATTGATCCAGCTAGGTTACATGAGAATTTTTATTTTGTTCAAAAGGACATCCGAAGTGTATACAAGGATGTTTTTCAAGAAGCCGTGGACAAGTATAACGAGAAACAAAAACGGAATGATCGTAAAATTGATGACTACTATAACAAAGTACATAAAGATGATAAGACTCATGAGCAACGAGAACTCGTTGTAGCGATTGGGGAAGGTAAAGATGACCCAAAGTATAGGAAAGCTAAAAAAGAAGCTTTGAAACGCTATGCTGAGGCTTTTCAAGAGAGAAATCTAAACCTAGCGGTTTATAACATGGTTTTACATGATGATGAAGCGAATCCGCATCTGCATATTAACTATGTACCAAATTTTGAAAGTAGTCGAGGGTTAACGAGGCGTGTCGGAATGGATAGAGCCTTGCAACAACAGGGTGTCGAAGGAACGGGAAGAAAGTTAATTGCGCATTGGAGAGAAACAGAAACGGTTTATATCGAGCAATTGGCTAAAGAATATATTCCGAATTTTGAACGTGCTAATGTTGGTTCACATAAGTACATGAAAGTTCGTCAATACAAAGAGTATGCAGAAGCAAAGTCAACTATTGAAAACCAAGTAGAAGAAAAAGAAACATATTTACAAACGATTGACGATCATTTAAAAAACGTTGAAGAGAAAACAAACGAATTAGAAGTAACGAAAACGAGTTTGGAAAGTGATGTCGTTGATACGCACAAAGAATTAGAGATAGTAAAGCAACAAGTAGAGAGTGAAAATGAAAAGCTGCAGCTAATTCGTCAGCGTCAGGTAGAGTTAGAAAAAAGAGTAGAACAAATGCAAAAAGAATTAGATAGTGCTATGGATCAAGTACCAAATGAACCTGTTAAAATTCCATTTTTACGTAAAGAAGTAGTAGTAGAAGTACAGGATAAAATGTTTGGAAAAGCTGAGATTACGAAGAAACAGACAAGAAATTATGTGTTATCACCAGAACAATATCAAGAAGTAATAAAACAAGTGAACGCAGCGGTTACTATCAAAAAGGATTATGAGCGTTTGAGAAAAATAGACTTTGTGAAAGAGTATCAAAGTTTAAAAATGACTGCAGAAGGTTGGATGGAAGAGAATAGGATATTGAAACAAGAAAAAGGTCAGTTAAAAAAAGAAGTTAGTGTATTACATAAGGAAATAGGGTCTTTAAAAGCTCATATAAAGGATTTACAAACAAATGTAAGGGTTTTATACCAACAAACGAAAGCAGCTTTAAAAGAGCAATTTCAGGCGTTTAGAGGACTTGTTAAAAATGAATTGGTTGGTAGGGAAGTTAATAATCATTTTGAACAGGAACATAAGAGGGAAATGAATAAGCAGAGAGGGTTTGATATGGAAAGATAGACGTGATAATGGTGAAAAAGAGAATTGATTTTTAGTAGATGGAAACCTTTAGTAACGTATTTCATGTTATTATAAAGAAAGATGTAATAAACGAGAAAAACCGCCCATGCTTTGGTCGGCAGGCGGTTTTTCTTAATAAGGTTGGAATCAACCAATATATATTCTATATACATTCTAACATATAAAAGTTGATTCCTTCCACTAAGGGAGAGAATTATTTTATGACAAAAGTTGTAGATTTTGGACAAGCTGAAAGAAATGCTAGAAAAAGAGATTTAGAAATTGAAAATGAACAATTTAAGCAAGATCATAATGAGGTTTCAAAAGCTGAATTAGAAAAAGCTATGGAGATTATGGCTAAAGCTACTGGTAAAGAGCTTTACATAGGTACTAAAAAAAGTCCTCAATCGAAAGTGAGGTTTGTTCAATTGATTCAAGATAATTGGAACTATGCTTTGGAGACAGGATATTTTACTGATGAAGAAATACTATTTTTAATGCGCATTCAACGATTTTTACAATTTAAGAGTAATTGTATAGTTGATGATATTCATTCTAGAAGTGCAGTTCCTATGACTCAAACGCAGATTGCTGAACGTCTTGGAACGAGTAAACCTAAGGTTAGTCGAGTATTAAAGCAATTACAAGAAAAAGGTATTGTAGTAAAAGCAGTAGGTCAAGAAATTGAAGGTAATAACGCACGTACTAACGCAATTTTTATTAATCCTAACATTATGTTTTCTGGTGAACGTAACAATATTGAAGTTACTTTAAAAGCATTATTTATAAAATCCAAATCTTTATTAAAAAAATTTCAAATAGCCCTTTTTTAAGGGCTATTTTTTATGTTTTCGTAGTTACCTAATTTGATAACTAATGTTACCTAATTTGATAACTACGAAAATACCTATAAATCCTTGATATAACAACATTTTTATAACCAAATAAGGTTAATTTACTCTCACTCTCTATATAAGGCTAAAAGTTCCGCAAGGAACAGGTAGTATTTTTGAGCAAACAACGCTCAAAAATCTCCACCTTTTTCGCTACGCTCCATCCTGGCAAAACTTTTTTCGGCTCGTGTGCTTTTCTCGCCAAGCCGACAGACAAAAAGCAAAGCAATGGTTCTTGACTTGGACTAGCAAGTATACGAGCCGAACCGCTTAGCTCATTCGTTCCAAAATAGTCCTTATTCAAAAAATAGATACGTAATAAGTGGGGTTTCGCCCCCACACGACGAGCCAGCACTCTAGCCAAAAAGCAAAGGGAAAACAAAAAGACAAGCACAAACCCAAACTAATAAAAAAATAGGCGCCCATATGGACAGCTTATTTACATAAAATTCGTTATTGGAAGTTGATTAAGGGGTATCGTCAGGAATTTGCCGCACAATAGCATGTACAGAAGGAATATTATCGGTAGCAAATAAAAAGTGAAATCCTAGTTATATCAATGGATTTCGCTTTTTTATTTATTTATCATCTTATACAAGATTTCATACATGGTTGATATAGCGGGGATTCTAGGGATCCCCGCTATTCTTTTTTTGCATAAAATCTTGTATAAATAAAAAAGAATTTAAAACAAGTGATACGTGAATTATTAGGAAAAAGGGTATATCATTGCTATAGCGAATATATTTTTGAGGTGAGACGCTATGAAGACGTTATATAGTCCTGGCGAAGTGGCAGAGCAATTAGGTATCCAATCTAGTACATTACGTAAGTATGCTGATGTACTAGAAAAAGAGGGTTATACTTTCATAAAGAATGAACGTGGGCATAGAAAGTATAGAGAAAGTGATGTAATGGTGTTTCGCAAGGTTATCAACCTAAAGAACGACACAGACATAACATTAGAAAACGCCACAAAACAAATAGTATCATGGCATCAAGGCGTTGAGGTATTGCCATTAGAGCGACACGAAATTGAGCGCTATGAAGAACCGAATTTCAACGCTACAACGCTACAGATGATGCTTCAAGATCAAAATGAGGTCATTGAAAAGCAAAATGAATTACTACAAGAATTAAACAGACGTTTAGTTGAACAAGACCAGCGATTTGCACAAAGAGAATCAGAATTATTGAGCGCCATACAAACGATACAGGAATCCCAAACGCTTATAGCGACGAATACTAGTGAAGACGTAGCGAAGAACCAGGGACGCGATGAAATGCTCATGCAAACAATAAGGGAAGTCCAGGAAGTTAAGAAGATGATTGCAGCAAGTAAAGATAAGAAATGGTATGAGTTTTGGAAATAATCTATTGAAGTTTGATTAATTATTTTTCGCCAACTCTAAAAAATATAGAAAAATGAATATAAAAGTAAAGCTTAGATTCATATGAGAACCCTGAGTTTTTTTGGATACTACTGATAATCGGATTTTATGTTAACTTTTTTATGATATTGTTTAAATTAGTATAGTTGTTATATGATGAATTTGTTGTTTTAGCAAATTATAAAAGAGGTATTATGTTATGAAGTTTGAAGATAAACGTATGTTAGGTATCCAATTAGGCTGTTTAATTATGACAGAGGAAAATCAATACTTAGTTATTAAAAAAAATGAAGTTTATTCTTTATTAAATCTTAAAACCGTAGAATCTGTAACATTTGAAGTTCCTTTGGCGAATCTAGAAGAAATGTTATTTGAAGATTTAAAGGAAACTATTCAAGATATTATTGCTCCTGAACATATCAAAATTGTAGCTAAAAATATTGTATAGTTTGATGAAAAAAGCCAGTTTTTTAACTGGTTTTTTTTATGTATTTTTTTTATTTGAGTGTATTTTTTTCTTTGTTCATGGTCATTTGAATGTATACTTTTCTAGTCATTTTTGAGGGGAATAGGTAAGTTGCAATAAATTCAATATTTAAGGGGATTTGAAAGTAAACTAATATCTATTAGTTTACTTTGGAGAAAAAGAATCTGTTATATAGGATTCTTTTTTATTTTGAATTGTTTTAGGCAAAAAAGTTCCTTGCGGAACTTTTTTCGGCTTGTGTGCTTTTCTTGCCAAGTCGACAGACAAAAAGCAAATTTTAAACGAAAAGACTAGAATAAAACCATAAAAAAACAATAAACTGTCCATTTGGACAGCTTATTTACATAATTATCGTTAGCGATAGCAAATAAAACGCACAAACCTTTGATATTATTAGGTTTGTGCGTTTTTTCTTTTTATTGTTCTATGCATTTAATTTTGAATAATTATTCTGCCTCTATAAGAGAATTATATCATTTCAATCTGAAATTTTTACAAGTGTTATACTTGCTGCCGGCGAAAGAGTAGGACTGAGTAGCCCCTGATAGTTTGAATTTGCAAAGAAATTTACCATTGTTAATACGTTACCAACGTTTAATCTGACTAAAGTAGTATTACTCATAGGTTGTTTGACCAAATCGGTTGGTGCAGGCAGCATCGATAGCGGACTACTAACTATAATGCTCTCTACTAAAATAGGTCCCCCATCGATGCTTAATCCAACTGCTTGATTTTGTGGACCTACTACTGTATTAACGTCTGGTACCGCCATAAGTGTAATTAAATAAACACCAGCTGTATTTATGAGGATTCCGCCAAAACTTAATGTTAAATCTGCAGTATTTTCTGGTCCTGCTACAGTCATAGGGAGAATAGTATTAGCAGCTAAAAGACCCACCTGGCCAGGATTGTAAAACTGTCCCCGAGTTAAAATTTCTGTATCTCCCGTAGGCCCAGTATCTCCAGTAGGTCCAGTAGGTCCTGACCCAGGAGTAGAACCAATTAATTGAACTAATAAGTTTAAGAGAAGTTGTAAACTTGCAGGATCAATAATTAAAGAGAAGAAGAATGGTGCAAGAGCACTGTAGAATTGTTGTAATGAAAGAAAGTAATTGACTCAAGTCTGGATTAGAAGATTGGAGTACATTGATAATACTTTGAATTAATTGTTTTAAATAATTACCTTCTGGAGAAGGGGCTAATTGATTTATTAAATTTAATAGTTGAATGAATAAATTTAATAAAGTTAATCTGTTTGCTTCACTGGAATCTGTAAAAAATGCTGCAATAGCCGAAATTAAAGAATTTAGTAGATTGATTAATATTCCTAATTGATCGTTAGTAATTGGAACAGTTTGTGGATTATTACAACATTCTGGAGTGAAAACAATCGGATTACAGTTGTTGTGGCCGGAACAATTATTATGTTTCATATATTTCCTCTTTACTTGTCTAATAGTAGAGTATTTTTTTCTATTTTAAGAAACATAATAGGTTAAAAATATTGTTTACGTAAAATAGAAAATATGAACATATTATTTATATGTTTTTAATAATTGTATGCTTGTATTAAACACCTAACAAAAGGGTGTATTTTAATTTTTCACATTTATTTTTTATATGTAACATTAATTGAGTTATTAACGTCTGTTCCGAAGGTACAGTTGTATGATTCATTGAATGAAGAGTTCTTAATATGATTAAAGGGTTACCATATCATTTTAAGAAAACTATAAGCCAAGGAGTTTATAAAGGTTGTATTTTCTTTTGCCAACTTGAACAGAACAAAAAATAAGGAGAAATAAATAAAAGAATGTACGTTTTGTAAACGAGCATTCTTTAACAGATTCAAAAGCAACAACAGGTATATAAAATACTATGTGAAAATTGTATAAATAGTTCAACGAAATGTACACATAAATACCAGTAAGAGTCAATGGTAAGCGGATTGAAAGGGGGCAGCGTTTTTTGCTGATCCCTGAAAAGAGCATTAAGGAATTGACACGTGCAGCGGATTCATCACCCTCTTGGCATTTCCTCAAAACGAATCGTTTTGGGGATGCCAACCGGCGAGGGAGCCCCTCAAGGATTGAGGGGTTGGGGAGTTCGATTGATGGGGTCAAGGGGAAAAGTTCCCCTTGTAGGTTCGGACAAAGTCCGAGGTCTTTTAGCCAGGCTAGGCATGGCTCGGCGAAGCCGACAAGCGTCGCAGACCCCTATGGATTTACGTTAATTGACATCATTTCGTCGCTTGGCTAGACTGATGGTATCAATTAATCTAGGGGAAGTGGTGGCACTTTATGTTGGGTTCTATCTCATTTAATCAATCTCATCAAAGTTCATTAAGCCATAATAATAGAGAAAATATTTATGGGAATCCTGGGATTGATCCAGCTAGGTTACATGAGAATATTTATTTTGTTCAAAAGGACATCCGAAGTGTATACAAGGATGTTTTTCAAGAAGCCGTGGACAAGTATAACGAGAAACAAAAACGGAATAATCGTAAAATTGATGACTACTATAACAAAGTACATAAAGATGATAAGACACATGAGCAACGAGAACTCGTTGTAGCGATTGGAGAAGGTAAAGACGACCCAAAGTATAGGGAAGCTAAAAAGGAAGCTCTGAAGCGCTATGCTGAAGATTTTCAAGAGAGAAATCCAAACCTAGCGGTTTATAATATGGTTTTACATGATGATGAAGCGAATCCGCATTTACATATTAACTATGTACCGAATTTTGAGAGTAGTCGAGGATTAACGAGGCGTATCGGAATGGATAGAGCCTTGCAACAACAAGGTGTCGAAGGAACGGGAAGAAAGTTAATTGCGCATTGGAGAGAAACAGAAACGGCTTATATCGAGCAATTGGCTAAAGAATATATTCCGAATTTTGAACGTGCTAATGTAGGTTCACATAAGTACATGAAGGTTCGTCAATACAAGGAGTATGCAGAAGCAAAGTCAACTATTGAAAATCAAGTAGAAAAAAAAGAAACACAGTTACAAACGATTGACGATCATTTAAAAAATGTTGAAGAGAAAACAAACGAATTAGAAGTAACGAAAACGAGTTTGGAAAGTGATGTCGTTAATACGTACAAAGAATTAGAGATAGTAAAGCAACAAGTAGAGAGTGAAAATGAAAAGCTGCAGTTAATTGGCCAGCGTCATATAGAGTTAGAAAAAAGAGTAGAACAAATGCAAAGAGAATTAGATGGTGCTGTAGATCAAGTGCCAAATGAATTTGTTAAAATTCCATTTTTACGTAAAGAAGTAGTAGTAGAAGTACAGGATAAAATGTTTGGAAAAGCTGAGATCACGAAGAAACAGACAAGAAATTATGTATTATCACCGGAACAATATCAAGAATTTACAAAACAAGTGAATGCAGCTGTTACTATCAAAAAGGATTATGAGCGTTTGAGAGAAACAGATTTTGTCAAAGAGAATGAAAGTTTAAAAGTGCATGCAGAGGGCTGGATGAAAGAAAATCGAACGTTGAAACAAGAAAAAAGTAAGTTGGAAAAAGAAGTTGGTGTATTAAATAGAGAAATAAGCTCATTAAAATCCCATATAAAGGGTTTGCAGACGAATATAAGAGTTTTGTATGTACAAACGAAAAAAGTTTTTAAAGAGCAATTTAAGGCGCTTAGAGGGATTGTTAAAAATGAATTGGATAGTAAGGGAATAGATAATCAATTTGAACGTGAGCATAAGAGAGAAATAAGCAGACATCGAGATTTTGATAGAGAAAGATAGAAGTGATAATGATGAAAGCATTGAATTGCATAAAAAAGAAGGATGAATATTGTATTTTTGCAAGAGACGGAAAGCTTTAACAAGATGTTTCATGTTATTATAAAGAAAGACGTATAAACGAGAAAAACCGCCCATGCTTTGGA
>NZ_JBBOTW010000007.1:0-12863 GCF_038050415.1 Bacillus sp. FSL M7-1020 | reverse complement strand
AAAAGAAAAGAATTCAAAATTAAAGAAGGAAAAACGAAGAAAGAACGCATGATTAACCTTACTTCTATTTTTGATGAAGTCTATTCGTATGCCCAAACACTAGAAAGTACTTGGTTATTCCCTTCAAGAAAAGGAGAGCAACCCATTAGTAAGATTCAGGCTTATCGACAATTGCAAAAAGCCGGAGATTTTGCTGGTGTAGAATCTATCGGAACTCACACTATGCGCAAAACCTTCGGTTATTGGTTTTATAAGCAAACAAAAGATGTCGCTATGCTGCAAGATATACTCAATCACAGCACACCACAAATTACACTTAAATATATTGGTATCAATAAAGAAGAAAAAGATAATATACTTGATACCTTTCAAATTTAGTTAATAAAAAAAGCCAAAAGTTTTTAATTAACATCAAAACTTCGGCTTTTTATTTATCATTTAAAATCTTATGTATTCTATACCAGTGACGTTTAATTTGATTTTTTATAAGACTCTTAACAGGTAAAGTTTTCATTAATCCATGTGCTTTTTCAGCATAAGAAATAAAATTACCATGTTTTTTATATTTAAAACCTAAATGTGTGTATATTTTATATAATTTACCTCGTTCAAACTTTTCACCTGTTTTCAAAGTAATATTTCTACATACACGAGCTTTTCTATAAGCTCGTGTATGATATTTAAATAAACTTTTTTCTCGTATCTTTACTGCTTCTCCATCAGTAACAAATCCTAAATAATCAAGTTTACTTCTTTCCCCATTTTCTCCCTTAATTAATCCATTTTCATAAAATCGAATTTCTGTTTTTTCTGGTTGAATAATCAAACCATCATCTCTATATTTTTCAACAATATTTATTACTTCATCTTTTAAAAATTTTACTCTTTCCAATATATCTCCATTCTCAGGAATAACAAGAATTAAATCATCACAATATCTTCTGTATAATGCATTCTTAGAATTTGCCCATTTTTTTAGTTCTTGATCAAAATGAATCAAATGAATATTAGAACAAACTGCACTCATTCCGGAACCCTGAGGAATACCAAAAGATTTCTTATTTTTATACAACTTATTTGTTTTTTTAAACTCCCTGTACTCTTTAGCACTCATAATCCTTGATAAAGAATTATCTTTCTTTTTTTGTTTGAGTAATTCATAACCATACTTTTGAATTAAAAACTCATCCACATCAGACTTATTAACATAACTAAATTGAGTTATACTTTTATAAATCTTATAAATATCTTTAGGAAGTTCATCACATTTTAATACATCTTTAATATTTTTTTTAAGCTTTTTATGATTAATTTTATCGAAAAAACTAGTAAAATCTAAAGAAATTATAATAGCCTTCTTGTAATTAAAAACAAACTCAAATACCTCATGCGCAAAATCTATATTATTTAATCCTTTTTTATTATTTCTATATGCTAAAACATTACTATCAATTTCATTAGCAACTGCATAATCATTATAAGCTAAATTTAAAATATCACCATAATATTTATATATATGGCTATCTATATGTGAAGAGTAATATATTTTCCTAATTTTACTTTTTTTCTCTTTTAAATCCTTAGGTAAAGAAACTTTTTTCAATTCATTTATATTTGATAAATCTTTAACAACATATTTTTCAAACTTAATTTCAAAGTGAATAAACGGAAAAAAAGCATGCTTTTTAATCCATTCAGGATCCTGTATGGATTTTTTTACATGCTCTATTTTTACTCTATTATCAAAATGAAGATAAGATTTCGTTTCATATTTAGACCAATTGATGTGTGAAGAGCTAGAGAAATTATGTAATTGTAGTCTATTACTCTGTTCCAAACAGAAAACCTCCCTAGCATACACAAAATGTTGACTACGAAATTCATAAAACAATTCAATTATAATAGAATTAGCATACTCTATATAATTGTGGAAGGAATGATTGACATGCCAGAGTCGCCTATACAGATTACCTTAGCAATATTATCATTACTTGTCGAGGTTCTGAGTAGTCTGAAGCTTGACAAGTTGAAACCTATCCCCCTTGCATCCAATTATGCAAGACACCTATACTTTATACAATAAAGATATATTAATACAAGTATACTAATACTTACACTAAATTTCAAATTATATGTAAAATCAAATAAAACAACATATTTATAACAAGGGAATGCTTGTAGACTGATCTATACTGCATTCTTTTATTATATGTATACTATATTTCTATTCTTTTTTTCAACATTATTATTTAATTAAAAGTAATAAAAAATGCATTTCTTTTTTTACTTCATACTCATCAATTACTTTAATTACAAGCTTATTAATATCCTCATTCCCAAACTGATTTAAATAATGAGGATTGTTCAATGAAAACTTAATTCCATTCAACATATCAATAAGATGAATAATTCTTTGCTCCCTTAACTGTAATATATCCCCAATACAATAATGACAAATAAATATCCAAAACAAAAAAATTAAAATCAAAATAATAAATGCTAAACCAAAATAAGCTGTCACTTGTCCTAACTTAAAATTATTCTTTTGATATATCCAGTTGTTAAAAGCCGTCCAAAGAGGTACAAATATAGCTATAAGTATGGCACTATAAGACATTACAATCATTGAAAATTTTCTTTTGTTCTTTCGTTCAAGATGCTTTTCAAATCTCTCTATACAAAAGTCTAATGCCTCAATATTTTTAGTCTTATACTTATTAGGCTTATTTAAAATCTTTTTATTTAATAAAAACTTCTTTAACAGTAAATATTTAAAGGTATACCATTCTTTACTTCCAAATTTAATTTTATACTCTTTTGAAATGTAACTTCGAATATAATTACGAATAAATAATAAAGAAGTAATGAATAATTCTGTTTCAAACAAAATTATAAACAACCCCATAAAATCTAAGTTCTTTTTAAAAAGAATACATATTGCTACAAAAGATACTATTACACACATTTGTATTATAAAAAACCAAATTACTCGTCTCCTCACAGATTTAAACATAAAAAAAATATTCATTCCCCTATTACAGAAATCTAATAATTCTTTTTCAAACACACTAACAACTCCATTTAAATTTAATATTAAAATTAATTGATTTAGAGAACCCAAACCACCCTAAACTTTCTATTTAACGATTCCTTTCCATCTCCACTAAAAATTCAATATTTTTATTGTGATGAACTTATTTCTAACTTTATCACAATAAAAAAGGCATGCAACACATCGTTGCATGCCTTTTTTATAACGCTACGATGCGTTTCTTACTATTTAACATTAGAATAATTAAAGTAATTAAAGGAGGTACATATATGAACATTGGAAAAAAAATAAAACATTTAAGATTAATAAATAACATGACACAAGAAGATGTAGCCAGCCAATTATTTATTTCAAGACAAGTTATATCTAAATGGGAACTAGGAAAAAGCCTTCCCGATCTAACCAATTTATTAGCCTTAAGCAATCTATTTAATGTTTCAATTGATTCTTTATTAAAGGAGGATTCAAATTTGCAAAATCAGATAATAAAACAAAGCAATTATAAAAGATATTTATTAATAGCCTCTCTCTACATATATTCTTTAATTACTATTGTTGTTATATTTTATTGTCTCATTGCCTTTTTACTTATACCAAAGGACATAAAAACATCCGATCTAAAGGTTATTAATTCCCACTTTTATCAAGAAAGCGATAAAAAAGAAATTTTATATATTTATAGTAAATTAACACCGTTCTTCTCCAATTATTCAGGAGATTATAGCATTGAAACAAAAGATCATGAAATAAACATTCATGCTAATCGAAATTCAATTCCTTTTAGAAATAAAGACGTTTTATTTTCAATCGAAAAAGATATACCTCACGGGATAGATTGGCAAGAAAAAGATGTTTACATTGTAGACGAAAATAATAACAAAATACTTATATATAACCATAAAAATAAAAAACTATATTATCAAACAAAAAATTAAAGTAGGTGATCAAAATTAAAAACATCTATAAATATACTTTTATAATAATTACATTTATTCTTAACATAATCAGTACTCTACTTATTGCAAATACTGGATTTGCACCAAACGTTATAGTATTTTCTATTAGCTTTTTATTTTTCACCATTTTATTTCAATCAATCACAATTCTATTCATTATCTATATGATTAAAAATGATGCATCTAAAAAAATAAAAATAATTTTATACGTTTTTTTAACACTAGATATATTTATCTTTTTATCTTTACTATACATAGCCTATATCGTAATAACTCAAACCCTATAAAAAAAATAACATACTAATAGCAAGGGAATGCTTGTAGACTGATCTATACTGCATTCCCTTATTGTATGTATGCTATATTCTTATTCGCCTTTTTCTAACAGTAGAACCACGAATCTTGGCGAAGACATTGGTTTTTGCCCTGTCCTGGGGTCCGTCCTCGCTTTTTATTCCACGGTTCCCTTGACCACGAGCCTCCGAACCCTCAAACTCCCAAAGCTAACCCCAGCGGGCAAAAACCGCCCTTCTGGGGCCACCCCTGGCGAGTTTGCATGAGGGTTCCCCTCATCGTCAAGGAACTTTCGCGGCATAAACGCCAGGACTCAGTTTGTAGATCTCAAAATAATTATTTTCCAAATAACCTCGCAAAAAATCCTTTTGATTCCGTAGATGCTATTAATGATTTTGTTTCTTGTACTTCACGAATTGTTTCAAGTAACTTCTGATCCCGTTTCTCTAACTTATTATCAATATAGTCTTGTTGTTTTTGTAATTGTTCAATTAACAACTTATTAAATTCTTCTTGTTTCTCACTATATTCTCTAAGTTTACTAACTTCATTTTTTAATGCTTTTAATTCTTCAGCTAAAATCTCTCCAGCTTCTTTACTAGGAACAGGCTTTATACTCTCTCCACCTGTAGCAAAATAATGTTCAATTTGTTTTATTGAATAGTTCTGTTCTCGATGTAATTGCTTAACCATCTTCATTTGCTCAAGAGCTTTTTCATCAAAAATATTGTAACCTGATTCATTCTTCTCTAAAGGAATATATGTCTTTAATTCTTTCATCCAATTCCTTATAACATTTGGTGATTCATCTAAACATAATGCAACTTCTTTAACAGTCATCGCTATATAACCTGGGTTTTCTACACCTAGGTATTCACTTTTATCCATCTTTTTACCCACCTTTAAAACCTAGATAAAAACCTTGATATTAAAAATATCAATGGTTATTTTCAAAAAAATCAACCTTGGAACCTAGGTATTAAACCTAGGTTTTTACTAATTCATTTTACTAAGGTTTATATCCTCCTGTCATATAAAAATAACGGATTTTTTCATATCTCTAATTCATACTTCATTTAGCAAAGATCTTAGCCGCGCTACAAAAAGTTTTCTAATAACCTTGCAATAAGCCAAAACTAAAATCATTCTTTTGTTTTTTAACATAATAAATTTCAACTAAAAGATAAGTCATTTTATAAAATTGGAAATTCCGAATCAAAAAAGAGAGAAGAGCATAAGGGGTTTTTGGGCCCAACTAGGGGTTGGAACTAGGCGGAGCCTAGCTTAAACGTGGGTACACGAAAATTCCCAAGATGTCCACTCACTGACGACACAAAACCCATCAAATGTCCCCATCGTGTCCCTAGATGTAGACTCAGTGAGTACACAAAGTCCCTTTGATGTATCCATATGAGTACTCACTAACGACATGATATTTTTAATAAATTGCAATCAAACATTACTTTAAAATACTAAAAGAAAACAAATAGCATTAAATAAATATAAATCCATAGTTCAGAAGCAAATAACACCAAAATACAAAGTGCTATTGAGGCGCCCCATAATCCTTTTTAAAGAATATAAATCTAAAATAATACTATTTGTCGTAAAAACAAAAACAAACGCTTAAAAAGAAAAATAAACAGGTTTAAAAGAAGGTTTTCCTTTGCTTTTGGGGTTGAGGTTGGTTCGTCGTGTGGGGACGAGCCCCCACGTATTACGTATCTATTAATATGGTAAGTGAAATTATTAGACGAAGGCACTAGCGGTTCGGCTCGTATAATAGCAATTCAAGCCGATGATCCCAAATAGTTGCTTTTGGATGTATCGGCTTGGTGATATCCAAACTCGAGCCGAAAAAAGTTTTGCAAGGATGTAGCAAAGCGAAAAGGGTGGAGATTTTCTGAAGCAAAGCGAAAGAAAATACAACCCGTTCCTTGCGGAACTTTTAGCTATTTCTATATAGAGTGAGAAGGGACAAGCATGCTAAAGTCGAAAATACCCAGTAATACCAGGGCTTTCAGGATTTTTCGTACTTACCGTTTTTGGTAAGTAAACTTACCGTTTTTGGTAAGTACGAATTTAATAAAAAAAGTCTACTTTTAAAGTAGACTTAGAATAATTTAATAGGTAAATTTTTAAGTTGTTTGGGAACCTTTCTAAACATTGCTTTAAGTGTCGGATTAACTTCATCTCTATTTCCTGAAAACATGATGTGAGGATTTACAAATAATGCATATGCTCTAACATTATTATCATCAACACCACTCTCTGAACGAGCTATAATACCTTTATCAATTAATTTTCTAACTAATGGACTAACTTTAGTTTCATGTCTTCCAATTTTTTTAGCCAATTCTCGCTGAGTTAATGGGATTTGTTCTTTCGAATTAATATCACTAACTAAACAATTACTCAAAAAACCTACACACATTGAAATATCTAATAAAAATACTTTTTCAGCATTTGTTAAATAATCAATTTCAAATAAATATTGGATATTTTGTTGAATGATTTGAACAAATTTTGCTTTGTTCTTTATTTTACGTTCAGGAACTAATTTCATTCCTCTTGAACTAGCTTTTGCTTGAAGTTCATTTGCTATATACATCTCTTCTTCTGACAAGATCTTCGAATTTTCTATATCTCTTAATCTTGCTTTTTTTTCAGCTTGTTCTAAATTAACGAGCTTTGACATAATCTTTCTCCTCTTTTCTAACATTTACAACTAGAGAAGAGCAACATTTTATGTTATAATTTATAAAGAAATTTAAAAATAAATATGTACACAAAAGTCCCTTTTCTCTAATTGATGGTTTGGTCACTTTCAATTATAACATATAGGGACTTTTTCTATATCTAAAATTCAACTATATAAAATATGCCTATACACTTTGTCCCCTATATATATTTAAAAATTCATAATATTACCTTGCTAACATCCTTAAAGAAATTCTTATAATATCTAATTCTTACGTACTAAAAATGAAGATATAAATATCATAAAAAATGCAAAAACACTTAAAAGGGGTAAAGTAATAAATCCAAACCATTCGACCTGAATCGTAGAACAGTCACTTTTAATACTACAAAAAGCACTTTTTGTATGAGAAAGTTGGATGATATATTGATATACACCTATTAACAAACCAATTAATGAAAATCCTCGAATATAACTCTTCACCTTATAATCATTAATTAGCATAGAAATGATTATAATTAAAGGTAAAGGATACATAAAAATCCTTTGATACCAACATAAATCACAGGGATTCAAACCAACTACCTCACTGAAATATAAACTTCCTAAAATTGAAAAAAGAGAAATACAAAATGTAAAATAAAGAAATTGATTTCGTGTTATAGATATTTTTTTCATACTAATCCCAGCTCTCCTATAAAATTTCATCAATTTTCAATTTTAATTTCGTAATATTATTTAAAAAATCTTGTTTTAATTCCGGTGTTTGGACTTCATTATACAATTTAAAAACACTGTCCCAATCTTTTTTCAAACTATATAAATTAATTAATAAATGTTTAAAATGATCCCCATTAGAATTAATTTCACTATACTTATGTTCATTAGTTGCATCTAAAGCTATATGTAAAGATTCAATAATTGTATTCATTCTACTTTCTAAATCAAAAAGTAACAAAGAAGCTTTATAAAACTCAATATCATAACAATTAGGGAATTCTTTTTCCACCAAAGACACATATTTTATCAAAGTTTTGAAATCTTTCATTTCAAAAGAAATTTTACAAAGCAACAAAATAGATTCAATTAAAAATCTTTTTTCAGAGCTAAATTCATATAAATCTATTGCTTTTAATAATACATTTTTAACTAACTTTTTATCAGCTTTCACTTGATTTAATTCCCTGGCATAAAAAAATAACCATTTAGGATTATTGGGTTCTAACTGAATCATTTGTTCAGTTAATTCAAGATTTCGTTTATTCTTTTGAAGTTGATTAACAATAACAGGATTATATCCATCATGATATACATCTATAGTTACAACAATATTATCTGGAATTCTTTTATCATCAAAAACTGGTTCTTCATGTACTTTCCCAGAAAAAAGTATATTTTGCTTTAAAGAAAATAGCCTTCTCGTATCTACATATATATGACCTGTATATTCATGGATCATTGGACTAATAACACATTTTATCCCTAAAAAATCTATTAACCTTGCCACTCTTTTAGCTTTACCAATATTATTTTCACCATAATAATTATCAGCATCTATAAAATAAATCCAATCATTACATGCATAACTAATTAACTTATTTCGTTGATAAGAAAAATCATTTCTCCATAATTCGGAAAAAATTTTAACTTCCGAGAATTTTTCTTTTATTATATTTGTTGTTTGATCAACAGAGACTGAATCTAAAACTATAATTTCATCGAACTCATTAATTACACTATCTATACACCTTTGTATACATCTTTCTTCATTATAACTAATAATTCCGCAAGTAATTAAAGGGAAGTCACTATTCTCATACAATTGAATACTATTATCTATCTCATCTTTTAAATTTAGATAAATGGAATCACATGTATTTATATTATGTATTAAACACAAATCCCTAAAAAGTTGTGAATTAGGATTGTTCATCTTTACAAATTGATAAAAATCATACAAATTCATAAAATTACGCCTCTTCCATTTGAAATTTAAAAATAATCATTATTTTTTAAAGAACTCATTTAACTCTTCTGGACGGTATCCTTCTAATCGCTTAATCTCTTTTCCTTGCTTATAATGAAGAATGGTAGGAGTTTTATTCAATTTATATTTATCCAAAAAAGACTCATTGTAATTTTTTTCTTCTTCTATATTTAAAGCCTTTAATTTTAAATTCTCTTCTTTAATCAATTTATTAATAACAGGTTTAAGCTGTTGACAAGAAGGACAACTCGTCTTATATACATATATATAAACATCATCATTAGAATTGACATGATTCTCATATTCTTTAAGATCAATATTTGTATAAAGCGGCTTTTCAAGTGCTTTAGAATTAAAAATATAAAATCCTGCACATATAGATAGTACTAATAGTGAAATAATAAAAAACCACTTTTTCATATTAAAACCTCTCTCTCTTCAATTATTGTCTTATCTTTAAAAACAAATTTTCGGTTATAATTTTTTAATGCTTCAGAAGTGTGAGAAATAACAATTAATGTAAATTTCATTTCCAACAAATTATTATGTATTCTCTCAAAACTTTCTTTATCAACATTACTCAATGACTCATCTAGAATAAGAACTTCTGGATTATGCAAAATAGCCCTTGCTAAAGAAAATCTTTGTTTTTGTCCTGTTGATAGATTAGTAGCATTTTCATTTAACTTAAAATCAAAATTATCATTAGAAGAAAATACAACATCCAAAATTCCTGCAATTTCACAAGATCGAATAAGTTCCTCATCACTAAATTTTTTCCCCATGCACAAATTCTCTTTAATAGTTCCTTTAAAAAGAAATGGATTCTCATTTAAATAAATAATTTTCTCTCTTAATGTACTTGTATTTACTTCATTAATATCGATTCCATTTACTAAAATTTGAGATCTTTCTACATCATAAAACTTAACTAAATTTTTAACTAAAGTACTTTTACCAACACCACTTTCTCCTACTAACAGAACCCGATCGCCTTTAGAAATCTTCATATTAACATCTCTGACAACACTATTTAAATTATCATAACTAAAACTAAAATCTTTAAATTCAATATCAAAAACATTTGATATCTCTTTAGTATTTTTCATTTGAAAAACTGGATAATCTACTATATCTAAGAATCTTTCAGTCGCCACTATAGCTTTTTGTAATTCTGATTGTAAACTTATCAACCTTTCTAAAGAAGATAACATGAACATAGCTAAAGAATTAATTAATAATAATGTTCCTAATGTAATAGAATCATTCAGTACTTGCTGAGTACCAACCCACAAAATAATAATAGAAAAAGAGGACTGAATTAACATTCGAACAGTATTGTTAATATTAACAATATTAAACTCCCTCAATGCCGATTTTATTTGTATCCCAAAAAAACTTTGGAATGAATTAAAAAAGTATTTTTCTTTATTAAACGAATATATAGTAGGCATATTCTTAATGAATGGAACTAAAAAAGAAGTAGTCTTTGCTTCATTAGCCATTAATTCTCGATTTCTTTTATTTAATATCTCATAAAACATTACTGCACAAGAAACTAGAAGTAACAAAGGTACTAAAAGGGTGAAAAATAATACAGCATTCATTTTATAAAGGAAAAAACTTATTCCTAAAATTATCATTACATCAAGTATTCCCGTAACTACATTTACACTAAAAGCATTTCTAATATGATAACTATCCCGAAAACGTGAAATAATTTCACCATCATCTCGATTTTCAAAAAACTTAATAGGTAAATTAATTATTTTATTAAAATATTTTTCAGCCAATCCTTTATCTAAATTATATGAAATTCGAACAACAAAATAATTTCTAATATAATCAAATAAAACCTTTACAAAATTTACAGTTAAAAATACTAAACTAAATTGAATTAATGTAGTATCTAATCTCATTGGAATAACAAGATCTGTTAAAAATTTAACAAAGAAAGAAAGAACAATAGCCATACCAACAACAAGTACAGATAAAATAAAAGTTAAAATAAAAAACCACTTATTCTCTTTCAATACTTCTTTAAAAAAATAAGTTTTTTTATAACGCTGATCAAAATTATAAAGTTTATTTTGATCTGTAGAATCTACAACCAAAAGTACCCCAGAAAATATTTTCGAAAAATCATCAACTAACATTGTTGAAACCTTATCTTTTAATGGATCACTAATTACTAATTTATCGCCTTTTTTTAAATAAATAACAATGTAATGTTTTTCTCCATCTTCTTCTATTAAAGCTATATAAGGTTTATTAATATGATCTAAAGCCTCTTTTAATCTATCCTTATTTACCTCTAAAGGTTTACAAGTTAAACCTTTAAAATTCTTCAACAAAATAATTAAATCTTTCAAACTATACCCTTTTTTATCCATCATTAAATCTCTTAAGTAATCAATTCCATAATTAAAACCATAATACTTTAATAAAGAAGAAACACAAGCTAAACCGCAATCGCTTTCGTTGAATTGCCTAGTATGTATAAATTTATTTTTCACCATAAAATACTCTTCCTTTAATAATCAATTATTATTCTAACCAAAAAGAAATTTCATTAAATAATGAAATTTCTCTTTGGTTAAATTTGATTTATTTATTACAACTTCTTCTATATGTATTACATTGACTGTAAGCTTGACTCCAACCGCCGCCACAACCAAAGCTTCCAGCGCTTGAACATTGAGCTAATAATGCCGCACATTGTGCCCATCCCATTCCACCATGTCCCACATGTTCTTCTAATTCTTCAACTTTTAATTCTTTAAATAAATCTTTCATAATTAGTACCTCCATATTTTTTTACTTTAATATTAAGAAATGTAAGCTTACTGTTTAACCTTACAACTTTATGCAAACGCTTGCAACCATTTTTTTCAAAAAAAATACAAAAAATGATTTTTAATGTATTTTTTGTCATATTTTATATAAAAAAAATATACTTATTTATTAACTGGAATTACACTAAAAAAAGATTTTAATTTAGAGAATGCCTCTAAATCTCCCATTGTTGAAAAAACTTCTTCTTCTTTATGATGAACAACGATAGAAGGAATAGTCTTAAACATCCCAACAGATTGTTTCTTTTCATTAATTTTCATTATTTCTTTATAATCAATTTCAATAAGAACCTTATTTACTTTCATTACTTCTGTATAAAAAAACATCCTCATATTTGTTGCTACTAAGGTTCCAGGTATGTTAGGACTATTAAACACATTACCAGCTAATATTGAAAGTCCGGTTTGGTTTTTATAATAAGCTTGAATATAATTTTTCACCACTTCATTCTCATACAACAAATCTTGTTTTATCATAAATATCTCTCCTTATTTAGAAATAAAATAACTAATAATAAATTATTATGATACTTTTTAAAAAACTTCATATTACTATATTACCATTAAATCTCACTATAAAGATTTTAAAATTTTTTTATTAATAAAATTAATTAAAAAAACAGTTCACAATTTACTTTCCTTTAACTTAACATTTAAAAAGATCTCAAGATATAAAGATTAAAATATCTAATGTAAACTTTTAGATATTAGTTTACATTCATTCCCCCTTAAACATTGACTTCTAACCAATTCCCCTGATATCTTCAATTTAGACAATAAAAGTATACATTCAAAACACTATAAATAAAGAGGTCAAAAATCCATGAACAAAAAACCACATCTTATTGATGTCCAACCTATTCGTAGCAAAGAACAAATCGAAGATATGAAGTGGGCCCTCAAACGTCATTGTTCCAAACGAGACTATATTCTCTTTCTAGTTGGCATTCATACCGGACTACGCGTAAGTGATCTACTCCAACTCGAAACACAAACCATACTAAAGTTAAAACGAAAG
>NZ_JBBOTW010000006.1:0-13224 GCF_038050415.1 Bacillus sp. FSL M7-1020 | reverse complement strand
TACCCACACATATGTTACTACCCTTGCTCAAATACCTTAGACGAAAAACAAAATTTATTCTTAATCTCAAACCGAACAAAAATAGGTCTTTCTTAAATTAACATACTTTCTAAAAAATAGCAAATTTCAAAAATAAGTCCTTATGGTAATTAGCTACTAATATTGGTTGCTGGAGAAAAAGTCACTATGATAGTCATCACAGAAAGAAGTAACCAAAGAATCTCGACAATATCATTAGTTTGATTTTTTTCAGACATTCAACAACTGATAAAATTAGCTATTTTCGAGTTGAATTTTACTTCTGATAACAATAATTATGTGAACAAAAAAGTCCCCCAGCTAAACAATCTGGAGGACTTTTTTTATGGAGGAAAAAAAGACATCGGTCTCCCCTTTGGGTTTCCCCCTAGACAAGTTAAAACTTAAAACTACCCAATCATATTAAATAAATTACTCATAATCTATAATTTGAATGACTATGTAAAACTCTTAAAATACCTTATAAAACCTTAATTTACGCTTAGATTAATATATGAATTAAAGGGAGAGAAAAAACTATGCAATGTATAAACTGTTCTCCAGTACTTCACTGTGTTTATTTTGGAAATAGACCGTTTTGCTATTATAAACAACAATGTACCATAAAACCTTGCCCAACTATACCAGACATTCCGATAATACACGATCCAGGACCATTAGGACCGGTAGAAATGTCCTCAAATTCTCCTGGAATCATGTCATATTCAACTGGACCTAGTTGTTTTGCGCGTTGCATGCAAATAACAGGAGGTGATTTCTACACCTGTCAAAGGATATGTAGGCCCATTTACCAGTAATTTCGCGACATAATAACTTGGTTGGTCTTTTTTATTTTTTTAGGTTTCCCCCTGTTTTTGGGTGTAAGTGCTGGCTCGTCGTGTGGGGGCGAAACCCCACATAGCGTTAATTCCATATAGAAAAAGAAGAATACCTTGAACGGAAGAACTGGCGATTCGGCTGGTACAATCGTTGATCCAAGTCGAGCAACTTAACCCCGTTTTTGGTCTGTTCGGCTTGGCGAAAGCTAAAAACCAGCCGAAAAAAGTTCCGCAAGGACAGAAAAAAAAAGAAAAGGCGATAGCCTTTAGGTGAGGATTAACGAACCGACTTTTCTTTTTCTGAAGGTGGAGATTTTTGAGCGTTATTTGCTCAAAAATACTACCTGTTCCTTGCGGAACTTTTAGCCTTTAATAATAGTGATAATAGAGAACATCTACAAAAAACGTGTGAATCCCTTGATATGACTGGGTTAAATACACTTTTTAGGGTGTGACGTTTTCGTCACACTTTTAAGCTTTTTTGTGACGTTTTCGTCACACCTAAAAAAATATAAATTAGTAAATAAATGGATAAAACACTTTAAAATACATATAAAAAAGACTATATCAAATTGATACAGTCTAAAAAAATCTAGCTGGTAATTTTACTTTTTTACCATTTTGATCTTTAAGATTTTTCAAAGAATATTGAAACAATCTCATCGTTAATTTATCGAGTTTTACTTCATTTTTTCGAGGTGCACAAATCATTATGTAAGGATTTACTACCCATGTTCTAGGACTTACAGTCCGACCATTTTCAATAATTTGTCCAGCACCTTCTGGATTAAGTAAAATTTCTTTTTTCTTTAATGAATTCATAACCAAAGAAGTTTTTTCTCTGGATTTCCCTATCATTTCAGCAATTTCAGAAACAGTTGCTGCTTTTGGTAACTCAAAATCTTCCTCAGCGCTCTTTCGTTTCCTTTTAAACTTATCATCTCTACAAATAATAACATTACTTCTAAATTCCAAATAAGCTTGAATTCTAAATAAAAAACTTTCCTCTGCTTGAGTTAAATAACCAATACTATTCAACAAGTCTAAATTTCTGTGCATTACTTGATTAAATGGCTCTCCAGCAAATGGATCTTTATTAGTTCCAACATAATGATCTTCTCCAGTTAATTCTTTTAACTGTTGTAAAAGAGATTTTTTTAGTTCTTCAGCTTGGTCTCTTTGTTTTCCATCTTTCTCAAAATCTCTTTTTCTAGCATTTCTATCAGCTTGATTTAAAGCTTGTCCCAATTCTTCATTCATTGTTAAATCCTCCTCTAAATTGAGGGAATCAACAAAAACACCTATTTTTTGCTATTTGATTATAAAACAAATTATGATAATCTATAATCAGATAAATGAAGTCTAGGTATTTTAGTAGAATACCCTATAAAAAGAGTCATGTTCCAGCATGGCTCTTTTTTTTCATTCTATCACGTTTTCAATAACCTTGAAGATAAAAACAAAGTTTCCTTATTTTTTTACCGTTCCCTATCAAAATCTCGATGTCTGCTTATTTCTCTCTTATGTTCACGTTCAAATTGATTATCTACTCCCTTGCTATCCAATTCATTTTTAACAATTCCTCTAAGCACCTTAAATTGCTCTTTAAGAACTTTTTTCGTTTGTATATACAAAACTCTTATATTCGTCTGCAAACCCTTTATATAAGCTTTTAACGAGCTTATTTCTTTATTTAATACACCAACTTCTTTTTGCAACTTACTTTTTTCTTGTTTCAACGTTCGATTTTCTTTCATCCAGCCCTCTGCATGGACTTTTAAACTCTCATTCTCTTTTACAAAATCTGTCTTTTTCAAACGCTCATAATCCTTTTTGATAGTAACCGCTGCATTCACTTGCTTTATTACTTCTTGATATTGTTCTGGTGATAACACATAATTTCTTGTCTGTTTCTTCGTAATCTCAGCTTTTCCAAACATTTTATCCTGTACTTCTACTACTACTTCTTTACGTAAAAATGGAATTGTAACAGGTTCATTTGGTACTTGATCCGTAGCACTATCTAATTCTTTTTGCATTTGTTCTACTCTTTTTTCTAACTCTATATGACGCTGGCCAATTAACTGCAGCTTTTCATTTTCACTCTCTACTTGTTGCTTTACTATCTCTAATTCTTTGTACGTATCAACGACATCACTTTCCAAACTCGTTTTTGTCATTTCTAATTCGTTTGTTTTCTCTTCAACGTTTTTTAAATGATCATCAATCGTTTGTAACTGTGTTTCTTTTTCTTCTACTTGGTTTTCAATAGTTGACTTTGCTTCTGCATACTCCTTGTATTGACGAACTTTCATGTACTTATGTGAACCTACATTAGCACGTTCAAAATTCGGAATATGTTCTTTCGCTAATTGCTCAATATAAGCCGTTTCTAATGCTCTCCAATGTGCAATTAACTTTCTTCCCGTTCCTTCTACACCTTGTTGTTGCAAAGCTCTATCCATTCCGACACGCCTCGTTAATCCTCGACTACTTTCGAAATTCGGTACATAGTTAATATGTAAATGCGGATTCGCTTCATCATCATGTAAAACCATGTTATAAACCGCTAGGTTTGGATTTCTCTCTTGAAACACCTCTGCATACTGTTTTAACGCTTCCTTTTTGGCTTCCCTATATTTCGAGTCGTCTTTACCTTCCCCAATCGCCACGACTAATTCTCGTTGCTCATGTGTCTTATCATCTTTATGTATTTTGTCATAATAATCATCAATTTTACGGTCATTCCGTTTTTGTTTCTCGTTATATTTATCCACTGCTTCTTGAAAGACATCCTTATATACACTTCGGATGTCCTTTTGAACAAAATAAATATTCTCATCTAACCTGGATGGATCGATGCCAGGATTCCCATGAATATTTTCCCTGTTATTATGGCTCAATGAACTTTGGTAAGATTGATTAAATGAGATAGAACCCAACATAAAGTGCCACCACTTCCCCTAGATTAATTGATACCATCAGTCTAGCAAAGCGACGAAATGATGTCAATTAACGTAACTCTATACGTATTTTGACGCTTTCGCATCAAAATCGATAGAGGTCTGCGACGCTTGTCGGCTTTGCCGAGCCACATTACACGTGGCAAAAACAAAACCTTGGGCGTTACCCAAACCCACTGGGGAACTCTTCCCCAGCCCCCATCATTCGAACTCCCCACCCCCTCAATCCTTGAGGGGCTCCCTCGCCGGTTGGCATCCCCAAAACGGTTCGTTTTGAGGAAATGCCAAGAGGGTGAAGAATCAGCTGCACGTGTCAATTCCTTAATGCTCCTTTCATGGATCAGCATAAACCGCTGATCCATTCCAGTCCGCTTACCATTGACTCTTACTGTTTATTTATCTTCCTTCTCCCATTCTTTTAAATGATGGGTATCTATGATATAATACAAATCCATCACTAAAACTACCTAAAAGGGTTGTATCCTTTTAAAGAGTTCTTTATATATTTTAATATAAAGAACTCTTTTTCGTTTATTTATTTAAATTTATGTTAAGATTGATAAGACTACATTTGAAAATGTGGGTTCAAGTTGCTGTATTGACTGAATTGCATACAAAAAAACCAATTCTATTACACGAGAATTGGTTTTTTTGCGTATAATGAATAGAAATATATCTAGGCGCTTAAGGAATTCGGTCTTACATAAGCTAGTTTACCATAAATAAAAAGAAAATTCAAAATTAAACGTAATTTCATTACTTTTAGCGGGAATAAAATATGAAATTTTGCATATTTTCTGATTAATTACCAAAAATGGGGATGGATAAGTTATAATAATATAAATGAAATTCCCTTTCAGTTTCCGATGAACTGTATTTTAATCTATTATTGGTACGAAGTCTTTTAAAAGACTTCGTACTTTTTTGTTTACTTTCAAATCATTAAAACATAGAAGATATGATATAGAGCTTTAGAGAAAGAGAATTTTATAAAAATATGAAATTGCTCTTTATAATTGATTAAATATATAAAAAAACCAATTCTGGTGTGAAGAATTGGTTTTTTTGAAACAAGGAAATATTAACTTGTACACCATTTTACATGTACATAGTTATTATACCAAATTAACAATACAATTATTATAAAATCCTAAAAATTAGATTTTATTATGGTAAGATTATGTTGTTAGTACGAATTCCTTTAAAAGAATTCGTACTTTTTTATTTGCAAAAGTAAACTTTTATCTATTAGCTTACTTTCAAATTTGTTAAAAGAAAAAAGACGACTTTACATTAGTCGCCTCTTTTCTAAAAAATCATGTTAAAAGCAATTAAGTTATTAAGCATTTATTTTATTTAAAATTGAAACTTTATTAGTAGTAAATAATACATAATCTTGCTTTCTAGTTTTAATTAAGATGCGATCAGTTGTAGCATAAGGTGTACCAATTCGAATTGCATCATTTTTTTCAACACCAGCATAAGTATCATCTTCAGTAACTTCAATAATTTCATTTAATGGTACATTAACTTTTGCTAATTGCCATTTAATGATTAATTCCTCTTTTGTTTTTATAACATCAATACCCAACATATTACCAAGACCTTCCTATTCTATTTTCTAAATATAATTATAAATCAAATAATTATATTTGTAATTAAGTATCTTTATTGAATATTTTTATTTGCCAATAATATGAATAACAAATTGTTTTTATCTATTTTCTAAAGTAAACTTTTAAATATTAGTTTACATTCATTCCCTCTTAAACATTGACTTCTAACCAATTCCCCTGATATCTTCAATTTATACAACAAAAGTATACATTCAAAACACTATAAATAAAGAGGTCAAAAATCCATGAACAAAAAATCACATCTTATTGATGTCCAACCTATTCGTAGCAAAGAACAAATCGAAGATATGAAGTGGGCCCTCAAACGTCATTGTTCCAAACGAGACTATATTCTCTTTCTAGTTGGCATTCATACAGGACTACGCGTAAGTGATCTACTCCAACTCGAAACACAAACCATACTAAAGTTAAAACGAAAAAAAAGAAAAGAATTCAAAATTAAAGAAGGAAAAACGAAGAAAGAACGCATGATTAACCTTACTTCTATTTTTGATGAAGTCTATTCGTATGCCCAAACACTAGAAAGTACTTGGTTATTCCCTTCAAGAAAAGGAGAGCAACCCATTAGTAAGATTCAGGCTTATCGACAATTGCAAAAAGCCGGAGATTTTGCTGGTGTAGAATCTATCGGAACTCACACTATGCGCAAAACCTTCGGTTATTGGTTTTATAAGCAAACAAAAGATGTCGCTATGTTGCAAGAGATATTAAATCACAGTACACCACAAATCACTTTAAAATACATAGGGATCAATAAAGAAGAAAAGGATAATATACTAGATACCTTCCATATTTGATTAATAATTTTATATCATAATATATTATTTTCTAAAAAAACTATAAATTTATATAAATACCAATAAATAGATTTATTTATAAAAAATTCCCAAGAAAAATAATTCCACTGTTTACTTTTTTTTCATATTATTATATATTTATATAGCGCAAGGGAATAAAATCCAAATTTGGTTTATATTTATTTTTATGTTTATGGGGAGGAAAAAAATGAAAAACAAAAAGAAAATTGCATTAGGAAGTACTGCATTCGCAGCATGTCTACTAGCAGGAAGTCTTGTAGCTTCAGCTAGTTCATATTCTTCAAGTTTAGATATAAGCTCAAACTCAACAAGAGACGGAGCAACAAGAAGTTATACTGCAGGAACTCATAATATAAAAATGACACCAACTAAATATAAAGAAGGAAATTCTAGTTATGTAACTACTAGTGTTCGCAGTGGTGGCTCTTGGTCAAATACAACACACGCTAGTGGTGGAATGAATTTAACTGGATATTACAGTAATAATAAAAATTTAGGATATGTAAAAGGCGGAAGTTACTTCTACCACTTTAGTACACAAGGACAAAACGGGTTTATCGCTAATCCTGTAGTAATGTCTTCAAGATAAAATAAACAAAAAACCAAGTATTTGTGTTTCTAAAACACAAATACTTGGTTTTTAATCTATACTAAGGAGTATTTTATGAATAATACATTAATTCATGCAAATAACATATATAAAGAATATAAAGACAATCTGTTAATATTAGATAATTTGGATTTAGAAATAAAAAAAAATAATTTTTATTCTATTGTTGGTAAATCTGGTGCTGGAAAAAGTACATTACTGCACTTATTAGGGTTACTTGATATCCCAACTAAAGGGGAAATATACATAAATGGAAAACCAACTTCTAATTTAAAACCTAAAGAAATAGCATTTTTAAGAATGTCCACTATAGGATTTGTTTTTCAATCATATCACCTAAATAATTCATTGAAAGCTTATGAAAATGTAATGTTACCAATGTATGTTAATCCAAAATACAACTATCATGATATGGAAATAAAAGCTGACGAATTATTAAAATTAGTTGGTCTAGAACATAGAAAACATCATTTCCCAAATGAATTATCTGGAGGAGAACAACAACGTATAGCAATAGCAAGAGCATTAGCTAACGATCCAGATTGTATTTTAGCAGATGAACCAACTGGTAACCTAGATAAAGAAAATGAATCTAATATATTCAATATATTCAAAAAATTGGTAATTAAAGGGAAGTCAGTTGTTGTTATATCTCATAATGAAAGCGTAAAAAATTATACTGATAAAATTTATGAGTTAAAAAATGGAAAATTGGAGGAAAAACATTGAAAATAAGGCTTTATTTAAAATTAGCTAAAATTAACTTATTAAGAAGAAGAAAAAAAAATACAATCAATATATTAATTACAACAATTGCTTTAATATTATTAACATTAACCATTTGTATATCAAACGGACTAAACAACTTCATACAAACAAAATTACTTGATACTGTTGATTTCAAAACTTTAATTGTAGAAACAGGAACACGCGATGATAACAAAGAAAAAATTTATGAGAAATTAAATAATCATAAAGATATTATTAAAATTTATCCTTGGGTTAGTAATAACGGTGGAGAAATTCAGATTGAAAAAAATCAAAATCTAACAAAAGGAGAAATATTCCTTAAACCCTCATTAGATAAAATTTCACCCAACATAGTAAAAGGAGATGCAATATCTGAAAACTCCAAGAACGTTGCCCTTATACCAACTAAATTTTCTGTAAATCATCAAGGTTATGACGTAGGATTTACTAAAGAAAAAAATGATTTTTTAAATGGTGAAGATTTTATAGGTGAATATATTACATTAAAATATAAAATATACAATCAAACTGGTCATACATATGATGAATATAAATTCAAAGTAATAGGTGTATATGATCCAACAACTACATTTGATACACCTGACACATTCTATATTCCTTATTCTGATTTACTAGATCTAAATACTAGTTTCCAAAAAGAAACTGATATACAAAATATGGCTGTAGTAGTTAACAAATATGAAAATTTAAACAACATAAAAAGCATAATTGAAAAAGAAAAATTTAACGTTGTTTTAAAATCAGAACTTGGAGACATAAAAGATATCTCTTTGTATATAAAAATAATAGGTTTTTCTCTTTTGTCACTAACATTAATAATCTCTATATTTAATATAGTTTCAAATACTTTAGAATCAATACGAGAAAGAATGAATGAAATTGGTATTTTAAAGACTTTAGGATATTTAAATTTAGATATTTTAAAATGTTTTTCAATAGAAACTCTATTTATTAGTAGTTTAAGTGTATTTTTAAATCTAATTATTTCTGGATTACTACTAATAATAACAAAATTTCTCTCAAATAAATTTCTTACCATATATTTTGCTGATTTTAAAATTGATATAAACGATTTTATATTATCTAATATAATCTGTATTATATTGGGTATAGCAATTCCAATTTTAAGCAGTATAATTTCTTTGAATAAAATTTTAAAAGTTCAACCAACTAAACTAACTAAGGTATAAAATTATGACATACAAAAAAATGTTTCATCTCATCAATAAACAAATCAAAAATTCATTTATAATCTCTAATGAATACATTTGGGTTATTATATATAATGCAATTGGCACAATTGGATTATATTTCAACTTTAAATTTATACTATTTATACAAAATTATTTTTATCGAATAAACAATGAAGAAATAACAAATTTATTCTTAATAATTTTTATTATAGTTAAATTTTCAATCATCATAAGCTTATACTTTTTTATTCAAAGAATTATACAAAAAAGAGTTAAAGAAATGACAATTTATTATATATCTGGGTTTAGATGGAGAGTTATATTTTTCACATTCTTAATTCAATATATCTTATTTACAACTATCGGATTTCTTATAGGTATTATTTTGTCAAACTTAATTATCAAATTAACAACAATCTTTATTCCTATCACTTTAAAAATTATAAAATTAGGAACAATACCAACTTTTAATTTACCTCTATGGTTTAGTTTAACTTTAATACTAACAATCAATATTTTAGTACTATTTATAATAGTACTAAGTAAAAAAAGAACAAAAATAATTAATCTATTAAAAAATTAATTAGCAAATAATCATTTTGGAGCTGAAAATAATGGAATTAAAAAATACAGGTTTTATAGCAATATTTCTCATAATTTACTTATTATTTATTAGTTATAAAATAATAAGTAAAACTAAATTTAAACCAAAAATAGAAATTCTTAATTTCACTTTCTATTGTTCAATCGTATTTATAATAAGTTTAACTATGTTCCCAATAAAACTAGATCCACAAATATATGATATAAATAAAATACATAACTATATACCTTTTTATAGTATGTTTGATTTAGTTCAAAACACATCAATATTTATCTCTTTCAAAAATATAATAGGAAATATTGTTTTATTTATACCATTTTCATTCATGCTATATATAAAATTCTCTAATAAATTAACAAAAAATATCCTTATATGCATAGGAATAAGTTGTTCAATTGAAATTATTCAAATACTAATTCCTTTTATAAGCCGTTCTTTTGATGTAGATGACATTATTCTCAATACAACAGGATCAATTATTGGAACATATTTAGCAATATATATATCCAAAAGAAATATTAAACAAAAAAAATTAACACAAATTAGTAAATAATTTTAAATATTATATATCAAAAAATCAAACTCCTTTTAGGTTCAAAAAAATTCTCATAATCTAAATAAACTCTCAATAAATAAGTTAATATATTCCAATTCATATTATTAAAGAATAATAAACATACAAAATTCAAAGGGAGATTTAATTATGAAACTTAAACAAATAATATTAACAATAGTAACTATATTATCTTTAAATATATTATTTAATACCAACGTCTCAGCAGATACATTAAATTATCAAGAAAATAAAAAAGAACAAACAAAATTAAATAATACTCAACAACTCAATGTACAAGCTGCACTAGATTACGTAAATCAATGGTGGGATAAAAGAAACCCAAATTATGAAAAATGGGATCCAAATGATTGTATGAATTATGTTTCTCAAATTCTAAAAGCAGGCGGAATAAAAGAAACAATTCCAACAACTATACAAACTTCAGGAATTGATACAAATAAAAATTACTGGTACAGTAAAAAACAAGGAAATAATATTTTTACTGAATCTAGTACATGGATAAATGTAGAAGATTTCCATACTTTTTGGAGTAAAACAAAAAAAGTAATTACACCAGATAAGCTAAACATTATGAAAGATATTGAAGTTGGAGATGTTGTTCAATTACAAAAAAAATCTGGTGGTAGATACTATCATGCAATGTTTGTAGTTAAAAAAGATTCAGAAACTGTTTATTTAACAGGACATACTAATGATAGAGAAGCATTAGATATTAGAAAAATACAAGGAGATAATTTCCGAGTAATCAAATTTTCTAATATCTAAATGAACATTAAATTAAAAATTTCAAATAGTAGTAACAAGGGAATGCTTGTAGACTGATCTATACTGCATTCCCTTATTATATGTATGCTATATTTCTATTCTTCTTTTTCCGACATTAGAACCCTACATAAAATACCGGCCAAATTTACTTTTTAAACAAACCGAAAAAACCTTTCCGTTTTTGTTTCTGATTTTGCGCCTGCAAATCTCTAATGTTTTCAAGCAATAACTGATCTCGTTTCTCTAGCTTCTTCTCTATAAAAACTTCTAATTTACTGTTTTTACCTTCTACTTCAGTTAACTTTTTCTCCGTATTCGCTAAATGTTCTTTTGTCGTAACCAATTCATTCGTAATTTCTTGCAATTTCTGAACGAGTGCTTGATTAAATTGATTTTGTAACTGTTGATTTTCTAATACTTCATTCAGTTTCTTTTCTAATTCTGATTTTTCTTCTTTTGAAACAAACGAATCAAGTTCTCCGTTTCGCCATGACCGAACTTGATCGTAAGACCATTTTTGGGATTGTATTTTTTCTTTTATTGCTTTTAATTCTTCTATATTTCCCTTCGAATATCTGCGATGTCCTCCCTGACTTCGCTCCGTTTGTATATTAAATTCATTTGACCATACCTTTAACAAATCGGGTGTGATTCCTAAAAGATCCGCAACAATTTTCGGTGTGTGCATTTCCGATTTTAATTCCAATTTTTATTCCTCCCCAAAAAACGGAATACGTTTTTCACTTAAAAAACACGATTAAATCAACATTCCAATCAAAATCGGAATGTACTTACAACCGATATGAAAACCGATTTTAAAAACGATTTAATTTCCGAAATACATTCCGATTTTACCACCGATATGTATTACTTCTCGATAATAACATCAAAATCTTTTTTCTATATACAAGATTTTATGCAAAAAAAGAATAGCGGGGATCCCTAGAATCCTCGCTATATCAACGATGTATAAAATCATGTATAAGAGATAAATAGATATGAAAGCAAGAATCCTTGTAGAAACAAGGATTCTATCAAAATAGTTGCTACCGATAATGAGACGTTATGTTAACCTTGAATGTATAGACTATTCAACAGGGCAGTTAAATTCCATAAGATATAGTTATGAATTTACATTGAAAATCCATAATTTATTTTATATATCCTCTTTGATATGTTAAAGAAAAAAGGGGAATTATAATGAGAATTTTTGATGCGCATTTTCATATTATCGATTTTAACTTTCCAATTATCGAAAACCAAGGATATTTGCCCCCCAGTTATGTTGTAGAAGATTATCAAAATACAACTTCTGATTTAAATGTATTAGGTGGAGCTATTGTATCAGGGTCATTCCAAGGATTTAACCAAGAATATTTATTAAAGGCGCTTAAACAAGTGGGTTCAACATTTTGTGGTGTAACACAATTACCTTTTACAGTGACTGACAAAGAAATACTAAATTTAAATGAAAATGGGGTAAAAGCATTACGCTTTAATATTAAAAGAGGCGGTTCAGAAGATTTATCAAAGTTGGATTACTTTGCTAGAAGAGTTCATAATCTAGCAGGGTGGCATAGTGAGCTTTATATTGATGCCAAAGAGTTGCCCGAAATTGCATCAACTATTGAAAAATTACCAGCAATATCAATCGACCATTTAGGGTTATCTGAAGAAGGACTACCACATTTATTAAAGCTAGTTGATAAAGGGGTACATGTAAAAGCTACTGGTTTTGGTCGTGTAGATTTGAATGTTAAAAATGCCTTAAAAACGATTTATGAAATTAATCCAGATGCTCTTATGTTTGGAACAGATTTACCATCTACAAGAGCAAAAAGATCTTTTGAGTATACAGATATTGAATTAATTCAACAACTATTTGATGAACAAGCTACTGATAAAATCTTATACACAAATGCTTTCAAATGGTATTTCAAGTAATTCAGCTTTTATTAGATTTAAAATGGTAAAAAAAACAAATCAAACAACTTCCGAGAACGGGAATTATGTAAATAAGCCGTCCATATGGACGGCTTATTTTATTTTTGGCTTAGCATGGTTTTTTCCAAAATGCTGGCGATACCCCTAATATCTTCTTTTTCATTAAGAGTTAAGCACCCCAAATCCCCTTAAAAAGTTGTATTCAGAATATCATAACAAAATCAAAAAAAGACCCTACAAAAGGGTCTTTCATCAGCTAATATTAAGCTTTTTGAACATTAGTAGCTTGTAGGCCACGTTGTCCTTGTTCTACTTCAAACGTTACACTTTGTCCTTCGTCTAAAGATTTGTAACCGTCGATTTGGATAGCTGAGAAATGTACGAATACGTCTTCTCCACCTTGACGTTCAATGAATCCAAAACCTTTGTCTGCATTAAACCATTTTACTTTACCTTGTTCCATAATTGTTGCCTCCTAGTGTGGA
>NZ_JBBOTW010000005.1:0-55516 GCF_038050415.1 Bacillus sp. FSL M7-1020 | reverse complement strand
GATACGTATTATTCATTCCGCACATCGATGATGAAGTCACACCAGATAAACTAGGGCAAATGATTCGGCATGTACATGGTTCGGGCCGAAAGCCTTTAGAACGTCTGTTAAAAGGGCGCGATTGGTACCGCATGACAATGTATCGTCCAGAGGGAGAAAACGAGCGTGTTCGCTTTTATGTAGGTGGTCCAGAAGATAAAATCAACCAGGTTGTGCAAGCCATACAAAGCGCCTATACCCACAGTGAAATTTATACCGTCCCAAAGGAAGAAATGCCATTTCCAACAAGGAAAGCGGTAGGAGGACGGATGGTATTAAAGAGAAAGCGGCTAGATGCCACGTTATCACTAGCACGCTATACACGTGATGTATTACCGATGTTAGGAAGTGCGATGGAAGAAAAGACATGGGTTGATGTTGCTTTTACACCAGATAACGGGTATCAGCTGACAAAAGGGATTCGAAAAGCAGAAAAGGCCATTCGAAAGAAGAAAAAGCATGGGCTAGATGCCTTTGAAAAAGAAGAGATTCGCGCATTAAATAAACGGTTTGCAAAAAATGAAGTGGCGTTTCAAGTATCTGTTTCATTTGCAAGTGACTATTATCCTGGTGTACCTGTTATTAAAAATTTAGGGCATATGGTAGCAAGTGTTATGGCCGATGTGAATGAGCTTAGATACAGAAGGTTTAGACGCAGTATGCCAGCTGTACCACATCCCGTATACGGGAAAATGATATGGACGGGATCAGAGCTATTAAACTTGTTCCACCTTCCTAACGTAACAGGGGATAAAAACAGCAAGACAGAGCGCAACATCTTGTATCTAGATAAAGGGGAAAACATGATACCAAATGATTTATTGGCCGAAGGCATTTCAATTGGCCATGTGATGCATCCCTATATCAAGGATCGATTAGTAAAAATTCGAGAAGACTTTTTCAAGAATCATGGTTACATTACGGGGAAAGTTGGGTCTGGTAAAAGCACCATTGCCATGAGATTGATGCAAAGTGTCATTGATAAATGGCTAGAAAATCCGAATGAAGCGGGTGGATTGTCTCTATTTGATCCAACCGAAGATTTGGCATATGTAGCAATGAATCGACTATTGAAAGCGGAAAAGGATGGGAAAGAAGTGGATTGGAGTAAGGTTCACTTTATCCGTTTTCGAAACACAGATCATCCGCCAGCTTTGAATTTGTTTCATCGTTTTTCAAATGAAGATATCCAAACAGTGGTTGAATCCATTATGGAAATGATTAAGTTAATGATTCAAGGGCAAGCACAACAAACAGAACGATTACTAAGGGCCATTATTGGGACGTTGCTTTGTGATAAGAGTCAAATTCATACCATTTTAAGTATCCCACTCTTCATTAGTGATGAACTGTTTCGAGCAAATGTAATCGCCAATTTACAAGGACCAGAACAAAAATATTACTCTCACTTTTGGAAATATGAAGTAGGAAGCGCGTTAGAAGACAGCACACAAGCGATTTTAAACCGATTAGATATCTTCCGTAATACGCTGTATTTAAAGCGTATGTACGGGCAAACAGGCTTTTCCTTAGAAATTCGGAAGTGGATGGATGAAGGGCACCTTATCTTTTATGATTTAGCGGGCATGGGGAAAGAAGATACATTGCTGACAGTCGGCTACATTTGTAACCAATATCACCGTATCGCCCAACAGCGGCCGCATGGTTCAAAGCTACATTTAGGAGTTATAGATGAAGCACATGATGTGCCAGTACCCGTTCTTCCGAAAATTATTGCGAAGGATCGGAAACATGGATTTGGACTATGGGTGATTACCCAGCAAGTTTCGGGACAGTTAGACAGAGAGCTTACAGACATGTTAACCGAGGCGGGCGGAAACTACTTTGTATGTAGGCAAGGTCATAATTCCGCGAAAACGTTAGAGGGCATTATGCAAAAGCAATTCCGTACAGAGTATTTGCAGAACCTTCCTAACTTAGTTGTAGCGATTCAAACGCAAGATTATATCAGAGGTGAGGCAAAAAATGTGTGGTGCACAATACGTGTTCCACCATTAGACCGATACCTACCAAATGGAACAGCGGCGAATTATAAAAACGAAAAAGAAATTCATGCATCAAATGAATGGACCAGAGCAAAGATTCACTCTTTAGAGCAACAAAATGGGAAAGCAGGATTAGAAATCGATAAGGAAATTGATGAGTTTCTATATGGAAAAGGCAAGTATCAACAAGCCGAAAAAGTCAATTTAACCAAAGAAGAACCTGTTGTGACATCGGGGCTAGATGAATTAGAAGAAAAATTGTCTTCCAATGAAGAAATAAAAGAACCTGTTTCGGAAACACAGCAAGTGGAACTCACACATCAAGCGCAAATTATCCCATTCCGAAAACAAGCTACGACAACAATAGAAGTAAAGAAAGAAGATAAGCCAGTAAAAGAGCCTGTTATAACAATCGAAAAAGAACAAACAGTATCAATTGAAACAGAAAACGTAGAAATAAAAGAGGATACACCACAAGAAGAAGTGAGCATTTTCGACATGTGGGAAAAGGAGTAAGGGGCATGGGAAACATTTTATTTCAAATTTCAGATGAACAACTACTCATGAGTTTGCATACACACATCTACTTGGATATTGAGTACATTCATCAAAAGGTGTATGCAGATTATACAAAAAAATCTGTAACAAATCGTTTATATAAGCTAGAGCAAGCGGGCTATATCCGTTACGAGTATTTACCTGTTACCTCACCACGAAATCAGAAACGAAAATTTGCGAAACCACAACGAATTTATACGTTAACACCAGAAGGAGTCGAGATGGTTCGTGGGTTTCGAGGGGAAGTGCATTGGAAAAATAGTTGGTCCAAACGTTCAGCATCCTTTGTGTATCACAGTTTAATGTTAGCGAAAATTGAATGTTCCATGACATTAATATCTAAACGAGAAGGAAAGTTGGAACTAAAGGAATGGATTAATGAACCGCGGGCAACGTTTCAATATGCAAAAGGAAAAAATCGCGTTATACGCCCAGATGGGGTTGCGGTAATTGGATTAAAAGAAGCAATCGATAAAAACATCGGTGTATTCATGGAAATGGAACGTTCTTACGGATCAAAAGAAGTATTAGAAAAAAAGATTATCCGTTATAACGACTTCATGACGCAAGAAGGAAAAAAGGCAGACTATCGGATACATGCTGGTATGGGATATGAAATACCGATATGGCGCCTAGTATTTGTCGCAGGTAGTGAAAGTAGGGAAAAAGAATTGATTCGCTACTTAAAAGGGATAAGTAGTCCAGAAATTCCAGTGTATATCACACTGTTCCAAGATATATTACAAGACCCATTCGGGAATATTTATCGGAATATTCAAAATACAACAGAGAAAGTGAGGTTCTAAGAATGTGTTTCGGTTTATTTTATCGATAAGCGCCAGTATTTTTCTGTTAATTGTTTTTTCAGATTGGTTATTTGAAAGAGTACCAGGATCGAGAGAAGCCTGGGAAGTGGTAAAAAGTAAAGTGGTGGAAATTTACTATACGCAAGGATGGGAAGGCGTGTTACTTCTCTTCCTGGTGGTAGTGGGAATATGGAAGATGGTCGATCATAAGGGGGGATGACAATGGATATATTGGAAGGTTTGGAGTTTGTAAGGGGGTTTCGGGCTACAGATGGAACGTCCTTTGAAGTAGGGAGGGATGAAGACAAACGGTATGTGGTTCATGCTAGATTTCCATATATCACAGGCAGTCAAACGAAACTCAACAATTTTATCAATTATGCAAGAAATGAAATACAAGATGAATCAACCGCGGTTGGCATGGCGTCATTTGCTTGTGATTGCTACGAACGATCTTTACGCCAGTACCGAAATTGAAGGGGGGATAAATATGTTTCAAAAGGTGAAACAGTGGTTTGCAAAAACATTTGAAAGTAAACAAGGGAAGGCAAGGAAAGCCACAAGAATTCCTTCTTATAAAGGCCGCTTAATTGGAAAATGGGCCTTTTGGCTCCTGTTTTGTTGGATGCTAATTGTATCCGTCACAACCGTAGTAAAAGGAAAGGGAGATACACAAGCAAAGGCCAGTACCACTCCAAAGGAAGTCACACAAAAACAAAACCTTGCCTCGCGTCCAGAAGCGATTGAATTTGCGCGCGGATTCGCAAAGGAATACTTTACGTGGCAAAGAGGGGATGAGGGAAAGAAGAAGCGTTCAGAGCGCTTACAGCCTTATATACCGAAAACATTTGATCCACAAGTTGGTTTAGATTTCGTAAGTATGCAATGGGATTCAAATTTTCTATATGCAACTGTATTAAAGGTAGATGAGGTCACAGATAAAGAAGCAAACGTAATTTTTAAAGTGAAATACAAATTAAGTCGCATGAAAGCAGATAATAGCGGACCAGAGGATAAGGAGGTGATCCAGCAAGTGTCGGTTCCTGTTCAATCAGATGGAAAGGCTTTTGTCATTAGTGGATTCCCTCAAATTGTTAAGGTACATGAAAAAGCGGAAGTACCAGAAGGGAAAGAAGAGAAAGACCGAGAGGAAGTCCATGAACTCGCTGTAAAAGAAGACATTCGAGAATTTCTACCCACTTTCTTTAAATCCTATACAACCGCAACACAAAAAGAACTCGCGTATGTGCTAGCTAATACGGATATTAAAGGGTTAGAAGGAGCCATGAAATTTGAAAATGTACTTTCCTCTAAGATTTATCCAGGAAAAACAAAAGGCACGTATGAGGTACAAACAGAGGTATCTATGATTGATCCGCATTCTGAAACGAAAATGAAAACAGGTTACACGTTGTTTGTAAAACAAGATGGAAAGCAATGGGTTGTAAAAGACTTAAAAACAAAATAGGAGAGGGGCATGTATATGTTCAATATAAATCATTTTGTGTTAGGAATCGGTCTGGAAGGATTTTTCGAAATGATGAAGACACAAGGAACATACGCGTTATATTGTGCGTTTATCATTGTTATCTTGATCGTAGCGGCAAAGCGCGCATGGGGAAAAGCGATTACGTTAATTGTTGGCGGCGGGATTGTTGTATTCTTCATTAACAAACCAGATGCATTAAAAACAATCGGAACGTGGTTAGGCGGATTGTTTGGCGTCTAAGTAAGGGATGGAAAGGAAGAGGGCTACATGAAGGAAAAAGAATCAAAATCTATCATTGTCTATTGTTTCGGAAGCTATATGAACTATATGCGAAGACAGTACGAAATTATGGGGTATCGTCTTCCGCGTGCGGTTACATGGAGGGCACTTGGTTATTTTGCGGCGGTAGAAGCGGGGCTTGTAGCCTTCCGCTTCCTTCCTCCCTTTAAATGGATATTTGGGGATATGATCGATCAAGTTTGGCTCATGTATTATGGTGTGATCCCTCTTTTCCTTGTATGGGGCGCAGATAAATATAAAACAGATGGAAAATCACTTTTCTCTTTTGTTCGGTCCTGGATCACATTTCGTTTACGGAAGCATCAAAGCAGTCGATTGGTGAATGTACCCAAACTTAAAAAACATGTGTTTTATGGTCATGTATGTGTACAACATGACGTCAAAGATTTACCAATCGTACATTCATTCAGTGAAGAAGAGAACGACATACACGCTTATGATGTAACATTTTTACCCCAAAAGGAGGAAGTTGAATATGTTGAAAAAGATGAACAGACCACCATTAAAGCACGTTGAAAAGAATTTAGCGTTTAGTACAGACGGAAAAGTATCCGCAGTGTATGAAGTAGACGGATTTGAATACGATCATCAAGACGAAAGTACAAAAAAAGTATATTATCGCAATCAACTCGCTCTATTTACCCATCAAGAATATGATATCCACTTGCTTGTGATTCCTCGTACAACAAATTCAGATGAAATTCTGGATGAACATATTTCCACTTTAAAAGGGCCAATGGCCCCAACAGGACGCTTTCTTTTTAAAAAGGTAAAAGAATACTTACGAAATGCGGCCATTGCGAAAGAGAACATGGAATATCGCTTTTTCGTTTTAGTACAACTGAATATGGAACAGAAAGAAAGACAAATTCGTAATCCTGTCGTAGAAACATGGAAGTTTATGAAGAAGGTTAGAGAAGGATTTGCAGAGACAGCCCAAAACATATCGGGTATGAATGTGACGGATATTTTAGAAGAGGAAATTGAAAATTATTTAGAAGTAGAAGACGTGTTATTTAGCCAGGTTAGAGGGGCCTTTCATAATACAAGACGTGCGAAACCGTCAACAACGCGCTTTTTATTCCATCATAACTTCAAACGTGGCATGAAAGAACTGAATCGGGATCAAAACTGGAAAGTAGGTTCTACAGTTACCTTGAAAAATGAAGAAGGAAAGGTGGTAAAAGTACGTCGGCCAGATTTACAAGAAATGGTGCACTTAACGGATACGGTGATTGATGAAAGCCCAGGGCGCTCTCTGATACTCGAAAGACAAAATGAAGAAGGGGAAATGGAAACCTCTCATGTTGCTTTTCTTGCGGTGAAAGATATGCCCGAAATATCGGCTTTTCCTGGTGGAGAGTGGATTTATCGCATTCAATCTCATTCATTAAAGTTTCCTGTTGAAATAAGTATTCGAGCGTATCATTTAGAAAACCAGATGGTTACCCAAAAACTTTCGAACAGTGAACTGGAATTAAACGATCAACGCCAACAAGCGATGGTAGGTGGTCGCACAACAGATTTAACAATTGATCGTAAAGCAAGAGGCGTCAAAATTGTAAAAGATCGATTTGAAACAACGGGAGCACCTGGATATGAATTAAGTGTACTGTTTTGCGTGTATGCCGAAGATGAAAAAACATTAAAATCACGTGTAAATACGCTCATTACAGAATATCGCAAAATGAAAATTGAATTGGTCAATCCATATGGAGAACAATTAGCATACTTCTACGAGTTCTTACCAGGCTCTAAACGTTATAATACGGACTTTAAGTTATTTGTGGAACCAGGCGTACTTGCAATGGGCATGTTCGGGGCCACAACACAAATTGGCGACAATCAAGGGTTTTACATTGGAAAGACAAAAAAATTAAATCGTCCTGTTTTTGTTCGTCCCGAACTAGCGGCGAAAGCATTAGATAACATTGTGACAGCATTTGAGAGTTTATCGGTTATGTTTGCGGGGCAAACAGGGAAAGGAAAATCCTTCTTGATGAACTTACTCGCTTTCTGGATTGTTATGAGTGGCGGAAGAGCATTTATCATTGATCCTAAGGGCGACAGAACAAGGTGGCCCGAATTATTGCCAGGGTTCAATGAGGATACCTTGCAAGTATGGACGCTTGGAAAGAATAAGGAAGATGCGGGCTGTTTAGACCCATTCCGAATCAGCGCAACAATAGAAGATGCGAAGAGTTTAGCACTTGAAATTTTGACGTTCCTATCGGATGTAGGTTTAGAGGATATCCGATATGACTATTTATATAAAGCTATTGAACGAGTGGCGGAAAAAGAAGATGCATGTTTAACTTTGGTTCGTAAAGAGCTAGTGGAAATGAAGAAAGAACCTAACTTATTGCCAACTGAATTAGAACGGTTAAACGCTCTTACAAATCGTTTAGCAACCTTAGAAGGCATCCAGCTAGGAGATTTATTGTTTGGTAGACCAGGTCAAGATTACCGCGTATTAAGCCTAGAACGCCCATTACAAGTATTACAAATTCAACATTTACGCATTCCGAAATCAGAGGAAAAGAATGAAAGTGTTACAGACAAATTATCTCGTAGTATCTTAATTGCATTAGCGGCATTTGGTAAATCCTTAATGCATTCCGACCGTAGTATTTTCAAAGTATACCTACAAGATGAGGCATCAAGTATTTTGAAAAATAAAGAGGGTGCGGCGTCTTCTGACAAAATCATTCGAGAAGGACGTTATCACAATATCGGATTGTATTTAGGAACACAAAACGCATCCGATTATCAATCTGAAAACAAAGAGGTTGCAAATGTAGGTATGAAGTTCTGTTTTGCACTGAAATACGATAAGGAAGCGGAAGAAATGTTGCGTTACTATAACTTACCGGTCACAGAAGAAAATATCTTAATGCTACGCCAACTTAGACGCGGCGAAGCGTTGTTCCAGGATATTTTCGGCCGCACAGCGGTTGTAGAAATTGATCCTGTTTTCCAAGAATTAAAGACTGCATTTGATTCCTCTACGAAAACAGACGAAGAACGCGCACAACAATTGGCGTAATTCGTATTACAATACAGATAAGAGTATTCTAAATTATCTGTATATGGAGGATGGAACAATGAAAAAATTACGTATGTTATCTGGATTATGTGTAGCAGGAATGTTGATGGTAACAGGTGTTGCAGGTTGCTCAAATGAAACGAAAAGTAATGCAAACCAACAAGAGAATCAGAAAGAACGTGATATGAAAGAAGCGGATAAAGCCGCGATGGACTATGTAAGAGCCTATATTGAAATGGATCGAAAAAAATTGAATGAATTACAATACAAAAAATTTGATTTTGGAGAAGATCGAATTAAACATCCAGGTGCTAGTAAGGGAATGAAAGAGCGATATGACCTGTATCGGTTTGACTTAAAAGAAGGAGAAAATGAGTATTACTATCGTGTGAAATATTTTGATCCTGTAGAAAATGCACAGATGGGAATGAAATTGAAAGTAGTAAAAGATGAAAAGGACAGGAAATGGAAAAATTACGAATGGAACTGGGATGGTCATAATACTTTAGAGTCTATTGTGGGAAGTATAGAGCCAGTTCATGTTCATAAATGGGGGCAAAAGGAATGAAAAAACTTTTCTCTATTTGTATGATTCTTGTATTCTTTTTACTACCGTTAGGGCCTCATGTGGCCCTAGCGGAAGATACAAAAAAGGAAGAAAAACAGGAACAAAAAGGGGCACGAATTTCTGAAAATCTATTTAGTGGGTACACAGATGGGATTTACAAAGATAAGTATTACGAAATAGATACGTACCAGCCGAAAGAAGACGATAAAAACGTGTTTCAAAAAGTTGGTGGGTATTTGTTCGGTGATGATAGTGTTGGAAAAGACCTGCAAAGAATGTTATATACAACCTGTCAATGGTTTGGAAATATGGCCTTTCAGTTAAATGTGATTCTCGGCCAATTAACAATCTTTTTAGTCGATCAAGCGTTGAACCTGGACATTGTAGATGCGGTAGCGGATAAATTAGGAGCGGCTATGCAAAATATTGCTGGTATTGAAAAAGGCGGCTTTTTATCTTCTGGGCTATTCCCAGCAATTATCGGCATTGCATGTGTGTTATCAGCTTGTTACGCAGGCTATATCTTCTTTATTAAGCGCCAACCATCAAAAGGTTTAAGTGAATTAGTGAAAACGGTACTTGTTATTGCTTTTATTGTTACGTACATTGGAAACGCAAGTACAATTTTAAAGAGTGCAAATACGATTAGTTCTGAAATTAGTGTAACAGTATTAGCGAAAGCGACGGGAACGGTTGCGGGTGATCCAGGACGTTCCAAAGCGGATGCAATCTTTTCAGTGAAAAAGCAGATTTGGGATTTGTTAGTTGAACGACCATATTTATTTTTACAGTATGGAGAAGATTCAAAAGAAAAAATAGGAACTAAAAGAGTAGATGGATTATTAGCGAAAGCACCAGGTAAAGAGCGTGATGATTTGGTTAGAAAAGAAATAACAGATGATGGAAACCAAATGATGGTGATTTCTTCTGTAGGAGAGCGCCTTGTATTTACAGTTATGTATTATGTGGTGAATACATTCGCAGGTGTTCCAGTAATCGCGTTTTGTTTACTGATTGTAGCATTCCAATTATGGTTCCTTGTCATGAGTATTATCTCACCAATCGTCATGGCGGTGGCTCTATTGCCAGGACATCGTAGAGTCATTGAAAGCTGGGCTTCACAATGGATTCGCCCATTGGCATTAAAAATCTTTATGTCAGTTATGCTTGTTATCATTTTTACGATAGCAGAACTATTATACGTATTACCAGAAGCGGGCGTTGCAGGGTATGTGTCTACAATGATTTTCCAAATTCTTGTTTTTGTTCTCTGCTACCTGTTTAGAGGAAATATTGTTGCGGCCTTTAGTCGAGCACGTGGCGTGTATGAGACAGTCACAAATATATCTCTTATGACTGAAAACTTTGTAGATAAAGGAAAAGAGTACGCTGGAAATACAATGTCTTATATTGGAGATAAAATGGGAGCACATTTTAACAGCGCGGCTGAATTAGCGGCGGCAGGCGGCCAGTTAGAAAATGCAGGGACAGACGACGAAAAGGCAAAAGCCAACCCGTTAGTGCAAGCAAATATACCGAATGATTTACCGAATAATCAAGCGGAACAAGAAAAAGAAGAGAATCAAAAGAAAGGAAACCTTATTTCCTTACAGGATCGTGATAAAGATGGGAATTTACCACAGCAAGGAGAGGAAGGAAAAGAACAAACGTTACCAGGTGAGGAAGAGGCGCCAGTGCAACAAGACCTTATCAGCTTAGATAAAGAAGCATTAGAACAAGAAGTAGAAGGACAACAAGAAGGAACAGAGGTAGAAGAATCAGAAATGGATGTTCAACCAGAACTTGTATCTTTAGAGAATGAGGAAATTCCGACAGGGGAAGAAATACCAGCTGATATAGAGGGATATGAAGAAATTCAACCAGAAGTACCAGAACAAGAGGTGCCATTAGAAGACATTCCGACTGATATAGAAGTATATGAAGAGGTACAGCCAGAAGTAACAGAGCAAGAAATACCACTAGAAGAAGTTTCAAGTGGTATGGAGGCATATGAAGAAATCCAGACAGAAGTACCAGAACAAGAAATACCACTAGAAGAAGTTTCAAGCGATATGGAGGCATATGAAGAGATTCAAACAGAAGTACCAACACAAGAACTTCCATTAGAGGAAGTTTCAACAGATCATGAAGCATATGAAGAAATCCCATCCGATATCCCACAACAAGACATCCCAACAGAAGAAATTCCGATGGATATTTCAAGAGAAGAAATACAACCAGAACAGGAAACTTTAACACATATTCCACAACAAGAAATTTCAACGCCAATTGAAACAGAGGCAAATGAACCTTTAATACCAGATACAATTCGTGCAGATGTAAATGAAGAAGGTGTCATTGTACCTCATACACCAGAAACAACAAGTGCAGATATTCCAGATGCTATTCGTGCAGAAGTGAATGAAGCGGGGCAAATTGTCGCTAAAAAACCTGATATAGATGTCGAGTCAACTGTACAAGTGTCAAACTCTTCTGACTCATTTATCCCAACGGAATCCGTTTCCACTTCTGATTTGGCACAAGTAAATGAGAAAGAAGTAAGCAAAAATGAGCCGATTCAAGAAAAAGCGGTAACGATCGATACGCCAGATATACAATATGGAGCTGTAGCCGCTGGAAGTGAAAATTGGATGCCTTCTACTGATCCGCAAAACTTAGATAACTTAGATGATTTGGAGCCACCAAAAAAAGATGAGTAGAGTCCTAGATTTTTAGGACTTTACTATCTTTTCATAAAAAGGGAGAGATATAGATATGAAGCACTGGGGATTAATTTGTATGAAAATGGTGAGTACCAGTATTTTTCTTTGTATTGGGTGTTTGGGATGGATGAACATAATCATTCTTTTTATTAAAGGCAATTGGCCAATAGATTTATTAGGATGGATTGGTTTAGGGGGCCTCATCTGGTATACGCTCATTTTTCTTACTATTCGAGTCATCCATCAAGAGACGCATTTTCGTATTGATGGTGGGGCAAAACTAGCCTTTTTCATTTGGTTTGTAGGAATTGGTCATTTTGGATTACTACATTTTATACAAGACCAGCAATCTACTGTTTTAACGTTACTATTTCATGTTTTAGCGATTATACCCATTCTTTTAGCCCTTACATATGGGCTGATTGTTCGAAAATATTCTAATCAATCTTGATGCATGTTGTAAGGGGGGAGGGATGATATGAGACCAGAAATAAAAGAAGTCGTAGACAAAACGATACAAGAAGATATTGCACAAGAACAAAAAAAGAAGAAGAAAAAGAAATCCTGGTTACTGACATTTCTTTTTGGGAGTTCTACTTTCACAATAGGATTGTTCGTCTGTATTGGATTTCTTTTATTTATTGTTTTGGGGCAAGGGATTGGCAAAAAAGAAGAGGAAGCACCAGCAACCATCCCAAGTAATGGAATGACGGTCTGTCGTCCAGGTGGAAAAACAGTGGCACCAGAAGAATTACAGCCCCATTTAGGAGGCGTTTTTACAGGGAAAGCACAAGCCTTTTTAAATGCAGGAACACAAAACCAAATCGATCCCGTTTTATTAGCGGCCATTGCAAGATTGGAAACGGGTAATGGTACTTCTAATGCAGTAAAGAACTATAACAACCCTGGTGGCCTCATGGACCCTAGTAGTTCACAAATGAAAGGGTTCATGAAATTTGCCACCTTAGATGAAGGAATCAACGCTATGGCCCGAAACTTATATAAAAACTATATCGGTATGGGGATTACAACTATAGAAGCAATAGGCGCTAAATACGCACCACCAGGCGCCGCAAATGATCCGCATGGTACAAATGGTTTATGGCCTGTATTAGTAACAAAGTTTGTTACGCAAATGGGCGGCCTTACTTTTAATTGTGAAGCGGGAAAGCCAGGCGGCGTTGTAGATACTGGATCAGCAAGCTCACAAGGGTTTATTCGTCCTATCGCTCAAACAACGATTACAAGCCCATTTGGGCCACGCTGGGGCACTATTCATAAAGGTATTGATTATTCTTGCCAAGACGGTGTCACACCAATTGCCGCGTCGAAAGGTGGCGTTGTAGAGTGGGCGAAATTTGGCGCTTCCGGTTCGGGGTTTGGCGGATATGGAAACGTAGTTGTAATCAATCATGGGAATGGATATTGGAGTTTATACGGTCATATGTCGTCCATTACTGTACAGGAAGGTCAAAACATTGGAGTCGGTCAACAGGTAGGTGTTTGCGGAAGAACAGGGCAAGTAACAGGGCCACATCTTCACTTTGAGATCAAAACATCTTTGACGTTTGGTCAAGTCGACCCAGCACCTTATTTGCCGAAATAAGCGGAAAGAAAGGGAGGATTAGGGATGAAACAGGGAATCGTTGGTTTAATCATAGTTGTACTAGTGGGTATCAGTGTATGGTTATGGAATCAAAATCGCACCTTACAGCATAAAGTTGAGCAGACAGAAAAGAAATGGATGGAACAAGTAAAAGAGCTAAAAACAGAGAATCGAGCATTGGAAAAGCGTGTAACAGTTTTAACAGAAAATACCCAAGATAAAGGGCAAGAAGTAGCGAAACAGTTTGTAGAGCTGTTAATACAGAATGATAATAAACAAAAAGAAAAGCCGGGGTTTGAGAAAATCAAAGAAATGATAACAGGAGAAGCACGAAACAAATTATTAAACGCGCCAGAGGATGAACATAAACATATAGAAGATGATGGCTCTATGCATATTCAAACGAAAGCAAAGATAACAGATATGTACTATATCAAAACCGCTGATAATAAAGCGGATGTAACAGTTAAATATGATTATCTTGTAACGGTTGATGGAACAGAACAACAAGAAAAACATACCATGAAATTGAATTTATTGTTAGAAGGTGACAAGTGGTTTGTAGAAAATTATGAGTTCCAGATCAATACAGGAATTGAAGGACCATAGAGAAAGGAATGAGGGGAGTTGGTGAATCAAAATGTATTGCATCATATCGGGTATGAAATATTGCAAGAAACGTTTGTATTGATTCGAAATGTATTTTCCTATTCAGAGCAAGATGAATCCAGTGTGAAATATGTGCGAGAAATTGCGGATGCCTTGCATAATATCCCGCATTCAATTCAGAAACAACATGATAAATTCCTAGAATTTGAGTTCAAACTGTTAGAAGAAACATTAATGCAAATGGACTTTGGAAAGGTTGCCGCGCAAAACATTCCCTATTTTAAAATGTATGCGGCACGTGTACAGCAATTGTTACAGAAGCGCTATAAAGAGGTGTAATCGAGTGGAAATGGGGCGATAAAAAATGATCGTATTGGGAATTGGGCTGTCAGTTTTGCTGATAGCCTTTTTATTTATCCAGGTATATCCGTTCCAGGAACAAAAGTTAGAACAGAGAAAATATGATGAATATGGAATCTGGATCATTATTTGTACAGGGGTATGTCTCTATGTTTCGCATCATTTTTTACAGGAAAACACATGGCAATGGGGATTAAAAATCATAGGTGCAACTTTTTTTACAGGGTTTTCAATTGGATGTGTTGGAAAACAAAGTATATATGATTTTCAACATAAAAAGTTTCCCTTTCAGAAAAAATGACGCTTCAAATTCGTCTGTAATTAATTTTAAATTAGTTATTAATACATTTGGTATTGAATGAGGTTTCGTCTTTTATTCGGTGTTTTAAGTGGTTTAAATAGATTTTTAGAGAAAAAGGGGTGTGAGGATGATTTTTTTTAAGGTTATTGCATATATTTTGCTAAGTATAGGAGTTTGTACGCTTGTTTTGGCAGGAATAGCCGCGATTGTAAAGAAACAATTCATAATCGCAAATATAAATTTGTTGTTGGCCATGTATTATTTTTGTTCGGGAAGTCTTCTGTATTTGTGTACGTTATGGGAAACACAAGATATTTTACTACAAGCCTTTTTGATTTTAATTGTAGGCATTGCAATCATTCGATTGAGAAAAAGCTGGTATGTACCACAAATGCGTACCCATCTTCAAAAACTACAAGAGCAAGCGACAAATAAGAATGATCTGTGAGGAAATCAAGGAGAAAAGGGGTGGAGAAATCTTGATACATCAATATGAATTGAATTTTTCAGTGATGTATAGTGGCAAGGTAACAGACTCACAATCTACGATTATTCCAGCAAGTTCTTTAGAGGAAGCAAATGAGAAATTACAATTGGAAGTAAAGCGGCGATTAGGAAAATGTAGTATAAAAGTGAATACGGCAAGTTTATGTGTTTCCGAAGATAGTCGGTATGCAATCGAACAAAAATAGAAGTGGAAAGTCTTGTTTCTATAGCAAGGCTTTTTATTATTTTATGGGGTAATATTGACATTAAAATACTAATTGTAATAGGGTATTAAGTTACGGTTCTGAGGAGCGGAATAGCTTAAATTTTTTTGAGATGAAAATGCTAAAAAATGTTGAAATGACAATGTTTTTTCATAATACAGGTATATGTACTTGAGTCTATGTGGCTATTATTATGTGACGGTGGAGAGAAATTTTTAAAAAATGGAGCATGAGTTCCTTTGTTTGGATAAAAAATGAGCTGAAATGGCGTTCTAAAAGTTTAGATTGGATAGCATTTTGTATGAATTGGCGAATGGCATAACTTTTCAATTAATTCAACTAAAGCTTTCGTTAAGTTTTTTGCTTAATGTTGTAAATCCGTATAACCCCTGATGCCCCCAAAGATCACTAAAGAGTTGATTTTATTAAGATTCATTATGAAAGTCTTAACTTTATTTTAAAGCCACATAAGTAGCTATGATAGAATATTCATATCAACAAAATATAAAAAGCGAATAGATTTTTTTACAAGTATTATATTGACCCAAAGATAGGAGAATACAAATGGAACAAAATAAAGAATTTGGCTCAAGACCGCCTAAAGTGTTTATTTCATATTCTTGGACATCACCCGATTATAAAGAAAAAGTTATTTCATTAGCAAACCGACTTACAGAAAACGGTATTGAAGTTGTAATTGATGTATGGGATTTAAAACCTGGTCACAATATGTTTGCTTTTATGGAAAGTATGGTAACTGATTCAACAATTGATAAAGTTTTAGTATTGTGTAATAAATCTTATGCAGAAAGAGCATCATCTTATAATGGTGGAGTTGGCACAGAGACACAGATTATAGGACCAGAGGTATATACAAAAGTCAAACAGGAAAAGTTTATCCCTGTCATACTTGAACGTGATGAGAATGAAAAAGATTATATTCCTGTCCATATGAAAGGTCTTATTTATATTGATTTGCATATGAACTTTGAAGAGGGATATGAATCATTGCTTCGCCTATTATATGAACAACCACTACTGAGAAAACCAAAATTAGGTTCTCCACCCGCATATTTATTTGATGAAAAAAAAACGAAATTTAAAGTAAGTGGTGTCTTATCTTCTATACGTGATGCCATTGTTCGTCATCCAAATAGAGTAAAAGGCTTATGCCGTGATTATAAACAAGCCTTTATACAGGATTTAGAGGCCTTTAAACTTACATATGAGGAATTAAAGGAACCATTTGATGAAAAGATTACTAATTTAATACATGAGATGGTTCCTTTAAGAGATAACTATATTCAATTCATAGAACAGTTATGTGTTGATGAATCATTATTTGATCCCAAAATCATAACAAACTTTTTCGAAAGCATTTATCCTTTTTCAAATCTTCCGGTTGGGTATTCGGGGTCATTTTATACCATACAATTTGATCATTATAAATACTTGATTCATGAATTATTTTTATATACAGCAGCCGTATTAATCTCTAGACAAATGTATAAGAGACTAACTGAAATTCTCCATCACAGATATTTTGTACAAGGCAGTCATCTTGGAGAACTAAAGGATGGAGGATATGAACTATTTTATTTTTATTTAGAAAGCTTAGAGGCACGGAATAATCGACTGTCATTGAGTCGTGTTAGCGTTCATGGTGACTTAATCAGAAATTCATGTAGTTCTACTGAGTATTCATGGGAAAGCCTGATAGAAGCAGACTTTTTATTATACTACATTCATAATATACAAATTTTACAAAATGAAAACAATGCACCACGTTTTGGCTGGTATCCTATAACCTCTGCGTTCACGCGGTTCTCGAATCCTAGCATTCCATTGTTACACAGATTAAAATCAAAAACACATTTTGATGATATTAAAGGTTTACTTTCTATAGACAGCATTGAGCACCTTCAACAAATTATAGAACTCTCTGCAACAAAAGGACGTGAATCAGGGGTTCCAGCTTTTGCACACTTAGTACCACAAGAAATCGGTATTTACTAACCCTCACTACTTGGGGCCTCGCCAACATTTCGGAAAAAAGCACGCTAAGAAAAATAGACATTAAAAAGCTAATTCTTTGTATCCATGCATGAATTAGCTTTTTAAGTGTTATAAGTTATGTAATTGCTCTTTTTGTTTTACTTAGTTTGAAAATAATAAGGAGCTACTACTCCTTTTTCTAATAATTTTTGAACGCCATTAGGAAAGTAAAACATAATTTTTTCAGCTTCTTTTAGGTCTATCCAACTAATTTCAGTAATTTCATTTTGATCTTGAATAGAGATTTCTCCGCCTACTATTCTAGCTACAAAGGTGAAAATTACAGCATGTGCATGTGGAAAAAACTTTTCATTAATAGCAAATATATCTTTAATTTCAACTGTTAATCCTGTTTCTTCAAATGTCTCACGGATAACAGCCTGTTCCAATGTTTCCCCACTTTCTCTTGCTCCTCCTGGTAGGCTCCATTCACTACCATTTTCACGTTTGTTTCCAACCATAAGGATTTTTCTATTTGTATCATCATAAATAAGTGCATAGACCACATCGACTCGTTCCATAATTTCTCCTCCACTAAACAATTAAAATCTATATTATACCTTATTAATGAAATTTTAAAAATTTAACCAGAACTCAATGCAACACAATTTGAAATACCTAAAAAATAAAAAGATGCCATATGGCACCTTTTTATAATTGAATCACTTCTTCAAATTCAATGAATTGGTTTAAAGATTCATCTGTGTATTTAATACCTTTGCATTTAATTCTGTTTTCCGTTAAAATATCGAAGCTTGTAATTTGTACATTAAAATCATATGAAGTAATTTGCGTTTTTTCTTTACTTGTTAGGTTATATGTAAACAAATTTCCTCCGATTGCTACAGTTCCGTGCCCAAAGCCAATGATTACTCCGAGCGTTTCGTGATCGAGCCATTTCACAAATTTTGGAATGAAGTTTTCTTCGGGTTGGATTAATGTTGTAAATTCTCCAATAATGTTATTAAACATATATAAAGAACCTAAAGCTTCCCATTCTAATGGATCGATGAATACCGTATTTTGTCCATTTGGGGATACAATTGGTTCACTTGGATATTCAAAATCCATTTTTTCTTTGTGTTCATTTTCTACTTTATAAATAATACGATCATCATAATCATATTCTAATTTATACATTAGCTTCCTCTCCTTCTTCTGGTAAATGTCCGTGAAGTAGGACATATTTTAATTCTGTATGATCTCGCACAATTTCTTCTAATTCTGCCAAGGTAAATACTACTAATTTAAATCCCATATTTTGTTCGAGGCTATGTAAAAAATCATAAAAGTTTGATGTAGGATTATGTGGAGTAACTAATACCCACCCATCTGGATGGTGCTGTTTTGCCTTCACAATTTCATTAAATACTTCTGATTGTTGTGGCATACGTTTTTCACGTTTACATTGGAATATCCAGGTTTGTTCAAACCCTAGATTAAAAGGTAATTCGACATAATATTTTGCAACAACATCTCGTCCTTTATCTCCGCCGCCTCTTCCAAACCACTCTCTGTTTCGAAATCCCTTTCTTCCTAATACATGGAAAATGAACTTTTCGAAATGACGTGGATTAATTGAACTCCAATCGATCATATTCTCCGTCTCCTGTTCTTTTTATTGTTAGTATACCGTAATTTTATAGAATTTAAAAAATTGATGATGAAAGCAAAGCATTAAGATTAGTAAAAAATAATAAATGAAAAATTGAATCGTAATTAGTTCAGAAATAAAAGTAAGGCTATAGTCTGTTTTTACACGTATTTCGGTGGAACCCTTTCAATTAGTTGAATTTGAAAAATGTCATTATCCGTAATACCAAGCACCCTCATTTCCTCTTTAAAAGAGCGCCAGGGTTCAACCTTAATGGATTTAGTGCTTTTATCCCTTAACGTGTATTCTCTTATATAATATGATTTCTGTTCCTTATGTTCTTTCATAGTGAAGCCTCCATTGTGATAATAAGAAGGAGAGGAAAGCACTTTAAATGAGTACTTTCCTTTTTTGACATGTACCTGTGACCTACAGATTACTCTTCAATAATAATTATATATCTATTGAATAATATTTGGTTTCAATTTTTGATCTTTAATCGGAATTCCTCTGTTACTGTTTCAAATTAGCACAAATGTAACTAGTAGTATAATTTTTGCTGATTTGGTTAGGATGGTGACATCAGGAACATGAAGAGGTGACATTTTGGGAGTAACAATTAAGATAATGAAATATCAAATTTTATGTCCAATGAATGTCGATTGGACAATATTTGAAAAGCATTTACGAAACTTAACATATCAGGTCAGAACGATAAGTAATCGAACTATTCAACAATTATGGGAGTTTGATGCTTTATCTTTTGACTACTTTAAAGCAATAGGGACATACCCTACTGTCCAAGATTTGTATGGGTGTACACAGAAGAAAATTGACGGTTATATATACCATACATTACAAAGTAAATATCCAGATATACATAAAGGAAACATGTCTACCACTCTTCAAAAAATTATAAAAACATGGAAGAGTAGAAGAAATGAAATTAGAAAAGGTGAAATGTCAATTCCTTCTTTTCGAAATCGCATACCAATTGATCTCCATAATAATTCTGTAGACATAAAAAAAGAGAAGAATGGAGATTATATTGCTGGGATATCTCTTTTTTCACGAGATTTTCATAAGGAAAATAGCGATGTCCCAAAAGGGAAGATTTTTGTAAAGTTAGCTACCAAAAAACAAAAAAGCATGAAAATTATTTTAGACCGATTAATGAATCAAACATACAGCAAAGGCGCATGTATGATTCATAAATACAAAAATAAGTGGTATTTATCAATTACTTATAAATTCAATGCTATAAAAGAAAATAATTTTGATAAAGAATTAATCATGGGAATTGATATGGGTGGAATAAATACAGTTTACTTTGCGTTTAATGAAGGGTTTATTCGTAGCAATATTAAAAGTGATGAAATTAAAGCATTTAATGAAAAAATTCGACAGAGACGTATCAATTTACTGAAACAAAGTAATTATTGTAGTAATAGTAGAACGGGAAAAGGTAGGGCAAAACGGTTACAGCCAATAGACGTGTTAAGTAATAAAATAGCTAAGTTTCGAAATAGCACTAACCATAAATATGCAAACTATATAATAAAACAGTGCCTAAAACATAACTGCGGGCGTATTCAAATAGAACTTTTAAAAGGCATATCAAAAAATGATAAGGTTCTTAAAGATTGGACGTATTTTGATTTGCAGGAGAAAATCAAGAATCAAGCTGAGGTTCATGGAATTGAAGTTATTAAAGTTGCTTCCGCATATACGAGTCAACGATGTAGTCAATGCGGATATATTTGTAAAGAAAATCGTTGTACACAAGCGGTTTTTGAATGTAAGCAGTGTGGATATAAAACACATGCTGATTATAATGCGGCCAAAAACATTGCTACTTATGACATCGAAAATATTATAAATAAACAATTAGCGGTACAAAGCAAATTACATTCAAAAAAATGTATGGAAGAGTATATAGAAGAGTTAGGATACCTGGATTAATGTAGATAATTGAGTTCATATTAAATAATTTGGTGGATTTACACGCCATAAATGGAGAAGTAGCACATAAGAAATTTACCAAGTGCCAATACTCCGTAAGGTAGTATCGAATGTAAATAAACATTGATGCGTGGGCATTTTTCATGCTCTGAAGGGTGTAACACAAAAACCGTTACACGATACATCTAGTTGTTGGTAAAATAATGTTTAATGTTCATCTTACCAGGTTATTTTTCGTATCTGTTAAAGTATCTATCTTTATTTTATCGGGGTTTAGTACTAACATAAGATGTATTAAATATTCTGAGGTGTTCTGTGATTAATTTAGACATGTATGTTCAGTACTAACATAAGATGTATTTAAATCTTTGGCCGTTGAACCAATTAAAAACCCGATTAAAGTTTAGTACTAACATAAGATGTATTTAAATTGGGGAGAGTGCGCAAAGTGTTTTTGTAGATTAATTTGTTTAACACTAACACAAGATGTATTTAAATACTCCTTAAATTCCTTTCGCTACGCTCTAGTAACCACCTAACTTGTGATTGTTTAACAGTAGCATAAGATGTATTTAAATTACTAATGGTAAAACAAAACATAGCTTTAATGCATGATTTGACACTAACATAAGATGTATTTAAATTTTTATGCTCATCGCATAATTCAAGATGAAAAGGCGGTTTAATACCAACATAAGATGTATTTAAATTCGGTTTGGCATGAGCCATACAGAAGCTGAAAAGAATATAAGATGTATTTAAATACTAGCCTATCTTAAAGTATTACTACCCTCTATATCAGTTTAAGACTAACATAAGATATATTTACATGTGTTTACCCAAAGTATTAAACTAAGTTAAGAATGTATACTGATCCCCTTCACAGATTGTGAAGGGATTTTTATTCGAAAGATGAGTTTTACAAAAGATACAAAATGTTAAACTCACAAGAACCAGTGATATCATGCGTTTTTCTATGGTATTACTGGTTTTTTTCGCTATAAAATGAAAAGAAAAATATTGTCAGTTTAACAAAATAAAGTTATAGTTAAAGTAAGTTTTACATATTATAGATAACAGCATCGTATTAGGAGGTCGTGTTTTATGGTGAAAGGAGGACGAAAACCTGGAGCAAAAGAGCCGATTCGTTCATTAGAAAAAATTGAACAAATGAAAGATTGGTTATTACAAAATTCCTCATATCGAAATTACTTTTTATTTTACTTTGGAATTAATACAGGTTTACGTATCAGTGACATTTTACGATTACGTGTAAAAGATGTTCGTGGAAAAGATGTCATGAAAATTAAAATGGAAAAAACAGATACAACGGTAGAAGTGTATTTCAATTCAGTCTTACAACAAGAAATTGCGAAATACACAAGTAATCGTGCTGATTCTGATTGGCTTTTTCCAAGTCGTCAAGGAGATAAACCAATTACAAGACAAATGGCACATACTTTCTTGCATAAGGCGGCCGAGGCTTGCGGTATTGATTCAGAACAATGGGGAACACATAGTATGCGAAAAACGTTTGGATATCACTATTACCAGAGAAAGAAAGATGTGTACTATTTGATGAAACTATTTGGCCATGCGACGCAAGGTCAAACACTACAATACATTGGTGTAGAAGCTGATGAAATCCGTAAAACAATGGAAGATTTCACACTATAGAGTGAGGGAGGATAACAAATGAAGTGTGTTGAGTTTGAAGTATTAAAGCAATGCGGATCACCAACGGTTTATTTTTGCGAACATGTTATGAAACATAGTTGTTTGATTGCAATTCCATCCTGGAATTGGAGTTTTTTAATGGATTACACGATTAATTTTAAAGATGAAAAACCCATGTTAATGAAGGCATTGGAGAAGTATGTTTCTTATCAGCTTGTGGAGAATGTTGCAGATGCATTTTATGATTATGTGTTTAGTGAATTCAATTAAGGTTTTCATAAGGGGGAACATAATGAATTTTAAAGGATTTGTAAGTAGTTTTTTAGTGATAGGGTTATTATTTTCGGGATGTTCAGCAATTCAAAATTCAAATCATGCAAAACAAACAAGTGGTTCACAAGATGTTGCACAAGTTATAGAGTTTCCTTCAAATAAGTATCCAGAAACAGCGGCACATATTAAAGATGCGATTGCAAATGGCAAGACAGATATTTGTACAATTGATCGGGATGGAGCCGCTGAAAGGAGAAAACAGTCTTTAGCAAATGTTCCAACGAAAAAAGGATATGATCGGGATGAATACCCTATGGCCATTTGCAAGGAAGGTGGAAAAGGTGCTGATATTAGGCACATAAAACCAGCTGATAATCGTGGCGCTGGCTCGTATATAGGTAATAAAGTGGAGAAATTACCAGACGGTGCTAAAGTGAAAATTGTTGTAAAATAGAAAATACAGATGCATTTAAAATGCATCTGTATCTTTAAAAACAGGAGTACATAACCATGATTATAAAACTAACAGAATAGGTTGTCCCCAAAAATAATAATGAACTTTGGTGGTATAAAAACAAAGAATTTTCGTTTAGAGTGTATTTTAAAATCTTAGTTTAATCGGTATATGGTGTTACTCTATTATTTATGTAATCCCATTTGTTTGAACTCTCTCCATATGTCCTCTATAAAAATGTTTTGATGAAAATAGTCAGCATGACGCAATAATTCTACATACTCTCGATTATCTTCGAAAAATTGAGATGAATAAACCCTTCTCAGTGAAGCATTCGTAGCATTCTTAAATTTTGGATCTGCAAAAATACGTTCTTTTAATTCGTTTACTTGTTTGTCAATTTTATTCTTACGTTGACTCTTAATCTCTTCTAACTTTTCTTCTGGAGTTTCTTGCACTACTTCTTCAAGAATTACATCCACCATATCTTCATATTCAAAGAGGTTGGCAATTTCTTCTCTTTCTGTAACGTTGAAAAATAAAAATCCTTCTTTTATATAATACATGAATACAGCTGAAGGCATATCAAAATTAATTTCATCTATTATTTTATTATATTCATAAATTTTTCTACTTACTTGTTCTTGGATTTCCTTTTCATACCTTTGATGGTACTCATCAGGAATAATATAATTCTCTTTAGGATCATAGGAATAAGAATAAAATAGTAATTTATTTTCTACATGTACATGAAAATCTAGGAATTCATCCAGATTAGGTATTTCTATTAGAGTGTCTTTTTCTGAATTTATATGAGTTCTTCCATTAACAAGAGAAAAACCTTTTGTTTCAGCTATATTTTTCAAGTTTTCTTTAAGCCATAGTTGATATTACATAGTAAATCCTCCTTGATGAAATTAAAATCTATTTCTATGATACCCCTAATAAAGTGGGATATGAAAACTTAAACTTAATAGATACGGGGAAATATCTTACTTTAAATGGTAAAATAAAGGAAAATATAAGCAGGGAAATAAGGGGGAAGTATCATGGGATATTATGTTATTGATCCAGAAACAAATGAAGAAATTCACGTGTCTAAATGGAAAATAAAATATCCAGATCAAGACGCATCATGTGAAGTATGCAATACGCCTGTATATGTAAGAGCTGACGCTACACCAAATAGACAAGATCATTTCGCACATTACAAGCATTCTAATTGTCCTACTATAAAAGATGGACGTAAAAAGTATGAACACCTTCATCCTACAGAAAAAGATGAAGAAAATGCAAAGAAGATCAAAAGAGAAGTAGTTGCTAATTTATGGCCAATTTATCAAAAATGCAAAGAGATTATGAAAGGCAATCAAAAAGGAAATGAAGCATTTTTATATAAAAAAGAGTTTAAAGAAATGATAGAAAAAGCAGATGAAAGAAATATATGGGCTTATAAGGGGTTAACACTAAAATATGTCCCATATGTGCTATTAGTGAATTATGGGGTCTTTCCTAAAAAAGACCTTAGAAAGCGAAAAGTTCATTTTGTATTTGATTCTTTAATGAGTAACTACGATGATTTATGGATAGATTCAAAAGTGAAACAGAATATATGGCGTGTTTATCCAGATGAACAAAATTCGGTTGAAAGAGAGCAAATAGACTGGGATACTTCTGGATTAGAACCAGATTACTTTATAAATTTCATTACAGGAATTTCAAACGAAATATTGGAAGGTAAAAAAGTCCTATCTTGATACGGGTACGGCAAGAATTCGTTACTTTTGGAGCCACAGGGGGAAAAAAGACATAGAAGATGTCGTATACGTCATTTTTAATGAGATTGGTATAAAAGATTCCCGTCAATCCATCAGTTAACGAAAAGAAAAAGTGACGTAGAAATCCATTAATAACTCAAATCACTATTGTTTTTCGTGAATGGGTCAAAAAAGAAGTAATTCTTGTCTTACCCCTTAAACTTTACTTTGATTTTTAAAACTGTACCAGGGTACGTCTGCTTAAACCTGTTATTATTTGGACTACTGTTTATAGAATGTCTGATTCATTATATACTAATCATAGATTGGGGGGATTATTATGGATTATTCCAAAGAACAGTTAGAAAAAGAAATGACTCGTTCTAGTAGGCATTATTCTGATAATCAGTTTTGGGAGAAAGTAAAGAAGTATACTAAAAAGGCAGGAACTCAAGCTGTATATACAGTTTTACTATTGTATTATGTTCTTCAGAAAGATACTGTTCCAATGAAAACTAAGGGTATTATTATTGGGGCTCTAGGTTATTTTATTTTACCCTTAGATTTAATCCCGGATTTCACACCGGTTGTTGGTTATGCGGATGATTTAGGAGGATTAGGTGTAGCATTAATGCAAGTTGTAATGTATATAGATCAAGATGTTAAAAAGCAAGCAAAAGAAAAATTAGTAGATTTATTTGGTGAAGATGTAGATACTTCTGAAGTGGATTCTAAGATTTAAATTTAATTTATGAACCTCCTATTTAGGGGGTTTTTATTTTGATGGGGGAGTGTTAGGTTTTGTCCTATTGGGGTACACCCTGTTCAAACAAACCAAAGTTTAGTAATATAGGTATATAAAAATGTTCAAACAGACTTGTTTATTGAATAGAGGTGAGGAATTTGATTTTTGGATATGCGAGGGTTAGCTCCAAAACTCAAAACCTATCCAGGCAATTACAGGAATTAAAAGAATATGGTTGCGATCGAATATATGAAGAGAAGCAATCCGGGAAGGATTTTGAGCGACCGGTATATAAAGAGATGCGTTCAAAAATGCGATTTGGTGATGTATTGGTTGTGCATGATTTAAGTCGATTTGGCCGAAATAAACAAGAAATAAAGGATGAATGGGAGGCCCTTATCGAAGAGGAAATTGATATCGTTTTATTAAATATGCCAATTTTAGATACACGAAAATACAAAGAGCTAGAGGGAGTAGGTCAGTTAGTTTCTGATCTTGTGCTTACACTGTTATCATGGATGGTGGAAGAGGAAAGAACACGTATTAAGACCGCCCAGAGGGAAGGAATAGAAATTGCAAAGAAACAAGGGAAGTTTCGGGGTGGTAAAAAGAAATATCACAAAGAAGCAACTGGAAGAGATAAAGTGATTTATGATGAAGTAGTAAGGTGTTTAAACAAAAATGTAAGTGTAATGGATATTCATCGTAAAACGGGATTATCAAGAAATACAATTTACACGATTAAACAGGAAATTAAACTACCTGATACTAACTTGGAAAAGCTTATTTCTTTTTGAGAAAGTGTCAAGCTTTGGCAAAGAAACAAGAAGAACTTGAAAAGTATTTTTCTTTAGAAGTATTCAAGTAATTAGACCAATAATGGAAAAAGCGAGGAACGCAACATGGCTGATTTAAACTCAAAATTATTTAGTGCCGCAGACAATTTGCGAAGCAAAATGGATGCATCAGAATACAAGAACTACTTATTAGGATTGATCTTTTACAAGTACTTATCTGATAAGTTATTAGAAAAAGTAGTTGAAATAGCAGATGAATCGTTAGAAGAATACAGCACACAAGAAGAACAAACGGGGTTGTATAGAGATTTATTAGCAGATGAAGATATAAAAAATGACTTGATTGAAACGTTAGTGGATACATTGGGCTATGATATTGAACCAAAGTATTTATTCAATGTATTAACCAATCAAGCTAAACAAAACACGTTTCAGTTGAATGACTTGAATAAAGCTTTTATTGATTTGTCTACAAAATATGATCAATTTAATGGATTGTTTGATGATGTGGATTTAAAATCAAAAAAGCTGGGATCAGATGATCAACAACGAAACATTACCATTACGGAAGTATTGAAGAAACTAAATGATGTCGATGTGCTAGGACATAATGGCGATGTCATTGGGGATGCCTATGAGTTCTTGATTAGTCAATTTGCCTCAGAAGCTGGTAAGAAAGCTGGAGAATTCTATACACCTCATGAAGTATCTGACATGATGGCTCGTATTGCGGCAATGGGTCAAGAAGACAAAAAATTGTTTAGCGTATTTGACCCAACCATGGGATCAGGTTCCTTGATGTTGAATATTCGAAACTATATTAACCATCCAGATAGTGTAAAGTATCATGGACAAGAACTAAATACAACGACCTATAATCTAGCGAAGATGAACTTGATTTTGCATGGTGTTGATAAAGAAGATATGCGTTTACGCAATGGGGATACATTGAATAAAGATTGGCCGACAGATGAGCCTTATACCTTTGATTCTGTCCTAATGAATCCACCTTACTCAGCTAATTGGTCTTCAGATGATACGTTCTTAGATGATTCTCGTTTCAATCGATACGGGAAATTAGCACCAAAATCAAAAGCAGACTTTGCTTTTCTTTTACATGGATTCTATCATTTGAAAGATTCGGGATCAATGGCAATCGTTTTACCGCATGGGGTACTGTTCCGTGGAGCTGCAGAAGGTGTGATTCGTAAGAAATTACTAGAAGATGGCAGTATTGATGCTGTTATTGGTATGCCAGCAAACTTATTCTTTGGGACATCCATTCCAACAACAGTCATCATCTTGAAGAAGAATCGTACCACTCGAGATGTGTTATTTATTGATGCAAGTAATGAGTTTATAAAAGGAAAGAACCAAAATAAACTCTCTAAAGAAAACATTGATAAGATTGTCGAAACGTATAAGAAGCGAGAAGATGTGGAGAAATATGCTCACGTCGCTACCTTTGATGAAATCAAAGAGAATGATTTCAATTTGAACATTCCTCGATACGTAGATACCTTTGAAGAAGAAGCGCCTGTTGATATGGTAGCAGTGGGCTCAACTATCAAGGACATTAGAAAAGAAAAAGCAGAACTAGAATCCAGTCTATATGACATGATTTCTTCGCTACAATATGATGAAGAAAACGCTGAATGGATCAAGGGTGCATTAGAGGTGTTTAATCGTGAAAAAAAATAATATGCCCTGGGTGCGATTTGCGGGATTTATCGAAGAGTGGGGACAGTGCAAGTTAGGTGAGATTTCAGAAAAAGTAACTGAGAAAAATAAAGATAATATCTATTCTGAAACCCTGACAAATTCAGCAGAGCTTGGAATCATCAATCAACGTGATTTTTTTGATAAGGATATTTCAAATAAAAAGAATTTAGATGGTTATTATGTCGTTCATCCAGATGATTTTGTTTACAATCCAAGGATTTCTAATCTTGCTCCGGTAGGTCCAATTAAGAGAAATAAGTTAGGAAGAACTGGCGTAATGTCTCCTCTTTATTATGTTTTCCGTACGCATGACGTTGATAAGACATATTTAGAAAAATACTTCTCATCAAATAGTTGGCATTTATTCATGAAATTGAATGGAGATTCCGGTGCACGATCAGACAGGTTTGCGATCAAAGATTCTATATTTCGTGAAATGCCTATTCCGATTCCTTCAATTGAAGAACAAACCAAAATCGGGAACTTCTTTAAACAATTAGACGACACTATTGCTCTTTATCAGCAAGAACTAACCACCCTCAAACAAACAAAACAGGGATTCTTGCAAAAAATGTTTCCAAAAGAAGGGGAGTCCGTGCCTGAGATTCGGTTCCCAGGATTTACTGGAGATTGGGAACAGCGTAAGTTTGGAGAGATTTTTGATGTGCATACTGATTTCGTATCAAACGGAAGTTTTCAGGCATTAAAGGATAACGTGAAACTTTATACTCAAGAAAACTATGCATATATGATTCGGTTGCAAGATGCAAGTAATAATTGGAAAGGGCCTTGGCTATATACGGATAAAAAAGGGTTTGATTTTTTAAAAAAATCAACGGTTTACGAAAATGATATTCTAATGTCTGATAGAGGAACTATAGGGAAGTTTTTTCAAGTCCCAAAATTAAATAAACCTATGACACTATCATCTAATGCCGTATTACTGAGAAGTTCAAAAAATGATAATTCTTTTATTTATTATATGTTAAACACTGAAAATATTAAAAATCAAATAGTGATTCGAACTACACCAGGAGTTCAACCAATGATAAGTAAAACAGAGTTTAAAAAAATATTATCGTCTCTTCCGTTAATTGATGAACAACAAAAAATCGGCTCATTTTTCAAACAACTAGACGACACTATTTCTCTTCATCAGCGTGAATTAGATGCCTTAATAGAAACGAAAAAAGCATTCTTACAAAAAATGTTTGTCTAAGCAATATAGGGAGAGGGAAGAAACATGACAAAGATACCACATAATGATGAAGCTGAAGTGGAACGTCGCCTGATTGAAGTATTAGGGGAAGGACATAATCAGTGGAATTATCGTCCGGATTTAAAATCAGAAGAAGACCTATGGAAGAACTTACGTAAAATAATCACACAAAATAACTTATCAGAAATTGGGGAACATCCCATTTCTGATAAAGAATTTGACACGATTAAAACAGAATTACTATCGAAAACAAAGACACCCTTTGATGCTGCTAGATGGCTTAAGGGGGAGAATGGAATCTCTCGTATCACAATTGAACGTGAAGAGGTTTCTCTAGGTTCATTGTCGTTGGTGTTGTATTCCAACCAAGACATTGGTGGCGGAATCTCTACTTACGAAATCGTTCATCAGATTGCGAAAAAAAAGGCAAACGTTGATGATCGTGATCGCCGATTTGACGTGACACTTTTAATTAATGGTCTTCCAATTGTTCAAATTGAATTAAAACAGGTCTATGCCAAAGACGGTGTATTCCAAGCCTATAATCAAATCAAGAAATACGCAGAAGAAGGGATGTTTAGAAATAATATCTTTTCAACTCTTCAGTTATTTGTCATTTCCAACCAACAAACGACTCGCTATTTTGCCAATGCGATGCCAAAAGACATGCATAAGAAATTTATCTTTAGCTGGCGTACAACGGACAATCGAAAAGTAGAAAATCTCTATGAATTTGTGAAACAAGTTTTAAACATTCCAGATGCACATCGCTTGATTGCCAATTATACGATTGTTAGTGAGGACCAAGACAATAAAGCCTTAATGGTGTTACACCCTTATCAAATTCATGCGATTGAAGCCTTATTTACATCTGCTATGAAGCATGAATCAGGATATGTTTGGCATGCGACTGGTTCAGGAAAAACGCTGACAAGTTTTGTTTCTACGAAGTTATTAGCTCGCAAAACAGGTGTGGATCGTACAATTATGTTGATTGACCGGAAAGACTTAGATAATCAAACTACAACTGAATTCACCAAATTTGCTTCCGAGTTTAATACCGGTATTTCTTCTGGTAATGCTAAGTCTAATAGTTTGATTGTTGGAACCGGAAGTGCGAAAGAATTAAGTAATACCCTACTATCTGATGCCAATTCTAATACGGTGGTTATTACCACTCGTCAAAAATTAGAAGCTGCCTTGCGCTATTCTCAAAGACTAGAGGAACAAAAAGGCACCCAGCGTTTTAAGAAACTATTGGGTCAACATATTGTCTTTGTTGTGGATGAATGCCATCGTGCATTAAGTGCAGAAGGGATGGAAGTAATTAAGGGATTCTTTCCAAACTCTACGTGGTTTGGTTTTACAGGAACACCAATATTTAATGAAAATAAAAAACAAGCAAAGGGCCAATTAGCTCGCACCACTCGTGACCAATACGGAGAGGTCTTACACACCTATACAATTAAAAATGCGTTAGAAGATGGGGCTGTTTTAGGGTTTCAAGTAGAGCATGAAGATACGATTGAGCCAACATCATTAAACAATCATATTTTTAGGAAACTGCGTCAAAATGAAAAATATGCCAATCTTGGTGATGATGAAATAAATGACATGATCGATCAAATGGATGGAAAGGAAAAGGAAGCATATCTTGAACCATCTTCTTTCGAAGATGATACCCATATTCAAAAAGTCATACATAAGATTTTCCGACCAGATAATGCCTATACAAAATTTGATTTCCAAAACGGTCGTCCTCAAAAGTCTGCCATTTTAACAACAAGTTCCATTGATATGGCGAAACGCTATTACCAGGCAATTAAAGAAATGACCAAAGATCCCGAATGGTTGGCAAAGGAATTTGCTGGACATCCGATTCGAATGGGGCGTACGATTGAAGATCCAGATTTCCCACGGATTGCTATTACCTATTCGATACAAGAAAACGAAGATAATTCCAAAGAAATTCAAGATGAGCTGAAAGAAATTATTAAGGACTATAACGATTATTATCACACTGCATGGTCGATAGAGGATATTGAACGGTATAATGGCGACATCAACAACCGCTTGGCTCGTAAAAAGGGTGAGTTCAAAGAGTTTGGAAAGCAAATTGATTTAATCATTGTTGTAGATCGCTTATTGACTGGATTTGATGCACCAACGATTCAAACATTATTTGTGGATCGAAATTTAAGTTATGCCAATTTGATCCAAGCCTTTTCTCGAACTAATCGTACCTATCCAGGAAAGAAAAAGGGATTGATTGTGACATTCCGAAAACCTTCGACAATGGAACAACATGTAAAGGATGCGACTAAGTTATATTCTGAAGCACAGGAAGAATCTGAGCTTGTTTATCCAACTTATGATGAATCGAAAAAACGCTTTAAAAAGGCTCACAAATCATTACAAACTCTAGTGCCGAATCCAACCGATATTAATGAACACTCTCCACTTGAAAATCGGATTGAATTTGTGAAAGTTTTTCAAGAGCTAAATAATGCCTACGAAGCTTTAGTCACATATAATGAATACAACGATGATATGGAGAAATCAAAAGTACTTCAAGAACAGGTAAAGACATTGGAGGAATATATTGGTGTATACAACACAGTTAAGGGTTCGCTAGTAGATGAAGGGGGCCAAGATGGACCAACTCCGGATTTCTCAGACATTGAATTCTATGGAGAAAATGCAATAAAGATCTATGATATTGACTCAACCTATATTGATAGATTATTAGGAACGTACTCAGCCAATAATAAGAATATCCGGGACGAAATTGAAAAAACACTTCAAAAACTGAAGAAATCTGAAATTGTTAAAAATGTGTACCGTGTGATTTTAAACGCGATTGATACCAAACTAATAGATTCAGGTGAAGATATTCTTGTAGTGAAACGACGCTTTTTCACGGAATTCTATAATAAAGAGATTGAGAAATTTGCGAATACATGGTTTGTGGAAGAAGGAGAACTGCATTCATCCGCGATTCAATACGTGATAGGGACAGACCCTATTCCAAATATCAGTAGAATTATCAATAGCAAGCAATTTGATAAATATAAGGTTGTACATCCAGATGCAAAACCATTAAAATATGGACCAGAAATGAAGCGTCAGTGGAGAAAGGCATTAGATGAAGTGATTGTACCTTTGAATGATGAGTTAAAATAATACCTTTTTGAAATTAATGTTTTTCGACATGTTTCAAATATTATTAAGTTGTATTTTTGAAATAAAAAAGTCCAGTTTTTCAGCCGTGTCAAAAAGTGTACTTTTTTGACACGGTGTATAGATTTCTAATAGATTAAGTTAATTCCCCCATTTCGGGGATTTGGGCAAAACAACTTTATATGAAAGGACTGGGTATATATATGGAGAATCAACCAAATTGGCAACCTATCCAAAACCTGCCTATCATTACAAACCTAATCGATGGTCAATTTACAGATGCTAAGGAACAATATGTAAGTCTTTTAGAAGCCTGCAATAAACCCCATGTGTTGAATGATACAACCATACAGCGCACCATCCATGTTTACACAGAACAACTTGAATTTGTATGGATATTTGAAGAACAGCTTTCCAAATGGAAAAAAGAAGAGCGTTTAACACCTATCGAACAAAGTGAAATTAAACGCCTTCAAGGACAAGTGCAACAGTTACACAGCATTTTGACCGATATTCTAGCTCTAACAGAAAAATTAAAAGAAGGAACCTATGAAAAAGTAATGGAAAAAAGTGATTGGCAACTTGGAATAGAATCTTTGCAAAGGATTAAAAAATCCGATGACTGAGAAGTAATGTTGACATGAAAACAGAATAACTGTCATCTAGTGAGTAGCTCAAAAAAGAATGAATTCTTACCGAGCCCCTGATAGGGCTTTTTTATTTGTCGAAAAAATTCGAAAGAAAGAATAGGAAAACACTTGCCTTTTTAACCTATATAGGTTAAATTTTAATTGAAAGGAGGTTCATATAAAAATATTTATAGATTTAGAAAGGGATTTGTTAATGAAGGAAATTGATAAGTATATGTTTCTTCAAGAAGCGGCTATAAGATGGGGAATACCCTATGAAACAGTAAAAAACAAAGTAAAACCATCTTTAGCAAAAGAAGAACAAATTGATAGTATGATTGAACGCGGTTTGATTAAATATTTTGAACCGCCGCGTGATCCAAACCGCATATATAAACGGGATCAAAGGTCTTGGCTTGTATCGATTGACGCAATGCATGAATGGTTTGGTGAACCGAAAAATAAAAAGTAAAAAAACAAAAGAGAAAGATGTTTCCGCGCCTGCCAGCCTGGAAAAACACCTTCCTCTTATGGGCCAACATAATTTAAGAAAGGAAGAATGGCTATGAAACAAATCCTAATCAAAATTACGTCTGGTGAGCCTATTTTAACACAACCTCACCTTAAATTTAAATTCCTCAAAAAATTTTACTCATCTATTTCAGAAAATTACAAAAAGTTAAATTGTTACTTTGGTATTGAAGAAAATGTTTCCGATCAGATTTGGTTTTATGGTTTCTTTGCAACCTCCATTTTTATGATGCTTTTCACTTACTTATTTTCGGGTATCCTATATGGATTTTAGAGGGAAGCCATATGGAAGAACGCCTATTTTTAAAATCATCCCTCTAGAAAGGAGAGAAAAAATTGATTCAATCATTAAAGAATACCATGCAATTTATTGGTTTGATCTTAATTAGTGCGTTGATTGCTGTCAGCTTAGTGAATTAGTTCTTTAAGAAAGAAAGGAGCAATCACATGGAAGATTACAAATGTAGAGCGTGTGGAGAGATTGCCGCGGAAGGATTTGCGTTAGGAAGACTATGTTATTACTGCATTGAAGAAGTCGTAATTCATATGAAAAAACAGATAGAAGACAAAGAAATTTCTTGTACGCATGGAGATAATCAAACAATCGAAATCAAGGGAACAGATGAATCTATAACGGTTTGTCATGAGTGTGGAGAAGAATTATAAAAGGGAGGCAAGAAAATGAAAATCGGTGTATCTGTATGGAGAGTTCTTTGCAAAGAAACAAAGTTGAAATTGCTTCAAAATGCTATGCAAGAGAGTAAAAGCCGCTTTACAAAACAATCCCTTTCCATTGTTATAAAGCAACAGAAAGGGGAAGTGTGATGAGTGATCGTATTGGTGAAGGGCACAAGAAATAAGATGCCTTCAAAAATATTTTAGCATGTTCATTTAGGAAATAAAGGGGGAATTTCATGTGATGAGAACAGTTCAATTATTGAAAAGTGAAGAATTTGAAATTGGTACAACGGATAAAAACGGGCACAAATTAAGACAGTCTGATTTTGTTGTCACACAAGATGACTTTGAAGGTATTAGTATCTGCCAAATCTTATACAACAGTATTGAAAAAGAATTTGTGGCCATGAGTGATTCTAATTGGTGGATACCATATCATGATTTATCTGTTGCAACAGAAAGGCTAGATTATGTCATTGCGAAAGAGTTTTTGGGGCTAGAAAAATGCGGTACATATTGGGGTAAGAATCGCACACCATTTATTAGAATGCCAGTTGAATATTTTAATCCCGTTGAGGAATCCACTTTTATTTTAGAAAAATTAGGGAGGCAATATGACGATCTATTGAGCATAAAAGAAAATGGGTGCTGGTACCTAACAGTGAACAAGAAAATATATAGTGAAAAACGTCTAGGGATAGCCGCCTGTTTAGCCGCTGTTGATACTGTAAGAAACAATAAGTAGGGATTTGATTTTAAGGAAGAAATACAAATTTAAATTATAAATAGGGGGAATTAAAATGTTACATGCAGTTATGCAAGAGCAAAATTTCTGGAAAGGCCAGAAACAGAAATTCCGAAAAAATAATAAGAAGTTATTAATTTCATTAGAACCACATTTGCATGAAAGATTGGAAGAGTTCGCATTGTATAACGAAAATTTAGATCAAATTGCATCGGAGTTAGTAACAGAAGGTTTAGACTATATCTATATGGAGGATATACCTGTAAGGCAATCTCATGCTTTTCAGCATTTTGTAGAAATTGAATTATCACCATTTCAGCAAAAACTCTTACAACAATTGGCACTCAAACGAGGATGCTCAACAAGAAGAATGGCATATACAGTATTACATTTCATGCTCAAAACAAAGTAAAAGAATCCAATCATAAAAGAAGGATTCTTTCACCAGGTATTCGTTGGCAAATGACTTCACCTAAGGAATTGAGTCTCGTACACTCAATTCCTTTTTTATGTTATAAAAAAGAATATAATTTGTCAAAAAGCATTTGTTATAGAATAACAAATGCTTTTTGTTGAACTTGAATTGAACACTTTCAGAAAGTATTTATATTGTTTGCCTTTTTCTCTTGAAAAATTGTGCCCTCAATCACTAATTTTAACATAAAATATAGAAAATGTAGCGTTTTAATATCAAAAAACCCATTGGTTTTATATGGATTCTTTCTTTATAATAATGAAAGGTAGTTCCCGAATGTAGATAGGCTCTCATGCAAGAAAAGCACGAGAGCCTATCTATATAAAAAAGATTGGATATTTGCCAATCTTTTGGTGTAAGAGGTTTAATGACAGCTTGTTACTACAACTCTTTTTTATTTTTAAAAAATAATCAGAAAATTAAATTTGATGTTTTTCTCAATATGTCTTTTCATATTTTTGAATTATAATATAATTAATTCTTTTTATTTCTATATCTGTCTCTTATCTTCCTTTTATGAATCCTTATTGAAAGGATTCTTTTTTTATCCTAATTTTTTGGTCTAATCGATATTTCCCCATTGCTTCATAGATTAAAAGGTCTAATTTTTGACTAAAATCAATTACTTTTTGATGACTAAATCCATATTTTTTTACAAGATAGCTCAATTCTTCTTTTTGATCTTCTATCATGTCATGTAGTAATCTCATATCCACTTTTTCTTTTAAACTCCTTTATACATAGAATCTCGAAAAAAATTGTACCCAAAAAAATGCAAACAAAAAACAAGGCTGAAACCAGCCTTGCCTTAAAGGAAAAAACTAACTCTTATATCTAAGAGTACATTATGTATGGAAAATTTTGAATTGTATATGCCTAAAAAAGGATAAAAAGGTTATAATTGTAAGATTTTGAAAGTTTGTTATTCTATAAAGAAACAGTTGATATCGCTTGTTTATAAAGGAACATTTGCTTTCCATTGCTTAAAATTAGTACCGAAAATTTATCAACAGCGATAATTTTTCCAGGTACCCTGACACCGTTTATTAGAAAAACCGTCACTTCTTTTTTTTCTTCTATTAACTTTTCATAAAACTTCTCTTGTGTATACATCATTTTGATGGTTGCAACTCCTCTCCTTTTTTGGAACGGTTCATTGCTTCTAAGAATACATATTCTTTTACTGTTAACTCAACCGTGGGGCAATATTCAATCTTTGATAATTCGTGAAATAAAGAAAGGTTTTTTTGTAGTTTTTGAATCATTTCATCTAAAGTGATTTCTCCTACACCATACTCGATTACTGGATTTAAAAATACGTCTACATCTATTAAACTTGGTTCAATTAGAGAAACAATCTCTTGTACCTTTGGTAAAATAATTGTTTCATAACGTTGTTTGAATAGTTCTAAGTCTTCTGGTGCGGGTTCATTTTCACATAGCTTTTTGAAAGATAGTACACGAATATCATTTTGTAACGAATCAATACGCTCTTCATAAAAGGCCTTGTCGAACCCTTCTTTGTCAGCAACATCATAATGAAGTTCTGTTTGTGATCTACGCTTTTTCTTATAAGAATCCATAAGGATTTTTTCTTTTGCATTAAACATCATAATAAAAACAGTACGTTCTAGATTCATGATTTGGTTTGCTACGCTTAATGTTTCATCTAACACTTTTGTGCGTTCTTCTTCACTTAACTTTTTTATAGAGGATGGAACAAGGTTTTTGACATTCTCAAACGACTCTGAATTTGTAATGTGTTGAAGAGAAAATTGAGCGACCTCTGGTAAACAAGGATCAGTTGTTTTGTCTAAGAGTAACAAATCTTTAATCGTTCGCACTGTATTTTTGATCTCTTTTTGAGCTTGCTGAACTTTTTCTATGCTTCTTTCCATGTATTCTGGTTGTTTAAGACGATTGAAAATGTATTCTCTTCTTTCTTCAAAATGTTGTTGTAAAAGTGACATAGCTGTTTCCTTCCTCCTCTATTTTCTGAATTGATTTAAAATTCTTCTTATATTGTATCATTAAAGTTTACGAATTGGGACGGTAGCAAAGTTTATTTGGAAAGACAAGGTTTGAAATTGCATATCAGACAATCAGTGATACATATTCTTTACCAAAGCAATTACCAAAGTGGATATCAATCTTATAACCAAAGAACCTATCATGATAGCACTATCAAAAGAAATCTTCGACTATCACATATTTTTAGGGGATTTTGAGTTTTGTTTATAGTAGGAAGAATGGAATGAGAAAAAGGAGGAGGAACAATGAATAATTCTTATGAGATTATTGGGAATCAAATTAAATATTATTTGAGGGATGATCTAACGAGAGGATGGAATAACATTCCTAGTCCGCAATTTCGAAATGTGAAAGAAATTACAGAATGGTGTGGAAGTTCAACAAACGAAATTATGTGTGGGTGGGATGCGCTTAATCAAAATGCAATGAGTACAACGGATACAACAAATTTTTTATATAGGTGGATTAGTTGGTATGTGACAGAACCATTAGACAGTACAGCACAAGAAATACGAAAGTTACCAGATGAACTTGCGAATTTCATAACAAATGTACCTGTTGAGACATTTGAACTCATTAAGAATACCTCTCATATGGTGTTAGATTGTATATGCTTTGTATTGGACTGGATACCAAATTTGTTAACGATATTCTTTTTTTAGGAGGGAAAACATGCTGAATCGAAAAGAAACAATTTCTTTTCAAGCCTTTATGGACCAATCTTATAAGAAGAAAAAGCAAACAAAGATGTATAGTATTGGCCCTATTAGTCCGTTCGCATTTTTTCATATGTCATCACCGCTTGTTCATACGTATGTAGCCCTGGGAATAGTAGGCGGTCTTACAATTGGAGCTGTTTTGCTGGAAAAATACTTAGTACGAAATGATTATGTTTTTGCATCCAATCTCCTTTCTAATGGTCTGTATTACGGTGTAAGAATTGGAGGGATTGGGTTCATTGGTTATGTATTTATTCGCATTTTACTCATGTTGTAAGGAGGGTGACCAATGAAAGGATGGTTAAAAAAGAAAAAATATAAATATCAGTTAGAAGAAGTATTTAAGAAAGCGAAGCTATACGATGAGCACATTACACGAGGTGGAAAGGTCCCCATTTATCCTAAGATTCATGATGTTTTCGTAGGGAATGAAAGTGTACGGTATACTTTCACATTACCAAACGGCGTTGATCCAGCTCAAATTCATAAGAAATGGTTTTGTTTTCAGCAAATACTAGGTGAAAATCTTATGATGGAAGGTAATATTAAAAAGTTTGTACTCCATGTATTTCATTCTAATGCAAGTTTACAGCCTTACGATTACAGTTATAAACAATGGCAACCATTATTAAAACAATATCGTCTTCCAATCGTGGTAGGTCGGGATCAATTTGGTAATACGATTGTGTATGATATGGTTGATTCAAATACACCGCATTTACTGATTGCGGGAGAAACAGGAAGCGGAAAAAGTAGTATAGTACGTGTGATTTTAGCTACATTAATTCAACAGATGTCACCAGAACATTTACATTTGTACTTGGGAGATTTAAAAAATTCAGAGTTTCATTTTTTAAGAAGAGTGAAGCACGTGAAGTATGTTTGCATGGAAGAACATGAAATGACGAACATGTTAGCAAAATTATGGAAAGAGGTATTGCATAGAAGAAAGTTAATGGAAGAATATGAGCTAGGTCATATTGATGAATACAATCAAATAACAAAAGATAAACCCTTACCATATATTTTTATTGCCATTGATGAAGTAGCAATGCTACAGGACGAAAAGGAATGTGTCACCATAATAGAAAAAATATCAGCTGTCGGCAGATCGCTTGGTATCTTCCTCATGCTAAGTATGCAACGTCCAGATGCAAAAATACTTGATGGTAAGTTAAAGCTCAATTTGACGGTAAGAATGGGCTTTAAATGTGCGGATTTAATTAACAGTAACATTGTGGGGACGCCTGGATCAGAAAATTTAAGTCAATCGGGTCAAATGATTTTAAAATTAGATGGTTTAAAGAAGGTGCAGGCTCCTTATTTGGCATTGGACCAGGCGAAAGAAATAATAGAACCTTATCGTTTATCTAAAGAGCAAAGTATAAAGAAGGAAGAGTCAGAGCATCAAGAAGACAAAATCTTTGGGGTGTTAGATGATGCTAACCAATAGAGATAAGCAAATTATAGGCCATTTACAGCAGTTTAGATGTATGTCGCGTGATGATATTATTGATCTTCATTTTAAAAATGTAAAAAATGCAGTAACATGCTGTAATACTGTTACAAAACGGTTAAGCCGCGAAGGATACATTGATGTAGATACATCACAACGTCCATACGTGTATTTTCCTTATCCAAATACCATTCGTAAAGGAAGCCAAAAGATACGTCATTTTTTAGCGATTGTAGATGTATATAAGCAGTTATTGCGAACTGAAAGACCGAAGATATTTCAAGTAGAACCTAAGTATAAGAAAGGGTATATGGAACCCGATATATTTACCATTTGGCGCAAAAGTCCGTTTTTTATAGAGGTCCAGAACTCTATTTACAATAAGGCTACGATCCAAACAAAAATAAAGCGTTATGAATCGTATTTTCGTAGTATGGAATGGAAAAAAGAATCCTGGCAACCGAAACATAATATGGTATTTCCCTCACTTTTAATCCTTACTGACCTCAAATATTCAATCTCTAGTTCTAATTTCCGTATTTTTCAAGCGCCCTCTATTCAGCATTTTCTTACACAAGTACAGCAACCTAAAGACATATCGGTTCAAATAGGTTCAGTCAAAGCAAAATTATGAAAGCACAAGATACTGTTTCTTGTGCTTTTTACATTTTCCAAAAATCATGTGACTGTGCGTAAGGGTCTACTTTTCTAATAGCTTTCAAGAGTTTTTTCATTACAAGAGGTGTTGGAATATACGTTTTGTCACGACAAGCCTTTGTTAAAGTTGCACTAGATATTTTTGTAGTTTTAAGTATTTCTTTTTGTTCAATTCCATGACGATCTAACCATTTTTTGAAAAGAGTCTTGTTATCTTTAAAAAACATATGATACATCTCCTAAACTTGTATAATTTATTTACAAGTTTGGACATATATTTTAAAAAGTATTCTCCTATTGTTTTAAAAAAATAAATTTCTGATGGGAATTTCATAAATTCATAGATTAATCAGACGAACGATTTTATTAATTTTCTGCTTGGAATTGGGTATACATATAATGCAAAGATTTGACTTACGCATCATACAACAAATCTTTGCAAGGCGCTTTCCAAAAAAAATTAAATACGTTTATTCTTAGAGAACATGAATAAGGACAATTTTGTTTTACGCGTATAAGGTAAGTAATTGAAAAATGGGTAAATAGAAAGGGTTTGGACATATTACATTTTAAGTATTAACTCAAATTTGTATTGGGGCGTGAAAGGATGACCGGTTTATTCGTTGTATTGGGATGCACACTTGTATTTCTTCTTGTGTCACAAATTTCCACTCCACCATCTACCTATAATCCAAACAATGATACACAAAGGGCGAAATGCTCTAACAAATTAGAGAAAAGAGTATATGATGCATTGCGCTTTAATGGTTATTATCCGATTGTGCAATATAAAGTACCTAATAAACGTTTTAAGTTAGATTTTGCATTTTTTTCTCCAAAGGGTTTAAAAATAGATGTAGAAATTGATGGGCCTTTTCATCGAACACCAGAAGGAACCAAACGAGACAGAAGAAGAGATAAATACATGAAAACAAATGGTTGGAAAGTGATTCGTATTACTGATATTTCTTTAAATAATGGATTTGAAAAACAAATACTTTTGTTGATAGCATCATTAAATGAATTAGGGATAGAACCTTCTAAAGAATCAGAACTTGTTTGTTAGAAGAAAAATAAAGACGTATGATGTAGTTTTCATCATACGTCTTCACTTTTTGAAAAGAGCTTAGACCAGAAACCTTGTTTTTCTTTTGGAGCATTAAGAGCTTGTTTGCTTTCCTTTAGCTCCACGTGTAATTGCTCAATTTGTTTGGACTGTTCATGTAATAGTTTTTTTTGTTCAACCATTTCGTCTGAAATAACGCCTAAAATTTGCTTTAACTCACTATTTTCTTGTGCTAAAGTCTGTAATGCGTCCATTACATTTTCATAACGCGTTATATGATGCTTGTTTTCGTCTGTGACGGGGGGCGTAACAGGTGCTAAACTGTTAGGAGGATTCATTGATATAATAGCGTTTGCGGCATCATCTAGCGTCATAGATTTACTTTTACTTAATTCTTGTATTTTCCTTAGAATTATAACGTCTTTGTCAAAAAAACCGCGTTGGTCATGGTCGTTACGGTGGAAGTTATAGCCGCGGTCTTCTAATAAACGGGCATATTTACGTATAGTCCCTTCCTTAACTCCTAATAATTCAGCAACTTCGCGGGTCCAATAAACATTTTGTATATCTGTTACGGCGTCATGTGACACGTCACATACACCTCCTTTTCGGATAATATTATACACTTTTTAATAGAATCCTTGTGTATTTAATGAAAAAAGAGTCGCTCTTATAAAAGAACAACTCTTTTTGATTGCATTATGCATATGGATCATCGTCTAAATTATTTAGTTTATTCCATGATGTATTTTCTTCTTTATCATGGGATTCCCCAGGATTCGTTATCTCTTGACTTGTTTCGATATGAGTTTGATTCGAAACAGGTGTATGAACAAATGTTGCATCTTTATCATGTTTGATTGTTAAAGGCGTTGTTTCGTTATCCAGTGCAAATGTATATTTGCGCGGTAAAATTTCCGCTACATCTGTATTACCAATTTGTTTATGAAGCTGTTGCGCCGCATACAAAAAGAACATTGTTAGATCACTTTGTTTGTTAATAAAATCGATCATTTCTGGTGAAATGTCTTTCTTAATATAGACATTTGCTCTATCACCAGCTTTGTATATTTTACGAGCCATTATTTTTCACCGACAGGAGCAAGCGCTTTTTCTTTTAATTCTTCAAATCTTGGAGAGCATGTGTACACAAGTAACCCGCGTGCATTTACGAAAAGGGGGTCTTTTAAGAAAATAACATTTGTTAAACGTCCTTTTTGCTCTAAAATTTGCTGTAGGCTTTCTTTTACGATTGCGGCACCGCCACCATAAATGAATACATACGGATCGTCTTTCATATCATCAATTTTATTAATAATATCAGTTGCAATTCGATTTGCTAAACCTAATAATGCGCCGCGTGATGCCTCTTTTAAACGAATATGACGAGGATGTTCAGAATCAAGATAAATTGCATTAAATTCAGCAATACTGTCTATTGTCTTTTGTTTATTGTTTAAGTTCCAAACCTTGATAATATCAAGTAAAGTTTCTTTCACTCCATATGGTAAACCACGACTCATTTTATGTTTAAAACTAACACCATGAGAAACAACTTCTTCTGTCGTACCAGCGCCAATATCGAAAGATAATATTGTTTTGTCAACAAAGTCTATTTCTGTAGTTTTGTCTTCTGTAGTTTCTACTTTTCTTTTGATGGTTTTACCTTTTTCATCATAAACGATTCCCCATGAACCCGCCGCACCTTCTGGTAAACACTTGCAAAATTCAATTTGGATATTAACTACTACTTCACGTCCGCTTGGGTGATGGAATTTCACTGTATGATGATTCATATAACGCTCTACAAATTCTTGTGCTGTTTGAGGCGTGATTGTTGCGACAGGTAATGCAACAGAAAGATCATAAGTAACATCAATTTTATTTTTACTTGGTTGTTTTTTCATAGCTGTAATTGCTAAACCAGCTAATGTAACAAGTAGCACAAGATCATCTTTCGATTTATCCGATTTCTTTTCCATTTCAATACCTTTAATGTTTTCATCAATCACTTTTTGACCAATAATGTAACGCAGATTGTTTGCTTTTAAGGTAGGTGATGAAATTGTAACATCAATGTTATTTTCTAAATCTTCAACAGAAATATCCTCATCACTCAAAATGTTTGTTGCTTCTCCAATGTGATGTGAATAAATACTTGGTATGAATAAAGGATCAAGACCTAATACATTTAACTTTAAACCACTGTTTCCCGCGTCCGCACCAGCTTTAAGAATTACCATATATAAAAACCTCCTAAAGATTATTTTTTATCGATTAACTTAATTCCATTATATGCTAAACTCTTTTAAAAAGTCAATACAATTACACACAAATTAATACAATTTAATACAAGTCAATACAAAATTATTAGTGAAAATCTATAAAAATCATTAAAATACAAGTGTTTTTCGTATTGATTCGTATTTACTTGTATTCATTTGTATTGACTTTTATTGATTTTTACATAATTTAATTGTTTTTAGATCGTGGGGCCGACTGTCTTTTTGAAATAATCCACCTGTTACCTATTTTTTTGGCTTTTACTTCTCCCGCGGCACATAAATTTTTAATTGTTCCTGGTGGCATATCCCACTTTTCGGCGGCTTCTTCAACGCCCATGACTTCTTCTAATGGGTCGCTATCATCATTATTGTAATTAATCACTAATAAACGTAATGTTTCGCCTGGGGCGCTTGTTTTTTTAAGAAATTGCTCCCAGACATCGTCTGGAAGCCTAAATTTTCTTTGCATAAAATCCCATCCTTTCAATTTCGCAATGATATTCCTTTGCAAGCTGATCCGCATATTTTAAAGCCAGGTGACGTTCTCTACCCGTAAACATTTTTTCATGTTTATAAAAACCGTACACCCGTTCATTTTCTATATAATCTGTATTGACGTTTGGTCGCATTTCTAGTTGTACATGGTATTTCACATGATTTGTAGAATAATCTCTTCTCCTAACAAGTGTCACAACACTTTTAAATTCAGTATTTGCAACAGTTTGAGCGTGCTCGTAGATATCCATTTGATAATTTTTAAGCTTTTTTATAATTTCTTCTAATCTTTCTATATCCCGATCCACCATATCACTATAACTCTTTAATCTTTTCATATCATAGATATGCTTGAACTTTTCACAATTTGCATTTATATACATGTGGGCATCTCCTTTTTTTTTTAGAAAGATAAGAGGGGAGAACCCCTCTTATGCTTCAAGTTTCGGCTTGTTTTTCGTAACTCGTTTTACCTCGTGCATTGATCTGATTTCATCGAGCGAGAAGTCTTTGTTATGAAACTTCTTGTACTCTCCTTCATACCAATACCAAGCCTTTTTCTTAGATGCCCATTTAAATCCAAGTTGTTTTAATTCAGTTTTCAATGAGTAGGTGTTGCCTGTGATCCAAATCCAGGTCCCAATGATCTCAATTTCAATATCGTATTTTATAAGTTCGTCTATGATGTTTTGGTATGCTCCATTGTTTTGCTTTCCAGAGTTACTATGTAGCTGTTCAAAAAGTCTGTCATACTCTTTCTTTAATGCGATAAAGTCTTCATGTTTTCCGCCTAAGTCTGGATGATGTTTTTTTGCTAGTTTCTTATATTGCTTTTTTAGTTCTTCGATGGAAGTGACACTTTGAAAAAATTTCATGGTCAACAGCTCCTTTTTAATATTTGAATGCGCTAGCGCATTTCTTAATTTTATTTTACCATGCGCTAGCGCACAAAACAAGCGTTTTTTTACTTATTTTGAATTTTTCAGAAATTGTTTTTTGGATTAACAAATAGCATAAAAAAGCCCTAGTTTTACTTACACCAGGGCTTTTTTATGCTTATATAAAACGCTTTTTATTGCTGTTTATTCCAGAATTGAACGTATCTATGTAGGGCCTCAACGCTTTTCAATCCCAAATACGATTTAATTTCAATGGGTTTCATGTCATTTTGTAGCGCATTTAATATAAAACGGTTCCGTAACATAGTAGGCGTTATATGGATTTCAGCGCGTTTTGCTTCTTTCTGTAACATGCGTTGTACAGCGATTCGAGTTAAAGCGGCGGGTTGGTCTTTTTCATAATCCCAACGGAACGTTTGCGGGCCGAAATCAAACGCCACAAAGAAGGGATCGCCCGTTTGTTGGCGCGGCCTAACAAGACTAGGAATCTTGTTGCAATACGATAAGGCAAGTTTTACATGCTCTTTTGAAAGGGTAATAGATCGTTTGTGGGCGTGTAGCCCTCCTGGGGTAATCGTATTTGTCCCAAAGTGTACATCATGCATAGAAAGCGTGAGTATATCCTGGATGGATAGTCCGTAATCTAACATGAAATGAATCAATAAAAGGTTACGTTCTAGAATAAACTTTCTTCCTGACGCCTGGTAGTCGGTTAATCCGTTATAACTACGCATGAAGCGGAATAGCTTTTTAATTTCTTTGTCCGATGCAAAGTGTTTAGAAGTTAGTCCAGGAGGGGAGACATCACTTTTTAAATCCTGGGCCACGCCATGAAATTGTAAAAAGTTAATCAAAATGCCTCGTACACGCTTGATATTAGAAATTGACGCTCCACGTTCCTTTTTAAGAGATTTTAAGTATCTTTCTAATACATTTGTATCAAAAGAATAAAAAAACGATTCTGGAGGCAATTTGACGTGTTTCTGAATCCATGATGTGAAAAGTGTGAGATCGTAGCGGTATTGTTTAACGGTGGAAGATTTACGGCCATGTTTTAACAGATCAGCAAGGAAAACATCAACAGAAAGTTCCCAAGTCATGTTTATATACTCCTTTGTCCTAAAAATTGTGTACCGCAATTATAAACGAGAACCATACAAACAAGCAATAGGGGATTCTAGGTCGAGGTGTTTTTATTTTGTCTTGTGGGATTCCAGAGCCTGGACATTGCGGGGCTCTGCGGAGACATATGGGCCTGGCTAGACAGGGTGTGGTGTTGTGATATAGGTGGATATGTAGATGTGTTGGAATGAGTGGAAGGCGAATGATGGGCCGATGTTGAGGGAGGACGATATGCGAGGAATGGGAATGGCCGCCGCCCCGCCTACGTAGTTTTATGAAAATCTGCCTGGCAACGGAATCTGATTCATAGCTGAATCAAGATACCCTTACCAGGAGAGCTTCGTTTTTCTTTTTCTTTACGTATATAGAATAAAGCTAGCGTTTATGTACATTAACCTCAATTTTCACTCATGCCGAACTGATGCCGCTTTTCATCATGTATACATAACATAGACATCACATTTGCATCACTCTGGCATAACATAGACATCAGTATTTTTACTGTATATTTAGATAGAATTAGAACTGATAATGGATAAATGACTATCATGATATGTAGAAAATAAACGAATAAAGCTACTCATAAATAGTGTGTTTGTTCGGAAATATGTTGAGCATCTAAAATAGTGTAGATTTGCATATTAAGAGAAGATAAGATTTGTATTTTCGTATATAGATCAATTTTAGGATGATATGTAGAAGTTTATAAAAAAAGACACTCCCAGTATAGGATACTTTTTATTACTAAATCTTGTTTTAAAAAAAATTAAAACCATTAAATACATTAGGATTTATTTTCGCTCAATAAGCCTTACTCTTACAAGGGATTAGAAAATTCTTCTTATTTAATTACTGATTTAAAAGCAGATTCAATTCGAGTATAAATTTATAGTGGATTTGTTGTGAGAAATACGCTTAATTTATAAAAGTATAATAGATTGATAATATGTTTAAACTATTAAAATAAAGAATGGCATGACAAAAAGCCTTGTTAGGGGTGAATTTTTTGAACAAGGCTATAAAACAATTATTTTTTTTGAAAAAAGAGATTTAGGCGTTCGGATCAATCATTTTTTTGAATAAATCCATTGGTGGTATGAGACTCTTTTTTGGTTTACCAAACGTCATATTTCGTATATTTTCTTTTGCTTGTTGATCTCTACGCTTTCTATGTGCAGTTAGCTGTTGTGTGTAGACTTTCATGAAATGTGCAGGCGTGCTTACTTGTGATTTGTTTACCTCAAAAATCTGTACACAATCCTCAAAAGTCTTTCTTGCTTCCCAATCTACGTCTGGCGGCATACGCAATGCGATTGTATAAGCATCTTTTTCAGTAATATTTGTGTCTTTACTTAAGATGTATATATAAAGTCTCTTTTGATCTTCACTCATGAATCCATCCATTTCGTGGAATCTTAGTTCTAACTTTTCACCCAAAGTAGGGGCATTCTCTGGCTTTTTTTCTTCTACTTCTTCATTTATAGGAGCAACAGAATCTAATATATCTATTCCCTGGCATGTAGGCACAGTTGGTTTTTCAGTTTGTTCTGTAGCTTTCTCCTGTTTTTTACTTAGTTTTTTAGATAGAAACTTTGTAAATGTAGAAAAAATATCAATTGAAAAAGCCCATTTTTGCTTAAAATATTCAATAATTTTCAAATAATTGGTATTGAGGCTTAATATGTAAATAGATGGTGCAATCTTACCATGACGTCTTGTTTTGATTTGATGGCATACTTCAAGGTCCTCTAACCATTTCAGAATAAAGTTGATGATTGGTATAGAAATACCCGATTTTTGACTGATTTGTTCTTGTTTCATTTGAGAGTATCCTTCTTGTACTAGGTAAGATAAAACAACTTCCAATGCCTGATAGCGGCGTGGTGTTTGTATGAAGAAATCTTTAGTGGTTTTACCTTCATGTTCGAACAGAATAATATCAATATTTTTAATTACTTTTTGTACTGTTTTATTGATAGCACCTCGCGGAACATGAACCAGGTGTGGACTTAATTCTCGTTTTGCTGTACTTAGTAAAAAGTTATTTAGTAGCATAAAAAAACCTCCTATTTTTCCCACCTAAAATAAACAGAAAAATGCTGGAAAAACAGAGGTTCTATATTCACATTACATATACAATATGGTATAATTTCAGTATCAAGTATGATACTAAAAAAAATCATATAAATTTTTTATGTGAATGAACCCTGTTAGGGAGCTTTTATCTGGTGTCGTCGCCAAACTTCAGCCAGATAAAAGCTCGAGGTGGGTTTATTTTTTTTGTTGTTATATTTGTATTGTAAAACGTTCCTCGCAAAATATCAATAAAAGATGAATAAAACCTATTCGAAATTCCAATAAAAATTTTCAGAATTTTCAGAATTTTTAGTGTATATTTTTTCAACCGCGTTGGTAAAGATTCGTAATATTCTAAAATAAAAAACATGAAGATATGTTAAAATTTTGTAAAGGGTTAATAGGGTTTAGTGAGGAGGAATTGTCACTATGAACGAGATCATTACAAAAGAAACTACAATGAAACATCTTATGGATGAAATATCGCAAAAAATAAACGAAAAATATACATTACGTAAAATAGCCAAATTATCGGGGGTAAGTAGAGAAAAAATAACTAGGGCAATTGAATGTAAAAACAAATATGAAATGAAATTAGACAGCTTTTTAAAAGTGGTTAGCATCTTATATGACAATTTAGAGGTAAGACGTCAAAAAATTAATACCTTTATACTCTTAATAAAAAGTCCTTTGAACATTAGGAAAGCCTTGTGTTATTCGCATGTTTCTGGTGATTACGAGATTATAGATATATTAATAAAAAAACATATTGATACCGATAGTGTGAGTCAGTACCTATTAATTTATGATTTATTTAATCGAAGAAATAAAAATGAAATTAAGGGGCAAAAAATAGTTGATGAAATTAAAGATTTAAAACTTTCTTCTAACGCAGAGTGTCAAGCGTTATCAAATTTGCTTTATACTGTGGCTATGTATGATGAGGACGAATCAAATGCAGTTGCTCCTTTCGCAAAAGACGCGGAAAAATCTATAAAAGACATTAAACAAACATATATAAAAGATCATTTATATATGCAATATAAAGAAAGGCTTGCTTATATATATTTGTTGAGTGACAAAATTGATAAATGTAGAGAAGTCTGTGAATCAATCTTAAAATCAGACTTAGAGATTCCGATGATTAAGGCTGTTGCAAAAGGGTGTTTAGGAGAGAGTTACATATATGAGGACCCTTTGAGGGCAGAAATGCACATGGAATCAGCATTGGAGCTTCTTGATAATATCCATGTCCCTAGAAAATCTCAAAAATATTTTGCTTTTAAAACAACATTGGCACATCTTTATATTGAAAATAATTTTAATCTTCATAAGATTGATTTTGATTATATTCATATCGGCGAACATGCTCATTATGAATGTTTACATGGAGATCGAGAAAAAGGACTTGCAATGTATAAAATTTTGGAACAAAATGGATTTAGTGCACATCAATTATATTCTTATTCAAAAGTAATTGGAGACATACAAGGTTTAAAAGAGGCATTAATATCTTTTGAAAGATCTGGAAACTTGTTTTATGCTAGAGGTGTGAAACAAGCGCTATTGAAAAGCGAGGTGAATTTAGTTGACTAAATATCTAATGTGCATACTACTTGTTTTAGGGATTTCAGTAACTTCCTTACATAATGAACCAGTTGAAAAGTTTGCTAAGGTTCAAGATAATCCCTCTTTAACTTCATCTTATATGATGGTAGACCCTGGGACTGGTTGAGTCTAAATTTAAAAAACTGAATTTTAAAATGATTAGACGCTACTTTTTGTAGCGTCTTTCGTACTTTTTAGGGGGTGGTGCGATTTTTGATTCTGTAAAAAAAATACACCACCTTGACGCTGATTCTTAAAATATAAGAAAAGGACGTGGCATTGTCATGGAATTAAATATTCATTGGTTAGAGCAAAATGTTAAGACTAATTGTTGTACAACTGATGTATATACTATTTTTAACCTATATATGGATTTAATCCAAATATGTAAACAAGAAAGTGCAGGGGAAAATATAGAAAAGACAGGCTAATTTAAACATAATTATTTTAACTAAACCTATTTGATCTTTTTTTGAGATTTAAATTCATTCATATAGGCGATCAATTTTTTCTCTAATTCAGCTCTATGCTCATCTGGAACGCTTATGTATGTTTCAAATAAATTCTTAGATAAGCGCGAGATGAGTTTTAATGTATCTTCATCCCTAACGGCCGCTTCTGGATTCAATAAATCATTTATACTTACTTTATGGTATGAAGCTATATTATTGAGCGTGGAAATATCAGGTTCTCTGAATCCATTTTCCCAGCCAGCATAGGTACTATAGGGAGTATTTAATTCTTCGGCGATTTTTTTGCGACTTAGTCCCTTTAATGATCTTAGTCTTTTTAAGTTTTCTTCAAGTGGTTTTAGTACATCTTTTTTTTCTAGATTTTTTATCATATCTAGTTTGTGATTTTGTATCTCTATAGAATCTAATGAAATTATTTGTGTATTAACTAATTCATCAATAAGAAGATCATAGTAAATAGAGAACTTTTTTAAAGATAGCAAATCTGGTTCCCTTAAATCATTTTCCCAATTGTTATAAGCATAATAAGAGATATCAATTTTGGAAGCTAGCTCTTTTTGAGTTAGCTTTTGTAAGTTTCTGAGATGTTTAAGGTTTTGTCCTAGAAATGTATTGGTCATAATTAAACTCCTTTGCATGGATTTTAAAACAAAATTGCGTTTTTGAATAAGAATTATTCGTTTCGTGTTGACTTTCGGCTTTAAGCCGAATACAATGTAATTAAGGGAAGGGAGGGTGAAAAAATGCTAGCGTCACATGAAAACAAAACCGTTGTACGAGAATACAGGGAATCCAAAGGTTTAAGTATTAAGGAAGTTTCCAAAGGCGCTAAAATTCCAATCGGCACATTATATGATGTTGAAATTGGAAGAAGGAGTCTGAAAGACAATAAAGCTAAAAAAATAGCTGATTTCCTTGAAGTTCCGATTGAGAAACTTTTCAGACCAACATATTATCGTGCAATACCCATCACAGAATGAATAAACCTCATGTTATTGATTACATCTATCTAAGTGTATTGTAAATGAAATTCGGCTAAAAGACGAAATAATTATGACTAAAGTATATTGTTCTATATTTAGAAAGATAAAATTCTAAATATTCTGTCCTTTGAAAACTGAATAATCCTAAAGGAGCTGTAAAAAATGGTTTTGAAACGATCGTATCAAACACTACTACTCTTTACGAGTGTACTTTTATTTGTGATGAGCTGCTTGATTCCACTGAATCAAGCCAGTGCGGAGGTAATCAATCGTGAAAGGTATCAGATGGATTGGGCCTATAGTCCGCAGTATGGGAAAGATGTTCGTACAGAGCTACTAAAGAACGCCAGTGGTCAAATCGCGTATTGTCTGGTATACGGTTTAAAATCCCCAAATGGAGAGGATTTACCAGAAGCAGGCAAAACAGATGATGTATCCTATCGTGTCTTAATGAATGGATACCCACAGAAAACACCAGAAAGTTTAGGTGTTTCTAATTGGCAAGAAGCCCATTACGCGACACAACTAGCTCTTTGGAATGCACTTGGCCAGATTTCCATTGATGAATTACAGTTCAAAAATGCGGCTGTTCAAAAAGCGGCAAAGAACATTATTCATGCGGCAAATCAAAGCCAGGATACACAAGATGTTTGGATGAATGTCATTCCAACGGATAAACAAGAAGCACAATTAAACGGTGAATATTTCGAAACAACAACATACAACGTTCAAACAAATGCAAAAAAAGGTACATTTCAAGTACAAATGAACAATGCACCACAAGGCACACGTATTGTCACAGAACAAGGTGAAGGGAAAGAAACATTCCAACTAGGAGAAAAGTTCCGTATTCAAGTACCAAAATCCTCTAAGAGTAGTGAACTATCTCTAAAAGTCGTTTCAAATTTAACGAATGTTCATGCAATCGTATATAAAGGAACAAGTACGATTCAAGATGCAACTGTATTATTAGAGCGCAGTACAGAACAAGTAAGCACAGACTTACAAGTATTCTGGAAAGCAAATGGCGCCTTAAAAGTGATGAAAGTGGATGAAAACAAAAAGCCACTACCAGGCGCAGTATTTGAAATCGCAAACAGCAATCAACAAGTTATGGGAACGATTACAGCTGACAAAAACGGTATCGCTGAAATGGGTAACTTAGAACTTGGCACATACACTGTAAAAGAATTGAAAGCACCTGTTGGATATGTGTTAGATGCTACACCAAAGCCTTTTGAAGTGAAAACAGGTGAAATTGCTGTTGTTGAAATGAAAAATGTACAGATCAAAGGCAATATTGAAATTAAAAAGGTAAGTGATACAGGCAAGATTCTCCCAGGCGTTGAATTTACAGTATTTACGCCAGAAGGAAAGGCAGTCACAAAAGTAACTACAAATCAAGAAGGGATTGCGAAAGTAAATTCTCTTCCGTTTGGAAAGTATTACTTCCAGGAAACGAAAGGATTAGAAGGTTACTTATTAAATCAAACAAAGTATCCATTTGAAGTAAAAGAGAATAATCAAACACTTACATTCGAAGTGAAAAACGATCAAGTAAAAGGAAATGTACAGCTTGTAAAAGTAGATGAAGATGGGAAAACAAAATTAGAAGGTGCTGTTTTTATCCTAGCTGATGAAAAAGGCAAGAAAATCAGTGAGCATAAGACAGACAAAAACGGGTTAATCAAAATTGATAATATCCCATTTGGAAAGTACCAATTCATTGAAAAGACATCACCAGCGGGCTATGTGTTAGTAAAAGACCCGATGCCGTTCAGCATTACTGAAAACGGAAAAACAATTGAGCTAGTTGCAAAGAATACAAAGATTAAAGGCTCAATTGAAATTACAAAAGTAGACGTAGCCGATGGAAATAACAAGCTACCAGGTGCAGAGTTTACGATCTATAACGAGCAAGGCCAGGAAGTCGTGAAAGGAAAAACAAACGAACAAGGCATTGCGAAGTTTGAGAAATTATCAGCTGGTAAATACACATATAAAGAGACATTCGCACCAGAGGGATATTTAATCAATGAAGAAACATTCTCCTTTGAAATTAAAACAGATGGTGAGATTATCAAACATGTTGTAGCAGATCAGAAAAAAGAAGTTCCACCAACACCAGAAACGCCACAACCAGAGCAACCGGAACAACCACAACCACAGCCAGAGAAACCACAACCAGAGAAGCCACAAACACCACAGGTCATTGAAAAACCTGTACCAACACCAGAGAAACCACAACATATTGTAAAACAACCACAACCGATGAAAGAACAACCTAAGAAAGTAGAAAGTCATTTACCAACAACAGGCGGCAAAGCTGAAAATCCATATTGGAAATGGATTGGTGTTACATTTGTCGTTCTTGGTAGCATCCTAGCTATTTACGCATTTAGAAAACGTAAGAATCAAGAAGTATAAAACACTCTCAACTGATTAGGGAGGGCGGGATCATGTGCATATTTGATGTACATTATCAAATCAATGATAGGAAATATACGAAATCATATTTACTTGCATTGGTGGAAGATGGGTTTCAGTTGCGAAAAAATATCCAACATGTTCTGTTTCAAGAGCACCAACAAGAAATTAAGATTCTTTCTACTGATTTAGAGGAATTAGATTTAGTAGCTTGATAAAAAACTGATACGAATGGAAAGGTGAGATTGCTATGTGTGGAACATTTATTGGAAGAAGTGCACAAATCCCAGCATTTATAAAACCAAAATGGTATGACATGAGTAAGTCAAATTCCATTGTCATAGAGAATGAAGGGAACAAAATGAATCCTCAATTTGTATTTGGAGAAGAAAATAGAAATATCCTGGTACGAGGTGGAACAGGAAAAGGAAAAACAGGTTTGATGAAGCAACTTCTTACCCTTGTCATGGCGGATAATCAACAAGCGACTGTCTTAGATGGGGATGGAGAGTATAAAGAATACGAAAAAATGGGTGCTCAAATTATCACTTTTACATCAAAAGATTCTTTTCTAAGCAAAACCGAAATAGAAACATGCAAACAATCGAATGTCGTTATCATAGATGAAGGATTAAGGTTGTATTCCAATAATCCAGAGGGATTCATCAATCTTTTAGAAGAACTAGAGGAACTGAATGTAAGAGTTTTTGTGAGTTTTCAAGCGATACCAGAAGAGTTATTGCACAGATTTGATGTGTATTTAGAATTAGACCCACTCATCGCTTAAAACTATATAATATTTCTATTTAACGATATAGAATGATAAAACAATACAGGAGGTTTTCTTATGAAACCAATTAAGCATATGCGAAGTAAACGCGGTTTTTATATTGGTCGAGTTCCACATACAACACATACACCTTCAACAAATAAGCGTACAGAAGAATGGACGGGAAGAATGGGAAAGAGCATGATTTTCTCTTCCCTCTTAGTCACATTAGACCCCTATAAAAAAGCGCACAAATCATAATATTCATGGGAGGACATTTTTTCGCTGAATATCCTCCCCATTTAAAAGGAGGAAGCAAGATGGGAAAACAAGCGTATCAAAATCGTCAAGAATGCTGGGAAACGTTCTGGAAAGAACAAGTAACGGTAAATGGTGAATTAGATATCGAACAAGTGAAGCAAGAACTCTTCAACTATAAAACACTCTTAGATCAAATTAATCAACCTCAAAACGGGATCGTGCAACCTCAAATTTTGATTCAACTAGCCGCTGAAGAACGAACACAAAAGCATCGTGAAAAACTAGTAGCCCTTGCATAAGGCCATTTCAAGGATAGAAAGGAAGTGAAGAAGTGGCGCACAGCAAGCTCGACAAAGAAATTGAAAACTTCATAGAAAAGAACTGGAAAATGCTTTTAGGTATAGGAGCTGTCGCATTTGTCTGGTTTTCTAAAGAAAAAATCCTTACAGAATTGATGAAGCTGGTGCCAACTGTAGTCGGTGTGTTTCGTGGGATTGCTTTATTGATCCTGTTAGGAATTGTCATACGAATTGTTTTACATGGCATCTATTTATACCTAGAAAAGAAGCGGTATC
>NZ_JBBOTW010000004.1:0-72153 GCF_038050415.1 Bacillus sp. FSL M7-1020 | reverse complement strand
ACAGATCCAGAGAAACCAACAGATCCAGAGAAACCAACAGATCCAGAGAAACCAACAGATCCAGAGAAACCAACAGATCCAGAGAAACCAACAGATCCAGAGAAACCAACAGATCCAGATCCAGAAAACCAACAGATCCAGAGAAACCAACAGATCCAGAGAAACCAACAGATCCAGAGATACCAACAGATCCAGAGAAACCAACAGATCCAGAGAAACCAACAGATCCAGAGAAACCAACAGATCCAGAGAAACCAACAGATCCAGAGAAACCAACAGATCCAGAGAAACCAACAGATCCAGAGAAGCCAACAGATCCAGAGAAGCCAACAGATCCAGAAAAACCAACAGATCCAGAGAAACCAACAGATCCAGAGAAACCAACAGATCCAGAGAAGCCAACAGATCCAGAAAAACCAACAGATCCAGAGAAACCAACAGAACCGGAAAAACCAACAAATCCAGAGAAGCCAACAGAATCGGAAAAGCCAACAAACACAGAGAAGCCGACAGAACCGGAAAAACCAACAAATACAGAAAAGCCAGTTCTGAAACAAAATGAAAAGATGGTAGCGAGTAAATAAAGAAAAAAATCAACTGATATTTTCAAAAAGGTACTCAAAAAAAGAGTACCTTTTTAATTTGAGAGGGGTCATATAAATGTTTGTTAATAGTGCAAATTTAGTACAAATTTCAAGTCTAGATAAAAGTTTAATGGTGGTAGGTCGAGTGGGAACAGGGAAAACGAGGGAATTGAAGAAAATGGCTTTAAGTTTATCAAAAGTATTAGTGTTAGATCCATTTAAGGAATACGAAGAATTAGAGAAGCAAACAGAAGGGCATGTAACTTTACAATATTTAGATTGTGAATCAAATGAAGAATATAGAGATTTTAAAATTACAGATGATGTGATAAATGTAGCTAAACAATTTGAATATGTAATTGTAGATGAAACCAATTATTTATGTCAGGAAAATTTTATATACTTTCTTCAACAAATGAAGGATTCCGATATAAAAGTAATAGCTAGTTTTCAACAAATGCCTTCAGATGCCCAAATTACTAAGGAATTTGGATATATTATATCTTTAGATGTAACGAATGATTTCGATAAGATAACAGAGTATGAAAAATATAATTATGATTCGGGATTTGGCTTGAAAAAGTAATACGTGTGGCTAGATTGAACAGAGGTGATGCTTTGATATGTATAGTGAAAAGATATCAATCAAATATAAATTAGCTGAAAAAGAAGTACTCATTCCATTGAGTGCTTTTTTGTTTGTTGGAATGTTTTTGATCGCTAATTTTTTACTCAACTTATCTTTAGAGCTGATAGAAACAACATTTAGTGATTTATTACATCCTAAACCATTTCATATGGAGGTAGGATTTCTTTTTCAGATGCCAATTGCAGAACATCCAATTTACTACTTGCTTGTTTTCCTTGTAGTGATTGGAACCATTGCAAGAACAGTGTACAAATTGAAATCTTCCTTTAAAAACCTAAATAATCATCAGAAAGGGTCTAGTCGTTTTACAACAGTTGAAGAGTTGAAAAAGCAATACCGAGCTGTACCAGATCGAGAAGAATCATTTAAAGGTGGCGGTGGTGTTGTTATCTCACGATTAGGTGACAAGGTATTTATTGATGATAGTCCGGTAAATAATTTAATTATCGGTACAACACGCTCTGGTAAAGGGGAAACCTTTGTATTTCCTACAATTGATGTCTATTCTAGAGCGGAACATAAACCATCCCTAATTTTTAATGATCCAAAAGGTGAGCTCTTCAGTGCATCGAAAGAAACACTGGAAGAGCGAGGGTATCACATTGAAGTTTTGAACTTGTTAAAGCCACTTGATTCCATGAGTTATAACTTATTGCAGCTTGTAAAAGATGCCTATAAAGAGGGAGACTATTCAACGGCCCAGGCACTATGTAAAACACTCTCACACACTTTGTTTTATAAACCAGGTGTTAAAGATCCTTTTTGGCAAGATTGTGCTATGAGCCTATGCAACGCTATGGTTTTAGCTATAACAGATAAATGTATTGCAGAAGGAACAGAAGAAAAAATAACGATGTATGCAGTAGCTAACATGTTATCAGAACTTGGTTCGAAAGAAATAATAATTGATCCAGAGGAACCACCTAAAAATGCATTAGATTTATACTTTGAAGGCTTACCAGCGGATAGCGTTGCGAAAATGCAATATGCAACTTCTAATTTCTCAAAAGGGCAAGCAAGAGGTGGGATTTTCACTCAAACAATGAACGGACTTTCTATTTTTACATTTGATGAAATCGCTAAAATGACAGCGAAAAATAGTGTGGATTTAAAACGTGTCGGTTTTGGAAAAACGATAAAAGGAAAAGTGACACCTAGAAAACGAGTGGAAATTGTATTTTCAGATGGCTCAAAGGAGTCTATCAAAGCAGATATTACAGGACGTTTTGCATTAGATTTTAAACAATCAATACAAGTTGGAGATACCATTCAATGTAATGAAAAGGAAAATCCTCAAACGAAAACATCTATTATTGTTACAAAAATAGATAAAAAAACGGGTCATACAGAATTTAAAGTAATAGAAGAAAATGAAGATATGGAAATAACAAAAGTGGATTATTTCGATAAACCAGTGGCTATTTTTATGATTACACCAGACTTTGATTCTTCGAATCATGTGATTGCTTCTATTTTTGTAAGGCAGCTTTATTTTATATTGGCAAAGGGTGCCTCCCTCGCTCGTGGAGGGAAATGTCACCGTGAGGTGGTTTTTTGCCTGGATGAGTTTGGTAATATGCCAAGTATTGAAGGAATGGCGAATATTATCACGGTTTGTCTTGGTAGAAATGTTCGCTTTAATCTTATCATTCAAGCATATTCACAATTAAAAAATAAGTATGGTGAGGATGCAGATACGATTGATGGAAACTGTGGGAATACCATTTACATTCTAACTAACGATCAAGAAACCGCCGAAAAAGTGTCCAAAAAACTAGGGAATCAGACGATTAACCTACCTTCTCGAAGCGGAAAAGGTCTTTCTACTGATAAAAATAAAACGGAAGGTCTAGATCAACGCCCACTGTTAACAGCAAATGAACTTATGAATTTTAAAGAAGGAGAAAGTACCGTTATTCGTGTTATAAAACGTCAGGATAATAACAGAAAACGGATCAGACCTCGCCCGATTTATAATACGGGAGAAACAGCCTTAAAATACAGATGGGAGTACTTAGGCGTAGAATTCGATACAGATAAATCTATTTTAGATATAGATATTGATTCCCTACATGATGACGTAAATCCAAATTCACTCATTGTAGATTTTTTAGGAGAAAGAAAGGAAAAACCATCAGAGCCGGAACAGGAAGATTTGCCACCAGTAGAGACACAGCAGCCAATAGAAGAAGCAACCATGATGGGAATTGATGAAGAAATTCCCGAGGAGGCGTTTCAGCAGGAAGATAGCCCGTTTGATTCTCTCTCCATTGAAAATTGGAAGGAAAAAACGGTTAATGAATTTTTTGAATCTGATTTAGCGGTTTTGAAACTGGTTGATAAGTTCTTTATAGCACAGTTAGGCAAATCAATAGATGAGGTTGAAAATCAAGAAATGGGCGAGTTTTACAGTGAATTTCAAATGTTAGCTCACAATGACCACATCGACAAAAGTGTTTATCAAGCAGTCGAAAACAAGATTAATCGAATTTTGCGTGACTTAGAAGAAAAAGAACAAGTAACAAGTTAGAAAGCACTCAAATGATTGAGTGCTTTTTTGAATCCAAATATAAAGGAGGAAGAGGGAATGTGTGTACCGACAATAACGGATAAAATGCAATTGATTTTAGATAGTTACTCGCCATTTGTAACAGAAGAAAATGAGGTCATTCTTGGTCTAGAAGATGCGGTTCTTTTCCTTTCAGTAGATCGGGAACAAAAAGGGAAATTGATTATTCGTATCGACAGACTAAATGAGAGAGTGAATTGGACAGCAAAAGAAGTATTAGGACAATAGCAATTATGAGAGGAGGGTAAATAGTGAAAGATGAAGAGATTTTAAAGGTTTTAGAAACGTTCTCGGATTATCTCCAAGTAGGAGACATCGTGAATTATGTATTGCGTTGGCTAGGATGGTTCCTAATTGTAGGCTTATCTTTAGTTGTAGATGCTTTAGAAGGTGTGACAGATGCCATACTGGGGATTAAGGGGTTCTTTAATTCACCAGAAATACAAAATTTTGTTGATATGTTATATCCATTGTTTGTCGTTCTTTTAGCCATATCGTTTTTATATATTGGCTACATGTTCATTATGAACAAACAAATGAACCGTTCTCAAATTATCATCAATATTTTCATAACACTGAGTGTACTTTGTTTATTAAGTACGGGTATGACAAAGGTTGATAAGTTCACCGATGATGCCATAGCAGTTGTAAAATCAGAACAAAAAGGTTCCTTAAGTGATGAAATTATTAAGAAAAACATAACAGATATTGCAGTAATAGATCAAAATGGATGGAAAAAGAAAGAAGATTTGAATCCGAAAAATAATATTCCTGAAAAAAATATTAGACAAATAGATATTACAGAAAAAATTGATTCCGATTTCAAATTTACGAAAGACAAGGATTTATCAGATGGTGGTCAAAAAATCCTACAGAATAAAAGGGTGATGGATGCATTAGGAGTTGCATCTTTAGCTGAACTAAAAGATGGTTGGTTTGATTTCTTTCCAGAAAAGTATTATCGCTGGCATTGGAATTTTTGGAATATATTCTTTACTTTACTGATAACAGGATTAACTTTGTTATTGGTAAGTATTAAATTAGCTAGATTATGTTATGAATTAGCATTTAACTATTTGTTAGCCAACATATTAGCACCAGCGGATGTTGCGAATGGTCAAAAGTTAAAAGCTGTATTATCTAATATCCTTAATATATTTATAGCAACGATTATGATATTCCTATCTTTGAAGCTATATATAATGGGAACAGCGTTTCTCCATGACAAATTAAATGGTGTACCGTATCTGATTGCATTAGCCGCATTTAGTATGGCAGTTCTAGATGGCCCGGCAGTCGTAGAAAGACTATTTGGAATAGATATTGGTTTAAAGAGTAGTTGGGGCATGTTAGTAGGTGGTTACGCACTTGGTAAAGGAATCGCTGGTCTTGCAAGTTCAAAACCAATGAAGGGTCTCGGAAATATGATTGGAAAAGGAGCGAAAGGTGCAGCGCAAGGAACTGGTGTTGCAGCGGCTAAAACCGCAAGTGCGGCAGCGATGGCAACAGGTGGAATGGCTGGTCTCATAAGTGGCTTGAAAAATGGAAATGAATCTGAAAATAAAGATTCATTGCAAGATCAAATGAAAAAAGCTGATGAGAAGAAAGCAAATGGAAATGATTTAGCAAATAAGGAAAAAGAAAAAGGTAACTTAAATAAGGAAAAAGATAAAAAGAATGGTGGTACGCCATCTATTCAAGAAGACATGAAAAAAGGAGGGAACGAAAACCCAGGGATAGCGAATGGGCAAGAATCAGGTACTACAAGCCTTCAAGATGAAATGAAAGAAGCTGGAAAAGCAAATGGAACAAGCGCAGGGAATCAAACACCAGGAACAGTAAGACAAGGAGCAAGTGAAGGAAATCCAACAGCAGGAACAGTAAGACAAGGAGCAAGTGAAGGAAATCCAACAGCAGGAACAGTAAGACAAGGAGCAAGTGAAGGAAGCCAAACACCAGGAGGCGTAAGACAAGGAGCAAGTGAAGGAAATCCAACAGCAGGAACAGTAAGACAAGGAGCAAGTGAAGGAAGTCAAACAGCAGGAACAGTAAGACAAGGAGCAAGTGAAGGAAGTCAAACAGCAGGAACAGTAAGACAAGGAGCAAGTGAAGGAAGTCAAACAGCAGGAACAGTAAGACAAGGAGCAAGTGAAGGAAGTCAAACAGCAGGAACAGTAAGACAAGGAGCAAATGAAGGAGGTCAAACACCAAGCCCGGCACCAGTAGAAGTATCAAGACCAGTACCAAGTGGAGGAAGCCCGGCACCAATGGAAACACCAAGATCAGTGCCAAGTGGGGGAAGCCCGGCACCAGTAGAAGCATCAAGACCAGTACCAAGCGGAAGTAGCCCGGCACCAATGGAAACACCAAGATCAGTGCCAAGTGGGGGAAGCCCGGCACCAGTAGAAACACCAAGATCAGTACCAAGTGGAGGAAGCCCGGCACCAGTAGAAGCATCAAGGCCAGTACCAAGCGGAAGTAGCCCGGCACCAATGGAAACACCAAGATCAGTGCCAAGCGGAAGTAGCCCGGCACCAGTAGAAACACCAAGATCAGTACCAAGTGGAGGAAGCCCGGTATCAGCCGACAATGTAACGGTGACACATAGTAGCCCAATAACTCCTTATGAAAGTGATAAGGAAGTGGCAGCAAGTAGCAGTCAGGAAACACGGACATTAGGACAATATACAACTGATAAAGTTAAAAATACAACATCATCCGTGAAACAAAAGGTAAGAGGAGTACAAGAACGCATTCATAATTCTGAAACGGTACAGAATACAAAGCGTTTTTATCAGATGGGGCAAAACACGGGTAAAAGTTGGAGAGATATTGTAAACAAAAATAAAAATAATACAGATAAAAAATAAGCGTACGATTACGCTTATTTTTTATTGTCGAAAAGGAGGGAATCCCGATGAGAAGCTATCGGATTCCGAAGGAAATCAGTACAGAATTACGGATTAATAAAGTGCTTTATTTAATAGATTTCTTTTTATTAATTGGCTTATTAGTTGTAACGATGATTCTTAGGAATTTTGTACATGATTCCTTTCAATTACCATTTGTTATTTTCATGGCAGTTATTGCAATTATCATGATTTGGCGACCAAGTACGAATCCTCAAAAACGAATGTATGAAGTGTTGATTATTACATTGCTAAGAAGAAAAGGTGCATATTGCGCCATTGATAACGATCAATAAGGGAGGGATCACATATGGCGTTATTCAGCGAAAAAGATGTAGAGAAAGAAGAACTAAAACAACTAGAAAGACCAAAGAAAAATACATTTCGATTTAACGAAAAAAATGTAAAAGAATCAATTTCTGAACCAAAAGAAATTGTGAAGGTGGTACCCGACAAAAAGAAAGAAGAAAAAACAAAGGTAGAACCAAAAGTAAAAAAACAGAAGAAAGAAAAGCCAAAGAAAGACGTTTCGAAAAAGAAAAATCCAAAACTGTTAGGTTTTTTATCTAGAAAAAAGAAAGAAACACCACCAAAGGTAAAGAAAAGTATTGCGGAAATTATGCAAATTGTAGACATGACAGAGGATGGCATATTTGAACTGAAAAATGAGGAGTTTTTAGAAATTCTTCAAGTGGAAGGTGACGATATGTTCTCTAAAAATAGCGACGAACAAGCATTTGTTATTTTCTCACATGCTTATTTTTATCAAGCCTACAAACAGTCTATTAAACTCGTTTTTTTAAACTTTCCATGTCAAACAACTGAACAACAACGTTATATAGAGAAGAAAATTAAAGAATGTACCAGTCCTTTGTATGAACGAATTTTAAATCAAAAGTTAAAAGAACTGCAGTTTTTAGAATGGGGCAGAACAAATCGGGAAGCCTTCTTATTTATTTACGGAGAAACGGAATTAATCGTAAAAGAACGTGTGGATGCAGCAAAGCGGTATATTAAACGCTCTACCGAACTATTAGATGTGGATGAAGAGAAAAAGTTAGAGCTTATGTTTAAATTGTTTAATCAAAATGCAAAATTGGGAACGAAAAATATATGGTAGTAAGGGGGAAACAAGATGTTTGCGTTCAAAAGTAAAAAATCCAAAAAGGAAAAACAAGAAGAACTAAAAAAGAAGAAAGGTTACAACCCTTATTTAGTGGCTAGAGTTCAGCCACAAGGGGGAATCAGCTTTAAAGAAAGCTATGTGCAAACAGGTGATGGATTTGCTACTTGTATTCATGTTTTTGACTTTCCAACAGAGGTAAATGATTTTTGGTTAGAGCAAATTATGAATATGCCCAATGTGATTACGACATTAGATGTCATGAGTGATGACCGAAAAGAAGTCGTTGAATCGATTAATAAATCCATGAGTGAACAAAGCGTTCGGCATGATACAGCAAAGGATAATATAGATCGGATTGATGCGAAAAATGAATTTTTAGAGTTGGAAGCTCTCTATACGGATTTGAAACAAGGTGAGGTCATGAAACGTATTCATATCCGTATCTATGTTTCCGCTAGAACGTTAGATGAGTTAGAAAAACAAGTAAAAGAAATCATGGAAACATTAGAGTCTTATAACTTTCGTGGAGCTGTTTTTTTAAATGAACAAGAGTATGAGTGGGATGCACTCGTAACGAGCTTTGATACACAAAAAAATTATGTGAACCGAAGAAAAGGGAAAGAAATTCCGGCAGTCAGTTTGGCTGGTGGGTGTCCGTTTCATTATTCTTATTTGCACGATCCATACGGTACGTATTATGGAACAACGAAAACAAAAGGAAATGTTATTTTTGATATTTTTCATAAAGACGAACAAAGAAAGTTTTATAACGGTGTAATGATTGGAAAGCCTGGTGCTGGAAAATCAACATTACTAAAAAAGAAATCAGTAGACTATGCAAGTAAAGGTCATTTTATTCGTATTTTTGATATTGTAGGTGAATTTGAGGAAACAGTACGTGATCTGAACGGGAAAACAATTGCATTAGATGGTTCACAAGGTCAAATTAACCCACTTCAAGTATATAAGACAGCAGAACTTGAAGAAGTTAGTTTCACTCAACATTTATCTAAATTGACAATTTTTTATCGATTCATTGCGCCAGAAGCAAAAGATGATGAAATTAAAGAATATGAAAATTTGCTTCGTAAATTATATATTCGAATGGGATTATGGAATGACGAAAAAGGAGCGAAAAATGAAATTACAACAAGAAAACCAAAAGAATATCCTATTTTCTCTGACTTTTTAATGTTTGTTCGCAAAGAATTATATCAAGATGTAAAAGCTAAAAAACATCATGATAATTTAGGAGACAGTAGAATTCATCGTTTAGAATTAATTGAATTAAATCTTACGAATTTAGTAGAAGCATATGCACAATTATTTGATGGACCTTCTACAATTGAAGATTTCAAGAAAGAACAAGTTGTATCGTTTTCCTTACGAAACATTTCAAATTTTAAACCGGAAGTATTCCAAGCACAAATTTTTAATGTTTTTAATTTAATATGGGATGAAATGATATCCAATGGTGCGCCACAATTAGAGGCATATACGAAACAACAACTTGCTTTTGAAGATGTAATTCGTTATTTCATTATTATTGACGAGGCGCATCATATAATAAACACGAAAAAAGAAAGCGCTCATGCCCTACAATTTTTAACGAAATTTAGCCGAGAAGATCGAAAATATTTTGCAGGTCTTTTATATGCAAGTCATACAATTCGAGATTTTGTACCGGAAGGATCTTCACAAGAAATGATTGATGAAATTAAAAAGCTATTTGAACTTACACAGTACAAATTTATTATGCAGCAAGATAATAACAGTTTAGATATGTTACGAAAAGTATTTGCAGGACAGTTAAGTGAAAGTGAAATTGCAGCGATTCCACATTTACCAACAGGGGATGTCATTTTAAGTATTGGGGCTGTAAAAAACATTCACTTCCATGTAGAAGTAACAGATGAAGAATTGATGTTATTCGGGGGAGGTGCTTAATACCATGCATCTAGTTTTAAAGGTTATACCAAAGAAATGGCTCATCACTTTAGCACTACTTGTGATGGGTCTTTTTTCTTTTCTTTTACTTGGAATCTTAAGCATTTTTATTGCAGCAATGGGGAGCGATAGTGGAACAGACACGGGTGATATTACCTATACAGGTGAAGGGCAAGTTATGAATGTTTCACCCGAAGTTTTAAAATGGGAGCCAACGATTCGGAAGTATGCGAAAGAGTTTGGTGTGGAACCGTTTGTCGCTTTAATGCTTGCACAAATGATGCAAGAGAGTGGAGGTCGAGGTAGCGATCCAATGCAAAGCTCGGAAGGTGCATTTAATACGAAATATTGTAAATCACCAAACTGTATTACAGATCCAGACTACAGTATTTGGGCTGGTGTACAGGAGTTTAAACATGCGATAGAAAGAGCCGGAGTAACGAGTCCTGGAGACATGGATCATATCAAAACAGCCCTCCAAGCTTACAATTTTGGGACAGGATTTTTCGATTTTATTGGTGCAAATGGTGGCAAATATACCAAAGAACTAGCAATTAAATTTTCACAACAACAATATCAAAAAGTGAAACATACGGGGATGTATCGTTGTGTAAGGCCAGAGATGATACCCTACTCCGCGTGCTACGGCGACGCGCTTTATGTTGATGCTGTTTTGAAATATTATCAGCCGGGTTCTGTCGTTTCTGGTGGTGGAGGAAATCCAGGAAGTGGAGGAAGTAGCGGTTCAAAAGTTGCCGATGTAGGTCGCCAATGGATAGGGCGTTCTACCTATGTATTTGGTGGAGGACGTAACACAAATGACATCGCAAGAGGGATTTTTGATTGTTCAAGTTTTGTACGCTGGGCATTCGAACAAGTAGGGATGTATACCAGTCCGATAGGAGCTGTAAGCACGGAAACATTAAATAAAATCGGTACAAAAGTATCAGCAAATGATATGAAACCGGGTGATGTTATTTTCTTTGATACCTACAAACATGACGGACACGTTGGCATTGTAATTGATAAGAATACTTTCATAGGATGCCAAACGAATAAAGGTGTTTCTATTGAAGATTTAAATAATCCGTATTGGAAAAAAGTCTTTTCTGGTCATGTAAGAAGGTTCTAAAAACCGAAGGAATGGGAGACTGAAAGAATGAAAGATAAACGAAAATTTTTGTTTATTGTGTTTGTCATTTTAGTTGTAGGTGTGACAGCTTTTAATATCTATTTGAGCAAAAAGTCAATGAGTGATGGCAAAGAAAAACAGTTAAAACTTTCAAATGAATTACTAACAAAACAAAATGAAGACTTAAAAAAACGACTGGATAAGGTACTTCCTTCCGCACAGGAACAACAGAGAAGGGCGTACTTATCGCTAGCCGAAACATTTATACAATTATCATTTCACAGAGAAAAAGAAGGGTACAGCGAGCGAAAAGAAAAGGCAAAATCCATTATGAGCGAAGAACTTTTACAACAATTCTATCCGACTGACAAATACGAATTAGGAGATACGTATAAAACAAAACCAATAGAAATGAAGTTTTATTTACAAGAAAATGAACCCGATAAAGAGGAGGTAAATGTGCTAGCTGAATTTATAAATGTCACGACAGATCCAACGCAAAACCGAGAAGAAAAAGTAAACAATGTGTTGCGAATCATCATGAAAAAAGATAAGGAAACATGGCGAGTTACAAGTGTGGAAGAACTAAATATGAAAGTTTTATAACGAAAAAGGTGGGGTGAGAGTGTGATAGGTGCAATTGGGAAAAAGAGTGAAAGAATCAATCTAAGAAAAAATAAGTCGTGGGTCTACCTAACAATTATCAGCTTTCTATTTTTTGGTTTTTTCGCATTCTTGACATCTAAAATTTACATGCCAAACGATGAAAAACTATTTCATACAGAGACAAATAAAGTAATTAAGTTGTCGGGTATGGGGAAATTGATTGTAGAAAAAAGGGAATACAATCCACACAAAAACTTTATACAAATTTACTTTCGATTAGAAGGATATGAGGAAACAGGATATACATTTAAGGCACAGCAAAAAGCAAATCCAGGTGTTCAGTTACCTGTCAAAGTATTGTATGAAGAGAACGGAAAATACGTTGTAGAAGTAAAAGAGTTATCTCCGAATTGGGGAGCGTTAGCTTTCGATATTTACAATAAAAACGGTGAAAAAGAACAAATGGATATTCGTAAATTCACACAAGATGTTAATGAATATGAAGAAGAAAATGCAGCAACAAAAAGTCCGAATAAATTAGTTCAGACGATTTTTACCGATCAAAGTAAAACAAAAGCGAATGACGAACTGTTAGCTGAAGATAAAAAAACATATGAGTTAGATTTTATAGAAAGAGACAAAAAAGATATTGAAACAAAGATAAAAAAATATGGGAAAGCAATCAAACTGGAAGAGGAAAATGCGAAGACGGTTTATGAAAAAGTAAAAGAATTACAAGATGAAATGAAGTACCAAACGGAAGCAGAAAAAACGGAAACACAATCCAAAATAGCATCCTTAGAATCAAAAATAAAATCATCAGAAAAGAACGTTGAACTGTTTAAAGGAGAACAAAAAATTGCACGAGATAAGATCAAAAAATTAGAAGAAAAGGCACAAGAAATTAATAAAAAGTGAAAAAAGTCGTGTCGTGAGTGAGTCTACATCGAAGGATTTTGTATCGTGAGTGAGTCCACATCACGAAAAAATGAGTCGTGAGTGAGTCTACATCAGAAGAGTTTGTGTCGTGAGTGAGTCTACACCTAGAAGGTTTTCTTGTTCCCATCGTTTCGCTAGGCTCCGCCTAGCTTCACACCTTAGGTGGGAACAAAAACCCCTTATGCTCTTCTCACTATTTTTTGATCTCTACCCAGATTTGCAGAAAGGAGAGGGAAAAGTGGAAATTAGAATTAGAGAAGTAGATCCAATTGCCGTAAAGAAAATAGATGAAATTGCAAAGAGGAAAGGATTATCCCGGCAGAAATTTTTGAAAGACCAAATTGAAATGCTGGCATTTTTTCAGCAACAAAATAAAAGGGAAATGGAATTAGAAAATCTCATTGAAAAGAACATCCATATGATGAGTGATTGTTATAGCGCAATGGAAAAAATGAATGAGTTTATTCAAATGATGATGCAGGATGTTGAAAATGAGTAATGGGGTTCCTGTTCAGTCTTCCGTCACACCGGGTGTTGTTTTAAAAACGAAATTTGTGTTACCAAGTTCCGATGCGTTTCAGAACTATATTGAGTATGTAGATCGAGAGGAAGCGAAAAGTGAAGTGAAGCTGAATCCGAAAATGTTCGAAACGTATCAAGACTATATGGGGAATTCAGAAAAGACATCGGCACTATTTACGGAACACGCAAATCGTTTAACAGAAAGTGAAAAAAAGTCCTTAAAGGAAATGTTTAAAACCGCTCATGAAAATGGAAGTATCATGTGGCAAGATGTCATTTCTTTTCATAATCCCTGGTTAGAGAAACAAGGGATTTATGATGAGAAAACAAAAACATTGGATGAAAAAAAGTTAATGGATGTAACACGGCTTGCGATGAAGGAAATGCAAAAAAGAGAGGGGATAGAAAAAAGTTCAATCTGGTCAGCAGCTATTCATTTTAACACGGACAATATTCATATTCATGTAGCAACTGTTGAGCCATTTCCAACGAGAGAACGTGGTAAAAGAAAACCAAAAACATTAGATGCGATGAAGGGGAAAGTCGTAAATAATCTATTAGATCGTAAGCAGGAACAAAAACAAATTAATGATCTGATTCGAAATAATATGGTGGGAAGGAAAAAAGAGGATTCCGTTTTTGATTGGCGTAATCAACATCTGAAACCGTTGTTTTTACAAATCTATAAACAGTTACCAAGTGATAAAAGACAGTGGCAATATAGCTACAATACGATTCAACCATTAAAGCCGGAAATTGATAAATTAAGCAGTAGATATATTCAACATCATCATAAAAAAGATTACGATCAGTTTCTCCAAAAGTTAGATAAAGAAGTGCAAGTTTTTAAAGAAGCATATGGGGAAGGAAAGTATGATAAGAAGCAATATGAAAATTACAAGACGAATAAAATTAATGACTTGTATAAAAGAATGGGTAACGCCTTTTTACAAGAAATGAAGGCATATGATAAAGAACAAAAGAGAATCCATCACATGAAAAAATCAAAGCCGTTTCAAAAATTTCAACAGAATGTATCTATTCAGTATTCTATGAGAAAAGTGGAACGTGCTTTTAAAAGTGAATATGAGAGTTGGAAGAACCAAAAGTATTATGAGCGTATGCAAAAAGAAAGTGCATATCAAAATGAGAGGGGTTATTAAATGAAGGACTTTCGTATGCAAATTACATTGGATGAGGAAACAGATACGTATATTAAAGATTACATGGAAGAACACAACATCAGATATAACGGTGAAGCAATTGTTAGGATTTGTAGAGAACATCAAGCATCAAAAAATACAGAATGGTCATTGAATTATATTTCCGAAATTGTATCAAAGAATCTACACGATGTGTTGAAAAGTGAACTAACAAAAATTCGTCTTGGTGCAAATAGTGCGGATAGAAATACGCAAATTTTAATTGAGTTATTAAATGGTTATTTCTTTTTAGAGGGCGTAGATAGCCTTATTACGACTGATAAACAAGAGATGGGAAGTGTGAAGATAGCAAAAGAAGTTGTAGCGGAAAGGATTAGTCATGCAAGACAAAAACGTATAGATCATGAGGCATCAAAGAACAATGTGACGTAAGCTACATTGTTTCTTTTTATAAAAAAAACAGGAGGTTAGTAGGATGTTATTATTTCATGAAGATATCGCATTAGGGGTCATTAAAGAGGTTGGAGAAGGTGAACTTGTTTTACTTGTGAAAGAGGAAGAACTAACAATCAAAATTACACGAGAACAAGAGGAAGAACTTGCAGTCCATGTCATGAATCAAGAAAATATGTTAGTTCCGGTTAATGTAAAAACTCATGAGCTTTTCTTTGATACAGCTGAGAGATGGAATGAAGAAGAAATGGAGGAATTACAAAAAGCGAGTGAAAGAGTAGGAGAAGATCATGAGTAAAAGTTATAAGAAAAAGTATCAAACGAAATCACCAGAAGAAAAGAAAGAAGCGGTGCAAGCTTTAACAAAAAAGATGGAAAAAAGCGTAGAAGGTTATTTTCGTACACCGGAAGATTTAAAAGAGTATTTAACTTTTATGGCAAAGTTTTATCACTATTCACCATCTAATATTTCATTAATACAAAGTCAATTCCAGGGAGCCAGTGCAGTTGGTTCCTTTTCTTTTTGGAAAGAAAAAGGATTTCCGGTTAAGAAGGGTGAGAAAGGAATAAAAATCCTTGTTCCAAACCGAACTGTAGCAAAATTTAAGGAGAAAGAAGGCACTTGGAAAACAGTAACTAAAGCAAATGAGCAAGAGAAAAAACAAATTGAATCTAAAAGCGTAGAAGTGAAACCAGGTCGCTTATATTTTGCTGTCGGTCATGTGTTTGACCTGTCTCAAACAAACGCAAAAGCGGAAGATCTACCTCGTATTTTTCCGAATCGTTGGCTAGAAGGGAGCGTTACGGATTACCAGAGTTTGTATAAAGGAATGGAAGCCATTGCGGAAAAAAACGGTGTAAAAATTATTGAGCCGAAGCAAGAACTTGGGGTCGCAAAGGGAGTTAGTTACACCTTAACAAAAGAGGTTGCTTTGAATCCACGAAACAGTGAATTGCAAAATGTAAAAACCTTACTTCATGAATTGGCACATGCCAAACTTCATACCGCGGAGACGCATATGAATTATACAGCACCAGAAAAAGAGTTCCAAGCAGAAATGACAGCTTATGCCGTTTCTTCTTATTTTGGGATTGATACAAGCGAATATTCGTTAGGATATTTGGCGAGCTGGACGCAAGGAAAAGAAATAAAAGATAAAACGAAGTTGTTGAAAGAAGTACATGAAACCTCCATTGAATTCATCGAAACGATTGAAAGTAGTTTGGAAAAAGAAAAACAACAAATAAATGAAAAAGAGGTGGGAAGTATGGAAAAAGGAAATGAAAAACAGGATGAAAAGAATATTTTATTGGTGGAATTTATGAGTCTGAGTAATACGACACAAGAACTCGTTTCCGTTACCCAGTTAAGGGAGCAAGTAGATAAAAATCGAGCGTTTGAGCCTGTAGAAGGTGCAGAAAAATTGAGTGATAAAGAATTTATCGAGGCATTTAATGAGGCTAATCAAGAAAAGTATGCAGCACTAAATCAAGATGAAATAAATCGTCCAACTATGTTAGTTCAGTGGAGCGAAAACGAAAATTTTAAAGGTAGTCAGTTGATTCCATTTGGAGAGGCCAATGAAAAAATGGCTGAAGTCATTAAAAATATTGAAAAAGCAAAAGAGGAAGCAAGAGAAAGGGATGAATACGTACCATATGATAAAACTCGTTATCATATTGCCATTCCAAAAGAAGTAGATAGAGATTTTGGGAGAATGGAGCTTGTGAGTATGGATCGTTTGGATATGGGGGATGGGGACTACAAGACACCGTATGAACAAGTATTAAACGAGAAAAGGTATTTATCGGATGAAGTAAAACAAGCTTTACGAGATGAAGTGATGAATTATAGAAATAACAAAGAAATACCGATGGAAAAAGCACAGGAAAGTACATTAGAAAAATCAAAAGAGGCACCCAACCACTTAGTTACAATTGAAGTGTTAGCAAACGGTATACAAGATGAAGAACTGGCAAGAATCCACATGATGGATGCAGTTACGAAAGATATCAATTATTTGTCTGTATGGAATCAAGATAAAACAGATCGGGACGATTTATACGTTTCCCTAATGGAAAAGAACGGGAAACGAGAAAATGTCTATTTAGATAACATTTTGAAACCAGATCTATATGAAAAGGTTCAGAGTTCTATCTTTGATGAAAGAGGGAATTTGTCATTTGTTGTTTATGAAAAAGATGCAAATATGAGTCTAGATGAAATCGTAAAAGATGAACGATATGGACTCTTAGTTGATAAAGCGGAGGGACAAAAAGATTACTCATTTAATGAAAAAGAAGTGGAATTATATAAAGAAATGAAGACAGATGGATATGCACCTATTGTCTCTTTAGATCAACAAATTCAACCTTCAAAAGAAAAGGAGCCAACTACGTTAGATAAGGATTTAAGCCGAAAATTCGAAGCATACAGACGTTCACAATATGAAGAAACACCAGATAATATTGATAGTATTGTCACTCGTGTAAAAGCTGAAGAACGGTATTATACAACGAAATATGTTTCGATTGATAATGAGCTAGTAAGCCAGGAACACGTTGTGAAATTAGAAAACCAAGTGGATGAGAAGCTTGGGAAAGAAGGAATAACGATGAATCAGTCTACAACTTCAAAGGAAATGGAGTTTGATAAAAAATTTCAGCCATTGAACGGAAAACAAATGAACAACAAGGAAAAAGAAAAGGAGCGAGAGCCTATTGATCCAGGTAATGTAGACCAGTCAAAGGTTACAAAGAAATTAAGTAGAAAAAAGGAAACAATGGAAATGGAACGATGAAAAATTTTATAACAGGAAAACCAGATTGAATCATTTTTTGTTACTCAATTGAGAAAACGGAAAGTGATTTTTTTATGTCTATAAATGAAAGAGGGTACATGTAAAAGCCCTCTTTCTTGTTTTTAGAACGAAAGGAGTGAAAAAGAATGGGAAACATTGTAGAAATCGTAGACATTGAATACAAGGGCGTTTGGGCAGAAAAAGGAGATCCAAAAGAGCTTGTTTCTATTTCTTTATCTAACGAAGAAATTCAAGCCGTTCGTGAATTGCTGTCGGAACCAAAAACATTATATGTGGAGGCTCGCCAACTAAACACGAATTTCGTACGGTAAGGAATTTTTAAGTTAAAAAAATTAGTTTTACCGCACTTTAACAAAGTCCCATAAATGACATTTAATGTTTGTTATAGGACTTTGTTTTTGATAATGAGTTTTGGAGCTGGATTTTGACTGTATTTCTTTCAGTTTTATTAGAACTAAATAGAATTCCTTAAACGGTCGTTTGTGGGACTCATTTAGAATGGATATTTATGTTAAAATCTAAAATAGATTATGAAGAAAAGCGCTTAATCTTAACAGAAGTTGTTGGCTTAAAAACGCAATTATGTTAAGTAAAGAATTATCTAATGAATAGGAAGATTTAAAGGGGATGCTTATGAAAGAAGTTAATTTGAATACGATTCATCCATCTATTAGGAAACTCTTATCCTTTGCTACATCAGATTTTAAAGTTGAGAAAGAATACGAAAAATATTTAAAGTTATTAAACCGAAAATTATATAGTTTTGAACTTGAAGGAGAAATCGTTGGCTGTATGGGTATTGAAATTAATAGTGAAAAAGAGTGTGAAATCAAGCATATTGCAGTATCTTCATTTCAACGAGGTAAGGGTTTTGGCAGTGCTATGATTAATTATGTATCTAATAAATATTCATTGATTTATGCTGAGACGGATAATGATGCAGTGGATTTTTATCGGAAATACGGTTTCGAGATAACAAGTTTAGGTGAAAAGTATCCAGGTGTAGAACGTTTTCTATGTGAATTTAGAAACTAATTATCTTATTGAACTTAATGTGGATTAAAAATAAAGTTGTACTGTTTTGCTGCACTCAATATTAAGCAACAACATAAAAAGGCGATTCCTTAGCGTACAGGAAATCGTCTTTTTCTTTATAAAATTTTGCTTAGCGTACGAAATTCGCGTTTTGTTGGTGCTATCCCGAAAGGAGTGAATGACATGAATGTATGGCTGTTTGCAGGCTGTATGTTCCTTGTATCTGTCTTTTTGAACGCGTTGCTATTATTCGGTCAGATAATGGTGAAAAAGCGGAGAAATAAGAAATGGAAGCGTGAAACTGAAATTACAGATTAATAGGAGGTATTACGTATGGGGAAAACATTGTTTATTGCTGAAAAGTCGAAGGTAGCTGTTGAATTATTAAAATCACCTAGATTTAGAAACTCACAAAGATATCCAGGGAGCAAGCCTTATTATGGCTACTATGAAAATGAAAATTACATTATTAGTTGGTGCCGGGGGCATTTATTAGAACTAAAACATCCGGAGGAGATGGACGAGAGGTACAAAGAATTTAAATTTGATCACTTGCCAATCATTTTAGAGCCGGAATATAAAGCGAAATCGGATAGTCTTGAACAAATTCAAATATTAATTAAGCTTTTAAATCGTCCCGATGTAGATCATGTGGTCAACTCCTGTGATGCAGATAGAGAAGGTGAGCTTATCTATCGTGAGATAGTTGAACATGCAGGTGTGAACAAGCGAGAATCCCGTCTTTTTATTTCTTCCTATGAGGCCGCAGAATTAGAAGGAGCATTAAACCGATTAGAACCAGGAACAGACTATGACGGGCTTGCTCAATCCGCTAAAGCGAGGCAATACCTGGATTATATTCTAGGAATTAATGTTACAAGGGGCTGTACATCTAAACTAGCAAGAAACCAATTCTTATTGGCTTCTGGTCGTGTTCAAATGTGTATCTTGAATGAAATCCGTCAGAGAGAAATCGCTATCCAAAACTATAAAGAACAAACCTATTACAATTTAAAGCTACTAACGGAAAATGGTTTATCACCAGTAATGAAAACAGAAGATCAACTGATAGATCCATCGCCACTACAAAAGCTTGGAGATAGCTTGAAAGAAACGAATGTAATCGTAACGGAATTTAAAGAGAGTACGAGAAAAAAGAAACCAAAATTACTATATAACTTAACGGATATCTACAAAGATGCTCACGCCAAACTGAAGATAAATGCGGAAACAGCAAAAAAACATATTCAAAGTTTGTATGAAGAAGGCTTTATCACATATCCTCGTTCTTCATCTAGGCACTTACCTACAGAACAAGTGGAACGAGTGAAGGAAGTAAGGGCAGCATTAGAAAAAAGCTCCTATACAAATCTTGTACAACAAGTAATCCCATCTTCTATTACAAAAAAACACACTACATTTAATGATGAATTAGTCAGTAGTCACTTTGCCATTATCCCAACAACAAAATTATATGTCGGGACCAACCGAAATCCATTAGAAAAACAGTTATATGACTTAATTGTAAAACGATTTATCGGGAATTTTATGAAACCAGCAATCTACCTGGTAAGAGAGGTACATTTTATAGATCAAGAGGGCAACACATACAGTACAAAAGAAAAGATCCTACAAGAGAAAGGATTTCTAAGTGTATTTCAAGAGGATATAGAAGAGGGATCAGTTGAAGCATTTCAGATACCTATTTTACGAGAAGGAGATTCTTTCAGAATCGTTCAGTATGACTTGATTGAGTCTCGAACAAAGAAACCAGCCTTTCATACGGAAAGTTCCATTTTGACCTTTATGGAGACGGCAGGGCGTAAATTAGATGATGAACATTTGAAAGAACTTATGAAAGGAAAACGGATTGGGACAGTCGCAACGGAAGAAACGTTTATTCCGAAACTGTTAGAGCGAAGCTATATTGATGTTACCAACAGTCAGATTCGAACCACTAATATTGGTCGTGCGTTTATAGATGCTTTTCCGGTAGATGAAATCAAAAATCCAGCTTATACGGCTGAAATGGAAGGGATGATCTACATGATCGAAAAGAAAGAAATGAAATATGAGGAATTTGTAGAGAAAACCAATACGTTTGTAAAAGACACGGTGGCACAATTAGGCGCAATGGATGATAAGGTGTCGGATAGCATTATTAATACCTGGAATCAGCAAATTGAAGTGTGCAAATGCCCTTGTAGAAAAGGAAAAATCCTTCATAAAGGCAATTTCTATGGTTGCAGTAATTATCCAGAATGTGAAATCTCCTTACCGAAAAAAATTAAAGAAAAAGCGATTCCCGAAGCGCAAGCGAAAAAGCTTTTTGAGGATAAAAAAACAGATCTTTTAAAAGGATTTAAGTCCAATGAGAAGGAGTTTTCCGCTTATTTAGTGTTACATGAAGGAAAAGTTAAATTTCAGTTCCCAACGCAAGAGGAGCTGTCATTTGGTAAATGTCCAAAATGTAAACAAGGGGATATGCTTCATCGTAAAACATTTTATGGTTGCACGGAGCATAAAAACGGATGTGATTTTATGTTACCAGCCAAGATGAAAGGGAAAGTGATACCTGGTAATCAGATGAAAAAGTTAATTCAGTATAAAACAACGGATTTTATCAATGGCTTTCAAGGAGAAAAGGGGGAATTTACAGCAGCTATCTATATGGAAGCGGACGGAAGTTTGAAATTCCGTTTTCCAACGACTGAAGATCGTACCATTGGCAAATGTCCATTATGTAAGAGTAGAGTTCTTGTAGGGAAAAGTAACTACTTATGCGAGAAATACAAAAAAGGCTGTGACTTCATTATTTTTGGTACATTCTCTGGTAAAAATTTAAGTAGTAACCATGTGAAAAAGTTATTAGAAAAGAATGTAACGGATCAGATCAAAGGGTTTATCTCAAACAAAAACGGGAAGAAATTTGACGCTCGTTTATCATACAGCGTACAGGAGAAACGATTAAAATTCTTATTTGGCAAATAAAAATTGAATGTATGTAAAAGAGGACTAGGAAACGGAATAGTCCTCTTTTTTATTTCATTTTATAGAGTAAAGGGGGGATTCCGTAATGGCATATGTCAGTGCGGAGGATGCGATGAAAGCAAGAAAAGTTGACTTGATTTCATATCTGGAAGCAAAAGGAGAAACATTTAAGAAAGAAGGAAACTATTATCGTCATACGGAGCATGATAGCCTCATCATTAAAGGAAATCAGTACGCCTGGAATAGCCGAGGGGAAAAAGGATATGGTGCGATTAGCTTTGCCATGATGTACTATGACATGACATTCCCACAAGCTGTGATGGACATTCAGAAGGGGGACTACAAAGAGTTTGATCGTTCAAAAGCGGAAGAGGAGCGCAAAAAAGAGCAGCAGCCATTTAGTTATCCCAAACACCTGGAAGTAAATAAGCAAACAGAGATAAAAGAATATCTAATTCATGAACGGAAAATAGATCCCCGCTTGGTGAATTGGCTGATCAAAAAGGATCTCATCGCCCAGGATAAGAAAAATAACGTGGTGTTCAAATGGAGAGAAGAAGGAGGCAAAGGGCAAGTCATTGGAATGAACCGTCAAGGTACGGTCAAAATGGAGAATAAAAGAGGAAGCTTTAAGCAAATTGTCCCGAATTATGAAAAAATCAATGCCGGTTTTACGGTTGATGTAGGTAAACCGGATAAGATTTATTTTTATGAAGATCCAATCGACATGTTATCTCATTGGAGCATTAAACAAAATAATATCCAAAACGCTCGCCTGGTTTCTATGCATGGATTGAAGTCCAAAACAGTGATTCAATCTTTAATGGATGCGAAAAAAGAAGGGCACGATATTAAAGGGGTTATCATGGCAGTTGATAATGATAAGGCTGGGAAAGACTTCATCCAGACAATGAAATGCTTTGTCGATCTTAAAGAGGATATTCCAACGAATGAAAAAGATTGGAACGATGTCCGGAAGAAACAAGTGAATGAGCAACAGGCAAAAGAAACTGCCCAACCAAAGAAAATGAAACCAATTAAAGAGGTGGAGCGAAGTGTCTAATCTACCAGAAATGCCAAACGTATTACAAATTTTGATGTATGGTTTTATCCTTTATGTTCTTTTTCGTATTTGTAAATTCATGTACCGGAAGATCCAGGAGCGAAGAATATTAAAGCGAATGGCTAAGTCTGGTATTCGCTATATAGACAAAATGGACGGACATCAATTTGAAGTATACCTAAAAGCTCTCTTTCGAGAGTTGGGTTATTCTCCAACAGTCACAAAGCAGTCAAATGATTTCGGAGCGGATCTGGTATTGAAGGGGAAAAATAGTATTGTAATCCAGGCGAAACGCTACGGGATGAAAAATAGAGTCGGCATCAGTGCTGTACAAGAGATATATGCAGCACAGGCCTATTACAAAGCACACGAGGGCTGGGTTGTAACGAACAGTGTGTATACAAGACAGGCGAAAGAGTTAGCAGAGGCATGCCATGTGAAACTTATAGATCGTGTAGAACTTCAAAAATTGATTAATAAAATCAATCCCGAATATTCGGCTGAAGATGTGTATCAAGGGGTAAAACCTGCAGAACGGAAATGTCCCACATGTAAACATGATTTAGTCATTCGAAATTCGAATAAAACAGGTAATAAGTTTTTTGGCTGTTCACAATATCCCACATGTACACATACAGAACCAATTCATACATGAGCTGTGATGAAAATCCGGCTCTTTTTTTATTTGTATAAAGAATACATGAAAAAAATCAGTTTAACTAAAAAATGACCCTTCAGATTTGCTTGTATGGAGTTTTGAAGGAGGTGTTAATATAATAAGTCGTATTTGTTATAAAAACGCATGTAAAGGGAGAAAGGGAATTTATATGCGTTTTTAGGTTTTTCAGGAAAAAATAAAAAGGGTAGTCATTATTTACGACTTAACCCTTTGTCTACGATCTGACGAATTGCTTCGTTTCGATTCTTCAGCTTATTTACATAATTTTCGTTCTCGGGAGTTATCCTTTTCTTCTACTTTGTAAGTAATCCAATAACAATTATAACAATTAAGATGACTGCCCACATGATAAAATGCTTGTTTCTTTTTACAAATTTTATTGTTGTATCAGAATCATCTGTCTCTTCCAAGCGTTCTATTTTTCTTTTTTGTACAACCAGTGTCAAAAAATACACTGCATTCCCTACTGATAAAATCAAAAAAGCATTTCCTAAATGACCATTTCTAAAGTTATCGTATAACGACCAAATGAGTAATAAAACAGTATAGACCATGAACGCATTTTTACTGGCCTTAGCTACATGATATTGTTCCATTTCGTCTTGCTTTTGTATCCGCATTGTTCTCTCGCTCCCTTATTTCAAGTTTATTCAAGTGTAAAAATGTCCTCCATTTTCAGATTAAAGTAATGAGCTATTTTCAGTGCTAATTCTAAACTTGGATTGTAGTGATTATTTTCAATGGCTACAATCGTTTGTCTTGTAACCTGTAAGTCTTTCGCCATTTGAATTTGTGTAATTTCATGTTGTACTCGTAGTTCTTTAATTTTATTTTTTACAGCCATCGTTTCACCTACAATGTAAAGATATCTTTACTAATAGATTATATAAAAATATCATAAATGTAAAGATATATTTACACCTTATCTTGGAAAAAACAAAACCCAAAGTATATTTTAATTACTTTGGGGTACAGCCGAGATACGTGTAAAAATAGGTTATAGTGATACAAAACGGTTAAACTTTGTTATAAGCGATTAAAATTTATTTCAAATCCACATCTGTCACTTGTTTTTCTCTTATGCTAAAGATAAGATCTTTTTTTATTCCCCTTTTTTGAGGAGATGGGAAAAAACACCCAACAGATAAAAAGTTGTAGAGAAAAGGGGGATGTAGAATGAGAGAAGGCTGTATTTCCTTTCAGCAAGGGGTTAAAGAGGTTCTTATTATGATTGTCTGTTTTTGGTTAATTATGTTTCTCATGTATGGTGAAAGCCTGTTACAATAGTAAAGAATAACTTGGGTACAAATTGATAATGAAATGGGGAAATATGCTGGATGAAAGCAACCGGAGTAACTAGAAAAGTGGATGAATTAGGGCGTATAGTAATTCCAAAGGAACTTAGAAATACGCTTGGGATTAAAGAAAAATCACCATTAGAGATTTTTGTAGAAGGGGAAGACATCATTTTACAGAAGTATCAGCCTGGTCATGTTTGTGCATTAACAGGAGAAGTGTCAAATCGTAACATAGCATTAGCAAAGGGTAAGATCTCATTAAGTCCAGAAGGTGCAGAACTATTAATAAAAGAATTAGAACAGTACCTTGTCAAATAAGTGCTCCTTTCAATGGGCTTTTTTTTATGGTTAACATAATAATTTCACGTACCGTAATGTTTTAAAAAACTAAAACAGTATAATAATAGTCTACATTTAATCTTGTGTAGACTTAATCAGCTAAATGGAGAATGTATTGTATATTTTGGATAGATTTCTTGCGAAATATGTACCTAGAGCAGTATTTCAATTAAAATGTGATACGATAGTTATATATTCGTTTTGCTAGTAATAGGAGATGATTTTCGATGAAAAACCATATAAAAGTAAATGGAAAAATCCTTCAAACAAATAAAAAATGGTCACATCTCAAGCAAAAACAAAAAGAACATATTTCTAATCGGTTACGTAGAGAATATACACAGTTTGTAAAAACACATCATAGAAAACCTAGAAAGTATGAACATGATGAGATTCTTCATGAAGTGATGAATCAAATACAGGAACGTGAAATTTGGATTCCTTATGGTGAAGTAAAAAGATATTATCTAAGCAAAATAGGAAGATGGTTTAGAAAAATAGAAAGTGAATGGGAATCACAAATATCCAACAGTGAAAAGCAACAGGTATTAATTCCCCCTTTTCGAGGGGATGGGCAAAAACACCCTATTAGAAGAAAAGTAAATACAAACAAACCAGGGGGCGCATTTCATGTTTAATTTACAAGAAGATATGTATGAGCAATTGAAAGCGAAAAAAGGGGAAGTTACTGTATTTTTAAAGAATGGCGTTCCAGTACGTGGGCAGATCCTTGCAACAGATAAATTTACCGTCCTAATGATGGTTCATGGTAAACAACAGCTAATCTACAAACAAGCAATCTCTACACTTGCTATATAAAAAATGATTGTAGGTTATAAAAGGAGAGGAACGCACTTAAAATAAGTGCGTTCCTCTTTGACATAAACCTGTGACCTACAGATTGCTCTTCAATAATAATTATATATCCATTCAATAATATTTGGTTTCAAATTTGGATGTTTATCCAGAGTTACTTTGTTACTGACTTAAATGACTATGTAAACTATAACATAAGTAATTCTTTTTATTATTATATGTTTGTTCTTTCTTGTTGCAGAATCCTTGTCTTGTTATATTGTATTACGAATTTACAAAGGGTAACGCCAGCATTTTGGAAAAACCTACGCTAAGAACATGCAGGATTTTATACAGTTTTTCGGCTAATCCAGTAATAAACAAGAGCCCTGAACCCTCGCTAGGATAGGAATGTATAAAAAGATGAATAGGGTTATAGAAAAAGAAAAAGACGAATCCCTACTTTCAAAGGGAGTTCGCCTTTTTCTTGCTACCGATAATGAGACGTTATGTTAACCGAGTATGTATATGGTATACAAGAAAAACTTCTTTACTATCGTATTATTTAGATGGTAAAATTTAGAAAAAGAGGCGAGGGTGAGTTCAGTGGACAATTTATTTTTAATTTAAAATCTTTTATTTTGTCTTAGAAAGGTGTAGATTTTTTTGAATACAAAATTAATCATAGTAGAAGGGCTTCCTGGCTTTGGGAAATCCACCACTGCAAACTTGCTTTACGATATTCTAATTGAAAAAAATATTGACGTTGAGTTATTTCTTGAAGGGAATCCAGACCACCCTGCTGATTATGATGGGGTATCTTGTTTTGATAAAAGTGAATTCGAAAGTTTGTTAGTGATTAGTGGTGATTTTAAGGAAGTAATTAGTGATAGAGTCACGAAGCGAGGAAACAATTATTTATTGCCATATAAAAAAATTAAAAATGAATACAGCTCTAATTTTCCTGAAAGTTTATTAAATATCATTTTCAAAAATGATATTTATGAATTACCGCTAGAAAGGAATATTGAATTAATAACTGAAAAATGGAGGGATTTTGTTGAAATAGCCAACAACGAAAATAAAACCTATATTTTTGAATGTTGCTTCATACAAAATCCATTAACAATCGGAATGGTTAAATATGGTGAAAAAAAAGAGAAAGTTATAAGTTATATTAATGCATTAGCGAAAATCATAGAGAAATTAAATCCAGTATTGTTTTATATAGAACAAGATGATTTGGAATTCTCATTCAGAAAGGTATTTAATGAAAGAGCAAAAGAATGGTCTGCTGGATTTATTGAGTATTATACAAATCAAGGGTATGGGAAAATGAAAGGCTATCACGGTTTAGACGGAACAATTAAAGTTTTAGAAGCAAGAAGAGATATTGAAAGAGAAATATTTGATATGTTAAATATAAAAAAGACAAAAATTGATAATTCACAGTATGAAGCTATCAAATATAAGTCAATGATAATTGAAAAATTGGAATCACTTGAATTTCTAGATTAATGTAGTGCTTTAATTAAGCAAGAAACTAAGAATTTTTAACTTCCAATAACGAGAATTATGTAAATAAGCTGTCCATATGGACAGCTTATTATATGTTTTTACTTAGCGTGGTTTTTTTCCAAAATGCTGGTGATACTACCCCATTACGTAAGTGTGATAATGAATCAAATCTCAAATTTGTATTGTTTTTGTTGAGGAAAGAGTACTGGTAGTATGAAGAGAAAATAGATTTTCTAAAGTAAAAGAATATGTTATTAAAAGTAAGGATTTCTTATTCATTTGAATAAATCGGTAAAATATGATAATATATCCATTTGGTTTAAAAGATGTAAGGGGGGAAACGGTATGCAAATACTATTAATTAGGCACGGGGAATCGGAAGCGGATATTTTAAACGTGCATGAAGGAAGAGCAGATTTTGAATTAACGGAAATGGGTAGAAGACAAGTGGGAGGTTTAGTACATAAAGTGAAAAATGACTTTCCACCAGATTTTATATGGGCAAGTACATTAAAGAGGGCGCGAGAAACTGCTGAAACATTAGCGAAAGCTATTGGTTGTCCAGTGAAATTTGAAGAAGAATTAATGGAATTTAATAATGGTATACAGGCTGGCATGTCTTTTGAAGAAGCGAAAAAGTATCCGGAGCCAAAATTTCTTCATGATCGTTTTGAAAATGGAGAATCATTCATAGAGTTTCGAATGAGAATTGAAACGATATTTTCTAAAATTGTGACAGAAAATAAATATGAACGGATTGCAATTGTAGCTCATGGCGGGGTAATTACTAGTATATTACGCGCCTTTTTCCAAATGCCAATTAACATGGATTACTATTTTAAAGTAGGGGATACAGGGATTAGTATGATTGAACTTACGGATAAAGAAAAGGTAATTCATTTTATCAACGATACGAATCACTTAGAATGTATATAGGCGAAAATGGGATTCAGCTGAGATACGTGTAAAAACGTATCATAGCTTGATTTTATTTGCATTTATTGTTTTTATATTAAATAACTAATTTACGATAAACAAAAAGAGAATAGATTTCAGATAACTTTTTTCTTTGGGGGATTTATATGTCGTTTGAACAATGCCAGAGTATCAATTCATTAATGTCAAGCTTTGATAAAACGTGGTTTTTTGCTGGAGGGTGGGCGATTGACCTTTTTATTGGTGAAGAGACAAGAGAACATAAAGATATAGAGTTTGCTGTTTTTCGAAAAGATCAACAATATCTGAAAGAGTATCTTAATGAATGGGAGTTCAAAAAGGTAATTAAGGGTAAGTTTCATACTTGGGAAAATGAATTTTTAGATTTGCCAATTCATGAAATACATGCTTCGAATATGTTAAACGGAGATAAAATAGAAATTCTTCTTAATGAAACAAACGGAAGTGATTGGATATTCAGAAGAGACTTTAGGATTTCTTATCCACTCAATTCCGTTTGGAGTACTACTAAAACAGGTATTCCATACCTAAATCCAGAAATTGTACTTTTATATAAGGCGAAGAATACAAGGGAAAAAGACCATCAAGACTTTATCGCTATAAAGGATTATCTTGATAATGAGAAGAAAAAATGGCTGCGATATGCTTTAGAAGTACACGAACCAGAACATAAGTGGCTTCAGTTTTTAATCTAAAACTTATTTAACTTGCAGGTGCTTTTAGTTCAATGAAATTAAAGTACTTTATTATCATTTTTATAAATAAATTTGCAGAAATTATATGTTTTTAAACAACTTCATTATCTTTGTACAAGGAGGTTAAGCAATGAGAGCGCCATATCAAGTATTGATATTTCCTTATATAATAACCAATAATTCTATTCAATATGCCATTTTTAAACGAAGTGATTATGGTTATTGGCAAGGAATAGCTGGTGGTGGGGAAGATGGTGAGACCCCTATTGAATCAGCAAAACGAGAAGCGTTTGAAGAGGCTGGTATTATAAGAGAATGCCCATATGTGAAACTAGATTCTGTGTTTTCATTACCAGTAGAGGATGTAGTTGGAGATTTTTTTTGGGGAGAAGATGTTTATGTAATAAAAGAATTTTCTTTTGGAGTTAAAGTTCCTATAAAAAGTATTGAATTGTCCAGAGAGCATTTCAATTATAAATGGTTGTGCTTTGAGGAAGCAGTAAAGCTTTTGAAATGGGATAGCAACAAAACAGCATTGTGGGAATTAAACAAAAGGCTGTTAAAACAATTAAAGTATTAGCTAGCAAAGCAGAAGTGCAACGAGAATTAAATAACTTAAAAAATCTTTGCTACATTACATATGCGGCAGGGATTTTTTTACGTACGTTAATTAGAGTACCATTTATAATGATTTTAATTATTTAATGGAGGAGAAGCAATGGAACGAGTCGATGTAGTGTATGCGCTTATTTGGGGTCCGGAAACAAATCTGGGTATGAGGGGCCAATCTGGGATTTAATTCTATAACATAATTTTGATAAGGGGTCCCACCCACATACTGGGCTTATGTGAAAATTTCTCAATATTATATTATTACTATATAAACTATAATATAAGTAATTCTTTTTATTATTATATGTTTGTTCTTTCCTGTTGCAGAATCCTTAAGCTATTAAGGATTCCTTTTTTGTATCTAAAATCCAAAAATAAAAAGATAAGATCCGGGAACACGATCTTATCTATAGCACAAGGAGTAAACAAAAAGGAATAATCATCATATTTTTATTATAATTTATTTTTTGTTAATTTTGAATATTATAACCTTAATTAAAAAGTTTATCTATATTGAGAAATTTATTACAAAATGATTCAAAACTCCAATGTAAACTTTTAGACAAAAGTTTACTTTCATTTCCGCTTAAACATTGACTTCCATCTAATTTCATTGATATTATAAAATAGACAAAAAAAGTATACATTCAAAACGTTGAAAATAAAGGGATTGAAAAACAGATGGATAAAAAGCAACATTTAATCGATGTACAACCAATTCGAAGCAAAGAACAGCTCGAAGACATGAAATGGTCTCTTAAACGTCATTGTTCAGATCGTGATTACATTTTATTTCTAATTGGTATTAATACGGGTTTACGTGTAAGTGACTTACTTAAAATGGAAACGAGTGAAATTTTAAAACTGAAGCGAAAAAAACGGAAAGAATTTAAGGTGAAAGAAGGAAAGACAAAAAAGGAGCGTATCATAAATATTACGTCCATTTTTGAGGAAGTACTTCCATACGCTGAAAGTCTAAAAAGTCCCTGGTTATTTACTTCTCGAAAAGGGGATAAACCCATTAGTAAAATTCAAGCCTATCGACAGTTACAAAAAGCCGGAGATTTTGCCGGAGTCGAATCTTTAGGTACCCATACCATGCGTAAAACATTTGGATATTGGTTTTACAAGCAAACAAAGGATATTGCTATGTTACAAGAAATATTGAATCATAGTACACCACAGATTACACTAAGATACATTGGAATTAATAAAGAAGAAAAAGATAATGTACTTGATACATTCCGAATTTAATTTAAATTAGATTCGGAATGTATCGTATTTTTAAAAAGATACCATACATACTACGCAAACTCTAACGAGAACAAGGGTTAAAAAATTGCACTTAATACATTAAATTTATATACCTACAGATTTTTCAGGTGAGATGGAGGTTTTAAGATGAAGAAAAATGAGGAGTCATATTTTATACATGAATATACCTTGCTAGACAGGACTACAAAATCAATAAAAATTGAATCTTGGCGTTCATTAAAGGAAGAAATGCAAGTATTAGGTATAACGGATAGTGACATTTTTCAAATACAAATGAAAGAAATAAAGCCAAATCAAAAGTAACATAACATTATTATGATAAGATTATTTCCAGAAAGATAGCAGGAAAGGATTTGTTACTTTAACATGGCAGAAAAAAAGGAATTTGTGAAAAAACAGCATTATATCCCTCGGTTCTCTATAAAACCATTTGAAATTGCTGAGGGTTATTGTCGCACAGTAATTTTAAAAACGACTCCTTTTAAAATTATGAAAATGAGTACGAAAAATATTATGCAAGAAAATGATTTATATGAAGTAAAGGATCTTGACGGAGAATATGTAAATAGAAATGAAATAGAGGACATTTATAGTAAAATTGAAAATTCAATTGCACATAGTTTTCATGAATTTGTTCCCCTACTAGCATCTGATGAAGTGGATGTTGAGTTCAAAAAGAAATTTGAGACAATAGAATGGCAAAGGAACGAGACTAATCTACTTGTACATTTAATTTTCACATTGATTCGAAGTCCCCATTTAAAGAATATGGTTTATGGGAAAAAGGAGACTCCTGATTTTATGAAACCAATATTCTATCGTCTTATGACCACTACTGCAGAAAACGCTGTAAAACTTGCTAAGAACCATCTTATAGGAGACGAATTGGAGATTGCTTTGCATTCTTTAAAAACAAGTCCAGAAGGCGGACTTCAAGTGTTATTCGAACATCTAATGAATAATTTTCAATTACGAATTTACAAAACTCGTGGAGAGAAAAAATTTTTTCTTTCTGATAGACCTATTCTAGTCAACAAATTTGAAGAAGTTGATTATGTACTTCCTATTTCGCCTACTGTCTGTATAGGTGCAACCCCCTTTGAAGGTGAGTTTTCTCCATACAACCAAATTACATATTTGTCGGATGTTGATGTTAACAGAATTAACAAAAGAATTATAGAAAATACAGAAAAAATGTTGATTATTCAAAGTGATGCAGATCTAGAGTTTGTGAAAGAATGGAGAAAAATATAAAAAGTATTATAGGGGGTACCCCCCACATTTTAACGAAAATATACACTAAGCAAATTTCGACATAAAAATAGCCTAATTTTCTACTCCAAGAAGAATCAGGCTATTTTTATATTCCATATAGTACATCCTGGCACAGTATGTAAAGGGTCAAGATCCAGGACGTACTATTCTAGTAATTGGCTCAATAAGAACTTTCATCTCATTTCTTAAATGTGGTTTTTCTGTTGAATTGGAGTCTCCATATTGATTAAATGTAATGTAAATTTCAAGTCCATCTTCTACATCTGTATAACTCGTACCTATGGTACCCGTTTGCTGCCATGAAATTCCTGAAGTAGGTGGATCCGAAGGTTTATGCCATCCAGTAAGAAGATAAGAAATGGTTTCTGAATTATTATTTTTGATAACAAACGCTGTATGAAGCCGTCTGGGATAATTCCCAAGCTCAGATACTTTAGCTCCACTTAACATTGAATATATACAAATCGCTTGTAACCACTGTCTATCAGAACCTGAAATCTTTGAAGTAAAAGTCCCTCTATATCCAGATGGAATATCAACCATAAATGAATTACTAATATCTAAACCTAATGAATTATCTGGGCCAAACCCTTTTGGATAATCAAAACGATTTAACATTTTATCGTCTCTCCTAATTTAAAATTGTATATTTTTGGATTTACCATCAATTTTTATTTATGCAGTATTAAAACATCTTAAATTAATGGGCATGAGTCTGTACCTCAATAACGATAATTAGTTAAATCTTTTAAATAATTTTTTAAAATGATTTATCATTCTAAATCTCTTAGGTAATGTATAACCATTACCACCAACATCTTGCGGCGGATCTACTGTATTATCATCTCCAGGATTTTCATCACCATTAAAAACCTCATCCGCTCTTATAGGTAAAACTTGAACAAGCTTTATATAAGCTGAACCACGAATGAAAACTTTAACTCTTCCTGTTGAAACACTAGGGTTAGAGTAATTTATAACCGCATCTAAAGGGATATCAATATAATGAGACGTTTCCAAACTAGAATACAAACGAACAAGATTATCTTCCTCTGAATCTCCAATATATCCTGATAATACAACATATAAATCAGTACCAATATTATCAGAAATATTTTCTAATAAAGGATGAACAGGTGGTTTCATCATACACACTCCTCCAAATACATAAAATAAAAATCCAATACGCACAGTATTCTCAAGTTAAGTTGTTTTATTCTAAGCCGAGGTGAAAAAGTTAATGTAGATAATTTTATATACCATATCTGATTGATAAAACTAAGTTCAGAAATAGGGTGAGTTTTATCAACCCACCTAATAGATTTTTCTTAGAGTAGAAAATTAGGTTATTTTCATGTCGAAATTTGCTTAGCGTATATTTTCGTTAAAATGTGGGGGGGACCCTATAAAAGTAAATGGAAAAAATCCTTCAAACAAATAAAAAATGGTCACATCTCAAGCAAAAACAAAGGCAACATATTTCTAATTGGTTACGTAGAGAATATACACAGTTTGTAAAAACACATTATAGAAAACCTAGAAAGTATGAACCTGATGAGATTCTTCATGAAGTAAGGATCACCATTTTTTAAAATCCTTTACACCCTATAAATAGTGTAGTGTAATTATAGATATATATATATGTTTTATATTATTAAAATTACAAATGTTTACGGAGGGATTATAGATGCTTGTAAAGGGGGAACGTGTGTATTATCACACAGAAATTCACCAAAAAAATATACTTGGAGCCAAATATGAATTAGATAAGAACAGTCCAGAGGAAGTTATAAACGAAGTTATAATACCGTACTTAAAAAATGAACAACTACATTTTGATGGGTACTTTATTAAATCTGAAAGTATAAATAGAATCGTTATTAAACAGTCTCAAATATCCTCAAAACAATTTGTAGGAATTCAGTATGAAATCCCATATACGGATCCAGTAGCTACAGATATAATGAGCGATGATGATTATACAATGGATGTAACGAAAATTATGTTCGCTTTAGCAAAGGAACAGCTAAAGGAGGAAGAACATACAAGCGATGATAAATATTTGCCTACAAAAGATACAGTTTCAAAAGATGAACCTAAAATTGATAGAACAAAGGTCTTTATTGTGCATGGGCATGATGACCTTGCTAAAACGAAAGTTGAGGCGTTCATTCGAAAATTAGGATTAGAACCAATTATACTTCACCAACAAACAAACCAAGGAAAAACGATAATTGAAAAAATTGAAGCTCATTCAAATTTAGGATTTGGTGTTGTCTTATATACCCCATGTGATCTAGGGTCAAAAAGCGGAGAAGAACATAATTTAAAACCTCGTGCTAGACAAAATGTGGTCTTTGAACATGGATTTTTAATGGGGAAAATCGGGAGACAAAATGTAGCCGCATTAGTGCGTGAAACAGTTGAAACACCAAATGATATTTCTGGAGTGGTTTATATCACAATGGGGGCTGATGGAACCTGGGAATTTCCGTTAGCAAGAGAATTAAGAGATTCAGGTTATAAAATTGATTTGAATCGCCTATGAAATTATGAATTATCAGGGGTCACTTGCGCCTAAACGTACAATTTTCTTTTTTTGATTTGCTATTTAATTTATATTAGAGTTATTTCATTGAAAGTGAATATAAGTCTAATCAGAATAAGGTATCTATTGAAGGAGCTGTATAAATGAATCCACGTGAATTAAAACTCTATTCAACGATGATTGGGACATTGAAATACGATTCAGAAAACTACAATGATGTAGATGAATTATTAACTATTTTAAGTTATTCAGAGATAGAATTATTAAGCTCAGGAGTTTTTGCTAATAAACCTGGACATTTTAGGGAAGATGTAAATATTCGTGTAAAAATTCCATTACTAACAAAGGCACGTAATCTACAGCAAAGCTTTAGACCTTTGATTTTTGACTGTTATTCCGAAGATAATAGATATGAGTTAGACGACATAAATATTAGATCTAAACAAATATCTAGTCTAGATGACTTAGAAATTCGATCTAACCAGGCGATTTTCTCAAAAATTCGTGATGATATTATTCAAAGTATACGAATGGCTAAACATTCAATTTGGATAAGTATTGCATGGTTTACAGATGAAGCGCTGTACCAAGAGTTGTATAATCAACAAACTAAAGGAGTTCATATCCGTATTCTTATTTCCAATGAACAACAAAACCAGAGTATGATTCCTAAATTGAAAGAAAAATTTGAAACAATTGTTGTAAATAAGTGGGGGTATAACGGTTATAATCGATTACATTCTAAGTACTGTATTATTGATAATTCTATTGTTTTACAGGGTTCATTTAATTGGACACCTACAGCTAGCCATAATGAAGAACATTTGACCGTTTCAGTAGATAGACAGTTGGCTGAACAATATACGGAAAATTTCAAAGAAATATTTCGTAATAATGCCTGATAAATTTAAATGCTTAACGGGGCGATTATTCATAATTCGTTCTCCAAAGATTAAACAACTTTATTATCTCTAGAAAATCGTCGAATGAAAGTGAATCGGATCTTTTTAACAATTTTAAAACCACCTACTGATAGATTGGATAGGTGGTCGCTGTATTTATAAAAGTTAAATTAAACACCTTTATTATCTTTGCACACAAGTTCTTTTTGTTTTCAGTTTAAATAACCTACAATAGATCTTTAAAAGAAACTAAAATCTTAATAGAAATCAAAGTTTATATAAACTTTGTTTGATGAGCAATTGAAATATCACGATTTTATTTTGCAAAGAAAAAAGCCCTGGATAGGGCTATATGATTTTCTTCATACCACATTGACGACATTCTCTTAAAAAGATGAAATCTTTAACGGAACTTTTGAATGAGGTATTGCCGCAATTATCACAGCGACCGCTAATCTTATCGGAGAATTCTGTGTATGCGTATATTTTGCTTAGATCGTATTCTTGTTGAGGTTCTTTATTTTCCATTTGTTTCACCTACATATCAATATGAATTAATATAGCTTAACCATAATAACATGAAGTGTTCACATAGTGGATGCTTTTTTATTTTGAATAATGATAAGGTGTGAGGATAGATGCAATTAACTAAGCTCGAAAAGGCAGCTGTTATTGGGGTAATCCTAAATCCTTAAGTTGATGGGCATGTGTGGAGACCCCTAAAAGGAATAAGACATCTAGCACTTAGAAAAACTGAGGGCGGGAAATTAGCAAACCAAAAACATAAAAAGGATAATCATCCAAGTTTAATTAGATAATTATCCTTATATCTATAAATATACTTTCAGTTTTTCTATATAACTATTAATTTTTTCATCCCTTGGATTAATATGCCGTATGTAATGTGCGATTCCTAATAGGTGCCTAATATAATTGGCCTTTTTAATCTGATTTTGCTCTAAATGTGAATCTAAACCATATTTTTCAATATAATGTATCTCTTGTCTGAGTTCCCTTTTCATTTTCCTTGGTGCCTGTAATTTTTGATTAACAACAATTCCAGTCACTTCTTGTCTTTGATGTTGTAACCTTACTCTAGTCTTTTTATTATTTAATTGGAATCCTTCTGTTACAAGAATATTCTTAACGAATTTTATCATCATACCAGGGTTGAAATCTCCCGAAAAAGTAAGGTCATCAGCATATCTTGTATATCTAATGTTATTTAATTTACAAAATACAGATATTCTTTTATCTATACTTTTAAAAATTAAATTTGACAACGCTGGGCTTGTAATCGCTCCTTGAGGAAGCGATCCGTTTAAACAACATAAATTAGCTAGCATCACGGAAAGCGATTCATTATATCCAAGATTAAGAAAAAAAAGATAAATTTTATGAAACCTTATTGAATTAAAAAAATCTTTTATATCTAAAGTTAGCACTTTCTTTTGTCTTCTATGGAAACGTGCATTATCCTTAATTGACCGTCCTGGTACATACGCCTTTGCATAATCACTAATTGGACATTTATACAATATTTCTTCTAAAATCCATCTTTGAATATCCTTCAAATTTGGTAGTGGCTCAAATATTTGACGAGAAGAACCATTCTTTTTTGGGATGAAAAAATCTCTGTAAAATCGATCTGAAGCATTAGAAGCTTTTAATAAATATTCTTCACTATATCCAACTAATAATGAAAGATGTTCTTGATCATAAATAATAGGTAATTTTTTTTCAAATAAAGGTTTTGCATAATTCAAACATTTATTTATGTAATTTTCATCATATTTATTTTCTTTAGCTTTTTTTGAGAAGGCTTTACTGTAAGATTTCCAATTCATAAACCAATTTCCTCACAAATATAAAACCTAGATAAACGTCATTACAATCGCTCAATGCTATCCTTTGCTGTTATGTTGAAGCGCGCCTTTTGCTTCAATATAAACAGCACCACCATGACCGAACGAAGAGAGGTCTGGTGCTCTAAAAGGTGGCTCTGAACAGCTCCTGCTGGATGAACACCTTTTAGAATGGGCTTGAAAATAAGTTCTTCCTACCTTGGCGACTCGCCAAAGCCACAATTAAATATTAATATTGTTAAGGTCTAATGAGTTTATCTAGGTTTATAATTATTTTATACTCTTTGGTAAGTATATATCAAACTTATTCATTTTTTCAATCTTAAATTCGTTTTGAGGGCTAATCCACAGATTATTATTTTCAATTTTAGTTAATTTTTTAAGTTTCTCTAAACCTAATTCAGTTAATTCCAACTTCCCATCATTATTACTAGTTGCAAGATTCTCTTCAACTAAATAATTTATATATATAGCTATTTGAGAGTACTCTAATCCTAAATCAAGTAAACTACTTACACTTCCATTTGTTTTTACAAGTTGTAATAACAAAATAATATATTTTTCTGTCATAATTTAGCTCCTTGGAAAAGGTGGTTGCATCTTATTCTTGCCTTTACCTGTTTCCCAATATACAGGGAAAGTATTATTAGGTGTTCTTACCATTGTAACCAGCGCTTCAGATTCTTTGTATCCTAACATATGTTTGTCGTGGGGTTTAATTACTTCCTCAATAGTTTTCATAAGTGATATATATTTCCCTGATATCTCAGATGGATAGTAATCACTAATACCTTTTTTTCTTAAATAAGCTGTATCGGTTTTTATATCTAAAGATCGGATTTTATTTAATCCTTGTTCTTGTGCCACTAAAGAAATAACAACAATTTTATCCTTATTAATTCCCTTATGTATTAAATCATTTAATGCCGCCTCGGCTGTATCCCCAGTTCCAATAAAATCATCTACCATAAATACAACAGATGAATTAGCTGTATTTAATTTTTTGGGTAGACCTTCAAAAGTATTTACAATTATTATATCTCTATTTGCAAAGTAAGGTTTATATTTTAAATCAATATTTTGAAAGAGATAGGCCATCATTGTAGAACTTTTAGTTTTCCCAATATCTTGAGGAGCTATTAACGGCATAATATAAATTTTTCTTGTAAATATGTCAGGATTTTGTTTATACATATTCTCCAGAACAACTTTAAGTGCTCCTAAGTAATCTTCAAAGCCAAGTTTTAAATAATTTCTAGTCAACTCAATTATTAGTTCTTGTTGTTCATTATCAAACATTCTAAGGGTTTTACAAAACCTGTTATAAAGACTGTACTCCATTTCCCTATTATCTTCCACAGGCCAACCATGTTGTTTGAAAATTTGGCTGATTTTTAATAACATTTCTCCAGTGAGTTCATTCTGTTTAATACTAGACATTTTTAAGTTAACCTCATTTATCTTCTTTTAATCTGTTAAATTATTATTAATAGAAACGCATGCGATTTTAAACTTTCATTTTATTTTATCATAAAAATCTAATATCGGTTGGTAACATATTTAATAGTTCCGTCCATACGTATGTCGGAAAAATTTGTAGTACGAAAATTGAAATGGAGTCCTGTTAATATAGGGCTTTTCTTCATAAAAAATGTTTGTAAACCTTTAATAAAAAATTTACGAGTGTTCATTAATTTCTCAGACGTTTGCGAATGAAATTGAATTCGCAAAAACGATTGTATTTGAACATACTTTATTTCAACGCAACATCTGAAATGAGTTTTACAAAACATACAAGTTAAACTCATGAAAGCCAGTGATACTAGCATGGTATCACTGGCTTCTTATATGGATATTCAATGGTCAGTTTTACAAATTATAAATAGTCATTAACTTAGTTTTACTTTTTATAATTAATATGTCTTCAATAGATATCCCTAAATTTTTCTCCATTATGTATATTTAATATCCGTTACATAACGAATGTCTATATATAATACCTTATCATCTTGGTTCATAACTCTTAACTCATTTCGATTCAAGTCATGAAAATGAATATAGCCAATTTCTGAATGCAATTTGTGCTGTTTATGATAAGAAATATGAACTTGCTTATTTTTAGCGATTGCTTCACAGACAGTAAGGTTCAAAGATTCTAATTGCTGTTCATCTAAAATTGGCATTGGGATATGGCTTTGTTTTTCATACAACTCATTTAATCCTTCAAATTGTTCTTTTATTGCTGAAAATGGCACCCAGCGCATCATACCTCTATCAATCATGTTCTGTATTCCTCCTTATGCTTTATGTCCGGCTATTTTTCCGTTTCTTTCCCTTTGTGTAGCCCCTTTAATGTAGCTGATACCTCTCATAATTGAATTTTTACCATGTTTATGCCGTATACTATCCATTGTTTTTGCTAATTTCCTTTTAGTATCTTTTTGTGAAGTATCTTCGAACAATGACATTTGAATTGCATCGTCCCTGGTCAAATTCTTTAGTGTGATGTGTATTTGACGCACCGGATGACCAGAGTGAAACTTTTTTAATAAGCTTAAACAAGCAGCGTAGACATCTTCCGTTAAGCAAGTTGGCTCGTCCAAGGTAATCGCTCGTTTAAAGCCCCCGCCGATGTATTTACTATAGCCTATAGAAAGCTCAATCGTACGACAGCATTTATCCATAGATCGTAAACGAAAACAAGTTTCTTCAATTTGTTCTAGGAGAAGTAATTTTAATTTATTTGGGCTGAAGCAATCCTCTAATAAGATTTGTCCTTTTGTTATAGAGGTACTTTTAGGAATGTATTTATTTGCAATCCGGCTCTCATCTATACCATAAGAAAAGCGATATAACTCTTCACCTTTTATTTTGCCAAACCGCCTTATTAGATGCTCTTTAGGTGCTTTTGCAACATCCTTCAAGGAAAATATCCCCATTCCGTGCAATGCCTCTTCAGTAGCCGTTCCGATTCCCCATACTTTGTTTAGAGGCTTGATTCCCCATAACTTTTTTGAAACATCCTCGTATGACCACTTAACAATCCTTGATTTTGAATGTTTACTCTCTACATCAAGAGCAACCTTGGCGAGAAATAGGTTAGGTGCAATTCCAATAGATGCAGTTATACCCGTTGTATCATATATTTCTTTTTGAATTCTTTTAGCAATTACAATTGGATCACGTCCGAAAAGGTGCGCTGTTTGTTGCATGTCTAGAAAGCATTCATCTATCGAGTAAACGTGTAGATCCTCAAGCGCTACATATTTTGTATAGATTTCCGTAATTTGATTTGAAATTTCAACGAAACTTCTCATTGTTGCATTCACAATAATAATGTTCGGATCTTTTGGGACTTCATACAATCTTGTTGCTGTAGAAATGCCCATTTTTTTAAGTTCGGGAGTGGCGGCAAGCACTATTGATCCTTTTCTATTTACATCACCAACGACAGCCAATTTTACTTTTAAAGGATCTAATCCTCTCATTACACACGCACAACTGGCAAAAAATGAACAAAGGTCTATGCAGAAAATCATTCGATTCATACATTTCGAGTAATCAAACATTGTTTCACCCTCCAAAAAACAGAACGTTTGTTCTTATTATAAACCTTTTGTTTTGTGTTATACAACTATTATTAAATTAAAATTTTGGTACGTGAAATTATTAAGTTATGACTTAATAACGAAGATAGACATCCCATCCTTAAGTCATGTCTATCCCTTTAAATGTTAGAATGGTAGGAGAAGATGCTTATTAACGCTATATATTGGAGGGAGATATAATGGACTATATTGCTCACATCCGCGAGAATGACAAGCAAATACAGACTGTTGAAAAGCACCTATTAGAAGTAAAGGAATTAGCTGAAACCTATGGAGAAAAAATTGGTATAAAAAATTTGGCTGGTTTAGCAGGCATGCTCCATGATTTGGGTAAATACACTAATGAGTTTAGAGAATACATAATAGATGCAGTAAATAACCCTGATTCTCCGTCAAAAAGAGGAAGTGTAGATCATTCAACAGCAGGCGGAAAACTTTTATATCAATTCTTCCATAAAGAAAATAGTATTCCTTACCAGGGGGTACTAGCTGAAATAGTAGGCAATGCTATAATTTCTCACCACGGTTATCTTCAAGATTTCTTAAATCCTGAATTAGAATCACCTTATTTAAATAGAGTACGTGATAAAAAATTGAAGGAATTTGAAAAGACAAAGCAATACTTTTTTGAATATGTTATGAGCGAAATGGATTTTCATGAGTATGTTGAAAAAGCCACTGTAGAACTAGAAAATTTTTTGCTTAAAGACTCCCCCGAAAATGCTGAAAAACAATTAATGTTTTTAACTAAATTTATCTTCAGTGCATTAATTGATGCCGACAGAACAAACACCCGATTATTTGAAGAAAATAAAATTATAGAATCCGTAATAAATTCAAACAAGTTGTTCGATATATACTACGAAAGACTCATGATAAAAATCAATTCATTTAAAAAACAACAAAATACAAATAACCCCATCAATATTCTAAGAGCAAATATGTCAGATCAGTGTGACCAATTTGCTGAGAGACCATCGGGAATATATACATTATCTATTCCAACTGGTGGTGGTAAAACATTAGCAAGTTTAAGATATGCACTAAAACACGCCAAGCTCCATAATAAAAAACGAATTATTTATGTTGTTCCTTATACAACAATTATTGAACAAAATGCAGAAGAAGTTCGAAGAATCTTAGAAGATGATGCAAATATTTTAGAGCATCATTCCAATATAGTTGAAGAATTTAATGAAAATGATGAAAGTGAAGACGGTATTATTAACGTCCAACAAAAATTAAACCTAGCCAAAGATAATTGGGATTCGCCCATTATTTTTACAACCATGGTTCAATTTCTAAATGTGTTTTACGCAAAAGGAAGTCGAAATACTAGAAGACTTCATAATTTAAGTGAGGCAATTATTATTTTTGATGAAGTTCAAAAAGTACCAATTTCATGCATTTCATTATTTAATCAAGCATTGAATTTTTTAAAAACACATAGTTGTTCCAGCCTAGTTCTATGTACCGCCACTCAACCCGCTTTGGACTTTGTAGAACAAAAATTAGATATAGATACAGATTCTGAAATGATTAATAATCTCGATTATGTAATTGAATCATTTAAAAGAGTCGAAATCATTGATAAAGCAACTAATGAAACGTTTAATAAAAATAGACTTACAACATTTATAAATAAAAAAATTGAAGAAGTACAAAGTATACTTATCATTTTAAATACAAAATCAGTAGTCAGAGATTTATATACACAATTACAGAGGCAAGAATTTAATGTTCCGATTTACCACTTAAGCACTACAATGTGTGCAGCCCATCGACAGAGAGTTTTAAAAGAAATTAGGAAACGCCTCAATGATGGAAAAAAAATCATTTGCATCAGTACACAGCTAATTGAAGCTGGTGTAGATGTGAGTTTTGAGTGTGTGATTCGATCCTTATCTGGGTTAGACTCTATAGCACAAGCCGCAGGAAGGTGTAATCGTCATGGGGAAAAGGGCATTCAGAATGTTTATGTAATTGATTATGAAGAGGAAAACCTAAGTCGGTTAAAGGAAATTAAAATTGGAAAGAAAAATACAAAAAAAATTCTAGTGGATTTGAAGCGTAACAATAAATCACATGGGGGGCATATTTTATCAAGAGAGGCAATGAAAAGGTATTTTAGAGAATACTATACAGATTTTGAATCTGATTTAAATTACCTTATTCCTAAGCTAGATAAGAACATGACAGAGCTATTATCTGCACCCAAAATAGATAACGACTATTATAAAGCCTATTTTCATAAACACGCCAAAAAGGCAATTCCGTTATTTATTGTAAATAGCTACCGGACTGCAGCCGAACATTTCAACGTCATTGATAATCTAACCTCTTCAGTTATCGCTCCATATGAAGAAGGAAAGGATATCATCGCAGAATTAAATGGCAGTAATTCCATTGAGGATCTAGGTCGATTATTACGAAAGGCACAGCAGTATACCGTTAATTTATTCAACTATGAAAAAGAACAATTAATTAAAAACAATGGACTAGTATACTATCTTGATGGAAAGATTTTAGCTTTGAAAGAAAGTGCTTATAGTGAAGAATATGGTTTGAATACTCACAATGAGAGCGATTTTAAGACCACAATATTTTAAAAACCTATCTTTATTTAAGATAGGTTTTTAATCATATACTATACCTTTCAATCCACACTAAATACTAGTGACAATTCATTATATCATATTAACGAAAAATTTTTAATTTTCGTATAGTATATAATTAAGAAGTATTGCCAATATTGTATAAAAAAGGTATTGTTAATTTATCTAAAAAGTCAATAAATTATAAGAGGAGGGGATTTTTTGAGAAATTCTATTGAATTTGAAGTATTTGGTGATTATGCCCTTTTCACAGATCCCTTAATGAAAATGGGAGGAGAAAAATTAACTTATCAAGTACCAACTTATCAAGCTATGAAAGGGATTGTCGAATCGATTTACTGGAAGCCAACGCTCCTTATGATCGTAGATAAAATAAGAATTATGAATCCAATCAAAATGGAATCTAAAGGTGTTCGTCCAATTGAATATGGTGGTGGAAATACACTTGCAAATTACACATATTTAAAGAATGTACGATATCAAGTCCAAGCTCATTTTATCTTTAATCCTCATCGACCAGATTTAACTTTTGATCGTAACGAATTTAAGCATCATAACATCCTAAAACGTTCACTTAAAGTCGGAGGGCGGAGAGACATTTTTTTAGGAACGAGAGAGTGTCAAGGATATGTGGAGCCTTGTGTGTTTGGTGAAGGAACAGGCTTTTATGATAATTATGGTGGAGATATTCATTTAGGAGTCATGATTCATGGGCTCAATTATCCAGATGAAACAGGTAGAAATGAATTGGAAGTTCGCTTATGGAATCCGATAATGAGGGATGGAATCATTCAATTCATTCGACCAGAAGAATGTACACAAGTTCGTAAAATATCGAAGATGGAGCCAAAGGTTTTTGACCGTTCAAACGTTGAATCAGTTGAGGAACTTATAAAACAATTAGAAATAGGCGGTGAATAAATGAGCTGGCTATTAAATTTATACGAGACATATCAATCAAACTTAGATTGTGTCGGGAAAATTGAAAAAAAATATAATGGGCAAGAATATACATTACTACCTATCTCTCATACCACTCAAACAGCTCATATCGAGGTTTCCATTACAGAAGATGGTGAATTTCACACCGCAGAAATCATTGATAAAATTGATTCCAATACATTAATTCCATGTACAGAGGATTCCGCAAACAGGGCTGGATCAAAAATAGCTCCTTATCCATTACATGATAAATTGAGTTATGTGGCAGGTGATTTTCTTACCTATGGGGGGAAAATCAAAAAAGAAGAACCTTTCTCAGCCTACATAAGACAATTAAAAAAATGGGCAATATCTCCCTATGCTACAGATAAAGTAAAAAGTATCTATACTTATTTGAGCAAAAGACAATTAATAAGAGATTTAGTAGAACACAAAGTTTTGCATGTTGATGAAAATGGACAATTAATTGAAGCATGGAATGAAAGCGCGGAGGCATTATTGGGTGAAAAACCCCCCATCTTTTCAACGGTTACAGGTAATCAAGAAAGCGCTTTTATTAGGTTTAATGTGTATTCTCCAAATGACATGCTGACAAAAGTTTGGAAAGATCCTCTAATGTACGATTCTTTTATCCAATTTTATAATGATTTTTTGGGTAAAGATGATTATTGTTATGTGACAGGAAAAATGATGCCAAGTACAGACAAACATACCAATAAAATCAGAAATCCAGGGGACAAGGCAAAATTGATTTCTGCCAACGATGCAAGTGGATTTACATTTAGAGGAAGATTTCAAAAGGCTAAGGATGTCGCTAATATCAGTTACGACGTATCTCAAAAAGCACATAATGCATTAAAATGGCTTATTAATAAGCAAGGAAAAATCGTTGATCAACGCGTATTTCTTGTGTGGGGTAATGATGCGGAAGATATTCCAGATCTTGTAGAAGACAGTTACAACATTTTTTCAATGGATGTAAGAGTAACGAAAAAGCGAGAAATTAAGTCTTATACACACGAACAATTTGCCAATGAAGTTGTTAAGGCAATTGATGGCTATAAAAATAACTTATCATCCAATGGCAATGTAAATATTCTCTTGCTTGATTCAGCGACGACAGGTAGATTGGCAGTTCTCTACTACCGTAATATAGATAAAAATCTTTATTTAGACAGGTTAAAGAACTGGCATTCTACTTGTGTATGGGAACATCGCTACCGTAAAAATACAGATAATGAATTTGTAAAATTTTATGGTGCACCATCAACGAAAGATATTGCATTTGCTGTTTATGGGCCAAAAGCAAACGAGAAAGTAGTCAAAGGTTTGATGGAGCGTATGCTGCCTTGCATTATAGACGAGAGAAAAATCCCTTTGGACATTGTTAAAAATGCCTTGCAGCGTGCATCCAAACCTCTATCAATGGAAAAATGGGAATGGGAAAAAACACTAAGCATTGCATGTGCATTAATTAATACAATGGAGGGATATCAAGTGGTACTAGATAAGGAAAATAATGATCGTGATTATCTATTCGGCCGTCTTCTTGCAATTGCGGATGTTTTAGAAAGAAATGCTTTAAATACAAGTGATCAACGCGCTACAAATGCTAGACGATACATGAATTCTTTTTCTCAACATCCAGAAAGAACATGGAGGACAATTCAGGGGGCTCTACAGCCATATCAAGCGCGTTTAGGAGAGAAAGTTTGGTATTATAACAAATTAATTGATGAGGTTGGCTCAAAAATAAAAATCGAAGATTTTAATAATAAACCACTATCCGGAAAATACTTGTTAGGCTTTTATAGTCAACGGCATGAGTTATATCAAAAAAAAGAAAAGAATGTTTCACTAAATGATTCATTAACTACTGGAGAGGAGAATTGAAAATGAAAACTTTAGATCACAAAATCGATTTTGCAGTTGTTCTATCAGTTACAAAGGCTAATCCAAATGGAGATCCCTTAAACGGGAATCGTCCAAGGCAAAATTATGATGGACATGGTGAAATCTCTGATGTAGCCATTAAAAGAAAGATTAGAAATCGTCTTCAGGATATGGAAGAATCCATTTTTGTTCAATCAAATGATAGGAAGGTAGACCAATTTAATAGTTTAAGAGAAAGAGCAGAAACAAATGCAGATTTAGTCAAAGCGTTAAAATCAAAAGAGAATTCTCATGAACAATTTGCTGCAATCGCATGTAAAGAGTGGATTGATGTAAGAAGCTTTGGACAAGTTTTTGCCTTTAAAGGGGGGGCTGGAAAAGGTGTCTCTGTTGGAGTAAGAGGACCTGTTTCCATTCATACGGCAACGAGTGTTGATCCGATTGATATTACTAGTATGCAGATTACGAAAAGTGTAAATTCTGAGCCTGGGAAGGATAAAGGTTCAGATACGATGGGGATGAAGCATCGTGTTGATTTTGGAGTCTATGCTTTTTATGGAAGTATTAATACACAATTAGCAGAAAAGACAGGCTTTACTAACGAGGATGCGGAAAAAATTAAAAATGCACTTGTTACATTGTTTGAAAATGACGCGTCAGCAGCACGCCCTGAAGGAAGTATAGAAGTACATAAAGTTTGTTGGTGGGATCATAATTCAAAAATTGGTCAATACTCCTCTGCAAAAGTACATCGTTTACTGGATATTAAACGGAACATTGATGAACCTAAAACAATTGATGACTATACCATCTTGATACATGAATTAGACGGTTTAAGAGTTGCAATTATTGATGGACTATAATGAAAAGCATTAGAATAGTTGAAAGAAAGTATACTTATAAAGAACTACTCTATCAATTTATTAAAGGAAAGTCGCACCTTTTATTGGTGCGCGGATTGAAATTTAATACATTATTTATAATTCAACCAGATGTTTAGTCACACCTCTTATTGGTGCGGGGATTGAAATGCTTCAAACCACCGTAACTTTTGCCTTAGATCTGTCGCACCTCTTGTAGGGGCGCGGATTGAAATCAGGACAGCAAAGCAATTTATGAATATGTAATTAGTCGTCCCTATAAGAGCTGCGTGTGTTGAAATATTCCAAAAAACAACCATAAAAAGGCTGTAGCAAGTCGTACCTCTTATAGGGGCGGGGATTGAAATATATAAACGCATTTCCAACTTTCTAATGCATTTGGTCGCACTTCTTATTGGTGCGTGGATTGAAATATCTTACCTGCATCGTTTGCGTCGGTAGTGGTTCGTCGCACCTCCTGTAGGGGCGGGGATTGAAATCCTAAAAACAATTCCTTATATCCGGTTATGACAAGTAGCGCCTCTTTTAGGTGCGGGGGTTGAAATACAATTTTATCAAAATAAGAAAAAACTATTTGAGTCGCACCCCTTGCGGGTGTGGGGATTGAAATGTATCTATGTAGTCCCTCCACAATTAGATTGAATGTCGCACCTTTTGTTGGGGAGGTATTGAAATCAGTGTTGCTACGCTTAGTGGACATCCCTAGATTCTCTTAACTCGTGCTGGCGTGGGGATTGAAATTTCGAGGCTGATCTTAGAAAAACGCTCCGGCCACGTCGCACCTCTTATAGGTGCGGGGATTGAAATCGAACAGCTCCTTTTATCTATTATGAAATCGGTGTCGCACCTATAGGAGATGCGTGGATTGAAATTACGTTCCAAGCCGATACAGCTTTGTTCTGAACTGTCGCAACTCTTATTGGTATATATTCAAAGAGCCCAAAGCTCAGTGTTTGAATGTGTTGTAGATGTAACCAAATTTACTACTTTAAAAATGGAATTAATTAAAATTATTGATGAAGATGAGGATAGTCTCAGATTTTATCAGTTAGGTAATAACTATAAAAATAAAGTCACGCATATTGGTGTAAAAGAATCAATTGATTTAGAAAGTCCTTTGATTTTTTAGGTGCGAACGTATAGCACACATAAAACTCCTCGTACATTCGCACCTGAATCTTCATAATTTATGAGTAAAATTTATAATTTTCTATACAAATTTCTTTATACAATAAAAAAATGGTATATTTTTGACCAGAATTAACGTATTTGGGTATGATTTTGAACACAAATCGGTGTCGCACCTCTTATAGGTGCGTGGATTGAAATACCATTCCTCTTCCGCGTATTTTAGGTGTTCCCCAAGTCGCACCTCTTATAGGTGCGTGGATTGAAATGGAAGCTTATTGTTGCCATCCGCAATGTCTACCTGTCGCACCTCTTATAGGTGCGTGGATTGAAATTTAAGTCCTACTGGGTTGCTGTATGCGGGGTTGTGGTCGCACCTCTTATTGGTGCGTGGATTGAAATAACTGGAATTAGATGAAGTCGAAGAGAACTTGCCCATCGCACCTCTTATAGGTGCGTGGATTGAAATGAAACGATTAATATTGAGCAATTCAAATTATCGGGTCGCACCTCTTATTGGTGCGTGGATTGAAATTTTTCCGTATGCCCAACGATTGTACGAAGACCATGTCGCACCTCTTGTAGGTGCGCGGATTGAAATCACGAAAAAAGCTGACTTTTTCCACACACAAAATGTCGCACCTCTTATTGGTGCGTGGATTGAAATAAAAGAAACCGTAATCAAATTTAGGGCCGATACAGGTCGCACCTCTTATAGGTGCGTGGATTGAAATTACATTGCACCGTTGGTCCATTGTATTTGAGAGCTTCGCACCTCTTATAGGTGCGTGGATTGAAATCATTCGGTTATGATACCGTCATAGTTTCGCCCTAAGTCGCACCTCTTATAGGTGCGTGGATTGAAATTATAGTACTTGTAGTTTGCGAAAACTGTTTTTGCTGTCGCACCTCTCATAGGTGCGTGGATTGAAATTTCAATTACACAGCGATCTATTCCAGTAAGTCTTGTCGCACCTCTTATTGGTGCGGGGATTGAAATAATGCAGGTGGAACACATTTACACTATGTAGATCTATTCGCACCTCTCCTTGGTGTGTGGATTAAAATTAACAATTATCAGCGCCTAATCGCTTTCCTAATGCCACACCTCTTGTAGGTCCATGGATTGAAACCATTTTGAGCTACCTACTGCTTAATCTATAACATTTCATATTTCGACTCTTATCCTTCTCCTGCTCATCTTACGAATCTTCTCGACGTTTATTCAAATGAAAATAAAAAAGCTGAATCCCTTCTCACAGAAGAGGTTTCAGCTTTTAATTTTTTAATCATGCCCTTTGCAACAAGGTGCAATTATATTTCAGTGTATCCGCACCTTGTAGCTATTATTATGTATGCTATATTCCACAAAATAATTACAAAAACTCTATTATTCTCTCCATCTATTTTTATTGTATGCACCAACGGAAAGACATATGCACCATCCTCGGTGAATGTGTATAAATTACATTGAAAGTGTCAAAAATAACAGTTAAATAGGATTAAAGAAAGGAAGGCACTTTCATGAAAGGAAAAAAGAAAAATCGTACAAAGCTAGGAAAATGGTTAGATCAAAATGGAATAGAACAACAGGAATTAGAAAATGCAACTGGTGTTAGTCGTAATACAATTTCAAGACTATGTAATAATAAATCTCATATTCCAAGCTTCCCAGTTATTCAGAAAATCTTTCGAGCAATTAAAAAGGTGGACAGGAGTGCAAAAATAACTGATTTTTGGGACATGTAAAAAGCACAAGGAGTAGAATCTACCTTGTGCTTTTTAGCTTTATAGTACGTCTTTTATTAAAAATGTACGGATGTATACATTATATTTTATCCCATACTCCTCTAGTTTCTTTTCACGATAATCTGAAATTGTAAAAAATAGAATGTTAGGTATGACATCCCTTTGTTTTTTATACAATTTTGTAATTAAACCATAGTACTTTACTTTTTCTTCGTTTATTTTCATATGTTGCAACCTATCAATCTCAACAAAATGCGGTATCTGATCCACTCCATAATATGCATCTGGTACAATTGTTTTTTCTTCATTTTGGTATCTAAATTTTATAACTTGCTCTGTCTTCCAGTCCGGAAAATCTAACCACATCCAAGCCTCGTTGCGTAAAAGAGTGTGTTCAAGTTGATGCTTCTTTTTTCGTTCATTTGGGTCTACGCCTAACAAAGCATAACCTTTTTTATTGAGATAATATACATACTCACGGTTATGCGAGGTAACATGGCAATATTGCCGTAGATCCTTTAATACACGATTTGCATTTCGAATACTACCTAGAGCATGAATTGCTTGCAATTGCCTCCTAGAAGCAAATTCTAGCTTATTTAAACTCGATAAAATCTCGATCTGTCTGGCTCTCTGTTTGAGTTTTTGGTGCCTCATTTTGCTTCACCACCTTGTATTGCTTTAGTAACTCCCACATATCTTTATCCTTTAAAAAAGGTACCTGAATTTCTTCTGTACGATCAGTCTTAAATAATGCTCTTCCTGGAAGAGAAGGTAAATCTTCAAGACCTGGTTCATCCAAAGCAACTTGTGAAGCGACCGCCGTTGGTAATCGAAAGCCTATTTTCGCATCAGCATTCTGTTTAATTTGCCTTGGTAATGTATCAGAGGTTGGATATTGCGTACAAAATATGAGCCGGAATCCTAAACCACCTCCGATTCTTGCGATTTCAGATAGCATCTCCTGGCACAAAAATAAAACATCACGTTGTTTTTTAGGTAATCCTTGTGTCGGACAAAGATTTGCTCCTTCATCTACTATGATGAAGCAACGTTCTCTAATTGATGTGTCTATGATATTGGTAAAATAGGACTTCTTCATCATTTCAATCTGTTTTACCATCTTTTCACGTACTCTTCCCAACATTTCTAATGCCTGTTTCGGGTTTTCAGCGACTTCTACAACTTGGGATAACTCTTTGTAAGGGCTAAACTCTAACCCTTCTTTCAAATCAATAATAAAAAATTTCACGTGTTGAGATTGTTGTAAAATTAAACTAGTCATCACATTTTTTAAGAATACTGTCTTTCCAAAACGAGTCATTCCACTTACACACATATGCGGTGTTTTCTCAAAATCATGATATACATATTTATCTAACGCTTTCCCCACCATAACTCTCCATGTATGCTCTTTTAATAGATCCTTAGACCAATTCCACATTTCAGGTATTCTTTGGCTAAATACTCGAATATGAAGCTCTCTTTGATGAAACGATATTTTAACAGGTTTATATAGACCTTCTTCTAATACTTCAGCTAACTTTTGGATTAGTTGACTAGGTACACCAAGTGGTAACTTATAAACATAATTCATACTTATATCATCTTTAATTTCTTTGATAAAAATGGGATATTGTAATTCACCTTTATGCTGAACACATACCTTTGTAATTTCAAAAAACGTTGCAATTTTTTTCTTATCATTCGATCCATTACTTTGGTAAAAATAAGATACAGTTATAAACGTTGCTGGGATTAATAAAAGTGACAACATTCCCTCCATACCTCCTTAAGGTAGTTGAGCCTGTATGGAAGCTTAGAAAAAGCGTTTAAGATGCGCTATTATAATCATTTTCAACTACCAGATGTAATGCTAGCGTAGAAACATATCTAGAATATCCATTAGAACGTACCAAACGCTCCCAATTAGTAAGCATTTAAGACCCGCACGTAGCAACCAACCTGGAAGATAAAAGCCTTTCTTCTTCAGCAATTTTATTCCTAAAACTGAAGCTCCCGTCACGCCATACACAATCCCTAGCTCTCCAATGATAGTCATATTAACCCCATCCTTTTGGTTTAATGGACAAATTCCCTTTACCGTCCTTAAAAAGTTGATATTCATCTAATAGCTGATTCCAGGAGACAGCAAGTTCATCACCATATAGATCCTCTTCGATTTTTTGACTTAAATAATAATACCCTCGGTATTGTCGGTCCAGGTATACTTCATGCCGTAGCATGTGCTCGCGTATTGCATAAATGTTGTCTTCTTTCTTGGTTCCTTTGTACATTTGCCTGAGCGTTTCTGAAGAGTAGAGATACGGTGTACTATATAACATTTGATACTGACTCATATTCTCACCATCCATATAGTTTTCTAGATACATTAAATACATATGATGATGATTCGTATTTTCGAATTTGTACACAAAAAATACGCCATTCTATATTTAAGAATGACGTTCGACAATAATCTCCAACAATCGGAAACTATGCTATAATGTCTTAGTAACCGGAAAAGTTAGGGTGCATGGTTGTCATTTCTCTTCTTTCCACTTGTAGTGGGGGAAGGGGGTGAATAAAGCCATGGAAACATTTCTCGAATTTCTTAAAGAAATTATTAAAGGCGTACTACGTGAAAGCGTAGCACACCTTTTTAAGAAAAAGTATTTAGAAAACGAGAAATCCACCCTTTCTTATCGCCGTCGCAAGCAAAAGAAAAAGGGTGGATCTCGTAAGACAAAACGTTAAACGATAACCATCACCCTAACGGCTATGGTTACGTAAAAAGATGAGCACATGTTAGCGCATGTTGCTCTCTTTTTTTATTGTATGATTTTATTGACTAGAGTATACCTTTGTTTGTACTTATATTATATCATGTGGAAAGTGTTTTGCAATCTATACAGGTTCCATTCGAAAATATGATATCCATCGTTTTCATTTAGTTAACAGGCATATACCTATTTTGTGGACTATTTGTGCTGTCTTCAGTATCCTTCCAACCTAGCTCTTTTAACTTTAAGACAAATGGATGCCATTTACTTAGTGTACAATACCACTCTTCTCTTCCTTTAGGTTCGTTATAACGTGATTCAATAGAACTTGCTCCTTTAATTTGGTAAAAAAATTGAATAACTTCTTCTCTTTTTACGTTTGTAAAAACAAATGTATCACCATGTACATAGCTATTTTCCCACACTAAATTTAGTATTTTTGAATACCCTTCCGTTTCAAAAAAGTCTTTAAACCACTTACGCATTGACACGTAAGTTTTCATAACTTCTTTCGAAAACTTATTAGGATATAGGTCATGTAACATCAAATACGGATTGTTACTCCAATACTCATAAACTGGCATACCTATTCTATGTTTTTTCATCCATGTTATATCGTATACTCTTAATAACTGTTCATCCGTTAGTTTTTCTTTCTCCTCAATAGTCCATCGTAATGCCTCTAATCCTTTTTCTTTCGTCCAAAAATTCTTAGAGACCTTCTGTAGTTCCCACTCTTTAAAACGATTTGGGTATAAATCGTTTAACATTTCATAAGAGTTGTTCCAATGTTTATTTAATGGTGTCACAAGTCTATGTCTCACCAGCCATTGATTACTATAGATTTGTAATAACTGTTCATCTGTTAGTTTTTCTTTCTCTTCAATTGTCCATCGTAGTGCTTCTAATCCTTTTTCCTTGGTCCAAAAGTTTCTAGGTACCACACTAAATTCCCACTCTTTAAAACGGCCTGGATATAATTCGTTTAACATCATATATGGACTTAAATTCCAATATGTCATAAGAGGCGTAATTAGTCGCTGTTTTTTCACCCATGCTATATTGTAAATTTTTTTAAGTTGCTCATCTGTTAATCTTTTTTTCTCTTCAATAGTCCATCGTAATGCTTCTAGTGCTTTTTCTTTCGTCCAAAAATTTGAAGGAACATTCTTAAGTTCCCATTGCTTAAAACGGTTTGGATATAATTCATTTAACATTGCATAGGGACTACAGTTCCAATACTTACAGCAAGGTGTAAGTATTCTTTTTTCTTGCAGCCACTTATCACTATAAACTTTTAGCAATTGTTCACCTGTTAACTTTTCTTTTTCTTCAATAGTCCATCGTAATGCCTCAATTGCCGTTTCTTTTGTCCAAAAGTTACTTGGGGTATAACTTAACTCCCACTCTTTAAAGCGGTTTGGATATAGCTTATTTAACATTGCGTATGGGCTACTATTAAAAAGCAAATAGCATGGTGAAGCTAATTTATGTTTCACCAGCCATTTTTGGCTGTATACTTTACCCAACTGTTCATCTGTTAGTTTTTCTTTCTCTTCAATTGTCCATCGTAACGCTTCAATCGCTGTTTCTTTGGTCCAAAAGTTACTTGGGGTATAACTTAACTCCCATTCTTTGAAGCGGTTTGGATACAAATCATTTAACATTGCATAGGGACTTCCATTGTATACTAGGGTTACCATACCGTTTAATTTGTATTTTTTAATAACCTTTCCATTCCAACCTTTTTTTATCTCTTCTGTATCCCAATTCAAAATTACTTCAATTAAGTATTTTGTGACTCTTCTTGCCAAAAGTTTTTTATCGCCTTCACTCCAAACATAATAAGGAAAACTATCTCTTTTTCCATTTAACACTTCTTGATAAATTTCTTCTATTGTTAATACACTATTTGAGCTTCTATGACCAAGTTCCACATCTTGAGGGACTACAGAACGGAGTTGCTGAATTCGCTTATACGCCTTTATTACTTCATGAGTAAAACGAACTGGATATGCATCATGTAATAAATTGTATGGATTATTACTCCAATACATTGCTAGGGGAGTAGTTAGTCCGTTTCGCTTAATCCATTCCATATTATATTTTTGTAAAAATTCTTCGTTAGATACATTTCCTTTTTCCTGTAATATTTCTCTAAACACTTTCAAGGTAATCTCTTTTGTCCAATAATTATTAGAAACCTTATTCATTTCCCATTTTTTAAAATCTCCTGGGTATAATTCATTCAGCATTGCGTAAATATTCCCATTCCAATATTTATTAAATGGTGTTATTAACCGATGCATTTTAAGCCACTCTGTATTGATAATCTGTATTAAATTTTCTTTAATTAACTTCTCTTTACTTTCAATATTCCATTTGATAACTTCTATTGATTTTTCTTTTGTCCAAAAATTTGTAGGAACATTCTCTAATTCCCATTCTTTAAAACGGCCTGGGTATAATTCATTTAGCATTGCATAGGGACTCGCATTCCAATACTTATTACAAGGGGTACTGAGTTTATGTTCCTGTAACCATTTTGTTCCATATACTCGTAACAACTGTTCATCTGTTAATTTTTCTTTTTCCTCAATCGTACACTTTAAAGCTTCTAACCCTTTTTCTTTTGTCCAAAAATTAACAGGTGCCATTTTCATTTCCCATTCTTTAAACATCCCTGGATATAGGGCATTGAGAAAAGCATAGGGACTTCCATTCCAATATCTTTTCATTGGTGTATTTAATTTATGTCGGTTTAACCATGGTTGATTATATACACATAGTAGTTCTTTATTTGTTAACTTTTCTTTTTCTTCGATTGTCCAACGTAAAGCCTCTAATCCTTTTTCTTTTGTCCAAAAATTACTTGGTGTAACTTTAAACATCCATTCCTTAAAATGATTCGGATACAAGGCGTTTAACATGCTGTATGGACTATTTCTCCAATGAATTTGACAAGCCGGGGCTAAGTTATGTTGTTTCAACCAATTGATATTGTACACTTCAAATAACTGTTCATCTGTTAATTTTTCTTTTTCTTCAATAGTCCATCGTAACGCTTCTAAAGCATTTTCCTTTGTCCAAAAGTTACTTGGAGTATGTTTCATTTCCCATTCCCGAAACTTCCCTGGATATAAAGCATTTAGCATAATGTAAGGGCTATGATTAAAAAATTTAGCACATGGTGATATTATTTTATGTCGAGTTAGCCATTTAGTCCCATACACTTGTAATAATTGTTCATCTGTAAGCTTCTCTTTTGTTTCAATAGTCCACTTTAAAGCTTCTAATCCTTTTTCTTTTGTCCAAAAATTAAGAGGAGCCATTTTAAATTCCCATTCTTTAAATCGATCTGGATATGCATCATTCAACATCGCATAGGGGCTTCCTCGATAAATCATACAAACAGCACCATCTAGTTTGTATTTTTTAATTAGTTTTTTATTCCATCCTTCTTTTAACATATTGTCATCCCAATTAAGGACTATCTCTACTAAGTATTTTATTACTCTTTTGACTAAATTTCTGTTTATATCTTCACTCCATGTATATGGTGGAAACTGTTTTCTTTTACCATCCAGTACTTCTTGATAAATATCCTCAATTTTGATTGCACTCAAGAAAACACCCTCTTCTGAAAATTTATGATATTATATCTATTTTACATGAAAAAGATCCATCAGCTCAAAACAACTTTATAAAGTTGTTTTGCTTTTGATTGCTACACTTTGTGTAGGGATCTTTTCTTGAAAAAAGACACCCCCCTGAGTGCCATCTAATGTAAAGCAATCTACTTTTATTAATATCGATTCAAATTTCCCCATAACCTAGATAGTTTTAAATTCAGTCAAAACGGGGATTAGTAACAGGTGTATATAGCTTCTATACAATCTGTGATATATGCATATGAAACTACGGATGATATTGAACTGAAACATATTCTTTAGCTGTACTTATATAGGGTATAAATTAAAAATAACAAATTTGGTTTTATAAATGGTTCTTCTTTTAAGGTAAGAAATATTACAGTAATAAAAATTAATATATAAAGCAAACAACATTCTTATGTTTGTTTGTTTTATATATTAATTGTTTTATATGTTTTATATGTTTATATGTTTTAGGAAGCTGAAACATGTTGATATATAAGGGATTATAGCACTTAAACATAACAAAAGTGGTTTTAAAGATAACAAATTTGGTTTTATCTATAACAAAAATGGTTCTAAAGATAACAAATTTGGTTACCTATCTATAACAAAAATGGTTCTAAAGATAACAAATTTGGTTTAACCTATAACAAAAATGGTTCTAAAGATAACAAATTTGGTTGCCCATCTATAACAAGAATGGTTCTAAAGATAACAAATTTGGTTATCTATCTATAACAAAAGTGGTTCTAAAGATAACAAATTTGGTTACATTCTATATATTCTTATAATTTTATAAAGATTAATTTTCATTATTTGAGCACTTTACATAAGATAATTATGTAAGTACTCAAATATCTTATATTCAGAAATCCATTGTTTTATTGGTAAAAAATTAACTATAACAAAAGGTCTTTATTTGTTATAGTTAATTTAGCAGTAGAGGTAAGAAAGGAAGGACGTATTTAGATATGTCTATAAATCAAGACTTACAAATTAAAGAGAATAATATTGTTTCTAAATCAAATACCTTGATAGAAGCTAATTCACGTTTGAATTTAGTTGAACAAAAGATGTTACTATGTTTGGCTAGTAATATTGAACCCAATGATCGGGATTTTAAAACATATACATTCCCAATTAAACAATTTCATGATCTACTTGGTTTGAATGGATCTACTAAATATACAGAGTTAAGTAAAATTACAAAGGAATTATTATCTAAAGTAATTGAAATTCGGGCAGGGGAAGAATTAATACAAGTATCCTGGCTTTCTTCAGCAATTTACAATAGAAATAAAGGGACAATTGATATGCGTTTCGATCCTTTATTAAAGCCATTCTTATTAGAATTAAGTAGCAAATTTACAAGCTATAGATTGGCTAATGTTGTTAAATTAAAAAGTACATATGCTATACGTATTTATGAATTACTTAAGCAATACGAAGATCTAAAAGAACGTACAATTAGTCTGGAAAATTTAAGATATTACTTAGATGCAATGGATGTATACCCTAATTATGCAAACTTCAAACAACGTGTGTTGAAGCCCTCTCAAAAAGAATTAAACCAAAAAACAGATATTTCTTTTGAATTTGAGGAAATTAAATTAGGTAGGAAAGTACAAAAAATTAGATTCATCATCCGCGCTCAGAAAAAGAAAGATTCTGATCTAGTTCATTTTGAAAAGAAATTAGATAAATTTCAACAGCCAAATACATTCGAACAAAAAATTAAAAGATTTGAAGAACGCTGTAAAGAAAAGGTGTTTCCAAAAGTGTTTGAGAAATGGGCAGCGCATAAAGAAATTGTATTAGAGATAATCGAGGATATACGTTTTCGTTCAGATATTGATTCACCAATCGGTTATGTAGAATTTATTCTCAATTCTCGATTAAAAGAACTGTCCGATAAACAAATATCAAACGAAAGTATTCAAAATGAAGATGAGTCTAATAATACTTTACTAGAAATTGATACTATTATAGATTCAGTTATTACTAAATATTCAACATCTACAGGGACTGTAGCTACATTTTTAGTTAAAGATACAACAATCGAAGAATTGGTGAAAGTAGTTGCATTAGAAGAAGCTGAAGCTATTTGGAAAGAAAAAGAAACGTTTGTTATGGATAAAATTTATGAATTTATTAAAAGGAATAGAAGTAAGAAAAGATATTAATTTTATTTTAAAAAGTTCTTTCAGAATGAAAGAACTTTTTAAAATAAAGAAAGTTGTTCTTCCTCATTTTGCATACAAATTTTCACTTTATATGTATAATACTTACCCATTCTATTCTCTATCTCATTTTCCACTTGCTGTATAGCAACATCGGGTGTATTTGCTGTAATGTATACAATATCGGGTTGATACACTTCTCCATTAGGAGATGTAATTGTAAATTCAATTGGGTATTTTTCCATAATCCTCATTCCTTTTACGCTTTAATACTATAAGAGATAGCATAATATACTTATAGCATATATTATTACAACCAATAATTAACTGAATATTCAGTTAATTATTGAAACATTCTTCTTGGTAATCTGAACAATTGCATTATTTGATATTATATATTATAAGAATATTCCTTTTATTATGAGGTGATGGGGAGGATTATATGAACGTTCAGTTACAGGGAAATGAACAACTTACTGAATTACTTAATGAATGGTATTTACAAATTCGTTCTAGACATAGAGAGAACTCAAAAATATTAAAAGAAGAGATCGAAAAACAGATAAATAATTTAAAAGAAAATCAAAATTTACTCTTTTATTATTCTCTGTTAGATTTTCGTTATAACTATTTAATTAACAATCTAAGTATTTCACAAAAAAGCTTTGATAAAATTGAGGCCTTTGAAACGCCACCAGAAGATTTTTTAGCATATTACTACCATTTCTTTAAAGCTATTCATTCTAAGTCAGTTGGAAGTTATACTTTGGCAGAGAAACATTATACCAAAGCAGAAAAGCTATTAATTCATATTCCAGATGAACTAGAAAAAGCTGAATTTTATTATAATTTATCCGTTTTCCACTATCATATTTACCAATCACTTTTAGCTATTAAGTACGTTACAATTGCAAAAGAAATTTTTTTGAAAAATCCAGATTGTGAGATAAAATTAGCTTATTGTGATAATTTACTAGGATTAGCATGTACACACTTAAAAGAGTATAAATTAGCAGAAGAATACTTCATTTCAGCTATAGAACAGTTCCGTAAATTTGGTAATGAACGTGATATTCTAATCGGTCGACAGAATATCGGTTTAATGTATGCAAATCAAAAACAATCTCGTTTAGCGATTAGATATTTAACAGAAGTAAATGAAAAAATGCCAGGGAATTATAAAGCACTTTTTGTTGAAGCTAAACAACGAATTAATTTAAATGAAAATGAGATCGCACTAGAGTTGATTAAAGATGGGCTACAAATCTCAAATACATTAGAACTCACTGAATATAAATATCGTTTTAAAATTATGAACGAACTGTGCAATAATAATTCAACAGAAGATTTAGAAAAAGTAGTACTAGCAGGAATGGACTACTTTAAAGGCGAAAATTTATGGGAGTATGTTCAAGAGTATAGTGAGTTGTTAGCTGTAAAATTTCATACCGAAGCAAATTTCGAAAAAGCTAGTACATATTTCTTCTTAAGTTATGAGGCAAAGGAAAAAGTTTTTGAAAAGGAGGCTTTAAAATAATATGAGGAAAATGAAAATTGTTTTAATGAGTATTATGGCAGTAGGGATTATGACTCTAGGGTTCAATTCTCCAAGTACAGAAAACCCGAATGCACATAAATATTCCGTATATATGATGGCAGATGGAAATACTGGATGAAGATGGTTTATATAAAAAGGGAGTTATAATTTAATGATTATAACTCCCTTTTCTTATATTAAATAAAAGAGATGCCTAAATCTTGAAAACCTTATCAAAGTAAAGGAAATTGCTGATTCTCAGTCGGTTTCCTCATTTTTAAGTTATAATTTTACTTACATTTTAATGCTATAAAAAATATCCTAATACACAAATGGCACATATAACACTACTTACTACAATAATAAAAGCCATTATCCTAAATAACAAATGTCCGAGGTAATAAAAGCCTAGACATATAAGAGTGATAATCAACAAGATTCCTATAATTTGCAAAACGACTGATTGAAACAAATACAATAAAATTAAGATAATTATCAAAAGCGAAAAGGATTTTGGAATCTTAGTTCGCTTTTTTTGGTGATTTCCTGGTGCTTCCATAAGCTCACCACTTTCAGTATATAGGTATGTTCTCATTAGAACGATAATTCGTATATAATATAAAAAGGGAGTGCTTTCTTTAATAAGTAAGCACTCCCTCATATGATTATTCGTCTTGTTGTCTTTTTACTTATACTGATTTCACTCATTTAGTTATGTTCTTAGAAATCTATCTCTTCGCTATCTTCCTTAGAAATCCCACCAATAACTTCTTTAGCATCAATAATTCTACCTTCTTGTAGTACTGGCTCTTCAGCTTTTATATTTTCCTGTTCTGTGGCTGAAACAAATCCATTATTCAATAGAAGATCCAATTTACTTTCAACTGTATCTAACAAGTTTAATCTTTGTTCTACATTATCTAATTTTTGTATTAATTGTTCATAACGTTTTTCATTTTGTACTAATTCAACAACAAAAGCTGTTAATTGCCTACTACTAGCTTTTTCATTAAGGATCTTATATACATCATCAGGCATATTCTCAGCTTGTAATGCCATCTTTCTATTTTTAGCCATCATCAGCACGTCCCTTTATTCTAAGCTAACTGTCCCTTCATCTCATCAATTGCTTTTAATTCTAGTGCAGCTAGGTTAATTGTACGTGATGTTGGAGCAAATACTTCCTTCTCGTTGCTTTGAATAATGTCGTTCAAGAAGAAGTGATTGTTTTTAGCAGCTGTTTCAGACATATGTTCTAATAAAGCAAGACGGATATATGGTTCTAGAACTGGAGCTTCGCCTCCGATATAGATAAATTTCAATACTGTGTTTGTACTTGATGGAATGAATACATCCAACACTTTAGCAACTAAAATTGTTGCATATTCTTGTAGTGCACCTACAATTTCAGTAGTGAAATCATATTCTTCGCCAGTATTTTCATTCGAAAGCACATACTCCTGATTTTTATAATTATTAACAATAAATTTCTCTAACGTTCTTAGATCTTTAAAATATTGAATTAATTTTTCTTTTCTAAAACGCTCTAGATATCCTAAGAACGGCTCAATATCAATCACTTGGAACGAATCTCTGTGTTTAGGTGTAGTAAGGCCCTTACCTAATTGTACGGCATCTGTCGATCCACCACCAATATCAGTTAAAACAACTTCATAATCATCAAATTTCTCAGATTCATAACGTTTTTCAATACTAATTACATTTGAATTTTTATCTTTTAAAACCATTTTATATTTTAATGAATGTCTGGCAACCTCTGATTCATTTCTACACTTTGCTGTATTAACCGTAATCGTTAAATCTCTTTCCATTCCTGGTGTTAACACTTTAACTTTATGTTCACCAATAAATCTTTGTTCCATCTTTTTGTGGGCAATGCTAAATTTCTCTTCACGCTTTAAAAGCCAAATTGGAAGCATCATATTCATGTTTTCAATTTGAACTTCATTATCGTCTTTATCAGCGTTAAGTGCATGATAATATGCAATTGCCCCTAAAAAGCTTATGTATGGGATAGGGCTATTAATTTTATCATGCATTTTATTTACATGAGAGTTTGCTAATTGATTATCTTCAGCTAATTTTCCTACTAAATAATAAGATTCTTCACCCTCAATTTCAGTTGAGATAAGCAATCTATCTAACAAATCTTCTGGTCTAGAAATACGATCAACAAGTAAATCTTCAGCTTTTTTCTTTGAAATCTTAACTACATTAGTTGCAAGCTCAATATAATAACCATCAACCATAAAATTATTGAAACTATTTCCGAAATCCGCTACTTTTCTTCCGATTTTCATTTAAATTTCCTCCTCTATACTATAAGTACGACTTAAGTATTACTATTAATTATATTTTAGCACAATTAACCAAAATAACAACCGTTTTCTAAAAATAAGTACGACTTAAGTCGTACTTATTTTTAGAGACATTTATTCGAAGGAAAACACTTGTCATTAATCGAATTAGACGAATAACGAACATACAACAACATGACGAACCTGGATTTTATCCATTAACGATTAACAGCTAACTTAAAATAACGTATTAAAAACATATAACGAGGTGATGACGACTAATGACGATAGGGGAAGAACAAACTGGGGAATCGCGGCATGGCAGCCAGGACAGTACGTATAAAAAAACCTATTCACTTGCTGATATCGCAAGAATACTTAAAAAACCACGTACAACCATTCAAGCCTGGAGGGATCAATTTAAGCCATACTTACCAACGGTACCAGGAACAAAGGGAAGAACCCTAAGATATCAGAGAGAATCCCTAGAGCTTTTTAAATTAATAGCCAATCTGAAGGATGCACAAGAACCACCAGATGTAATTGAGAACGTATTAAAGGGAACTGTAAATTATATTGTGATTGATGAAGAAACTAAACAAGACGATATTATGAATAAGCCGATTCTTGAAATGATGCATGAAAATATGACTGATGTTGCTGTATATCTTCAAAATCAAGAAGCACTAAATATACAATTAATTCAACATATGAAAGAATTAGAGGAATCTAATAAAGCACTTCTTACTAAGATTGACGAACAACAGAAGGTTTTCGACTCTAAAATAAATAGTAAAGATCAACAATTGTTAGAACTAATTAGAGAGGTACACGAAACGAAAAAGTTAATAACCTCTAGCAAGCAGGAAAAATCCTGGTTTACTAAACTATTTAAAAAGTAGTTCTGATTTAAAGATTAGTATTGAAATTTAGGGAAGATTGTAAATAACTAACAATCTTCCCTTTGTATTTTATGAATTTGATAAGGCTCGCTAAAAAATTACAAATTTTTATTAGAATGCTTTATTTATTAAATCTTGTTTAAAAAAATAAAACCAATAAAAACATTAGAAAAAAATATAGCCTTTAACTCTTACTCTCACAAGGAGTCCAGATTTTTATCTTAGTAAATTTCCAAGGTAAAATGTGGGTAAAATCTAGAGTGCATATTTTTAAAAAAGAAATATTTTTTATTGGAATTTTAGGAGGGAACTGAAAGTTCTAGATGCAAATTGGGGTTATTTTTTTCTTTAAGTGTCTGGAACCATATGAATATAGTGGAGGCGCTAATAAAGACATGACAAATAGCCTTGCTGTATATGATTTTTTTCAAGCAAGGCTAGATAATAATAATTTTTTTACGATTAAAGATTTGTTTAATTTTTGTTTAACTTTTGTAATAACACATCTATTTTAGGATCATCGAGCCAATTATAGATTGGGAGTGTACTAGTTTTCTTTTTATCAATTCCCATATTTGCAAGACGTTTTTGAGATTCAATTATTCTTTGTTTTTGATAAGATTTTAATTTCTCACTAAACATTTTCATAAAATGAGCTGGGGCGCTATAATCAGCATTGTTTTCTCTAAACCATTCAACAGATTCTTCAAAAGCCCACTTACCAGACGTTCCTAAGTTATCTAAATCTGGTGGCAATCTTAAAGCAACGACATAAGCATCATTTTCAGTTAAATTTGTTACACGCTGACTCATTATATGGTGGTATGCTCTTTTCTGATCTTCACTTAAGTAAGTGTTTAAATCTTCCTCTCGATTTTGAGTAGAAGTAGGTTCAGATTGTAATTGTTTTCCCGTTTCAATATCAAAAATATCTAATCCATTAGGTGAAACAGATATTTGATTTTCATCTTCAGATTCACTTTTTTCTTGTGAAGCTTTCTTCTTTAAAATCTCAGTGAAAGTGGAGCATATATCAATAGCTAAAGCCCATTTCACCTTGAAGTATTCAATGATTTTTAAATAATTATTATGTATAGTCAAGATGTAAATGGAAGGAGCGATCTTTCCGTGCCGTCTTACTTTTATTTGTTGGCATACTCCTAAATCTTGTAACCAATTCATCACGTAATTAATAATGGGTTTAGAAATACCGGATTTTTTACTAATACGAATTTGCCTTACTTGGGCATACCCTTCTTGGACTAAATAAGATAAAATGGTTTCTAAGGCTTCGTATTGTCTATTGGTAAGGTAATCTTTCGTGGTAACACCTTCATGTTTAAGGACAATTTTATCAATATATGTAGTAACTTTCTTAATTGCTTGATTAATAGTCCCTGGTGTTTTGGGTAAATGTTTAATTCGAGGACTTAATTCAGCTTTTGCTCGACTAAGCAAAAAGTTATATAATAACACGAAAAAACCTCCTGTTTTTTTCCACCACAAATAAACAGAAAAATGCTGGAAAAGTAGAGGTTTTTATTCACATTATATTTTTCACATGCTATAATAAATATGTAGAAAATATAATAATAAATAAACCCCCTACTCTGATTGAGTTTTTAATTGGTTCACCCGCCAAAGTGATATGCCAATTAAAAACAGGTTGTGGTAGGGTTTATTTTTTGTTTTTTAACCTTAATAAGGTTATATTTCTTTATATGCCCTATTGTATAACTATTATTATGAGATATCAATCGTTAATGTAAGAATAAAAGAATGTAACTTAATTAAAGCCTCCGGTTAATTTGAACTGGAGGCTTTAATTTCGTATTGGATATATTTTCTGAAATTCATATATTCTTCTTGTAATTTGTCATACTTATAACTAATAAATTCTGTGTATTCATGAAGTTGCTTCTCTAATTGTTCTTTTTTGTTTAGTGGTAATGTAAGTAGATCTTCATAAAGGTCATGTGTCATAAAAGGTAGTTCGTGATTTTGTTCATCTTCTGTATCTTTTATATTAATCTCCATTTTTGTTTGATGTCCTTCTAAAGACGATTCCCTGTTTTGAATGGTTTGAGTATTGCCAACCAGATAATCTGTACTGACCTGGAAAAGATTCGCTATAACTATTAAAACGCTATATGGAGGTTCAGCCCCTTTATTTTCCCAATTTGAAACCGTTGTTTGAGCAAAACTTGTTCCGGTGATCTGTCCTATTTCTTCCCCCAATTGTTTCATGCTCCAACCAGCTTCTAATCTTAGTGTTTTTACACGTGCACCAAAAATACTCATTTATTATTTTCCTCCCTCTTAATTTTATGATGTGCATTTCCTTTTTTTACAGTATATACGGTTTTTTTAACTCCTTAGAGGGTATGTTTAACTTTAAAAGTGATAAAAATATAAAAAACAAAAAATAATAGTTGTTTTAACTTTAAAAGTGATATATGATACATATAAGAGTAACCGAAAGGAGGTTATAAATTGAATTTGAAATATGAGAGAAAGGTTAGGAATTGTTCCTTAGAGTTCATTTCTCAAAAATTAAACATTAGCCCCCAAGTGTTACATTCTATAGAACAAGGAACATCTGGAGTTAATGCAGAACGGGCAGAAAAAATTTCAAAATTCTTTAACAAGCCTGTGGAACACTTTTTTGTACCAACGTATTATCGAATTCGGGAATAACTTTAAAATAGTTACTAGTGTTAAATAAAGATAAAAAGTAACCATATACAATTAATTATAGTAAAAAAAACTAGTAATTCAAATAGAATTAACAATTTAAATAAACATACGATGAAGGAGCAGAAGAAGCCGCCATCACTTACATCAGAAACTCCACAACTACAGGTAGAAGAACAACCAAAAGTAACTGGAAAACCTGTCATTCCACAACTAGAACAAACACCAAAGAAAATCGAAACGTATCTTCCGACAACAGGCGGTAAAGCTGAAAATCCATACATAAAATGGATTGGTCTTGCATGTGTCGTACCCGGCTTAATTGGAGCTGTATTTGCAGTAAGAAACTGTAAGAAATCTCAATCTTAATATGAAAGAATGTGAAGCTCATTTTAGCGAAATTGATGAAAATCCGTTAGGCTTTGCTATTGGATGTCGAAATGCATGTATACTCGTAATTCCCATTTGGACAGTTGTTCTTTGGATAGGGAGCAATATATAAGAAACCGAGAGGCAGATGAAATGAAATGTCAGAAATCTACGTCGGTAAAATGAAAAATTTAGGGAAACCTGGGGAAGACGTTATGCGGCGCAAGAGTGCTTGGTTACCTGAAGAATTGATGCAAGCAATTTCAATCTCTCAAACTGTAATTAAACCATTAAAGCAACATGATTATTGGATAGAATCCGCTACAAAATTATTGGCAGGAAGTATTTTGTATCTGGATCAACGGCATAAAAACCTATATTACCTAGATGTAAAAAAAGTTATTGAGTTCACGGAAAAAATGTATGAGAGTGAAGCGAACTTGGTAGAGGTAGTAAATTCGCTCGAAAGTGAGCATTCAGCATATCATATCTTCCATGAGCTAGGTCTTTATTCAAAAGAAACAAGGGATGCGATAACTATCACTTTGCTATACATTCTTGAAAAACATCAACGTGAAAAGCAAGAGGAACAAAAAGAGTATTTTTGGTTTCAGTAGGAAGAGGGAAATGAAATAGGAAGGAGTGCAATACATGTTAGGCGTAGCTAAGAAGTATACAAAGGTGATTAGAGCGTTGAAAGAACTGAATGAAGGGGAAAAGGTTGCAGGTGTCATAAAAGCTCGTTTTGGAGCTTATAAAACGGTCATAGAAGGTGTGAAGAAAACAGCAGATGATTTTATTTTCATTTTTGATCCGAAAGGCATCTTTTATGAAGATACCCATCAAGAAAAACGAAAACAAGGATTTCAAATCATCAAACATGATTTATTAACTGGTTATGAAACACTACAAATGGATCTAAAACAAAAATCCGTTGTGTACATCAGTGTAGAAACGGAAACGAGTACGTATCAAGAGAGAGGGGAAGCATTATCAAATTTTCTTCAATATCTAACAGAATGCAAGAATATAAGACCGATTCACCTGGTATTTCATCAATATGATTTGTACCCAATCCCTCATATGGAGCAGTTTTTGAAAGAAAGCGCAACATACCACATTCAGCATTCAATCGTAGTTGAATCTCAATCCGCATTACAGCACATATACGGAAAAGAGGCAGCACAACGCATTATCACTTCGTACAACACAACAATCCTAGCATGATCTAAAGCACTCGTTCACTATTTCATCCTATCTAGATGGCTAGAAAACTAGACGAGGGAGAAGCGCTTTTCTCCCTTCTCTATCAAAAATAGGAGGCGTTCATATGGGAAAAGAAAAAAGACTCACATTTTATGATATTGCGGCATCACAAGCTCATAGTGTTAAAACTTTTGATGGAAAAACATACGAACTGAAAGGCACCATCGCAATTGAAAATAGCACAGGAAGCATTGAAAAAGTGGCTCAAATTTATTATCAAGTGCGCTCGGTTAGAGATGAACATCAAAACTTAATTGCTAAAAGAAAAAATAAACATGCGGAATTAGTAGCTGTAAAACAAAAGTGTAAATAAAAAAAGCGATTTTGAAGTGTGCTGAGAACATAGCACAAAGTAAGTTGTTCTTTGACAATTTAGATATATATTGTGTATCTCTTCCTTTCAGTAATGATGTAGAAAGGTGAAAATACAATATATATGCGTGCCACCCCTCAAAAGGTCACTAGAGGGGTTAGGTATACGATTATCGTTAGGTGAGTAAGAACGTAAAACTCATCTGTGACCACTGGGAAATGCATTGTATCAAAAATCTGTTTGCGCTAGTTATCGTGAGGAATATCCCATTTTGACATTCTGAAGAAGCGATGAACCATACAAACAGTAGATACATAAGGTTCTACGTTCATGCCAAAATACGTAGTGCGGTATTGGGCCTATAGAAGCTAGGTCGGGGTTAGTTTCTATACGCATGCCAATACAGGGTTCGTCATTCCAGCCATAAATGATATTTCCATTTTCTATCCCACTTTCCTTTAAATGTTATAAAATAAAGACAGATGTTGAAGTTAAAATGTGTCTCATCACACTTCAAAATCGCTTATAAAAATATGACATAGGGAGGAACATGCATGAGTCGTAAAGGGTGGATCATTTCCGCTGTTGTTGGACTGTTAATTGCAATTGGTATTGGTTCAACATTTGTCTTTAGTTCGGGAAAAGGGGAAGTAATGGGACTTAGTCCGTTAGAAATGAAGAAGTTCATGAGTGAAGATGGCACAGGTTTTGTTATGCTAACGTCTAACATGAGGCATAGTGAAGAGTGGATCTTCCTTGTAAAAAAAATAGCTGAAAAAGAAAAGATTGAAGTAAAAGGTTTAGATGAAAATCGTGACGATATTCCAAGTACAAGTAACCCTCATGATTGGGGATTATCGCAAAGAAGGGATACTCTTGCATATTATGAAAAAGGTAAGGTGAAAAAAGAGATTAAATTTACAATTGATAAACTTTCGGAACTTGAAAAAGAAGTTACCTATTTTGTTCAAAATTGCAAAGAGCAATATCAGAAGTAATCACATAATCATTGAAAGGTGGTGATATAGTGGCGATTACACAGAGAGAATTAAAAAAAGAAAAAGATATGGTAGCAAATTTATTAAGAGCCAATGGTCAGGATTATAACCATTGGCTTCATTTACATCATCAGAAATACATTGAAGAAAATCAAGATTTAGTAATGAAAGCTTTACAAGCTTATAAAGCAATATCAACAGAAGTAAAAGAAGACAGCAAGCCGAATGAGTTAAGTCAGCTTAGTAACGTATAAGCATAAATAATGAAAAGGGAGTGAATGTATATGTTGGAAACAATAGCTCAAATGTTAGTGTTAGGTGATGCGATGGATGGTCTAATTAATACGGGGAATTCATTTATTACATGGATGCAAAGAGGAGCAATGGTGAGCACAGCAATTGTATTTTGCTGGGGCGCTTATCTATTAATTTGGGGTGGTGAACGAGGAAGACATAAATGTATTTGGTGGTTTATTGGTGGGGCAGCCGGACTTGTTATCGTAATGGGATGCCAATACTTAGCAGAGAGCGTAAATAGCAATGTGAAATTTGGTCAAATCTTATTCCCGTTTTTCTGGATGAAATAGTGAAAAAATATAAATAAGGCAATGAGGAGGCTATGCAAAGGGTATGGCTTTTTTTGTTGCCTTTTTTCATTGGAATTTTATTAAAAAGGAGATGTTTCTTGTGGAGATTCTTTTTAAATGTAAAAAATGTAGTAAAAAAAATAATATTTCCAATTTAAATGGTACATGTGGGAATTGTGATAATAACAGGTTAGAAAATTTTAAAATTATCATAACTAGAGGGAAGTTAAGAGGTATGAGTGGAATGCAAACCCTATCTAGAGCAAAAGAAATATTAAAATCGGCATTGAATAAAGAAAAAATTTTGTTAATAGACCCCAAAAGTAACTTTAATAAGATTTAAATTTTATTAAGAAATTAGGAGGGGTATTATGGGGGTGCCGAGTGTATTTGAAAGTGCTCTGGTTATTGGTGATATACAACCAATTATCTCAATGCTAAAACCAGAAGTATTCTTAAGAGCTGTGATATTTTTCATAGTTATTTGGATATTGATTTCTGTTTTTTGTATCTATCATAAGTACGCAACCAATAAAGCTGAAAATCATAATTCAAGAGATCAGTCGAAGTGAATTTTAATTAAACGGAAGAAAGGAGAAGCCATGTTTGTCATTTTTAAGAATAGCAATGGAACAGAAATTGAGTCAGGTAAGCAATATTCGTTTCATGAAGCTTATATCTTAACGAAGCGATTAGAACGAGTTTATAGAGAGGCAGGGCGGCAAGAACATATTGATTTCGATTTGTTAGATGGTCATTCCAATGAAATTTATAACGGTACGTTATCACTTGGTTCGAGATATGCAGATCACATTTTTGATCACATTTCTAAAAAAATGAATGTGATGCAATTAGATCCAGAACAAGAGGAACAAAAAAAGGAGCTGTTAGAAACGTTAGAAAGGGAAATCAATGATTCTCCTTTTCATGAAGAATATGAATATCAAGAAGAATTACCAGTAAGGAAGGAAGAACCCTCTTCTGGTCCATCGAATGAAATAGAGCCACAAGTAAAGCCTGGAAAGGAAAATAGAAAAGGATTTAAGATTATTGCGAGTGTTATAGGGAGCATGGTGTTAATTGGAGCGGGTGCCATATTTGCCTTTAAGTTATTCTCTTCCGATCCAGTTTCGAGTGCAAATGCTGGTTCTGAACAATATGTAGTAAAAGGATTACAACAGGCAGCCATTCAACAGTATGGAGAAGCCGTTAAATACTTCGATAAGGTCAATTACACAGAATTAGATAAAGATAGTCAGAAGGCAGTTTTATTTACTTATTTATTAAATGGAAAGGCAAATAAGGCATTACAATATGAGCCGAAATTTGCAGAAAGTGTGGTTGCTTATTTTATTGGGATAGACAACATGAATAAAATCAATGAAATTGATGTCAAAAATGATGTAATCGACTTTGAAAAAGCAGCACTTAATAAGAAATATGAGGAGGTAATTAAGCTTAAAGGGAAAGTCAATATGGACGGTAGACGTGAAAAACTCATTGTTGAAGCTTTTGTAAGTCTAAAAAAATATGAAGATTGTTATTCTTTTGCCAAAACGCAAGGAAATAAAAACGTAATGAAAGAGGTCAAAGAATTAGAGAAACGGGATATTCAACAATCTACGATAAGTGAAGAAGAAAAGAAAGCTAAGATTGAAAAAATTGATAAAGATATACAGAACATCTAAGGGGGAAAGAATAACATGCCTTTAAATTATGAGAATCTGTACAAAAAAATGGGAATTGTTTTTCTGGGTGGTTCATTGATATTAAGTACAACAGGGTGCAGTTGGTTTGGGAGTAAGGAATCATCAAAAAGTAAAACAGCTATTACAAAAAAGGTAGATAAGAATAAACCGGATGAAAAGAAAGAAGATCTGAACAAACATGATTTTGAAGCAATTACAGAGAATGCAATTCAAAGTAAGGATAATGAAGTTGCTTATGTACTAGAAGAGCTGGATAAATCAAAAATTAATTTTAAAGAAAAATCTATTGTAAGTAATCTTCAAAATGGGGATGAAACCACTTCTCGTGTTCTAGCACTCTTTGATAAGGAAACAACAGATAAAACACTTCAAGATACAACAAAAGATAATGTGATTGCAGCTATTACGGATAATAAGCCACAAGTCAGCGTGAATGGAGATCATTTTGCATTTGGCGATCAAAATATTGATTCTTCAGTAGCGAGTATAGGAGATATTCTTCCACCAGAGAAGAAACCAGATGAAATTGTGAACCCACCAATTATAACGGAGGGTGAGAATGGGAATACGGAAAATACAGGGACAGAAAAACCAAAGCCACCTATAGAACCGGAAAAACCAACAAATCCAGAGAAACCGACAGAGCCGGAAAAACCAACAAATCCAGAGAAACCGACAGAGCCGGAAAAACCAACAGATCCAAGTAAACCAACAGATCCAGAGAAGCCAACAGATCCAGAGAAGCCAACAGATCCAG
>NZ_JBBOTW010000003.1:0-282362 GCF_038050415.1 Bacillus sp. FSL M7-1020 | reverse complement strand
AAAGCATGTATGACAACATTTCACTTCCAATTATTAATAAACATAATAGGGTACAGAAAAACATCCTTTTAGTATAAAATTCTATGAGGTATCTAACAAATGAAAGTAGAACCTGCCTTACTATCCCCTTCAAGCCAAGTCTTGGTGTTCTATGAACTTTTGCCTATAGAATTAATATTTTGATACGCTTGCCAAATAATTTTTGATGGATAAATATATCTCACCGAAATTTTTTAGCAAACAAATGAAACTCATTTTTAAATAAAAACGCCATCCTTTCTATAGATTTCTATAAAAAAAATGACGCTTTCTATTAATTATAAGCATAAATTCATCTTAGATTTTTGGTAATATAACTAGACTTATTCCCATGCAGCAAATGCTACATAATGTTCTTTACCATATTTGTTTTGATATTCATCTGCGTGAATTATATCAACTTCTCCAACATGGTCTGGCTGAAATCCTGTTCCATCTCCATTATCAATAGATTTCACTAGAGAAACTAACATAAGCCCCGTAACTTCAGATTCTTTAGAAGTTTGCTTCACTGGAAGACCTTTAGATTTAAGATATTGCTTTTGTTTTTCGGTAAGTTTAAGTACTGCTGCTTTTGAAATATCTGTGTTCTTTTTACTTTGCTCAAGCCTGTTCATCTCTGATTGTTTTGCCGCTTCTTCTGCCTTGCTCTTTTCAAGCTTGTCCATCTCTGATTGTTTTGCCGCTTCTTCTGCCTTACTCTTTTCAAGTTTGTCCATTTCTAATTGTTTTGCGACTTCTTCTGCCTTACTTTTTTCAAGATTATTCATTTCTTCTGGTTTAGCAGCTTGTTCAATTTTATTTTTTGTAGCCTGTGATTCACTCTTAAGCTCCTCAGCACTTGCATTCATTAAACAAAAAGTAGATATACCTAATACAGCTGTCAATCCTAAAGCTGACCAACGATACGATTTTTTATTGAATTTTTTAATCATAACAATTCTCCTTTTCAATGCTTTTTTATTTTTACTTAGATTTGCTAAACTAGGCATTTGATAATAATTTGAATAGTGTTCTAATAATGTAATAATTGTATGCCCATATTCGATTTTTTCTTCCGAATCAATAAAGGTAAGAGCCAATGCATCACATGCGATTTCTTGATCTTCGCGCATTGAATAATAGGCATACCAAAGGATTGGATTAAACCAATTTAGTATAAGCAAATGATGCATAAGCCAATTAACCCCAACATCTTTACGTTTAAAATGAGCTAATTCATGATAGAAAATAAACCGTAGCTGATTATCATTTAATCGTTGTATATGCTGTTCACATAATAATATTCTAGGTTTTCTAAATCCAAGAAGTGTCGGACTAGCAATCTTGCCGGCTAATTGCAAAGGAATATCCTCTTTTATAGACATCGTTTCTTTACAACCTTTGAAAATATTTAAAATTCTTTCATCTGTTATAATTGGTTGCTTTTGTATGTATAAATATAAACGTCTATTTGCAATTAGTGTTAAAGTCCCTAAACAAAGAACACCAAGCATCCATACATATAAACAGATTTCATACATTGATATGTGTTTGGCACCCTGTTCTTTTTCTTTGGAATCTGTTTCAACTGGTAATTTATTGTAATCACTTGAATTAACGGTATACTTCGCAGGCTCATTCATCACTTTTAAACCAGAAGCATTCGATTCCTTCTGAATTAGAGAAGTAGAAGTTACATATCCATGTGAAAGTATGGAGTATAGACTATAAGAACTATCTGGTGACCAAGGTAAAAGTAATCTTACAATCAAAATTAACCACAATGCGTAATGCCATCTTGCTGTTAATTGATTCCTTAGTAGAACTTTGATACATAAGATAAAACCTACCAATATACTAGCCATAATAGTAGTTTCTAAAAGCCAATCAAAAAAAGTAGAGAGATACGTCTGTATTAACACATTTACCATAATTATTCTCCCTCTTTTTGATTACTTTTATCATCTAGAATACGTTTGAGCTCATCAATCTCTTTTGAAGATAGCTTTTCATCTTGTAAAAAATTAACAAGCAACGGTTTCAAAGCAGCACCGTAAAAACGCTTAATAAAAGATTTAGTTTCTACTTGTAAATATTCATCTTGTGAGATTAAAGGACCATACATGTACGTTCTTCCTATTTTCTGCTGAGAAAAAACAACTTGTTTTTGAACTAACCTATTAATTAATGTTCTAACTGTTTTTGGATTCCAATCCATTTGTCCTTCAAGAGCTTGAATTACTTCATTTGCCGTTTGTGGAGATTTTGACCAAAGGACTTTCATTACTTCTAACTCAGCTTCAGATATCTTAGGTATTTTTTTCACGTTTCCAATTCCCTCCTCCCTTTGATTACAAATGTAATCATAAAGTCGATACTACATTTGTAATCTTAAATTTGCAACCCCTATTTTAACATTGGAATAAATTACTTAAAATAGGGATATCATTAAATAAATATATGACTACAAATGTAATCCTATATTTAGATTACATTTGTAGTCTCGATTTGTCAATCTCATTTAATTATCCCCTAATACAACATCTCCATATGTTTTAAGTAAATCATTATACTTTAATTAGTTATGTATATTCTTCCCTTTTTCTTTGCAAGGTAACCTGTTCTAGTTAGTTGGATAAAAATATGGCGACATCCGTTCGCCATCAAGCTAATAAAATATAGATAGCCCTAAATCAAAAAATAGGAGTAAGCCAGTTATATTTATAAATCCAAAGTTCTTTTCATACAAGAAAACAAATATTTCTTCCCCATATTAATGAGAAATTTCTATTACTATCAATCAAACCGAAATTAAGGGAATTTAGTTTAAAAAAGCATTCTTCTTTTTCTAAAAAGCTAAATTATTAAATTAAAGAAAATATATATTTTTTGCTTCACTCATATATATAAAACAATTAACCCTTTTGCCTAATACCTACAAATTTGTTACACAAAACTGAGCTCCAAAAAATTTGAATTTAAAAACACCAAGGCATACAATGAATATTATATATACCCTATTTCTTAGAAAGAAGGCTTGAACATGAAAACCAAAGTAACTAAATCAATCGAAAATTTGCAAGTGAAAACATTTGAAATGATGACAAATTCTGTTTCTTTTAAATCTATTTTGCGTGGAACTGGCATTACTTTTGTAATTATTTTTGGTTCATCTTTGGTTAACAACTCTTCTTTATTTTCATTAAATTCTTTGATGGTGATATTGGGGTTCTTTTTAATCTTTATGCCATATATTTTTAATATTCCTGAGAAGTCTAATATTTGATTTAATTCCCGATATTTTATCATTAATTTTTAAATTTTAAGCACACAAAACAAGAAATTCGCACACTTTTAATTAAAAGGTGCGAATTTTTTCGTTTGGTTCTATTTCCCTTTAAATTTATGGTTATAAGGCACTATTTCTATTAATTAATTTTTATTTCTAGTTTATAAATTTGCAAATGGATAGCCTGTATCTTCTCTACAATACAATTCTCTTTATTTAATTATTTATATAGTATATATTTCAAAATAAAAATACCTAATCTCCCTTTACAAAACTGTAAGAGTATCTCCAACCTTTTAATATTATATTTATATAGAATTTGCCCCTTTCTTGAAAACATACTATACTATAAAATTAAATTAAAAAATATTATTTAATGGGGGTTCATAATGAATAAAACAGAACTAATTAACCAGGTATCCGAGAAAACATCACTTTCTAAAAAAGATGCTACCGCATCTGTACAAGCTGTCCTAGATCAAATTACACAATCTCTTCAAAAAGAGGAATCCGTACAGTTAATTGGATTTGGTACATTTGAAATACGTGAGCGTTCTGCACGTACTGGGCGCAATCCCCAAACGGGCGAAGAAATGCATATCCCAGGAGGAAAAGCACCTGCATTTAAAGCTGGGAAAGCTTTAAAAGAGGCTGTTAAATAAGGCTTAAATTACCTATCTAAAAAGGAATGGAAATTTTTATCTCCATTCCTTTTTAGATTAATCATATATTTTTTTCGGAAAATAATTAACTAGTTTTTTATCATTTTCACGATTTCCATACCCTTCAAACTTTTTTAATCATAGAATTTATTTTTAGATGCTAGGCGCATCTTTTACTGCTAATTTTTTCTTACTTAAATAAACAGCTCGATCCGACTTTTTTGCAACTTCCTGTGAATGCGTCACAACAATTACACATTTATCTTCTTGGTGTGCGAGCTCCTGGAACAACTCAATAATGTCATTTGCTGTTTCTTCATCAAGGTTTCCTGTCGGCTCATCCGCAATCAGTAAATCAACATTACAAGATAGTGCTCGAGCAATTGCTACACGTTGTTGTTGTCCGCCGCTTAGTTGCAAGACATTTCGTTTCGCTTCTACTTCTGTGAGTCCTACCTTCTCTAATAATTCTAATGCTCTTGCTTTTTTATTTTGTACCTTCACACCTGTAATTTCCATTGCCGTTAATACATTCTGAAGAGCCGTCATATAGGTAATCAAATTATAGGATTGGAAAATTACAGATACATATTGATTACGGTATTGATCCAAACCAATTTTTCGAATATCCTTGCCTTTATACAGTACATACCCATTTTTAGGTATATCCAGCCCACAACCTAAGCTAAGCGTTGTGGTTTTACCAGATCCAGATGGTCCTAAAATGGTGTAGAAATGCCCTGTTTGAAAAGAAAAATCGACATTATCTAGTATCGTTACTTTCTTTCCGTTACTTTCATAATAATAATTTAAGTTTTTAAATTGTAAAATTGTCTCCATACCGGGCCTCCTTATTCATCTTTTAAAAGGATTTGTTTTGGATTTAAACGAAGAATTGATAATGCTGGAAGAATCGTTGCCAGGATAGCGATCCCTAATCCAATTCCCCCTATTTTTCCTAAATCTTCAGTTGAAATACTTACATCAATATTATCTACTGGATCTACTTCTGCAGTAGGATTACCACTAAGTAGTGCTATAGGGTCTTCTGGTCTATCTTCATTCTTTTCTATTTCACTAGATAGCAGATTATCACCGATTTTTTGAGAAATTTTCTCTCCTGTTGATAAAGATAAACCAAATGCTAATATGGCAATACATACTGTCTCAACTAGTAATTGGCCCATTAACTTCCACTTTTTCTCACCTATAGATAACAAAATCCCCATTTCTTTTCTACGTTCCTTAATAGATAACATAATAATTAATCCTAAAATAGTTGCACCTGCAATGGAGGCAATCATTACAATCATTTTCGAAAAAGATGCAATATTTTCGATTGGACCAATCATTTGTTTATATACCATATCTTGTGCATCCAATTCATAGTAATCTGGTAATCCTAATTTTTTTGCTTCCTCCTTAAATGCATCAATATCCTTAGGGTCCTTTAATGAATACATTGCATTTTCCAATGAATTCATTAAAGAATACGGTACATATATTTGATTAGCAGGCTCTAATAAAGCAAAAGATTGTCCTCCAAAAGATGAGGCCTCTTCTTTAGACTCATATATACCTATAATTTCTAGCTCTTTCGTGGTAAGTTCCTGATCCATTACTTCACCTATTTGCAGTTTATCACCCACTTTTAAATTGTTTTTTTCAGCTAGTCTTTTTTCAATCATAGCAACGTTTTTCCCTACTGTTTTTGGCGTAATGCCCTTTCCTTCAACTAGTTTTAATTTTCTGTCTTGAGCAGCTTCTAATAAAGAAAAGTCTCTAATACCCTGTAAAGTGAAATTTAAATTATTATTTGGGCCAAATGATTGAGCTCCTCCAAGTGATTCGACATAATGGAGTTCTTTCAGCTCAGCATTAGCATTTTTTAGATAATTATAGTGAGCTACATACTTAGAGTTCTTTAATTTATCAGCTTCTTTCACTTCGATAGCAGGTACCATTCCTGCTCCACCAATATTTTGATCACTGTTTATATATTTGTTTATATCTATTATCAAATTAACATTTGCTCCTAATTGTTGTCTGGCCGAATCGGTGGCTTTACTTGATGCACTGTTAATTGTAAATCCAGCAAACACCAAATTAATTACAACTAGAAAAATAGCAAGTAATATAAGTGCCTTTCCTTTTCTTAATTTTAAACTTAAAAATGATCGTTTGATAAAATTCATGTTTATAACCTCCTAGAGATTTAGCATAAAGTAGTAATCTGTAGGTGGTATGGAGTTAAACTGGTTCTTTTGTAAAGATTAAAAAAAGTTTGATAGAACACATAGAATATCATCATACTAAAAAGTCAGGTGCAACCCATGTTAGTAAATAGGGCATCCTTTTCTATAGTATGGACACACTGCTTTATTTTTTATAATTTATATTATTTTACAAATAGTTAAAGAGCTCTTATTTACTTCTAAATTCTTGTCAATTTATCTTCTTTCACTATACTTATCTATTTTCTTTTTATAACTCAAACTTCTTCGAATCGTACTTTTCTAGAGTTTATTGCCATTCATTTTGTTTATATGGAATATGTTTATCTGTCTGTACACCTTCAACATTTTCTCCATCTGCTAATAATCTCCTGTACTTAAAAGAGTGCCCTGTTAATACTGTTTTAATCATTTTGTATTGCCCTCCTTTTGTTTGATTACTTGTATCATAAAACAAGTATCTGAAGTTTATATGTAGCCTACCTAGAGTGTATGTAAATTTAAAAAATCTCTAACAAAATGTTTGTATTGTAACGTTACCGCTAAAACTACTGTTTCAAACACCATGGTTTGAAGAGACAGTACCCCATGTTCTAGCCTCAATTCCTCCTACAGTTCTATATTGAGTAAAACTAGTTGATCCCTATCATATAAAAAGAGCACCACTTTTTGGATGCTCTTCGTTATAACTATATATTATTTAATTTCATTCTTTTGTTTCTACCATTTTTCCTTCTTCAGAATCTGTACCTGTACCTTCTGTTTTTTCAACAGTTTTTGCACCTTCTCGTTTTTCAGGGGCTCCCACTTTTGTTTCTACCATTTTTCCTTCTTCAGAATTTGTACCTGTACCTTCTGTTTTTTCAACAGTTTTTGCACCTTCTTGTTTTTCAGGGGCTCCCACTTTTGTTTCTACCATTTTTCCTTCTTCAGAATTTGTACCTGTACCTTCTGTTTTTTCAACAGTTTTTGTACCTTCTTGTTTTTCAGGGGCTCCCACTTTTGTTTCTACCATTTTTCCTTCTTCAGAATTTGTACCTGTACCTTTTGTTTTTTCAACAGTTTTTGCACCTTCTTTAGGAGTTGCTGGCACTGCATCTTTAGGTACATCAAAGTTTTGTAAGAAAGACGTTGTTCCATCTGCACCCTGTGTAATTACTTGATTTGAACTACCTTCATTTGATTTTAAATTATCCATTTTCGCATCATCTGCACCTACTGCACCTCCCGCTACTAATCCTGTACTTAAAATTGCTCCTGCTAATAATGTTTTAATCATTTTTCATTACCTCCTGTTTATTTGTAATATTCATCAAAAAAGTATCTAGAGTTAATAATTTTAGTTATTATCTTTATCTACTTGCTTTTTGATTACATTTAGCATAAGACAAGAATCTATAGTTGATATGGAATGTATCTGGAGATTATGTAAAGAAAAATAGATAATCAGTTGCATATCCTAATGGGTGTTTAGACAGGATTGAAACTTTATATGAGTTTGATAATTGAGTTACCTTTCATTTTTGGTCGTAAGGTTTATGGCTGGGGTGAAGCCTATCGAGGATCTAACCTTTTCTGATTTGAAAGTAAACTTTTGGTTAAAAGTTTACATTGGAGACACCTTATTATTATGATTGGAATTTTACATCTGGAATGAAATCCCAAATACAAAAGTGAAAAATATGGAAATGGAAATTTTGAAAACTTAAAATATACATTGCAATCTGAATATAAGGAGTGCGGCAACCATTCCTTCTTTTTGGATCCACTTACAAATGATTAAGTCAACAGTGTCAAGAGAAATTGGAACAAACACAGATTAATCTTGGTATCTTTTTTAACATATTGAAGGTGCAGACTCAATCATATTTAGTGATTGAGTCTGCACCTTCAATTTTTTGTTTCTCTTTTTATGAATATATTTTTGTACATATGCGTTTTATATAGTGATTTCTAATAATAAGGAAGTAAATAATTTGCATACAAATAAAGCTTACTAATACAACAATTGAGCTTTGAATAACGGACAGTTCCCTACTTACTGTTTGTCCTAATTGGTGAAAAGTTATAAATGCAAAACTGCTGTGAAACATAGCTACTACAATCGGCAAGAAAAATAGAATCATCATTTGTCTTGTCACAATTTGCTTTAATTCTTTTTGTCTTAAACCTAATTTTGAAAGCATCTGATATTGCTCTTTATCACGTTCTAAATCAGTAAATAGACGGAAATATAGAAAGCTTAGTGTAAATACGAAAAATACAATCCCCACCAATACACTTGAAATAGAAAGTAATCCATTTTGTTGTTTCAGTTCAAGCCATTTTACATACAAAGATGAAAAGGCATAATAATCATCTTGACTCGTACCAATGAACTTCATAAGTTTTGTAGAAATTACACTTGTTTCAGGCCAATTTTTTATGACAAAACCGTATATGGTGTAATCTCGGAGTACGCCTTCTTGTTGTACATTTAGAACTTTACTGTAAACAGCATCAGAGACAATAAAAGGGTTGTCAATCTCGGCGAATTCTGGGATATAAATTGTTTTTTGAACAGAAAGTGGTACTTCTAGTTCACCATGTTTTAATTCCAATGTTTTTTGATCCTCTGCACTTGTGGGATTTTTCTTTGGTAGTATAGCGATACTTTCAGTTTCATTTGTTAATTTTTCTATTTCATACCCTAATTTTTTAGCGTATTCATTATACGTAGAAAGATTAATTAACACCGGACCGTTTTGTGACCTTTTAAATTTTGTTGCTACAAGTTTATAAGAAAATCCAGATTCTTTTAATTGTTTCTTTATCTCTTCAATATGGGATTTTTCTTGTGTATTTCCATTATCCGATCGATAGGTAAATGCATATGGCGTCGCACTTTTTGCCAATTCAGGATTTGCGATTGCCGTACAAACTCCAATTGCTGTAAAAGATACAGCTGATATAATTGTAACGATAAAGAACGTTCTCGCATTATCTTTCATTCGGAACGCTAATTCTGAAATAACAAGGAGATTGGTTCTTTTAAAGAATGTAGTTTCTCTAATTTTTAAAGTGTATATCACATATACACACAATTGAGTAAAGAAAAAATAGGTTCCACATACAATTAATAAGACACCGACTCCTACGAGTAGAAGTAATTGTTTTAAACTCATGAAATCGACCGCGACGATACAGTAGTGGACGGCGGAGTAACCTGCTCCAATTAAGATTATTGCCAACAAGGATATCCAAACGGACGCTTTCGGCTCAGGTTTTGGTTTTTCCTCTGATTTTATGAGTTCTACAAGTTCATTCATTTTCACCATTTTTGATGTAAATAATGAAATGAGTAGGAATAAAACAAAAAAGGAAATAGCTGTTACTCCCATAGACTTAAATGGAAAGTACAATGATAACGTATGCTCTACTCCTAATAAAGACCCACTAACTAGTAAAAATAATTTAGAAAAAACCATCCCAAGTCCAATGCCTGCTAGTATAGAAGGGATTCCAATCAACATGTTTTCGAAAAAAATTAATTGATGAAGCTGTTGATGAGACATTCCATGTAACATTAATAATCCAAACTCTTTTTTTCTATTTTTTAAAAATGCGCTAACAGAATAGAAAATAAATAAGAAAGAGAAAACAAAGATTAAGTAATACGATAGTTGAAATCCTATTTTCCCAAATGTATTCATTATGGTACTTGCATGAGTCAGTTCGCCTTGTAGATTTGGATGAAAGACAAGTAGCCCATAAGTAAAGAAAATCATTACCGCAAATGTACTACTAAAAAAATGTCCAAGATATATTCGTTTATTCCGTATAACATTATTGAATGCGAGCTGTCGAAAAGTCATGTTTATTCCCTCCTAACATAGAAAGAATGTCCATAATATTTTGATAAAATAACGAACGATTGTCATTGTAGAAAATTTCATTATATAACTGTCCATCTTTAATAAAAATAACGCGGTCACAGTAACTTGCAGCAACTGGATCGTGCGTTACTAACATCATTGTTGCCTTTTCCTCTTTATTTAATTGTGTTAATATCTCCATTACATCTTGAGAAGCTTTAGAATCTAAGTTTCCTGTTGGCTCATCGGCAAGAACCAATTTAGGAGAATGAATGAGTGCACGGGCAATCGCTGTTCGCTGTGCTTGTCCTCCAGATATTTCATATGTTCGTTTATTCAAAATTTCACTTATTCCTAATTTTTTTGAAATAGATTCTACTCGTTTATTTATTATTTTCACATTCATGCCATCTAATACGAGCGGAAGAACCATATTCTCTTTTACTGTTAAGGTATGCAAAAGGTTAAAGGATTGAAAGACGAATCCTAATTCCTGTCTGCGAAATACGGCCAAATCATTGGGTGATAGTTGATAAGGATTTTTACTATTAATGAATACACTGCCTGATGTTGGCGAGTCAATAGTAGAAATCATATTCAATAACGTTGTTTTTCCACTACCAGAAGGACCCATAATCCCAACAAATTCTCCTTCTGTAATTGTTAAATTAATATTTGAAAGTGCTGTATGTGAAGCCTTGTCTGTGTATTCTTTACTAAGATCTTTTACTTTTACTATTTTCATATGAGAAATTCCCTCCAAATTTACACACTAAGAATGAGCGTTGATAGATGATGCCTGCCAACATTTTTATTTTTTTAAAATACGAGTAATTTACCATTAATTGTTGGTCTAGTTTCGTATTTCCTTATTTAAGCTGTAATACTTGGTCGAATGTTTTAAGCACTAAAATAACTTGATATTGCATCACAGGTATTTCATGAATGTTTCTGTTATTCATTGTAGTAGTAAGATTGTTTTTCTCATATTGAATTGCCTTACATTTTACTTACATGCTTGTCATGTTTCTGAAAATACAGTTTATAAGGTCCTCGGCAATGATTCTTTTTTGGTGAGGTAACAAAGAGGGATTTTTTATATGCACTTTACTATACCGAACTAGATTTCGGTATAGTTTTTATTTGCAATTCATTGTATCTTCTTTACCAAACACGTATAAAAATCAATAGTATGAAAGTAAACTACTGGCTAAAAGTTTACTTTCGAAAATAGATAAAAGATAATTTGTTATTCATATCGCCTATAAACATAAATATCCAATAAAGATATTTAATTACAAATATAATTATTTGATTTATAATTATATTTAGAAAACAGAATAGAAAGGTCTTGGTAATATGTTGGGTATTGATGTTATAAAAACAACAGAGGAATTAATTATTAAATGGCAATTGGCAAAAGTTAATATTCCATTAAATGAAATTATTGAAGTTACTGAAGATGATACTTATGCTGGCGTTGAAAAAAATGATGCAATTCGAATTGGGACACCTTATGGTACAACTGATCGCATCTTAATTAAAACTAAAAAGCAAGATTATGTATTATTTACTACTAATAAAGTTTCAATTTTAAATAAAATAAATGCTTAATAACTTGATTGATTTAATATAATTCTTTAGGGGGTCACGCCACATGCCCATCAACTTAAGAATACAAATCAGCCCCAAAACGAAAAAATGAGCTTTTTTATTACAAATTAGCATAAAACCTTGTTCTGGGGGTAGTTATATTTTCTTAGCTTGATAGCGATGGGGTCCTGCCAACATAACAAGAATTTCGTACGCCAAGGAATTATTAGGTATATTTTTTAAATATATCCATTTTAAAAATAATTTATACAAATAATATGTTATAAACACATGTACATTAACTGATATAACGTATAAGGCAGCTATTGGCTAATCAAGTGTACATATTTGCTTATGACGCAATAGATGTTTAACCAATAAGAAAAGTATTAGAGGAAACAAGAAATTGAATAATAAGATATCTTGCAATATATTTCTCTTTGTGAAAAGATAAGATCCAACTCTCCGATCTTATCTTTTTTTATTTGTTAATTTGCAATAGGGCTACCGCCATATGCCCATTTTCATGATTAGTTCGTTTTACTTTTAATACTCTCAGTTGCTTTTTTAAATAGTTTCATTGCCTGTTCTGCTTTGTTTTCTGCCTGTTCCAACTTATTATCATTTTGTTCTTCTAATGCCTCTGAGAGTAATTGCAGAGCATTCCAGTAATTATCCATTGCTTGCTTTATCTTTTTTTGTTCAACTTCTAACCCTTTAGGTGCCTCAAGGTATTTGATGTCTCTTACGTGTATTTTTGCCATATCCAAACTCAATTGGATTTCACTTTTCTTTGACTCATAATTCTTTATATCTGAATGCCCTATATCTTGTATCAGTCTCATAACTTCATCCATCTTATTTGTATTTTCTACGATGGCTGCTTTGTATTTATCAACTTCTGAACCACTAACTTTGTCGTTTAAATCTTCCTCACGATGACCCTCTTTCGCATGTTTCTGGTTCTCTTCCTTTACCTTTTGCTCTACATCAGGGTATTTCTCGTTTATCCCATTAAATACTGTCTCCCATTTAGAAACACCATCATCTATCCCAAACATACCGTTTTGTATGCTTTCTTTTGCTTTATTCTTATCATATTCACCATCATACTTACGGGCATCATACTGTCTAACTGCATCTTCTACTTTTATTAGGTGCTTTCTAATCTCTTCTACCCCTTCTTGTATTAAAAATTGGTAGTCTTCATACTTTTTAGGTGGTTTGATTTTTTCAAAACGGTTTATGTCCAAACTAATGTGACTAATTAAGGAATCTATCTCACCTATGTAGACACCCTCTTCTGTAAATAATTCATCAGTTTTCTTTTCTAATTTTTTTAAATGATACTGGAATTCTAAGTGTAGTTCAGTCAAACGATAAGGGTAATCTTCTTCAGATACCTTTACCTTGTTTTCACCTTCTGTGTCTGATACATTTGATTTACTTTCTTTACTACTTGATTCTTCTTCCTTACTTCCCTTTTCATACTCAATTCTAGACAATGCGTTTCTTAGTTGATTTTCAATCTGTTCATCACTATAGTGCAATTTCTTTAGATCAGATACCATTTTATCTGCATCATAATATTTATCTACTTTTCTATACTCTGACTGTGTAAGTCCATATGTATTTAATGTACAACCTACTAGCATGAAACTAACACTTAGCCCTGCTATTGCGATACCCTTAAATGATTTATTAATATTCATTTTAAACTTATCCCCTTTTTCTTTTAGTAATTCTTTTCTTCAACAATAGACAGACCTTCATGTGTTTTTGCATTGTCTGCTGCGTCAGTTTAGTTTTCCTAACTTATTGTTTCAGTCTTAACTTGAATTTCTTCCTTATAATTACAAAAGGGATATACCTAAACATATAACTGCTAGTAAAATATATCCTTATATTATTTTATAATGATAATAATTAATGAGTCAAAGTGATTTGCGAAAACTACCAACTCAGATACATACTTTTATAGAAATACAGTAGGCCTTTTTACATTAAAAAACTCACCATCCAACAGAAATGGCGAGATCCTTATATATTATTTAATATCTTGTTTTCTCTAATGCTTTTCTTCTTAATTAACAAATAACTGCACTATACGTTATATAAGCTAAAATATCTGAAAGGTTTACTCTGATAAAAGCCAAATGACTACAAATATTCCTGTAACTGCCGCACCTCCGAAAAATCCTACCCATATTTTCCCATGAGTACCATTAACAACTTCTTTTAAATCTGCTTTTGCCTTTTTCTTGTCTTCTCCTGTTGAAAAGAGATAACTAATAAAATGTACGACCAGTGAAACTAATGCCGCGATTATTTCTATCATTACTTATGTACCTCCCTAATATATATGTACCTTTAATTATCCAATAATTTTCTTGCACCTTGGATCAGCCTGAGTAACTGGAATGCTTAGTTCAATAAAAGCCAAATGACAAAAATTACTCCTATAACTGCTAAAGTTCCAAAAAAACCTACCAACATTTTCCCCTCAGGACCATTAATAAGCTCTTTTAAAACTTCTTTTGCTATTCGCTGACCTTTACCACTTAAAACTATCGAAAGAATAAAGAATATTACCACTAATACAAATGAAAAAATTATTAACTCCATGACTTATGTACCTCCCTGATATATGTGAACCATTAATTAACCAATAATTGCCTTATATATTATATCAGCTAGGATACATGGAAGTATAACAAATTATTTATATAACTTATTTTATTAATCGATATGTTAAAAAAAGACACCGAATAATTCCTTAGCGTACGAAATTCGCATTATTTTGGCGTGACCTTTAGGAAAAAGGCGACTAATGTAAAGTCGTCTTTTTTTCTTTTAATAAATTTGAAAGTAAACTAATGGGTAAAAGTTTACTTTGGAGTTTCGAATCATTTATAACAAATTTTGTAATGAATTTCTCAATATAGATATACTTGTTAATTATGGTTATAATATTCAAAATTAACAAAAATTAGAGTATAATAAAAATGTGATGGTTATCACTTATGTTTACTCCTTGTGCTAAAGATAAGATCGTATTCTCCGATCTTATCTTTTTTTGTTTGTAGAAATTTAATGCAAAAAAATAGAATCCTTATTATAAGGATTCTGTAACAGGAAACAACAAATATATAATAAAGAGAATTACTTATATTATAATTTAATAATCACAAATTAAATATTTGGGAGTGTGGTGGGGTATGGGGAAAGTAAAGGAATTGGAATCAATAATAAAAGAATTAGAAGAAGAGATACAATGGCGGGATAATCATATTATAGAAATTAATTCTGATAATACACGGGTATTAGAACAGTCAATGGAAGTAGCAAGACTTATTGAGTTGTATGATAAATTCATTAGGAAAATGAATTTAGAAGATGAATTAAAGGTATTCTTGAAAGAAGAGATAAACAGTTACAATTAAAGAACAACACGCAATATTAACGGTTCTGGTGCAAAAATTTTAATATACATGTAGGCCATATACTTACCTCCTAAGGTTTAACCCCTCTTTTATCAACATGTTAATTAATATAGAAGATTTGAATTAACTATGAACCAGAGAATACCGATTAAATTACATGTAGCTTGCTTTCTCAAAGTATGGGCAAAAACACCTGTAAAATAAATAACCAGTTCCTTAACGTACAAGGAACTGGTTAAAATCTCTCCAATTTGTGTCTAAACGTACAATTTTCTTTTTTTGATATGGTGAGCCCTAATGGGGTATCGTCAGCATTTCGGAAAAAAACTACGCTAAGAAAAAAATATAATAAGCTGCCCATATGGACAGCTTATTTACATAATTATCGTTCTCGGAAGTTACCCTTTTCTTCTATTTCGTAAATAATCCAATAACAATGATAACAATTAAGATGACTACCCACATGATAAAATGCATGTTTCTTTTTACAAATTTTTTTGTTGTATCAGAGTCATCTGTCTCTTCAAAGCGTTCTATTTTTCTTTTTTGTACAACTAGTGTCAAAAAATACACTGCATTCCCTATTGATAAAATCAAAAAAGCATTTCCTAAATGACCATTTCTAAAGTTATCGAATAATGACCAAATGAGTAATAAAACAGTATAGACCATGAACGCATTTTTACTGGCTTTCGCTATATGATATTGCTCCATTTCGTCTTGTTTTTGTATTCGCATTGTTCTCAAGCTCCATTATTTAAAGATTATTCGAGTGTAAAAATTTCCTCCATTTTCAGATTAAAGTAATGAGCTATTTTCAGTGCTAATTCTAAACTTGGATTGTAGTGATTATTTTCAATGGCTACAATCGTTTGTCTTGTGACCTGTAAGTCCTTCGCCATTTGAATTTGTGTAATTTCATGTTGTACTCGTAGTCCTTTAATATTATTTTGTACAGCCATCGTTTCACCTACAATGTAAAGATATCTTTACTAATAGATTATATAAAAACACGATAAATCTAAAGATATATTTACACCTTATTTTGGAAAAAATAATACCCAAAGCATATTTTAATTACTTTGGGTTCATGAATATCGTATACATGGTTGGTTAACATAACGTCTCATTATCCGTACTTATTGTATCTACGAATTGAAAAAACCTCATTTTAAATGAGGTTTTTTCATAAATAAACGTACACAAAGTATAGATAAAATAGTCAGTACCAATGGAATAGCTGTACTGGAAAAATAATATTTGGAACCACCATTATCCTGTAAAATAGAAATTTTAAATAGGTCAATATCCAATGTATAAGCAATGATTTGTTCTGTGATTAACCAAAAACTATATATTACTAAAGAAAACCAAGGATAATCTATTTTAAAAATTCTTAGGAATATATACATACCCAGCGTTCCAGCTAAAATAGACAGAATAATATCTAACATAAAAACACCCCTTCCCCTACTTCACATAACTCCCGTTATCTGTAGTTTAATTTATATTGTTTATCTGTTTTTTGATTTCATTTTTACCAATTTGATAACCTGAAATTGCCCCTAGTGTCAATAAGAAAAAAACATTCCATTCAGATCTACCTGTAGCAAAATTAAATACTAAACTACATACAAATGCCCCAATAATAAATAAGAATAATTGATTGAATTTCATTATTAACTCTCCCTTTTAATTAACAAATTAAGAACATAACTATATTCTCAATAAAGGTAAAGAAACCCTTTTATATAACGTGTTTTCACTAAGTTGGGGTACCGCCACATGCCCATCAACTTAAGATTATAAACAAACTGAACTTTCGTTTAGCTGGATTAAAACATTCTTAAAATAGAAGTATATTCTTAAAAATGCGCATACCAAATAAGCCCTAACGGGTTTCACTTTTTTAATTATGCAATTTTCATTTGTTTTCTCAATCCATTATACTCATAGACAACTCCCATAATATCAAATATGGTCTTCTTCTCATATCTGTGAGAAGAAGACCATTCTTTTGTAGAAGATGAAACAGGCGGATTAAAATCTTTGTTATTTCTTGGGTGTTTTGCTGTGTGGCTTGATAAAGAATGTATAGATGGTCTTGAATCATTCCAATGGCTTTATATTCGCTTAATTCTCTTTTCTTCTTTTGTAAAATTAATTGTCGCATCTTAAACATAGTAGAAGAACATAGAAAAATAGCGATAAGTTTTCCGTAAATGTGGCATTCTAATCGCTCTCGTTTGATATTGTGCCAATCATGGATTTGAAATAAGGATTTCCAAGTTTTAAAGATAATTTCAATCTGCCAGCGAAGGGAATAAAAATCATGTATTTGTTCCATCGGAACCCATTCCAAAGGTGTATTGGTAACATAAATGTTCATACCAGCTAATCGTTTGCTTTTCTCTGAGTACGTAATACCCTTTTTATTTTCCGTATACACTTGTTTTTTCTTACGTTCTCGAAGTTGTTTTTCAGTTAAACGATATATAATAACTCGTGTAAATAGTTTTTTATCCTTTCCAATATAAGCATCTGTTATTTCATAGATCTGTCCTGGTTTTAAGGTATTCATAATGTGTTCTAAATCAACTTTGATGTACTGAGACTGTTTTTTTACTGTCCCATTTCGAAAGTATTCAGGAAACTCATTTTTGATATATACCATATTATTTAGTTTAAGCCGCGATATATAATACACGCCACGTTGGTCTATTTGATCTAAATCGTCCAGTGAATAATAGCCTAAATCCCGAATACATAGATCGCCAGGTCGTAAGGTCGCTAAACATTCTGTTCCAAAGGTCTTATCATTATTCTTCGCCGGTCCAACTTGAAAATTTAAAAACTGTCCGCTATGTAAATCATATTCTAATTGAATCTTTATACCCGCTGTTTGTGCACAACCCCCTGACCCAGGATACACACTAGTTAAATGTTTTGGCACTTGAAAAATCGTTGCATCTAAAATACGAATCCGTTGAAAATAGGTAATCGAAGAGCTTGGAATCACTGATGTTTCACAAATTCTATTTTTTAATAATATGGAGAAAATATGTTTTAAAAAGCAAACAGCCTTCTTATTGAAACGTTTATTTAGTCCTTCTGGACTCATAAGAGTTCCTGTAACAGCATGAAGTTGACTACACAATCCGCACTAAAGAATCACTCGCTACCCGTTGACTTATCCAGGCACAGATAGTAGCTAAATCACGACCTGAAAACTTACGTTTTCGTTGTACAAAGTCTAGTTCTCTAGCAAGCTTCTCTAAAAATGAAGGACTAAGATGTTGATGTAATTCTTCAGCAAATAATTGTAGTTCACTTTGAATCGGGAGATTCATAAAAAACGTCATCCTTTCTAATCTAGCTTGTTTAGAAAGAATAACGTTTTTTTATACCTTAGGATAGTGAAAACTTCGAGTTTTTCTTACAAATATCGTGAATTCATTTCAAATTAGCGCATTTTTCTGTTAATTAAAAGGGACAAACTTGGATATATATGCTAATATCAGGGAGGAATTGTAAAGAAAACTGAAAAAATGGAGGCAATTATGAAAACTTTCATATATATGGTGAGACACGGGGATTCACCGAAATTTGGAAAAGAAGAGACAAGAGAATTAACTGAAAAAGGAAAATTAGATGTTCAACGAATAACAGATGCATTACAAGGTGAGGAAATCGACGTTGTTATCTCGAGTCCATACAAACGCTCAATTCTAACTGTTCAGCAGTTAGCGAAGCAAATAGGACAAGAAGTTATAGTATTTGAGGACTTAAAAGAGAGAATTTTTATTGCTGAAGAGGAACGAATGTCGGATAAAGAATTATTCCCTTTGATAGAAAAGTCATTCATAGATCCCAACTTCGCTTTAATGGGAGGAGAGTCGAATGTCGACTGTCAGAAACGTGCTATAAAAGTTTTAAAAGAATTATTAAACACCTATCGAGGACAGAAAGTAGTATTAGGCACTCATGGAGCTGTAATGACTTTGATGATGGGATATTATGAAAGTAAGTATGATTTTAATTTTTTATTACAGACATCAAAACCAGATATATATAGAATGGAATTCAATGGGCAGGAATTGGTGGAAGTTAAAAGATTGTGGGAAATTTCATAGATTGACTTTATTCATCCATAGCTTACCTAAATGACGTGTATCATAAGAAAAAGGGTTACTGCGGTAACCCTTTTTCTTATGACATTGACGGGGATTGAGTTCAACAATATAAAAATTCGGTTTCTTAGCGCACAAAACTCACGTTTTGTTCTTGCTATCTCGAGGTGAAATGGGAGGGAATGTTTTTGAGCAGGATATTTTTAAAGTTATTTTTTAAATCAATCCTATTTGTTTTCTTATGCGGTATTGTTGTTTTTTCTATATTTCAGATTATTTTTGTCTGGAGTGTTTCGACAGGATTAGGAAGAGATGATATAGTCGGGTTTTCTGATAATAAATATGTAATCGGTCGTCCACCTGTTAGCTATAATTTATATAAAAAAGATAGTGGGGAAACTATATTAGATAATGTTATTGGTTATAAAAAAGGAAAAACTAAAAGCTATATTCGGAATGAAATTGAGTTTGTAGTGATAAATGAGACAAAGGGTAGCTATGAATTGTATGAAATAGAAAAGGCTTCAAAAAAGGATATAGAACGGCTGAAAGAAATGAAGAAATTAGAATAAAAGAGACTATCTGAAAGATAAAAATGTCCACTAGTTATTGTTAGATCTAAAAAATGTTTTAGACTGATAACTGGGATTTATTTTATGAAAAGAATTATTATTAAAATAAATCATTAGGGGTTCAGTCCCATGCTCTCAAGCTAATATTTTGAAGTGTCCTCAAAACGAAAATTTTCTTCGTTTTGGGGAACTATCAATTTCTTAAGTTGATGGGCATGGGGTACCGCCAGCATTTTTGAAAAACCCCATGCTGAGCAAAAAATAAAATAAGCCATCCATTTGGACAGCTCATTTACATAATTCTCGATATAGGAAGTACAGTATTCTATACTTAAATAAAAATACATTACTGGAGATGTAAAAAAACGGAAATCATTAATGAACAGATAACCCTTGAAGAAATAGAAGTGATAAGAAACCCATTAGATAAATTGCATGAATACCATAATAGTAAATCAAAATTTTTTTCTGGTGATTATCCAAGAATTACATTTGAGGAACGTATTAAAGAATATGAAAAAAACTTAAAGTATGGAGAATACAGGATCGAATTATTGATTGAAGCGGAAACAGACAATATATTAGGATTTTATATAGCATATAGTAAAAAAGTAAGCGGGAAGATCGAGGTTCTATTTGTTGACGAAAAATACCGAAGAAACGGATTGGGTTTGAAATTAATGAATAGTGCAATGGAATGGTTTAAAGAAAAACAAATATATGAAATTGAATTAACAGTAGTGTACGGGAATGAAGTTGTATCGTTTTATGAGAAATTGGGATTCTATCCACGTTCAATAATTATGACAACTAAATCATAATTTAATCTAACTTTATTTTAAGTCTACAGGTGAATACTCTATACATGACCGGTTAACATAACGTCCTATTATCGGAATTTGTTTAAAAAATATAGACTTAATGATATGGTATTATATGGATATCAATTTTTTTTGAAAGAGGGATGATAATGATAAAAAGGGGACTCATTCCGGGAATAATCCTATTACTTATTGTATCTGTAGAAGCTTATTTTAGTGGGGATTGGAGTCACATTTATTATGTATGTGGCGCTTTTGGATTAATTAGTATTGGTTTAGCTTTAGCTTATTTCCTTGATAGCTTAATTTTAGGTAATAAAGGAACTCTATTTTCAAATAAAGAAAAGCGCAAAATTGGTCGTATCGATCAATCAAAAAGTTTTTTAATAATGGCTATTCCAAATCTTTTAGCAGCACTAATTTACATCGTCATTTAATGTATATCGTATACAAAACCAGTTAACATAACATAAAATTATCGGTAGCAAGGAAAAAGGCGGACCCTTACTCTCACAGGGAATCCCCTTTTTCATTTTCTATAAAGCTATTCATTTTTTTATACATTCCTACCCTGGCGCGGATTTAGGGTTCTCATTTGTTACTGGGTTCGTCGAAAAACTGTATAAAACCTTGCATACTCTTAGCTTGTTTTTTCTATGGAATGCTGGAGGTACCCCATGCCCATCAACTTAAGAAATCGGTAGTTCCCCAAAACCAAGAAAATTTCGTTCTGGGGACACTTCAAAATATTAGCTTGATGGCCATGCTGCGTTACCCCTACTAAACATTAATCTTTCGGTTCATATAAGTAAAAATCGTCTTCTTCAGGAAACTTTATAATAATAACTTTTCTATTTTCTTTTTCAAATACAGTAGTAGCTCCTTCTTCATGCGTTTTTTTCCACCCTTTAGCTCTTATAGACATTAAAGGTAAATAACCAAAAGTATATTGATAATCTGCTGGCTTATCATCTTCAACATGGTTAGAAAAAATAAACACAGGAAAATCTTTAATTTTCGACTCCTTCGTCATTAAGAATGTAGAGAGAATCAGTAGTAATAAGCCCCCAAACATTATCTTTGTTTTTTTAAATTTCACAATTTATCACTCCTATTGATATTGTACTAAATATCATTATAGAAAAATATAACAAATTAATTCATTTGGCGAGATAAACACAAAAAGTAATATGTGTTGATGTGTAGAGATAATAAAATCAAATAATTTCGAGTGTAGAAATAAAGTAACCATCTATCTGTTGAATAGATGATTATGGGGTGCTGACGCATCGCCATAAAGCTAAAGTTTTACACTATCCATTATGTAAAAAAGAATAACGTCTTCTATGAATTATGGGTATAAATTCATCTTAGATTAATAGTAATGTATGGTGACCCCTATCATACCTTACATGATCTCTGGTGTACTTAATGAACATCCACGTGTCGCCATGGCTTACCGTGATAGCGCCGATCGTGACAAATTCGTAGATTTTTATGACAAGGTAACATCACCCGAAGTCACTCTGGTTCCAGCATCGGAATAGGTTAGATTGCTAAAGGTACCTCTATTGTTTCTCGTAGACGAAGCATACACTTCTCAAACATGCCCTTGTTGCCAAAGAAGAAAGAAAGTGCGGACACGTAACTACGTTTGTGTGTGCGGCTACGAAGAACACTGGGACATTCACGGTGCCCGCAACATTTTGGCAAAAGAACTGTACGGAAAGATGTGTCATATCCCGGAAGAAACGAAGAGAAAGTATTTGTGGATTGCGTAAGCAAAAAGTAGTAGACGGTGTGTTCCCACCCTTCTGCATGTGCAGAAGTTGCTTAGTCAAATGAAGAAAAGGAGTCCCTGCATAGGTGCAGAGAGGAGATGGAAAATCCGCTTATCATGGGACCTTGTCTTTGTTGATGCTAAGAAATCCCCACTTCAAGCGGAAGCGAGTAAGTGGGGGAGGTTCATAGTGAATTATTTTTGTACTTAAATCACTTAATCTCTAAAATCATTGCTAGATTGATTGCATAATTCGTGCGAGTTCTTTTTCTAAAGCAGCGGGCTCGTTTGCATAATTGTAAATCCCTAAAAACTTCTCTATAGCCTCTGGATGGGAACTGATTAGCTTGTTGACAGCATCCTGTTGTTCAGATATGCGTTCATTCTTCGAAATTTGGCATCCCATGTGAAACCGAACCATAAACTCATCTTCTATTGCCTTTTGATATTCTTCAGACATTTGATTTGATTGATCGGTTTGTCCCTTATATTTTGATAGAATATTGGATAATATACGTGCTCCACATATAGCATCATGGATACCCTGCGCCATGCCAGGATCTTTAAAACAAACTGCATCTCCAACCAACGCCCATCCTTTTCCCATTCCTTTATACCAGTAATTATCATATCCGAGAATGCCTTTGACCGGTTCTACTAGTTCTGCATTTTTCAAGCGCGCCCCAATTGTTGTATTCGGAAAGTTATCTGTAAAGAAATTGCGTAGACAGCTTTCCGGATTTAATTTCAACCGTTCTATCAATTCCTTATTTTCTAATGGGAAAATGCCGACAATTACATATAAATCATCATTTGTCGGAAAGAGAATGGCTGTGTTATCTTTTATCTTGTATACTTCAAATTTAGGGACATTATCGTGGCGAAATCCAGAGAAATACCCGAAATAGATGCCGACTGTTGCCGGAATACTTATTTTGAGTTCACTTTTTACCAGCTTGCGAATAATAGAGGATCGGCCGTCTGCCCCGACTACCAGGCGAGCTAAAAATTCTTGTTTCTCGTTGTCGCCGTCTAAACCTTTCACGCCTATCACTGTTTCGTCATCACGGATGACATCCGTCACACGAAATCCTTCTAAAACAGTTACATTCATTTGGGATTTGGCTTGTTCAAGTAGAATATGATCGAGATAAGTTCTTCTAATACAATAACAACTTTCCTCTCCGTAAACCTCAGGGATGAGACCTTCTATCACGGTATCCTCAAATTGAAATTTAATATCCCGTACCGGCGGTGCTTTTGTTTCCAATAACTTGTCCAGGACACCGGTTTCTCGAAGAAGAGCGACAGTATTATTGAAAAAGGTATGGGTTGATAATGTGTCCCTTGGAAAATTCGCTCGGTCCACTAACAACACATGGAAACCTGCCTTAGCAAGATAAATTGCCAGGGTAGAGCCGGCACATCTAGCACCGGTAATGATGACATCATACGTCTTATTCATCGTATCACTCCATTTTCAAGTATATCTTCAGCTATTTTTTCGTTTAAGATAAAATCCATTCCAGCATCCTTTATGTCAAATCGAAATAAAAAAATCAATATATCCCTCTCCTTTTATATAATACAATCATTTTTTATATAGCAAGTGTAGAGATTGCTTGTTTGTAGATTAGTTGTTGTTTACCATGAACCATCATTAGGACGGTAAATTTATCAGTTTCAAGGATTTGCCCACGTATTGGAACGCCATTCATTAAAAATACAGTAACTTCCCCTTTTTTTCTTTCAATTGTTCATACATATCTTCTTGTAAATTAAACATGAAATGCGCCCCCTGGTTTCTTTGTATTTACTTTTCTTCTAATACCTGCTACTTTTCACTGTTGGATATTTGTGATTCCCATTCACTTTCTATTTTTCTAAACCATTTTCCTATTTTGCTTAGATAATATCTTTTTACTTCACCATTAGGAATCCAAATTTCACGTTCCTGTATTTGATTTATCACTTCATGAAGAATCTCATCATGTTCATACTTCCTAGGTTTTCTATAATGTGTTTTTACAAACTGTGTATATTCTCTGCGTAACCAATTAGAAATATGTTGCCTTTGTCTTTGCTTGAGATGTGACCATTTTTTATTTGTTTGAAGGATTTTCCCATTTACTTTTATGTGGTTTTTCATCGACACTCATCCCCTTTTACTAGCAAAACGAATATATAACTATCGTATCATATTTAAATCGAAATACTGCTCTAGGTACATATTTCGCAAGAAATCTATCCAAAATACACAATACATTCTCCAATTGGGTGATTAAGTCTACACAAGATTAAATGTAGACTATTATTGTGTTGTTTTAGTTTTTTAAATCATTACGGTACGTGAAATTATTATGTTAACCATAAAAAAAAGCCCCTTGAAAGGAGCACTTATTTTACAAGATACTGTTCTAATTCTTTTAGTAATAACTCTGCACCTTCTGGACTTAATGTTATCTTACCATTTGCTAATGCTATGTTACGATTTGACACTTCTCCTGTTAATGCACAAACATGACCAGACTGATACTTCTGTAAAATGATGTCTTCCCCTTCTACAAAAATCTCTAATGGTGATTTTTCTTTAATCCCAAGCGTATTTCTAAGTTCCTTTGGAATTACTATACGCCCTAATTCATCCACTTTTCTAGTTACTCCAGTTGCTTTCATCCAGCATACTTCCCCATTTCATTATCAATTTGTACCCAAGTTATTCTTTACTATTGTAACAGGCTTTCACCATACATGAGAAACATAATGAACCAAAAACAGACAATCATATTAAGAAACTATTTAACCCCTTGCTGAAAGGAAATACGACCTTCTTCCATCCTACACGCCCCTATTCTCTACAACTTTTTATATGTTAAAATATAGAGGAAAGAAACCAGCCAATTTCTTTCCTCGACGGTCACTCATGACTTTGCTCTTTGTTTGCTTCTTGCAAATGAAGAGCTTTTATTTTACGTACTTAAATTTGCTTAAAAAGGAGATAGAGATTTTGAAAAAGAATTTAATATTGATCTTTTGTCTATCTATTTTATTCATATTGTCTGCTTGTCAAAAAGAATACAAAGGAAAATATGTGAAATGGGGCGACACTGTAGAAACTGTTGACACAGAAAGGTTTGAAAGAAACAACATTCCATATAAAGTAGAGGGCAATAAGGTGTATGTTCCAGAAGATGCATTTGATGATGCTGTAGTGTGCTGTTCTTAGGTGAGCATAAAACCGTAGAAATGGTTAATTTCTATGGTTTTTATTGCATTAATTTAAAACTCTTTCGTAGTGGCCCATCATACCTCGAACCGTTTCGTACTCCAATATGTGATAAATAAATGGATAGAAGCGAATAGAGGATTTTTGGCACGATAACAAGATTAGTAACCGAAATGAAGCAATTCGTCAGATCGTAGACAAAGGGTTAAGTCGTAAATAATGGCTACCCTTTTTATTTTCCCTAAAAAACCTAAAAACGCATGTAAAGTCCGTTTCTCCCTTTACATGCATTTTTACACCAAATACAACTAATTGTATTGATGAGAGTATAAAAGTCTCATACAATCAAATCTGAAGAGTCATTTTTAGTTAAACTGACTTTTTTCATGTATCCTAGGGAAATCTCCAACAGTAATAAATTTATTGACACTCTTTGAGAGTATCAATAAAGATGACGTTTTAACCAGGTTAATGACAGATCATTTAATTGAAGAAGAATCAGACAAAAAAATTGGTATATATTTTATCAATCGGCCTTTGCAAGAAATGGGCAAAAATACCCAGAAAAATATCAAATACTGGACATGCTTTATATCTAATAAAGAAAGAAATCGTATAATTATTAATCATTATATCTACATTCATGATAATATTAAAAATAAGGTAACTAATACTGTGGAGGGCTACAGCATGAAGAAAATAAAAAAACTCTTAAATAATCCTTTCGTGAAATATCCATTTACTATAATTTCAGCCATCGCAATAATAAAAGTAGGATATGATTTAGGATCATTTTTAATAGAATTAAAATATATTTAAGTAAAAGAAAAAGAGCCGGATTTTCATCACAGCTCATGTATGAATTGGTTCTGTATGTGTACATGTGGGATATTGTGAACAGCCAAAAAACATATTTCCTGTTTTATTCGAATTTCGGATGACTAAATCATGTTTACATGTTGGGCATTTCCGTTCTGCAGGCTCTATCCCCTGATATACATCTTCAGCCGAATGCTCCGGGTTGATTTTATTTATTAATTTTTGAAGTTCTACACGATCTATAAGTTTTACATGGCATGCCTCCGCTAATTCTTTCGCCTGTCTTGTATATACACTGTTTGTTACAACCCAGCCCTCGTGTGCTTTGTAATAGGCTTGTGCTGCATATATCTCTTGTACGGCACTGATGCCGACTCTATTTTTCATCCCGTAGCGTTTTGCCTGGATGACAATACGATTTTTCCCCTTCAATACCAGATCCGCCCCGAAATCATTTGACTGTTTTGTGACTGTTGGAGAATAACCCAACTCTCGAAAGAGAGCTTTTAGGTATACTTCGAATTGATGTCCGTCCATTTTGTCTATATAACGAATACCAGACTTAGCCATTCGCTTTAATATTCTTCGCTCCTGGATCTTCCGGTACATGAATTTACAAATACGAAAAAGAACATAAAGGATAAAACCATACATCAAAATTTGTAATATGTTTGGCATTTCTGGTAGATTAGACACTTCGCTCCACCTCTTTAATTGGTTTCATTTTCTTTGGTTGGGCTGTTTCTTTTGGCTGTTGCCCACTCACTTGTTTCTTCCGGACATCATTCCAATCTTTTTCATTCGTTGGAATATCCTCTTTAATATCTACAAAGCATTTCATTGTCTGAATGAAGTCTTTCCCAGCCTTATCATTATCAACTGCCATTATGACCTCTTTAATATCGTGCCCTTCTTTTTTCGCATCCATTAAAGATTGAATCACTGTTTTTGACTTCAATCCATGCATAGAAACCAGGCGAGCGTTTTGTATCTTATTTTGCTTGATACTCCAATGAGATAACATGTCGACTGGATCTTCATAAAAATAAATCTTATCCGGTTTACCTACATCAACCGTAAAACCGGCATAGATTTTTTCATAATTCGGGACAATTTGCTTAAAGCTTCCCCTTTTATTCTCCATTTTGACCGTACCTTGACGGTTCATTCCAATGACTTGCCCTTTACCGCCATCTTCCCTCCATTTGAACACCACATTATTTTTCTTATCTTGGGCGATAAGATCCTTTTTAATCAACCAATTCACCAAGCGAGGATCTATTTTCCGTTCATTAACCAGATATTCTTTAATCTCTGTTTGCTTATTTACTTCCAGGTGTTTGGGATAACTAAATGGCTGCTGCTCTTTTTGGCGCTCCTCTTCAGCTTTTGAACGATCAAACTCTTTGTAGTCCCCCTTCTGAATGTCCATCACGGCTTGTGGGAATGTCATATCATAGTACATCATCGCAAAGCTAATCGCTCCATATCCTTTTTCTCCTCGACTATTCCAGGCATATTTATTCCCTTTGATGATGAGACTGTCATGTTCCGTATGCCGATAATAATTTCCTTCTTTCTTAAACGTTTCTCCTTTTGCTTCCAGATATGAAATCAAGTCAACTTTTCTTGCTTTCATCGCATCCTCCGCACTGACATATGCCATTACGGAATCCCCCCCTTTACTCTATAAAATGAAATAAAAAAGAGGACTATTCCGTTTCCTAGTCCTCTTTTACATACATTCAATTTTTATTTGCCGAATAAGAATTTTAATCGCTTCTCCTGTACGCTGTATGATAAACGAGCGTCAAATTTCTTCCCGTTTTTGTTTGAGATAAACCCTTTGATCTGATCCGTTACATTCTTTTCTAATAACTTTTTCACATGGTTACTACTTAAATTTTTACCAGAGAATGTACCAAAAATAATGAAGTCACAGCCTTTTTTGTATTTCTCACATAAGTAGTTACTTTTCCCTACAAGAACCCTACTCTTACACAATGGGCACTTACCAATGGTACGATCTTCAGTCGTTGGAAAACGGAATTTCAAACTTCCGTCCGCTTCCATATAGATAGCTGCTGTAAATTCTCCCTTTTCTCCTTGAAAGCCGTTTATAAAATCCGTTGTTTTATACTGAAGTAGCTTCTTCATTTGATTGCCAGGGATTGCTTTCCCTTTCATTTTGGCTGGTAACATAAAATCACATCCATTTTTATGCTCCGTGCATCCATAAAATGTTTTACGATGAAGCATATCCCCTTTTTTACATTTTGGACATTTACCAAATGACAGCTCCTCTTGTGTTGGGAATTGAAATTTAACTTTTCCTTCATGTAACACGAGATAAGCGGAAAACTCCTTCTCATTGGACTTAAATCCTTTTAAAAGATCTGTTTTCTTATCTTCAAACAGCTTTTTCGCTTGTGCTTCCGGAATCGCTTTTTCTTTAATTTTTTTCGGTAAGGAGATTTCACATTCCGGATAATTACTGCACCCGTAAAAATTGCCTTTATGAAGGATTTTTCCTTTTCTACAAGGGCATTTGCACACCTCAATTTGCTGGTTCCAAGTATTAATAATGCTATCCGACACCTTATCATCCATTGCGTCTAATTGTTCCACCGTGTCTTTTACAAACGTATTTGTTTTCTCCACAAATTCCTCATATTTCATTTCATTCTTTTCGATCATGTAGATCATCCCTTCCATTTCAGCCGTATAAGCTGGATTTTTGATTTCATCTACCGGAAAAGCATCTATAAACGCACGACCAATATTAGTGGTTCGAATCTGACTGTTGGTAACATCAATATAGCTTCGCTCTAACAGTTTTGGAATAAACGTTTCTTCCGTTGCGACTGTCCCAATCCGTTTTCCTTTCATAAGTTCTTTCAAATGTTCATCATCTAATTTACGCCCTGCCGTCTCCATAAAGGTTAAAATGGAACTTTCCGTATGAAAGGCTGGTTTCTTTGTTCGAGACTCAATCAAGTCATACTGAACGATTCTGAAAGAATCTCCTTCTTGTAAAATAGGTATCTGGAATACTTCAACTGACCCCTCTTCTATATCCTCTTGAAACACACTTAGAAACCCTTTCTCTTGTAGGATCTTTTCTTTTGTACTGTATATGTTGCCCTCTTGATCTATAAAATGTACTTCTCTTACCAGGTAGATTGCTGGTTTCATAAAATTCCCGATAAATCGTTTTACAATTAAGTCATATAACTGTTTTTCTAATGGATTTCGGTTGGTCCCGACATATAATTTTGTCGTTGGGATGATGGCAAAGTGACTACTGACTAATTCGTCATTAAATGTAGTGTGTTTTTTTGTAATAGAAGATGGGATTACTTGTTGTACGAGATTTGCATAAGAGCTTTTTTCTAGTGCTCCCATTACTTCTTTCACTCGTTCCACTTGTTCTGTAGGTAAGTGCCTAGATGAAGAACGAGGATATGTGATAAAGCCTTCTTCATACAAACTCTGAATATGTTTTTTTGCTGTTTCCGCATTTATCTTCAGTTTGGCGTGAGCATCTTTGTAGATATCCGTTAAGTTATATAGTAATTTTGGTTTCTTTTTTCTCGTGCTTTCTTTAAATTCCGTTACAATTACATTCGTTTCTTTCAAGCTATCTCCAAGCTTTTGTAGTGGGGATGGATCTATCAGTTGATCTTCTGTTTTCATTACTGGTGATAAACCATTTGCGGTTAGTAGCTTCAAATTGTAATAGGTTTGTTCTTTATAATTTTGAATAGCGATTTCCCTTTGACGGATTTCATTCAAGATACACATTTGAACACGACCAGAAGCCAATAAGAATTGGTTTCTTGCTAGTTTGGATGTACAGCCTCTTGTAACATTAATCCCTAGAATATAATCCAGGTATTGCCTTGCTTTAGCCGATTGTGCAAGCCCGTCATAGTCTGCTCCTGGTTCTAATCGGTTTAATGCTCCTTCTAATTCTGCGGCTTCATAGGAAGAGATAAAAAGACGGGATTCTAGCTTGTTCACACCTGCATATTCATATAATTCACGATAGATAAGCTCCCCCTCTCTATCTGCATCTTAACAATACATAATAATTATTTAAAAATCGTTGAATATTTCAAGATGAGATGGGCTGTAGCAATTGATGTTTGTGCTACTTTTACTAGATTTTTAAAGAACAAAATTAGTAAAAAGTCTGATGTGACAGATCTTGAATTTATGCAAAAAAACAATTTTAAACCTTCACCTTCCTTAGATTTTTTCGGCATTGAAGAGCAATCAAAACCTGCTGTTAATCATGAGGAACAAGGAAAAAATAATAGATTACAAGACTTAAATGATTATTTGAGTGAAGATCAGAAAAAAGCGTATTACTACATTTTGAGTCAAGAGCTAACATACCTATCTGAAAATGATGCATACACAATTGCTTTAAGATTGCCACCGGATATAGATCGCTACATAAGATGGGATTTTGAAGAATGTGTGCAATGGTTCCAGTTTAATAAAGCTGAAAACAGTAATCCTGCACATTTCATAAAAATGCTTAATCAAAAATCTAAACAAAATCAAGATCGTAGAAAACGTAATGCACAAAATACAAGCTCACTCCTAGATACAAATAATAGTCATACATTTGTTTTTTATAATTTTTTAGATGAGAACAATTAAAATCAAAAAAATCTAATTACAAATAGCCTTGCTGAAAAAAAACATATACAGCAAGGCTATTTGTAATGTCTTCCTATCGTTCTTTATTGCCTTATTGGTCTTCAATAAAATAATTTCAAAAACTATATACAATTTCTATGGACTATATTTTTTTTACTTCTAATTCAACTTTAAAATTTACACCTCATGAATATAGTATATTCAATTATTTACTAAACTATTTACTTAGAAATTTACTAAGCATAAATCTCCAATACCTTGATACAATCACCATAATGCCCCCAAAATTAATTCTAATGTTTTTATTTATTTTAATTTCTAAAACAAGATTTATTAAATATAGTACTTTGCATCTCTTTGTAACTTTTTAGGGAGGCTTAGCATATCTTCTAAAGGATTCCCTAATTTTTTATTTAATTCGGCATAACTTACTTCTTAAACAATTGGCTAAACTATGATTCTACCAGCTGAGTGGAAGCAATGGCCTGTTGTTATTCATAAATCTTGTTCAATAGTATTTGATTAATTTGTTCTAATTTGTCTAAGTGCTTTAAAAATTAAAAACTTCGTACTCATTGATTTCACTATTTAAAATGTATAGTAACTTGTTTCATACACTGTCTTAACAACTGATTTCATTATACAATTGTCTTCTTCCCCCTCTTCCACTATTGTACAATCTACATTTTGCTCCAACATCTGTCCTACTACTTTTAACAACTCTTGAAATCTTTCATCCTAACTATTATTTGGTAAAGTAAAATTAACGAGACGAAATTTCATTTTAATATATTTATAGATTTCACTTTTCTTAAACAGGATTTATTTACTGTAAGTATCAACAAAATAATATGAAATTTTTTCTTTCAATATATTTTAACCACAAGTATCCTTGTCAAAATAATAAACGCCTATATCTATTGCCCCTCTCCCTATATACATCTAAATTTCATATCGAATTACAAGTGTATATTATTCAAAATTCTGGTCCATACTAATATACATAAAACCTAAAACTGAGTTTTTTATAGCTATGTCTATTTAATATTTAAACAATACATCTAATCTCTGAATAACCCTCATTATTTTTCACTTTTACAAATAACCTTATTTGAGATTCAAAACACAATAAATAATATCTAGTATCTTTTTAATTTTCAAGTAATACATACTATGCAAGCTTTTATACAAACATAAAACGCTACTTTAACGCATAGCGTTCACATATAAATAAAGTTTTTTGTTTGCTTTTTAGGCATTTGTAATAAAAAAATAGTACTTAATTGCTAATTCTATTAATGAAAGCTTTGATTCTATTACAAATATCTAGTAAAATTCTTATATCAGCAACAAACTTCTAATATTAATAGTTAGTTTTAAATTAATTTCCTGCTTACATTAATGTTGTATAAATACTTGTTCACTTCCAATAATGAACGCTATTAGAACGAATAGCGTTTATTATTGAAAAAACATTAACGCTAGATGTATAGATTGACTTAATATATAAGTATGTATACAAACAAACTGATATGAGTACAAATAATTAGGTGGCTGCCTATAAAACTTTTACTCTTAAAGGAAAGATCTTTTCAAGAACGAATCAATATCTTACACACAAATAATGGAGGTGTGAAGTTTGGAATATGGATATTTTGCACAAGAAGTAGCAAAACAACTAGATATAAACACCAATACACTTCGCAGATGGTCAATTGAATTAGAAAAAATGGAATATATATTTGAAAGAAATGAGCGTAATCAACGAATTTACTATGAGAATGATATAGATATCTTAAAGCAAATGAAAGAATACTTAAATCAAAACTGGAAACTAGAAGAAGCTGCAACAAGAAGCATGGAAAATACTGAAGAAAACGTTGAGAAAACGGATAGCGTTCACGAGGAAAATGAAGTTCAAGTAACGCTCAGAAAACGTTCAGAAACAGATATTTTAATGATTCAAGAAAAATTTTCTTACATGTTTGAGCAGCAAGATAAAATTGTACAGCAAAACCAAGATATTATTAAATTATTATTACAGGAACGCTCAGAAAAAGAAGACAAGGATTTACAGATTCAGTTATTACAAGAAAAACTGGATAAAGCAATTGAACTATTGAATGAAGATCGCCAAGAACAGCAAGATAACACCAAAAAAACGTTCATTCAACGTTTTTTTGGTAGGAATTAAATCAGATATACTTTTTTATCCAATACATATCTAATTGAGTAAAAAAAAAAGCGGTAGCTACCGCTTTTTTTTTTACTCATCCTCACAACATGAATACGTAGTCTTATAAAAAATTTTTATAATATGTTTTTTATTTCTTGTTTAATATTGAGAATGTACTTTTATATAACTTTTGTTACTTACTATAACTAAAATAAACAGCCCGTAATAATTGCATGAATTCATGAACATGATGCGAGTATACGGGCTGATTACTTACATAAACTTTCTAGTGAAATCTTCAAAAAGCACGATGTCATTGGTAAAGAATACATACGATCTAGTGGCATGCCAAAAATAGAAAGCTTACAAAAGCTCTTGGTCACAATTACAAACACTCTTGGCATATAAAGCAAAGTGGTATGGCAAACAATTAGCTGTATTATCTAAAACATTTGCTTCACGTCAATTATGTTCCAATTGTAACTAGAAAAACAAAGATGCTAAAAATCTAACCATTCTTGAGTGGGATTGTCCTTATTGTGGCACACATCATGATAGAGATGTAACACAGTGCTCAACCTTAGAAATGAAGCAATTCCTCTTTTAACCGTAGGAACTATGAGGATGGCCTACTAAATTAGAAAGCGTTAGGCTTTTGTACTTAGGGATCCCTCACTTAAAACGCTCCGGAAGATGTTAAGTACTGAGTGGTTCAACATATTTTGCTTACATGAATTCCAAGATGACCACAATTGCATATCTTATTGGACCTTTCTTATGGATTACAAAAAACACTCTATATTTCTAATATCAACATGTTAATCCTATTTCCTAAAATTACTTAAGTGTTTTCTTTGACGATTTTTAGGGAGTTTTGACTAATCCTCTAATTCCTCAACTACATATTAAACCCATATATGAAACTGCATGTTTTTCTAGTATTCTTTAATTCATTTTGCCAGACTAGATTTTTATTTACATTGTCATCAATTGCTACATTCATTATTACTAGATCCTATGCTTTCACCATTTACAAAACGTTAAATTAACGTTTGTAAGCGCTCATCTCGTTTTTTCTTATTGAATTAAACTACTTGCCATCTAATATCCTTACAGATCGTTTCGGATTCAAAACACTAAACACACATTCTCTAATTTGTTAGGCCGCTATCACATCGTTCCATGGCCTTTTAGACAAATCACATCGCTCTTATAATTTAAATCTTTGCTACTAAGATATGTGCCATATGAAGAACACGCCCATTAATGTCTATGTTTTTGTAATCATACTTCGAACATCTTCAGCTAACATCAACAACTTTTTTTCATACCACTTCGCTTTAAATACTTCATGACATATAGCATTATGAAACTCTATGCTTCATTTAGTCAAGATCGTTATTATAACGTTCATTTATTATTACAACATAGAAACCTACAACTTTATTATTGAGCTATTAATTGATACACTTGTTATCATTTTTATATATTGCTTTAGCATAAATTGCATCCTTTGAACAACTCGGAATATTGATATTAAAGAGATAGACGCTGAAATAACGGATAGCGTTCACATTAGAAATCACTAAAATAACACTCGACAACATTTAAGTAGAAGACAATTTCAGCACAACCACAACTACATATTTTTTTGTCCTTTTTTACTGATTCAAAAAATACTCCATATATCTCCAGCCTACTTTAATATATTTGTCAGATTGTATTTGTTATATGAAGTGTAACATTCAATTAAGATAAATCTTAAGATCTGTAATAATAAAACCGCATTATACAATCGCCGCATTCATTATTACTAATTCATACGCGTTATAAACACTGTTAAATAAAACATATCTATCTTAAAATCATATAATACGTTTAGATGTAAATATATCTTAACGTATTATATTAATGAAGGGGATTTCTTGTAAACGCTATGCGTTCACATTTCACAAAGCGTTAAATTAACGTTTCTCAAGCGCTCATCAATTTATTTCTTCCTATTATATTAAACATCTTGCGCCTTAAACAGTCTGTAAGAATGTTTAAGGCGCAAGATCCACTAAGTGAACTTCTTAATTTGTTAGGTGACTATTCTCGTAATTCCTATGCTTTATAAATGAACTACTTCGTTTTATGATTTAAACTTGTGCTAATACCTTTGTAATAATGTGTGTTATAAGAAGGACACTCTCATTAACATCTATAACACAGCAAAACCTAGGCCATTTTTTAAAATATGCCCTTGGAAGATTATACTTTGCTTCTTGCAAATTAATTCCTGTTTAAAGAATTTAATACGATATATTTTTACTTCATTTAGTTGGAATTGTTGTTATAACATTCAGTACAAATTATAGAACACCTTATATATTTTAGTTTGCTTTTATCATTTAAATACTTATTTTATTAATTGATATGCCTGTTATGAGTAACGCACTTTATACAACTCTTAACGCTGTAGTTAAAGGATTAGTCGGTGAAATAACGGACAGCGTTCACATAGAAATTAACACTAAAATAACACTTCGATAACGTTTGAATTGTACAAGAATCCTGATCCCTTAAAATATTCACTTAACCTTTATAGATTAAAGTTAGAAGTTAGAATTAATAATTTAAATTTGTAACGTCCTCGATTTGGTGACATCATTTAAAAACATAGTTGCTTTAAAGTAGTATTCATATTAAATGGGTCGCAACATTGTTAAGTGGGTGTAGTTCAATATTAATAGTATTGTCATATTAAATACTCCTATACAAAAAAATAGGTAGTAGTGTTAATAATATATTTCGATAGCGACATGACCGTTTTTATAACGTTCATGAACCCCGCAATTTATGATAGAAATTTCAACTACATCCGTAAATCCATATTATATTTTTTTTATAACTATATTGTAAAGCTGCGAAATGAAATAAATAGATTTGTTTTTTTAGTTAATCCTAGATTAATATATCTATTATGATATATACCTAAAAGTAAGAAATTTATTCGAAAAACCTCTAAAATGAGTGATTAGAAACACGAAATCAGATACAACTATAACTTTCTCCTCATTCCATTTCGCTTTGAGTTTCAACATTACTGAAAATTGTATCTAAGATTCTTCAAAAATTATTGGCTTCTTTATGCTACATATGCCAGTTTTCAGAATCCTTCGTTCTTCTGAAAAGAGTGCGCCTTGCTTTTGCTAGATAGTTTCTACTGTCCGAACGAATTTAGTTTTTTTATAACTAGAAAAATTCTTTAATTCCTAATCACATATCATTTCCAACAGAAGTACAAACTTTCATTAATTCTTTTATGTACCGTCTAACAATTCTACTAAATCATGATCTTCGCAAACTACGTTCTACTATAGATATTTTTGCTTGATCATCTACTATAACGATATTTCCATTTGTTTGTTTCTTGTGGAAGATTTTATTTTGTTTGGACTAGAGTCATTCATTTCAAAAAAACATATGCTTACGTCTACCGTACTTCTCTCCGAACTTAGGTTGATATTCCACATCTTCATATGTTTAAGAAAAGAATCTTCTTTTAAATTGCAATCATATTATCTCTTAGCCGAAGTTTCTGCTTTACCCATCAAAAACATCGAATTAATAACTATATAAATATGCCACTAAAAATTGCTTTAAGAACGCGCCAACATCAAATAACAACGCCTAAATAACACTTCTAAAACGTTCATAAAATAAAAATTTTGCATTTGCTTCAACTTAAGAATCTTAAATATATACTCCAAGAAGAATATAAGATGATATAAAATTTTTGTTAAAGAACTTGGTATCTCACCATACAAATTTAGAGTTAATTTCAAAAATAAAACAAGAGCAGTAAAGGTCATTCATTTTCTATTTAAACTTCTTACTTTTAAACTTTAAACCAGTATTCCCGCGATTGGTATAATTGATTCTCCGTGAACGCTATGCGTTCACGGAGAATCAATTACTACATTCCCACTAAAAAGCAGTAAAAGAATGTAAACCGAACAACACCTTAGATATATACCCGATCCCAATTCTTATTATATTTGTTACTTCAGAAAGAAGTTTTACTTTTAAAAGTATGTTACAAATGGATACCCTAAAAACACCTTTCTACATAGTTTTATATTGCCACTATGATCTAAGTAAGTATGTAGAAACTACTTTGATATCTATGTCATTATTTATATAGAAATATCTCAATTGAAATTATTTACAACATATACCAAACTACTTTTTTAAATATTGAACTCAAAAATTAAATTTATAGATTTTATCATTTCGCAAACTATTTTCTCTTTAAATTCTACTTTAAATACTGCTATTACAGTGTTTAACGCTTTAAAAACGCCTTGTGTTCATCTGCTAAGTTCGCCAGATAAACACCATAATAACGTTTGTTTAGCAAATATATATGAATCTGTAATTAATCCTGTTCAATTTTTATATTCAAATCAAATTTCATAGATTCTCTATTCTTTTAAAGGAGTGCTACAGATACAAATAGAACATATACAACAAAAATACATACTCAAGGTATTTTTTGTCATAGATATCATCAAAATAGCCAAAAACAAACTTATTTAATAATGATCCCCATTTAAAACCGTCTTTAAATGCGTTATTACACCCAAAAACATCTAATCTTATAATCTAAGTTCCTTTATTAGCTATTTGTTTATAAAAAACATTGGAATTGTTGATTTGAAGGGGTTTAACGCATTAAAAACGCATAGCGTTCACACAATATTAAACACCGAAATAACACTTTTATAACGTTTATTTGGCTAACCATTCTTACTATTTAAGTATGTATAAGTCATATTCGCAATTAATCTTATTTGCATTCTAATTTTCTTTCTCTCGATTAAAATGTATACCTCATTCCGCTAGATATCCTCTAAATTCCCGAAATATATCATCAATAGTCCATCCATAAATTACAGAAATAAATTGATATTTCAAAAGACATCTTCGACAAACGTATCCCTCCTGAAAATAACACATTAGATATATCTTAAACATATTTAAAATATATCTAATATATATAAAAATATCACAATCACCCAAAATTAACTTAAATATTTCAACTTAATATCTAATATATATCTAAAATATATTCATTTTATATTTTTGTTATATTTTTTCTTCATAAACCTTATAAAAGTCTTGTTGCTATAGGTTTTATAGGTTATAATATATTTATTAGATATAAATTAGAAATAAAATTCCTAGAGGTGATGTATAATGGCAAGTTTAAAAGGCAAAACTCTTCATATAGACATAGAAGGTGATATTGGGAACGATTCGTTTAAAGGTTACATCAATGGTGAATACATAAAAATGAAAAATGTATATCAAAGTGTTTACTCAATGCCTAATGTTACTGAGACAAACATCCAAAAAAACGTAGTTAATTTAGTAGATAATATGTTCGTGAATATTGCTAGTAAATCAATTCGAAGATCTGGAATGTATTTCATTGGTAATCGTGCGATGTTAACAGGGAAAAACCCTAAAAACATGAACATTAAAGTAGGTCAAAAATACAATGATGATTTACCACTAATTAATATGCTAGGATTAATTGCAAACAAATCAGTTCAACTTGAATGGGAACGCACAGAACAACTACCACAATCAATCAATGTGACTGTTGACCTTATTTCAGCTATCCCAGCAAGCCAATGGACACCCGTAAACGCTAAACATTTAGAACAACGTTTTACTAATTCGAATCATGTTGTAGTGGTTTATGTAGGAGAAGAGCAGGTAACGGTTAGCTTAACATTTAATAGTGCAAACATTACACAAGAGGGTGTTCCACCGTTATTTGCAATTCTTGAAGGGGAAGAGGAGATGTTTACTGATTTCACTAAACTATATGCAAAAAAACTTGAAATCAAAAAAATTGACGGCTCTTTCTTTAAAAACAAAAAGATTTTACATTCTGATATTGGGGACGGAACAACTGAGTATATCTACACAGTGGGCGTGAATCCAGTAATTGATGCTTGTAGCGGTGAAAGACGCGGTGTCGGTCATGCTACAGAAGAAGCTGTAAAATTATTAAATCAAGAACGTGGCACAAACATTAAACGCCAACAGTTCTCTCAAATTCTTCAAGATATAGATCATAAATACCATGAAGAGGCAACAACACACTTTAATATTACAAAAGTAGAACAAGCAGAACTAATCCTAGAAGATACAGATGAAAAATATGTAAACAATACAGCCAGTGAAGCTGAAGTTTTATGTGTGTATGGTGGGGGAAGTATTACTTTTAAAGATGAATTGTATAATCAATTATTAGAGTATTGTGAGCGAGTTGGAATGTACTTATTGTGGATTCCGGAGAAATACGCTGTAGATATGAATGCTAAGGGGATGCAAATTATCAAGAAAATTCTTTCTCGAAAAAAGGTGAAATAGTATGTCCGACAAAAAAAGAGAGTCCTTCTTCTGGAACCTCAAGAAGATTGAGAATGAAGAATTCTTTAAATGGTTCGAGTCACAAAGTAATATAGCCGATTCTTTATATAAACTTGTATGCTATTTTATTGATAAACACGGATTACAAGACGTGGCTGATTATAAGATACAGCAACAAATGCAAAAAGAAATTTTACTTCAAGATAAAGACTTTTTAAATGATGTTAAGCGTATACTATTAAACAATTCAAATCTTACTATTCAAAAAGAAAACCAAGCAAATGAAAAAGAGTCAGCAGATCAAAATAAGATTGTTTCATCTCTTGAAAAAAATTCTACTTCTAAAGATTCACATATAGAAAATGAATCAACAACTGAAAAAGCGGTACTAAAAGATGAATATGAAGACCTGGATACAGCCAATTTATTTGGTAACTAGCGTTACGCATCCATGATAAAAAAGAGTCCCTATTTTAGGGACTCTTTTTTATCATGGATGCAAGTTTTTTCTACATCTTATCAATAATAGTTTGTCTTTTATACCACTGATTTAATTTATCTTTAGCCGTGCCTGAAAGGCGTTTTGTTTTCTTATTATAGAACCTAGAAAGGGTAGGTTGTGATATACCTATTTCTTTTGACAGATCTCGCATTGTAATATTTTTATTCACATGGAAGAATGATATTTTTTCTCTAATTGAATTTTCATACTCATCAACATCTAAATTGTTATTTTCTATTTTCACAGGAGACTCTTCTTGTATGATATCTACTGTTTTTTTCTTCACTATTTTTTCTATTGAATTCATTAATTCTTTCGGCGGTAAAATTATTATACCTAACTGAGCATAATAGTTCTTAAACCAATTCTTCTTTGTTAACATTTCCTCTTTTAAATCTTCACTGTACTCCCAATGTGATATTACCTTTTCCTTCTCTAAATCAATAAGAACATTTTCTAACTGTTCACGAATACGATTTGGCTTTTGATTTTGATTTACACCCATGACTGCCAGTAATCCCTTATCTCCGCCTATAGAGTAAGGCCTTTTTAAACTAGAGAACATTTGACGAATTCTCCATTGCCAAGTTAAATAACGAATCAATCTCTTATGATATTTATGTCTATAACTATTATATTCCAACGCTTTTTTTGATAACAGTGCCGTTGTACTACTAGAACCATATAAATAACTTGATAAGAAGCTCCCTGGCTTAATCCTGCAAGATTCTATCCCCATATATTCGTTAGTGTTATTATCTCTCCAGAGTACCACAGAATCTAATACAAAAAGCCTCTTAATAACTTCTCGCTTTACTTCATAATGTTTACCTGCTTCAGCTCGATCATTTAATACAACTACCTCATTATCATCATTTAAATAGATAAAAATACTTGCTAAGGCAGCGATACGTTTAGCAACCTTTATTTTATCTTCGGCTCGATAATATTCTGTGTTATTTGCCTTTGCTTTAGGTATGCTACACATTTCTAATACCTGATTATATGAAAAGTCTATGAATTCATCAGGGGACTTTGCCTCATTTAACCATTGGATAGTAATTGCATCTAGACAGTCAGCAGTTAAATCATCCATATTACTCATTACACCATCAACCAATGTATTCCAACGGGCGGCTTCTTCAATATTTATTAATCTTAAATCTTCATCTTTATGTGAAGAAAGTTGCGCAACTCCACTACTATCTTTCGTTTCAATTGGATAAGATTTCAACTTTGTATTTTCATCTTCTTCAAATTGATTCTTTGCTATACCATCTCTTAATTTATAATAAACCGCAGAATTATTTACTTCATAATAATTCTCGTGCTCTAAACCCTTATTAGATTCCTTTGGTTGCTGCAAGGTTTCATTGTTAGCTCTTGAAAACTCTTGCTCCACAAATAATCCTATCGCCACATCAATTTCAATTTGGTAAGTTTCTATGTTAGTGAATATTTCCAAAGAGGAGATTCCCTTTTTTTGCTGCTGTTCAAGCCACTGTACAAGCATTGAAAATGATGGGGAAAAATAGTCCGAAGTTACAATCCTACTAGTATCTTCTTTAACTTCTAAGTAATAAGCATTCCATTTATACCACAATTGTTCATTATGTTTATAGATAGGTGCTGATATTACTAATGCATCTTTAAACAATTGTAGAACATTATCCATATACATCCTTCTCCTTATTTAATTTACACTTGAGAATGATTTAAACTTAAATCTATATAGCCTTATGATGTTCCTATTCATGAAAATAAAAAAGAATACAGTAAGTTCTATCCAACCATCCCTTAGTGATAATCTAGCACGTATGCTTATAACCACCTCTTTTACTGATTATACAAGACTGTATCCATTTGGAAAAGGTAAGACGTTATATGAAACCCAATATTTTTCAAGGGATTAGCTGAAACATGAAATTCTTTTGCGATATCATGTCCCTTTTGACTAAACATGAAAAAGCTAGGTTATTCATGTCTTAACAGTTTCGCTGTATATATGGTAAAACTCATTAAATTTTGCATACAAAGTGAAAATTTATAGCGGTATCATGTCCCTTTTAATTAAAACATGAAAAAAATCCAGCCTTAAATGTTTCATGAAATTAAACTATATATTTTTTGGTAACCCTTTCTATCCTTGATACAAAAGGGTTTCTTCTATATTCAAGGTATGAAACAAGAAAATTTATAGCGGTATCATGTCCCTTTCTTGTTTCATAAATCCGCTTAAATCCCTTATATACCATACATTTGTACAACACCTTCACAAATTTCAGGGAATTATAGAACATGAAAATTCATAGCGGTATCATGTCCCTTTCTATCTGAAAAGATGAAACACTCCTAGCGGTATCACGTTCCTTTTATTAACACCAAATTTCATAAAAATCCCTTTAATATCAATGTTTATTAACGATTTTCATTTAAATTCTAATAAATAGAAATATGAAAATCCACAGCCCTATCATGTCCCTTATATTTTTGTGAAAATAAGCTTCCAATCCCATTAGACCAACGTTTATTAGCATTTTACAGCTCATGTTCTTGTTTATTCAGAACATGAAAATCCATAGTGATATCATGTCCATAAAAAAAATAGAACAAAACTTGAAACCCCTTGATATGAAAGGGATTAACGTACATTTCATTTTTTCATGTTTGCTCTTAAAGGGGCCCATTTCATCAAATTTTGATTTGCTATAATTAAAATCGGTATATTTTATATTGTACGGATATGTATATTTTAATTTGTATAGGAGGTGAAAAAGATGAGCAAATCATTTGTTATTCGTAATCAACGTAGTCTAAATGGACAATCTACTAATGCAGTTATAGTTACATTAAAATCTTGGCAAGCACTTGTTGATGCATTGGAAGGAAAATACTATAGCTATAAAGATACATACCTTGAAGATATTATTAATCAAATGTCGTATGAAGAACGTATTGCGGATATCGATGGATTTGTCGCACAAGCAAAGCCATCTTTTTCACGTCATACTATTTCAAAGACAATGGGAAGAAAACATAAATTGTATGGTATTACAAATGCAGATCTTGAAGTATTTCTTTACCTACATAAAAAATGCTATACGAATGGTATTATTCCAAACGTAACAGTACATATGCTTTGGGAAGACTATAAGCAATACAAAGAAGAATTGGCATGTATACAGCATTCTCAATTCTATATTGCATTAAAAAAATTAAGCCTACATAACATTATTACAATAGAAAATGAATTAGATAGTCGATACACAATTAAAATAACTCATTTTATGAATGAAGAAACAGAAAAAGCAAATCCTTATGTATACATTAGTCCTGTAGTCTTTACAAAGGCTTTCTTTGAACTTTCAGTAGCATCTAAGAAGCTATTCTTAGATATTGCTATGCAACAGCATAGAGAAACTACATTAAAACGTTCTTTAGACAAACAGGATGAAAGGGGTAATAAGACTCACTTTGGTGGGATGTACCGCTTTTTACATAAGAAGTATCCACATCAAATTCGTGCAGTTATGAAAGAATTAACCACTGTATTGTCTTGTACAGGGACTCCACTATTCAAAATCTGTAAACTACAAAAAGGGGTTCAAAACAAGAAAAAATACACGACTTTATTTTTATCTATTCATTCAGACTTCTTATGTGGAAAAGAATCAGGAGAACTACAGTATCGTGATCCTTTTACTCCAAAGGTTACGTATGCACGTAAAGCTCGTTTTATTGAATCTACACTACAAGAAATGCATATTGGTGAATTTACACGAGACATGAATAAATTTATTCATGTTCTTAAAAATACCTGTCATCGACAAATTCGTAGTGTAATACATAGTTTGCGTGACATGATTGATCGCACTGAAAAATATCCAAGTAAGTTAGTATATACGCTAAAAAAATTACTAAATCAAACATCACAGTATCATATTCTTGATACTGCAGCTAAAGAAGGGATTTATCCTCTTATTACACAGTACGTCCCAGCAAAACAAAAAGAACAAGCTATATTTGATTTCGGATTGCATTTCTCTATGTACTCTCGCCGAAGTATTAAGAAGCTGTTCCGTAAAACATTTGAGTTATTAAATTACAAATTTGCCGTACCTGTTACAGAGGAATCTTACCATCGTAATTATCTAAGATATCAAGAAGAGACATTATTTAGAAAATACGCTTATGAACAAGGTGCAAATCTAAATGCTTATATGGCTTTAGAAATAGAAATGCGTGAACTTCTAAAAGTAAAAGGACATAAAGAACGCTTTATTCCTAGTGATGTACGTGAATTGTTCATTGAAAAGATAGATAAATTACCAAAAGAAAAGCTACGGGTAATTGAAGTACCTGGTAGCATAAATTTAATTACCTTTATACGTGCCTTAGAACAGCTGATACGTGCTGGAATTCAAGTAACATCAACTGAACAGGTATTAAAAGTAATGGAAGAACTGTAATCATTTTTAGCTCTCTATATTTGAAAAAAATCAAAGTAGAGGGCTATTCGTGTTGCCTCTATCATTCAAAGCCTTTCTATTAGACACATTTATATACTTTTCTACAAGATTCTATTGAAAATAGAATCTTTTTTTATGCACTTCTATACAATAAATGTTATTCATCATTCTTAATTTCCACAATAGTAACTTAAAAATACATCCAATTCCTATACAAATAGAGAACTTACTCTACATAAAATCATAAGAAAAAGTATATTTTGAGTGGATATGTTTATAAAAAAGATCATTTGTGAATAAATGTATCGTACTATTGTTGCTATATAAGGATTCTATAAGTAAGTCTACTAAAATTCATCAAGTTTTATGTGATTAAATATGAATAACTGAATTAAGTGGATTAAATAATAATTAATGTGTATAGATTGTGTACAGATGACTACAAATTGGGGACAAATATTGAGAATATCTTCTTATTTACAATCGAATAAATATACTAGTTTTTGTATTATTTTTCTTCACTTTTTATGTAGGAATAGTGATATTATTTTATGATTTTATGTAGAAAGGATAGTACGACAAAGTCTATTTTTACACTCCCATTACATACCATTTATGATTTTTTACAGTAGGGCATGTTAAAAACATTGTCATAGCAAGCTTTATTCTATATTTTATGAACCTATATAAGTTTTATCTTTATATTTTTAATATATATAAGATATATATTTATATAAGATTTTAAGATAAGGGGGAATATTTCAGATAGGATGGGGACAACAAATATATTTTTTAATAAAAAAATTATTTGTATTATATATACTATTATTTTTAGAATTTATTAATAAAAAGTTTTAGCCACTATACACATTGAATAATAATAGATAAATTACATATAAGTGTTAAATATTTTCTTTAGTAGAATTACCACAACAAAGAGATATACGTACTAAAACGAATTAATATCTCTTTACCAGGAGATGAATTACTGTTGCCTTAGGAAATTAATAGTTATAAACTTATAGGCAAAGTCGAGATCATAGCTATAAGTTTGTAAAATAGATTATATATTTATTATACTTTATTTAATTTTTTATACATGAATAGGAGTGATATGTATGCAACTAAAAAATGTAACACCTATGGGATTAAATGATGAGGTGTTCAAAACAATTATTAATAAAACTGAAAATACATTTCCAACATTTTTTTTTATTAATCCATCAGGTAGTGTTGTCATACCAAAATATTTGAACAAGGATATATGTATGTATGCTGTTTTTGGTGAAACAATGGTTATAATTGATAATGAAATCGAGATATTAAGGCATCAACAAATATTGTATTTCAATGCTGAGGTATACATTGAATTGAGAAATAATACTACTGAGAATGTAATTGTATATATTGATTGTGTAAATAAGTAATTATTGATTAGAATCATTATAAATATTTGTGAAATGCTTCACAAAAAATACACAAAAATAATTAGTCATTTCATGTATAGTAGGAGTAGTTGAAAATTTCGCATTATTATTTGTGAAATACTTCACATGATTTGAGCTTTTCTTAATATGCAAGACAAAAACAATAAGTTCCAACATTTTGAATCTATTTTTATAGTGATCTGGAGGCTTTAATATGACAAACAAGACAGATGAAAAAGAAGTACAAGCAATGGTCAACGTAGGAATTAAAGATGAAAATGAAGTACAGGAAGTTGTTAATAGTTTAGTTGAAAATGGAAAAGAAGCACTAAAAGCGCTAGAATCTTATACGCAAGAGCAAGTAGATCATATTGTTCATGAAATGGCACTATCTGGATTAGATCAACATATGCCATTAGCAAAAATGGCGGTTGAGGAAACTGGTCGAGGTGTGTATGAGGATAAATGTACAAAAAATATATTTGCGACTGAATATATTTGGCATAGCATAAAAAAAGATAAGACTGTAGGAATTATCCATGAAGATCCACATGAAGAAGTAATTGAAATTGCCGAACCTGTGGGTGTAGTTGCTGGTGTGACACCAGTAACGAATCCTACTTCAACTACTATGTTTAAAGCAATTATTGCAATGAAAACAAGAAACCCAATTATATTTGCTTTTCATCCATCTGCTCAGAAATGCTCTGTTGCAGCAGCTAAAATTTTAAGAGATGCTGCAATTAAGGCAGGGGCACCGGAGAATTGTATTCAATGGATCGAAAAACCTTCTGTTGAGGCAACAAAAAGATTAATGAACCATGAGGGGGTTGCACTTGTTCTTGCAACTGGAGGCGCTGGAATGGTCAAATCAGCATATTCTACAGGGAAACCGGCCTTAGGAGTAGGACCTGGGAATGTACCTTGTTATTTAGAGAAATCAGCACATGTAAAACGAGCTGTAAATGATTTAATCTTATCAAAAACATTTGATAATGGTATGATTTGTGCCTCTGAGCAAGCAATCATTGTAGATAAAGAAATCTATAATGGTGTAAAAAAAGAAATGCAAGATAACAACTGTTATTTTGTTACAGAAGAAGAGAGAATAAAATTAGAGAAGCTTGTTATTAATGAAAATACATGTGCGGTAAATAGTGATATCGTTGGGAAATCAGCACACTATATTGCATCATTAGTAGGGATTAAGGTACCAGAGGATACAAAAATACTTGTAGCTGAAATTAAGGGCGTAGGTGCAGAATATCCACTATCACGTGAAAAATTGAGTCCAGTATTAGCTTGTATCAAATCAAATTCACGTGAGGAAGGATTTAAATACTGTGAGGAAATGTTAAATCTGGGTGGCTTAGGGCATTCAGCGGTTATCCATTCCACAAATAAAGAAGTACAAAAACAATTTGGATTAAGAATGAAAGCTTGTCGTCTTATTGTAAACTCACCGTCATCTCAAGGTGGAATTGGTGATATTTATAACGCATTTATTCCATCTTTAACTTTAGGATGTGGATCATACGGTAAGAATTCTGTTTCTCAAAACGTAACAGCTACACATTTAATAAATGTAAAGCGTTTGGCAAATAGAAAAAATAACATGCAATGGTTCAAATTACCCCCAAAGGTTTTTTTTGAAAAACATGCGACACAGTATTTAGCTAAGATGCCAAACATTTCACGAGCATTCATTGTAACGGATCCAGGAATGGTAGAACTAGGATATGTCGATACAGTTACACATTACTTACAACAACATTTAAATGATGTAAAAGTAGGTGTTTTCTCAGAGGTAGAACCAGATCCATCAGATGAAACTGTTTTCAAGGGTGCTGAGATGATGAGAAGTTTCAAACCTGATGTAATTATTGCATTGGGCGGAGGTTCAGCAATGGATGCAGCAAAAGGAATGTGGCTATTTTATGAATACCCAGAAACAAAATTCTTTGGAATTAAACAAAAGTTTTTAGATATTAGAAAACGTACATGTAAATTTCCAACACTAGGGCAAAAAGCACAATTTGTTGCGATTCCAACAACATCAGGAACGGGTTCAGAAGTAACACCATTCGCGGTTATTACAGATAAAAAAAATAATATAAAATATCCACTTGCTGATTATGAATTAACACCAAATGTAGCGATTATTGATCCACAGTTTGTAATGACAGTGCCACCTCATGTAACAGCAGATACTGGTATGGATGTGTTAACACATGCGGTTGAAGCATATGTGTCTATTATGGCAAATGACTATACAGATGGATTGGCCTTAAAAGCTATTGATCTAGTATTTAAATATTTACCAAGAGCATATAAAAATGGAAATGATGAAGAAGCGCGTGAGAAAATGCATAATGCTTCTGCAATTGCAGGTATGGCTTTTGCAAATGCATTTCTTGGTATTAATCATAGTTTGGCGCATAAGCTTGGACCAGAATTTCACATTCCACATGGACGCGCTAACGCAATCTTAATGCCGCATGTAATTCGATATAATGCTATTAAGCCGAGAAAACATGCATTGTTCCCAAAATATGAGCATTTTGTGGCAGATGAACGTTATGCACATATTGCAAGAACATTGGGGCTGCCAGCAAGTACAGTAGAAGAAGGTGTGGAATCTCTTGTACAAGCAATTATTAGCCTTGGAAAAGAATTGAATATTAATATGAGCATTGCAGGACAAGGGGTAAAACAAGAGGCATTTGAAAATGTTGTGGATGTCTTATCGGAAAGAGCATTTGAAGATCAATGTACACCAGCAAATCCGAAACTCCCATTAATTTCAGAATTAAAAGAAGTATATAAACAAGCATATAAAGGTGTGTAATAAGTTAAGTAGATATAACTTTTTTAGTTCATAGATTTTGTATTTGATATTTGTAAATTTATTGTATATGGGTGTTAAGGGGAAATAAATCTTATAAACAGTTGTGTTCTAAATAGAACATCTAACAAAAATGCTGCCTAGATGACCTGTATGTAGGTAAGAAGGGAGTGTACAAAAACTATGTCTAATTGTAAGAAGTTAGATCAAGTAACTGAAAAAAAAGGTGAATTAATATCGCTTGTTAAGCAGTATGGATTCAACCATGAAAAGGTACTTTGTTATAGTAGAGAATTAGATTTATTACTATATGATTTGATGAAATCTAATAGAAATAATAAATAAATTAATTTTATATAAAAAAGAAATTAAATATAAATATTTTAGATATATTTTAAATAAAAAGCGCTCTCCTATTTATAGGGGAGCGCTTTTTTATCTCGATTTCATCTATTTTGGTGAGGATTTTTTAATTTTAAACCCTTATGCGTGATAAATCTCACAACATAAATGCTTATATAATTTTACACTATAGTATGTAAGTTAATGGGAGGTTTTCTTTTTGAAAAATCGTGATTATAATAAAAACCCATTTATTGTAATATGGGAGTTAACAAGAGCATGTGAATTAAAATGTATTCATTGTCGTGCTGAAGCTCAGCATTATCGTGATCCTTTTGAGTTAACGTTAGATGAAGGAAAAAAACTAATTGATGATATATATGAAATGGATAATCCAATGCTGGTTTTTACTGGTGGGGATCCATTAATGCGTTCAGATATATATGATATTGCGGAATACGCGGTGAAGAAAGGTATTCGGGTATCCATGACGCCCAGTGCTACTCCAATGGTTACTAAAGAAGCCATTAAAAAAGCAAAAGAGGTTGGGATTGCTAGATGGGCATTTAGTATAGATGGACCAACAGCTGAAGTACACGATCATTTTAGAAGAACAGAGGGTTCATTTAAATTAACAATGGATGCGATTCATTATTTAAATGAATTAAAAATCCCTATTCAAATTAATACAGTTGTTTCTAATTATAATTTGAATGTACTTAAAGATATGGCAATTTTAGTAGAAGAATTAGGGTGTGTGTTATGGAGTGTATTTTTCTTAGTTCCAACAGGACGTGGTAAGGAGAAAGACATGATTTCACCAATTCAACATGAAAGAATATTCCGCTGGTTATATCAGCTTAGCAAAACGGTTTCTTTTGATATAAAAACCACAGCTGCTCAGCACTATAGACGCGTTGTTCTTCAACAAAAAATGAAGGGAATTAAAAAAATAGATCAAATTATTCAATATAGGGATGTACTGATGGAAGGGGTGACGGGCGGAATTAATGGATTTGGACGCGCTCCAAAAGGAGTGAATGATGGAAATGGAGTTGTATTTATTTCTCATATCGGAGATGTATATCCAAGCGGGCTATTGCCGATTAAAACTGGGAATATTAGATCAACATCGATAGCAGAAATTTATCGAAACTCTCCTGTCTTTCAAAGTCTTCGTAATCCGGACAAGTATAAAGGAAAGTGCGGTGTTTGTGAGTTTCGATATGTTTGTGGGGGATCACGTTCTAGGGCATATGCAATGACGGGGGATTACATGGAAAGCGAACCTTTTTGTGTATATGTTCCAAAATCATTGCAAAAAAAGTGTAAGAATTGAGCATGAACACTTTTTTTATCCTGTTCTTATGAAATTTTTTTATTGCATATATTAATAAAAAATGAGCAGAAAGTATCTGCTCATAAATATTTGATTAGTGATGACTAATAACCAAAAAAGATTAAGAAATTTATATTTAATTAAAGCCATATTATAATTTTTTTAGTTGTATAATACGCTGATTTGAACTTCCACGAAAAGGAAGTGTCAAATCTCTTTTTTCGATTTCAAATCTTCCATCAACTAAAACATCTCCATAATGCAACAACTCAATCATATCATTGTTTTGTGAATTTTGTATCTCTTCTAATGTATAACCAGTGTAAATCCAGAGGTTTTTGTTTAAACTTTTCACCGCTTTTGCAACTTCTTTGACCTCGATAGCTTGAAAAAATGGATCACCACCTGAAAATGTTACGTCAGTTAGAGGGTTTTTGGATATTTCTTTTATAATTTCTTTCACACTCATCTCGGTACCATTGTAAAGATGCCATGATTTTGTGTTATGGCAACCTAAACAATGATGTGGACAACCGGCAAAAAACACAACTGTCCGTAGCCCTTCACCATCTACTACACTATCATGAATAATATTCATTACCCTCATTTATGTTTCACACGATCTGCTTCTTCACTACGCTTTGCATTATTCCATTTGGACATGTCCCCCACAAGATATCCAGTAATACGGCGAATTCTTTCAATATGATGATCTTCTATATTTCCACAGCTAGGGCACTCATTTTCAATAACTCCAGTATATTCACAACATCTACAACGATCCACCGGATGATTAATTGAACCATATCCTATTTCATACTGTGCCATTGCTTGAACAATCTGTTTTAAAGCCATTTGATTATGTGCTGCCGCCCCATCTAATTCAATATACGTAATATGACCGCCATTGCAAAGAGCATGAAACGGCCCCTCTAAACAGATTTTATTAATTGCTTGAATAGGATAATAAACTGGAATATGAAATGAATTTGTATAGTAATCATGATCGGTTACACCTGTAATAGTTCCAAACTCAGCACGATCCTTTTTGATAAATTTCCCTGATAGTCCCTCGGCAGGAGTTGCAATTAAAGTGAAATTCAAGTGATGTTCTTCTGTTGCTTGGTCCATCTTCTTTCTCATAAAGGTAACAATTTCTTTTCCAAGTCGCCATGAATCTTTATCTTCCCCATGGTGTTTTCCTGTTAAGGCAACCAAGCATTCCGCAAGTCCAATAAAACCAAGGCTCAATGTTCCTTGCTTTAAAATCTCAGTAACTGAATCTTCTGGTTGTAGTTTTTCACCATTGCGCCAAATCCCTTGTGAATATAGGAATTGAAAATCTCTTGCTTTTTTTGTACATTGATATGAATATCTTTCTAGCAATTGACGAATGCCAAGGTTGATATAATGGTTTAATGAATTAAAAAATTTCTCTTTTGAATCATTAATTAAAGCTAATTTTACTAAATTAATAGATGTAAACGATAAATTCCCTCTTCCAATTGCTGTTTCATCGCCATGAATATTAGACATCACACGGGTACGACAGCCCATATAACATACTTCACTTTCAGGGTTCCCATTATAATACGCTGCATTAAATGGCGCATCTAAAAATGAAAAGTTAGGAAACAATCGTTTCGCGGTTGTTTCTAACGCAAGTTCAAATAAATCATAATTCGGATCCTTTTCTTCAAAATTTACGCCTTTTTTTAACTTAAAGATTTGAATGGGGAAAATAGGCGTTTCGCTCTTTCCTAATCCCGCTTGTGTCGCACGTAGTAATTGCTTAATTAATAGCCTTCCTTCTTTTGATGTATCTGTACCGTAGTTAATTGAAATAAACGGAACTTGCCCACCACCACGGCTATGCATGCTATTGGAATTATGAATAAATGCTTCACATGCTTGATATGTATCGTTTTCTGTTTCTTTCCATGCAAACTCCTCAATTTGTTCCTTTGTTAATGGGTAGTCACTTAGCTTTTTCTTATTCTTTTCAAATGTTTTACTCACATAGGGGGCTAAATCTATATCAAACATGGCAAGAGATTGCCCTCCATGCTGCATATTTTGATTGGCTTGAAGAATAATAGACGAGAGTGCTAATGCACTTTTGATATCTTGTGGTTGTCTCATATGACCATGTCCAGTGTGGAACCCATTTTTTAGCAATTGTGCTAAAGGGATTTGTGAACAAGTGGTCGTTCCCGTTGCATAAAAATCTAAATCATGTGGATATAAAATGTTTTGATTAATCGCTTCTTTTACTTGTTTAGAAAGCAAATGTTCCCTTACATAATGTTTTGCACTTTCTGATGCAAAGTTTCCCATCATTCCCATTGGGGATCGACCATCGACATTTGCGTTTTCTTGCATTAAATCTTGATCATTACTCTGTACAATTCTATGAAAAGTTGTCCATAATGTATTTTTTTGTTTTTTTCCTTTGTTTGAGGGGTTCATTTAGCTCACTCCAATTACATATATAGTGTTAACCATTGATAGATGATACTATATATAGTTAAAATGTGCAATGCTACTCATATAAGATGTATATAATTCTTTCTTTTTAAAAGAGATTGAATCTATACATTTTTCGTATTAGCGTGTCTATAAAAAGTGTATAGAGATTGATTGAATTAACTATGTGTAGATATAGGAAATAGATTTCCTTATTTTAGGATAGAGATAGTAGGGGTACTAATAGATATAAAAAAACGAACTGAAGAAAGTTTCACTTTATAAAATAAAAGGTATAAAAATAGAATGCAGTGATTTCACTCACAGTAATTTTTTTAAACATAGTTTATCTTATAAGTGAAGAGTGAGTATGAAAAATTCATTTTATTTTACTATTCGGGATGGGTATTCCCTGAATTGGTGGAGTATGATTACCAGTGGGGGATTCTCTCACTGGTAATGGTATTTATCTAGAAATGTAATGTTATATATGCTACTGATTATAATTCTTAAGTAAAATTTTGAAAAAAAGTTAAATATGAGGTGTGGAAGAATGAAGTTAATTATTCCAAAGCAGCATGGAGCCTGGGGTATGCTGCTTATTCCATTTGTTTTAGGCATTTTAACTGGTAAATGGACTTGGTATCATATACCTCTTTTTTTAGCGTGGTTTTTTGTGTATTTAGCTACGTACCCCTTATTAATGTATGTAAAACAGCCGCGAAAGAAATATTATTTATATTATTTTCTTCTTTATTTTGGTGAGGCTTGTATATGTACGGCTATTGCTCTTAGTTATGAATGGCGTATAGTGTACTTTTCTATTATTATGCTCCCGTTTTTTTGTATAAACATTTATTTTTCTAGTAAAAAAAATGAACGAGCTTTATTAAATGATGTATGTGCAATTATTTTGTTTTGTATAGGGGGAATTATTAGTTATTACTTCACAATGAAAACAGTAGATAAAAACATATTGATAATAGCGACTATAACATTTTTATATTTTATAGGGAGTACGTTTTATGTAAAAACAATGATTCGTGAAAAAAAGAATCCAACGTATCGTATTGTGTCATGGTGGTACCATTTATTACTTGTGATTGTTACGTTTATTTTATCACCATCAATTACCATTATTTTTATCCCGAGTTTGATACGGTCTATAGTACTTTATGGAAGAAATATTTCAATTTTAAAAGTGGGAATTTTAGAGAGTATAAATGCTATTTACGTTTTTATTACAACAATAATAGTATTTAAATATTTTATCTCGTAAAGGCTAATATTGTATTATATTGTTTTATTCAGATTTAATTTGAATTAATTATTACATTAATATCTGCTCTAATACTGAATGTAGAAAGGATTGTATAAATAATGACTTTTTACGAAAAATTAATGCCGTATTATGATGAAATTTTTCCGGCAAATGAAAAACAATTGAATTTTATTGCTTCTTATTTACAAGAGGGAGACTCCGTAATTGATGTAGGTGCGGCAACAGGGAACGTGGCTAATGCATTAGTTGAAAAAGGAATGATTGTCACTGCGATGGAGCCAGAGAAGAAAATGGCTGATAAAATTTCTGAGAAAGCAATACCCCATAAAGGGAAACTTTATGTAAATACACTTAGAATGCAGCAAATAGACGAGGTACCTGGAATATTTGATGGTATTTATTGTATTGGAAATACGTTGGTTCATTTAGACAATGTACAGGAAATTACTGATTTTATTCAAAGTGCTTTTAAAAAACTTAAGAAAAACGGAAAGTTAATAATTCAAATTGTAAACTATGAAAAAGTATTAAATCAAAAACAGTTCATATTTCCAGTAATTAAGAAAGAACACTTCTCATTCAAACGAGATTATGCAATAGAGAGAAAAAAAGTGCGATTTACTGTAACATTAAATACAAGTGGTGAAGAATTCTCAAATAGTATAGAGTTATATCCAATTACAAAAAAACAATTACTTCTGATATTAATAGATTGTGGTTTCGAGTCAGTAGAAACTTACGCTAATTTTGATAAAAAAACATATTCACTTGATGGTCCGGCTCTAGTAATTGTAGCAACAAAATAAATAAAAAAACACCTGAGTAGAGAGTTGTTACTCAGGTGTTTATTTATTTTTTTAAAATGTGATTCTAGTCCTCTTTTAATTATAAAAAGGTTTATATAATTCAGTTGTAAATCAAATCTGATTGAGGAGGAATTGAGTTATATGAGCAAAGAAATTAAGTTAACTAAAGATATATATTGGGTAGGGAAAGTTGATAATAGAGAAGTTCCGTTTCATCGTTTGATCTTAGCAAAAGGAACAACTTATAACGCGTATTTGCTAAAAACGGAAAAGCCAACAGTGATTGATACAGTTGATATAGAGTTTGGAAGAGAGTTTGTAGAATCTTTAAGTAAATTAATTGATCCACAAGAAATTCAATATATCGTAGTGAATCATACAGAACCCGACCATTCAGGGGGATTAGCAGCATTAGCATCAAGAGCTACTAATGCAACAATTGTATGTACAGAAATTGCAGTACCAGAAATACAAGAGATGTATAAGCTGCATAATCGAAAGTTTTTAATAGTAAAAGACGGTGATACATTGGATATTGGCGGAAAAACATTGAAATTTAAAGAAACGCCATATCTTCATACTGAAGAAACGATGATTACCTATTGTGTAGAGGACAAAATTTTATTTCCATGTGATATTTTTAGTACTCATATAGCAAATGATGAGATTTTCAGTGATAAAGCGAATGTAGATATTACAGAAGACTTTATTGGCTATTATAATGCCATTATCCATCCACATAGAAGATATGTAAGAACATTAATAGAAGCTCTAAAAGATTTGGATGTACAAATGATCGCACCATCTCATGGCTACATTTTACGTCAAGATATACAGAAGTATATTAATTTATATGCAAATATGAGTAGAGATACGAATCAAGATAAAAAAGTAACAATTGTGTATACAACAATTAAAAATAATACAAAAAAAGTAGCGAATATTATTAAAGAAACTCTAGAAGCAGATAATATTCATGTAACAGTATTTAACGCTGATAAAGCAAAAAAATTAGAAGTTTTAAAGAGTATTCAAGAAGCTGATGCAGTCTTCATAGGATCTTCAACTAGATATGCAGATATGATTGGTAATTTAGAAGAAATTTTAAAAGAAATGACAGAAAAGAATTTAGAAGGGAAAATTGCAGCTTCATTCGGTTCATATGGTTGGAGTGGAGAGGCAATTGAGGTGATACAAGATTACCTCAATGAAACAAATATGAATGTACAAAGTACATCAAAAGTTATCAAATCTACAGGTATGACTCATGTTGAATTTCCTATTCGGGTTAGATTCTCTCCAAAAGATGAGGGGAAAGTAAAGAAAATCCAACATGCAACAACATTTGTTACAGATTTATTATTGAGTTCTATTTAATAGAAAGTAGAGGTGAAAATATGAAAAAGAATTTTATTATTATTGGGAGTGGTGTAGCCGCTGTGAATGCTGCTAAAACCATCAGAGAGTATGATAAAGAATCAGATATATTCATTTTTGGTGAAGAGCCATCACTACCTTACAAAAGAATTAAATTATCAAAGGATCTGTATTCAGATTTACACAGTGAAAAAGTGTTAATTAAAAAGAAAAAGTGGTATCAAGATAATCATATATCAGTTTTAATAAATACAAAGGTGGTAAAAATTAATACAGATGAGCAATTTATTGTTACATCCAATGAAGCGGTATTTGCTTATCATAAACTATTAATTTGTACAGGAGCAAATAATAGAAGATTAGAGTTAAATGGAATTAACAAAAAAAATATTTTTACTATTAGGGACATGCAAGAAGCAGATGAGTTTAAAGGATATTTAGAAGGAAAAGAGAGTATTGTGACCATTGGTGGGGGTGTACAAGGGTTAGAAACAGCATGGTCTATTCTGAAAGCTGGTATAAAGGTATCCATTGTAGAAGTAGCCCCTTCGTTAATGAGAAGACAATTAGACACAAAATCTTCGCTTCTCTTAAAACGAAAAATTGAAAGTGAAGGAGTAAAGGTGTATTTAAATACTTCTATTGATTCTATTCTCGGGGAAGAATCCGTAACTGGTATAAAGGTGAACGAAAATTATCAAATCAATTGTGATAGTATTGTTTACTCAATTGGCGTTACCCCGAATACCACACTTGTACAGGATACTGCTATTAAATTAAATAGAGGTATTGTTGTGGATGAGAAGATGAGAACAAATATAGAATCCGTATATGCTGCGGGAGATGTTGCAGAAATAAATGATGAGATTGAAGGGTTATGGGCGACTGCAATGGAACAAGGAAGAGTAGCTGGTAGTAACATGGTATCGAAAACTGCTATTTACAAAAAAGAAATTCCAACTACTATTTTTAACGCATTCAATGTATCTTTATTTTCAATTGGATCAGTTAATGAAGAGCAATGTGATACAACAATTGTTGAAGAAGATGGTAAGGAGAAGTATACAAGGTTATTTATTAAGAATAATAAAATAGTGGGTGTGATTTCATTAGAAGGAATTGCTGCATCTATTCCTTACAAATCTGCGATTGAAAAGCAAGTATCATTAGAAGGAATAGATTTAATAAATACCAATATAAGTGAAATAATGAGCAAGTTAAAAGAGAAAATATAAAGCTGTATAGAAAGGAGAGGGAATTATGAAAAAATACATTTGTTTACCATGTGGATATATTTATAACCCGGAGGTAGGAGATCCAGATGAGGATATAGAACCAGGAACAAGTTTCGAGGATTTACCAGAGGACTGGGTTTGTCCTGTTTGCGGAGAAGATAAAAACCATTTTGCACCAATAAATGAATAATAAGAAAAAAACAATGAGAATACTGCATAGTATTCTCATTGTTTTTTCTTATTGAATGTGATTGCGGTCACAGAAATATTTTTTTAAAAAATCTATAATAATTGTGTAACATATATTTATACCGATTCAGCCATTCTCGGTACACTCCATAGGGCCCTGGCGCCACCCTTTCTCCTCAGGGCCCTATTTTCTATGACATATTTAAAATATGTTTATGTAGATATTGTATTACTATTTTTTAAAAAATATAATTGTGATTTGAATCACTGATATTTTTAATAAAAAAATCTACAATAACCTTACGTACCAGTGTATTTTTTATTCTATATTTAAAGTTAGGTGAGAAAATATGGCCAAGCATTATGATCATAAAAATTCAAGGGAACTTTGCCCAAGAAAAGTACTAATTTTTAAAACCCTTTCCGAAGAGGAAATTAGTAATATAGCTTTAATGACAAAACATAAAAAATTTAAGAAAGGCCAGCCATTAATTCTTGAGGGAGATAAATCAGATACATTATTTATTATTAATAGTGGACAAGTAAAGTTATCTACATTAACTCTTCAGGGGAAAGAGCAAATATTGCATATTTTAACAAGTGGTGAATCCTTTTGTGAATTAAATGTATTTAATTATGATGAAAAGAGTAATTTTAGTGCATATGCTATAGAAGATACTCATATCTGTATGCTAAAAAAAGAAAATATGGATTATATAATGGAACGAAATCCAAGTATTGTATTGAAGTTATTAAAAATTGTCACAAAGCGTCTAGCTAAGGTAGAGAATTTAGCGCAAAATTTAGCGACAAACAATCCAGAAGTTAGAATTGCTCATATACTATTGGAGTTTTGTGATAAATATGGTAGAAGTACTGAGGATGGAATACTTATCAATTTGCCATTGACACGAGAAGAATTGGCAAATTATGCAGGGTTAACAAGAGAGACTATTAGTCGTAAATTGAATAAATTTGAAAGTTTAGGACTTGTGGCTTCCGTCGGAAACAAGAAAATTATAATAAAAAATCAATTAGCTATTAGAAGACTTATCAGTCTCTGACAGAAATCACTTACCCAGTGTAAAAAGAAGCATAAGATGGCCGTTACGGCCATCTTATGCTTCTTTTAGTTTACGGCCAACTTATGATTCCAACGATAAACTGTAAATTACTCGTAAAATAGCTTGAAATTATAAAGGTATTAAAAATAAAGATATACTATTTTGGATTAAAATAACTTAATAAAAGAGGTATTTTTGTATTATATCACTTAATATCACTTGATAATTAACTTATTTTAACTTAAAATATCCTTATGGAGGTTACTTATGAATCAAGAAGAACGATTGATACGAGTCCTTAATTATTTAGAAACACATAAAACCATGAATATAAAACAAATGTGTGAAATGTTTCATATCTCACGAGATACTGCAAGAAGAGATATAGTGAAACTTTCCAACAATAAGGCAATAGTTAGAACTTATGGGGGAGTGGCTTTAGCAACTTTTCATAAGAAAATTGATACTTATCAAGAGCGGTCACAGACTGAATTAGAAACAAAAAAATTGATTGGAATGAAAGCTGCAAATTTGATAGCAAATAATGACATGATTTATTTAGACGTTTCAACAACAGTCAACTTTGTAGCACAACATTTGCAATCAAAGAACGTAACTATTGTGACGAATTCGATTGATACTACTTATATGTTAGCTCAATCTGAAGATACGACTATTCACCTTTTGGGAGGAACTTTAAATAAGATTTCTCGACATACTACGGGGACCTCTACCACTGAAAAACTCAAAGATTATCACTTTGACAAGGTGTTCATTGGAACCGCAGGTATTACAGAAGACGGGATATACTATGGTTTTGAAGAAGATATATATTTCAAGCGTGAATTAATAAAACATGCTGATCAAGTTATTTTAGTGGCAGATCACACTAAATGGAATCAGCGACGAAATTATAAGGGTTTAATGCTTGAATCTATAGACACATTCATTACAAATCAAGTTATGTCTAATGATTTATATAACATTTTGAAAGAGAACGGTGTTGAAGTAGTAATTGCAAGTGAAGATTAAAAAATAGGGAGGATTTATTTTGATTACATCTCTTGTTTTTGACGTAGACGGAACAATTTTAGACACAGAAAAAGCAATACTAAAATCCTTACAAAAAGTTTTAAAAGAAGAACTAAAGGAAGATTATGCGTTACAAGATTTAAGATTTGCATTAGGGATTCCTGGAAAAGAAACCTTAAAGAAATTAAAAGTACAAAATATAGACGTTGTTCATCCGAAATGGGCGAAAACTGTACTAGATTTTTCTCATGAAGTCTCCGTATTTGAAGAATTAGAAAACGTTATTAAAGAGTTATCCCTTAGTAAATTAAAGCTTGGTATTGTTACATCAAAAACTAAGCAAGAGTTAATAGATGAGTTCGAGCCATTTGGCTTAAGCGGTCATTTTGAACATACAATTTGTGCGTGTGATACAGATAAGCACAAACCACACCCTGAACCATTATTAGCTTGTTTAAAGAAATTAGATGTTCCTAATAATGAGGCGATATACATTGGAGATTCTATATACGATATGCAATGTGCAAAAAGTGCTGGTGTAAAATTCGCACTCGCTTTATGGGGTTCAAAGATAAAGGAAGGTTTTGAAAAAGCTGACTATGTATTAAATACCCCAAAAGATATTTTGGATTTAATTTAACCAGGCTCAATTCTAATAAAAAAATTATATTACTCATTAAAAAGCCATGCTTAACGTACAAAATTTTTGTCTTGTTGGTGCTATCTTTTAGGTAAAGTTTTTTTGATATTTTAGGCTTTTTAAAACATAAAAGCACCTTAACTCTTGGTAACTTTATGCTTCCAACTGTGGTCGGTTTAAAGCTAAAGTGACACTCAAAATATGAAGGTGGAATTATTATAATTAGTAAGTATTTTTATCATTTTAGCCAAGAAGACTCCTTCCTCAAGGAACGCGAAGTGAGTAAGTGGGAGATGAATAGGCTTCGGACAAGGGATGGCAGTAAGCCATCTTAATTGTTCGACATACATAAATTGTTACCAAAGCTTGAAGTGGGAGCTTCTTAGTTCCACGATGAAAGTAACCTTTCGTTTCCCTGAGTGTTACTTAGAGGTGTACCACCCTTAGATGCCAAACTGAAATTCATCTCCAACCTACCGCCGGGCTATCGTTCTTCACACGTTTGAGGAAGGAGAATGCTTTCAAAAAATTCGTTGGAATTGTTTTAGTTTATAAAATATAAAAATCGCTATATAATGATTTTGATTTGCATGAAGGACACACCTGTACCATTTCAGCGGTACAGGTGTGTCCTTTTTATAGTTAGTAAGGAAGAGAATTAATTATAAATATATGAGTTCCTATATTAATTATGTAATTATTATATAATAATTACATAATTAATATCCGGTAATTTTAAGTCTATCTCAACTACAAACTACAAATCAAGGTGTTTTTTAGGGAATGATGGTTAGGGCTTGTCTACCTAATTGAACCCATGCTTCCTCAAAATCTTTCTTATCAATTTTTTTATTTTTTTCCGTATCTAATGGGTCATTAATATATACATATTGTTCGGTGTGTCCAGTTAATAAAACACTATGTTGACGGTATGTAACCTGCCTCTCACCCGTATTTGTTTTCCAAGTACGAAACTCATAATCAGGTAGTTTGCGGAAGCTTGCGTTTGTTAAAATCCAAACAGGGTGTTCTTTGTCAATTGCTTTATATAAATTTTCGGGACTACTTCCAGTTAAATCTATAATACAATTCTCTGATATGTATAATTTAGCTAACTCTAAAATCGGCTTAATATGCACACCTAAACCAGGCATATCTATGTCATACATATTTTCGACAAATCCTTCGTCCATATTTCCCATTAATCCATTGTTTTGAAAAGGGACATATTTAATATTTTTAGCTAATTCTAATTTATCAACGGATAGACCATTAAAATTTAGAAGCATTGCTAAACTTGTAACTTCGCATCCACGTTCTAATTCTGGAGTTTGTAGAATTAAAGGGACTTCTAAAGGATTGTTCTTTTTAGAATATGAAGTTTTTTTATCGAGTTTAACAAGTTTGTCCATCCCATATATTGTATTTTTAGCGCTATTATTTTCACCTTTAAGCACTATAGTTAATATATATAATACGATGCAGAAAATAATTAAAATATATATTTTTTTGTGTCGTTGCATTTTAGTATGTCTCCTTATTCAAATTGACATTTTAATTTAGTACATAATAGGATTGTGAAATATTTCAATATTGAAGTAATCCCTTTAATACGTTTTCAAAGGATTAAAACTCTTCTTAAACAATTATTAAGAAGAGTTTTTTTATAGATAAAAGTTATAATGAACTAGTTTTAATTAACTAAAGAATTACGCAAAAAGAGTGCTTTTCTGTATATTTGTTATATGCTCGGCTAATACAGTGGCTTGTGTATGGAGGGGGGCTGGAAATCCCAATGTAATACCATTGTGTTCAGTGCATTCACCCACTGCATAAATTAATTTATCATTTGTTTGCATATACTTATTAACAACTATGCCACGGTTAACATGTAAACCAGCCTTTTCTGCTAAATGTGTATTAGGTCGCCTACCAATAGGTATTACAATTAAATCGTATTTAATAATAGTGCCATCTTCGAATTGAATCCCCTCTGCGTATTCTGTACCTAGGATTTTAACCGTGTTTTTTTCCATGAAAAATTGAATCCCTTTTGCTTTTAGCTTGTTACGTAGTAATGAACAATCCAGGATATCTTGATTTGCCATTAAGTGTGAAATGAAATGAACAACGTGGACGTCTATTCCTAAATCAAGTAATTTTTGTGCAATTTTTAGACCGAGCATGCCATTGCCAATAATAATAGCTTTTTTGGAATGCTTCTTAGTACTTAATAGAAATTGGATTTCTTCAGTTGTTTTAAGTTTATTTACTCCAAATAATTGCAGTCCTTTAACGGGAAAAATAAAAGCAGTAGAGCCTGTTGCAATGATGAGTTTATCGTAGAAAACAATACGTCGTTTATCTGTAACAATGACCTCGTCCTCACGATCAATTTCTATTACCTTTTCGCTTGTGAAAAGCTTAATATTATGTTGTTTGTACCAATTATATTTCTTCAGCATTCTATTTTTTATATTTAAGTTTAATGAAATAGTGTTTATCTGATTGTAGAGAGGATAGAGTTCATCACTGAAAATAGAAATGTTATACATATTAGGGTTGTGTATTAAAATTTGTTCAATACAGCGTAAACTAGATACACTATTACCGATTATGACTAAGCGTTTTCGTTTTTTCATATCAAATTCTCCTTTTGTATTGTGAAGTATTGAGCAAGAATTCCCGTTCATATTATAACAATTTTTAAAAAAGAGTGCTTGATATATAGTGTATTTTAAAATATGTCACAATTTATTTTGGAGCGGGTATTGAGAAACAAAGATGTTTCATTAAACTCATAGGTTAGAGACAAGATTTTTTATTTTACTAAGATATTTCGGATAAAAATGTTGAATATGGTAGTTGATAAAAGTTTTTCTTCAATTTTTAAAGAGTAACGTATACAAACACAGTGTAACCTATCATAGTAGGTCTTTCTATGTATATATGTAATTGACTTCTCAATGAATCATAATTACTTTGCAAGTCAGTAAAAGTTAGGGTGAAGTACTTTCCTAACCATAATAAATTAAGACTTGTTATACAGAATTTCTTATTCTTTAACTCTGCATTGAATATGTATTATTCGTGTAGTATGTCCCCTCTAGGCTTTAGCTTATATAGCAGATATCACTACATAATATTTGGATTATTTTGTAAAAATATTGTGTTTGTTTTGTGAACTGTTGAACAAATCCTTGAAAGTAAATATTGAAACAAGTAGTTTATTCTTAGGATAATTTAAAATAAGCAGGAACTAAAGGAGTGTATAATTTTATGTTAGAACAAGGAATAGCTGATGCTATAAAACTTGCACAAAAGAAGAAACAAATATTAGATATAGACCCAATACAATATTTTGTACGCGCGGTACTAGCCGGCATCTATATTGGATTTATTATAGTATTATGTTTTAAATTAGGAGATTTTTTTCATGTTGTAAATTCACCTGCAACATATCTAATTGCTTCTTTGTTTTTTGGAATTGCACTTATATTAATAATATATGGTGGGGCGGAATTATTTACTGGGAATACAATGTATTTTACAATCTCGACTTTACGAAAAAAAACAACAATCCTAGATACTTTTCGAAATTGGGGTGCCTGTTTTTTAGGTAATCTGATAGGTGCAATATTTTTTGCATTATTATTTTATGGTACTGGTATTTTTGATCAAATTGAATATGAACACTTGCTAAATAATGTTGTGGAAGTGAAAATGAATACTCCGACAATACAGTTATTTTTCAAAGCTATTTTATGTAATTGGCTCGTTTGTCTAGCATGCTTTCTTCCTTCTCAAGTAAAAGGGGATACATCAAAAATCATTGTTATGATGTTATTAGTTTTTACATTCTTTTTATCCGGATATGAACATAGCATTGCAAATTTATCGCTATTTGCAATTTCTCTAGTATCGCCACATCCCAATACAATTTCTTTAAGTGGAGCTATTTATAATTTGATTCCAGTTACAATTGGAAATATTATTGGTGGATCTGTATTCGTTGGTATGGTATATCATTATATAACAAAAAATGGCCCTATTCCTGAAGAGGTGGAAGATTTAGTGGAATCTCAATTTGAGGAAAATATTCCATTACAAACACAAATAAAACTTTAAGTTACTAATATAATCATTTCCGTATAAAAATAACACTATTATTTTTATATCAATTGAATCAATATGCGAGAAATACTGATATAATTCGTTTTTAATTGTATTTTTTCTCTTATAAAATATATTGTTTGTCTTTGTAAGACTTAAAAGGGACGGGAAATATACGAAAAACATTCACAATTTATGTGCTGTAAATTTGTTAATATAAAATGCAAGGTCACATGTTGAATATATTACAGCAACCTATAAAAATTTTATTAGGAGGTTTACTAGGAGATTAATTTTAAAAATTCATTCAGGAAAGAGAAGTGTTTTCGGAAAACTATTGGTAAAATGGATAGAAAAATCCTTTGTATAAAAACTTAAATTTGCAGTAATCAGATTTGGATGAAGATAAGGATGTCAATATGAGAAATGATGGTCAGTTAATGGATCCTCTAAATGTAAGCGTTAACAATATTATTTAACTAGATGTATTAACTGAATCTGTTTACAGAATTTTCTTTGATGAAAGTGTAATTAAAAATCTATCTTATTATTTTTTCTTTTATATTCACAGAATATCAGTGAAGCTATACATAATGTTTTTTTAGAGTTATATAAGAAAAAATTTGGAGCAATACTTGCTGGTGATACGTATATAGAGGAATATTAGTTTAACTATTTGGTATTGAACATAAATATATTTCGAGTTCATTATTTGTTTATTCAAAATCAATTAAATCTCTTTTTATTAGAATAACAACAATGCACAAAAACATAATATAAATAGTGAGGGATCTATAAATGAATAAAAATATTAATCGTGTAGTTTTAATTGGTACAGGGGCCGTAGGATGTAGTTATGCATATTGTATGATTAATCAAGGCCTGGCAGAAGAATTCGTTCTTGTGGATGTAAATGAAGCAAGAGCAGAAGGCGAGGCAATGGATTTAAGTCATGCAATTCCTTTTTCACCATCACCAACAAAAGTATGGAAGGGTAGCTGTGAGGACTGTAAAGATGCGCAAATTGTTGTAATAACAGCTGGATTGCCACAGAGACCAGGTGAAACACGTTTAGACTTAGTCGAAAAAAACACTAAGATTTTTAAAGAAATTATTCGAAATGTCATGTCAAGCGGATTCGATGGTATTTTCTTAATTGCAACAAATCCAGTGGACATTTTAACATATGTGACTTGGAAAGAGTCTGGTCTGCCGAAAGAGCGCGTAATTGGTTCAGGTACAACACTTGATTCTGCACGTTTCCGTTACATGTTAGGGGAATATTTTGAGATTGATCCTCATAATATTCATGCTTATATAATTGGTGAACATGGTGATACAGAGCTTCCGGTTTGGAGTCATGTTTCAGTTGGCGTTCAAAAGCTACAAACCATTTTAGAAAATAAAAGTCAGTATAATCAAAATGACTTAGACGAAATTTTTGTTCGTTCACGTGATGCTGCCTATCATATAATTGAACGTAAGGGAGCGACCTGTTATGGAATTGGAATGTCTTTATTACGTATAACAAAGGCGATTCTACATCATGAAAATAGTGTGTTAACAGTATCTGCATACCTTGAAAATGAATATGGTCATAATGACGTGTATATAGGAGTTCCTGCTGTTATAAATCGTCAAGGTATTCGAGAAATTATAGAAATTGAGTTAAATGAAGAAGAAAAGTTTAACTTTAATCATTCTGTGCATACATTAAAAGAAACCATGTCTCCAATACTATAAAGTGAATTTATCGTATAAAATTATGTCGAATATATAAATACTTAGCAACAGTTTAAATGTACATAATCTAACATACTCTGAAAGTAACTAAGATTATGTACGACATTAATTCATAACATATCAAGATTGAGCGTTTTTAGAATCGACGTAATTATTTATAGCTTAATATGTTATGATTTTCACAAAAGGTTGATACCTTTTGTGCATAGTTTCCTTTAAGTAACTAAATACAGACATATTTGATTAAATAAAAAGCACTTTTTTAATAATTTAAGGAAGTGCCTTTTTATTTATTAATTAACAATCCAATAAACTACATACATTAATAAGAAGAGAGCGATCCATGTTTGCATCTGGCTATCGTTTAATTACATCCTTAATGAACATTTATAAAACAATAAGTAAACAGTAGGGAATGTGAAAATTAGGGGGATAATGGAGCATACAAAGTTGGCAATAAACCTTAGGGAAAGGAGGGAACGAGATGAGAAATTTCTTTGAAGAAAAATATACAAATTTAGAATTTAAAAGGGAACTAATAAATATTATAAGTAAAATCAGTGAATATAAAGGAGCAATATCAGCATATCAAACTCAAAAACCAGAGATCTTTGATCTTTTGGAAAAGAGTATATCTCTACAATATATTAAAACTTTTCCTAATATATATGACAAGTTGACATTCTCAAATAAACAGTTGAAAAAATTTGTTTCTAATCGTGTTAGCCCTCAAACATTGGAAGAGGACGCTTTATTTTGTTATTACAAAACATTAGAACTTGTGCAAAAAGAAAATCACAAACTGCCTATTAAACCACAAACAATTCAAGAACTGCATTTCCAATTACTGAATTATTCAACGTCTGAAAGTGGTAATTGGAGAAAAAACGAACTTGTTTTATCATGTATTCCAATGTTAAATAATCAATCCAAACTACGTACAGTTGTTTTATATGATATGGTTCCGCAATATTTGTATCAGCTATGCGAACAATATAATACATTAAGGGCTAAAGGGAATTTTCATCCGCTCCTACTGATTCCTCAATTTATATTAAATTTCCTATGTATTTACCCATTTAATAAAGGGAATGGCAAGTTAGCAAAAATATTAATTCAATGGTTATTAATTGAAAGTGGATATACATTTGTAAAATATACATGTATAGAGAAATATTTTAAAAAATATGAATCAGATTATTATGATGCTCTGTATAAATCTGCAGCTAACTGGCATCAAGGAGATCATAATGTAGTTTTCTGGATGAAAATTTTTTTAGATATTGTTTTAGATGCATATGAAGAATTAAATAATTTAATAAACAATTGTATAAGCACTCATACTAAAAGAAAAAGAATTGAGAAATACATAGACAAACAAAATCATCCTTTTACTAAAGAAAATATTCGAAACATGCATCCAGACATAAGTGAAAGTACTATAAATAAAACACTACACGCTTTAAATTCACAGGGATATATTAAATTGGTTTCTAAAGGTAGGAATGCAGAATGGATAAAGAGTAAATTAACTTAAGGAAAAGAATTCTAGGACACTAACAAATAATAAACAAGGAGAACCCAAAAGGGGTTCTCCTTGTTTATTATTTGTTAGACGATTATATTTTTTAGAAGCGAAAATAAGTCAAATAGACTATTAATTGTAATATAATCATTAACTTCTGTATCATATCTTTAAGAAAGCCTTTTCTACTCAGTACGATTTTCTATATCAAATTGTTCCTTTTTACGTATAGTGTAATAAATAGGGAGGCCGAGTGCTGTTAGACCTATTCCACATAAAGCTAACAGAGGTTGAGTGAATAAGGTATTAATAACAATGAACAATCCACCAATAATAGCAACTAATGGTATAAAAGGATACAATGGAACTTTATAAGGTCGTACAAGATCAGGTTCTCTTTTTCGTAAGATAAATACAGCAAAGAATGTCATTGTGTAGAATATCCATATTACAAATACCAACATATCAGTAAGAGTATTGAATCCGCCGACAGCCATCATAATAATAGAAATAAATAGCATAAATAGACCAGAATTATAAGGGACACGACTATTTTTAGATAATGTAGCAAACCATTTACTAAATGGTAGTTTATTCTCAATAGCCATGGCATAAGGAATTCGCATTCCCGTCATAATATAACCATTAATCGTTCCAAACACGGAAATTAAAATGCCAATGGTAACTAGTTTTCCTCCCATAGCTCCAAAAAGAATTGTAGCTACTTGAGAAGCGGGTGTATCAGTACCCGCAAGCGATGTTGCAGACATGACCATTAGGAACGCGACATTAATTAATAAGTAAACAACCATTACTGTTGATAATCCTAATACGATTGCTTTAGGCAAGTCTTTTTTAGGGTTTTTCATTTCTCCAGCAATATTCCCTACATGAATCCATCCATCATAGGCGAACATTGTTGCGAGTAAACCAGATCCAAGGGCAGATATCATAGATTTGTTCGGCCCTGCCTCAATTGGGAAAAGCTGAAAAGTAACGTCGCTTTTGTGTAGTAATCCAAAAATAATAATTAATGCTAATGGAACCAATTTGCATATAGTCGAAGCCATTTGGATTCCACCAGCTGCTTTAGCTCCTAAAAAGTTCATAAGAGTTACAAATGTTGCGGTAATAATTGCAATTAAAATAATTAGCATTTTGTGTTCATTAACATTTAGGCCAAATAAACTAACCGTTTGTGTCCCGAAAATAATAGCGAGTGCTGCAATATTTGCAGGGAAGTATATAACAGTTTGTGCCCAGCCAAGCAAGAAAGCAGTTAAGTTCCCATAAGTCCTCTTTAGATATGCCATCATTCCCCCCGTTTCAGGAATAGCGGCAGATAGTTCAGCAGCAGTTAGTCCTGCGCAAACGGTTAAGATACCACCAATTACCCATGCAAGTAATCCTAGGCTCGCTGTTCCTGTTACTCCATATAATGCAGTGGGCTTGAAAAATACTCCGGCGCCGATAACGGTACCAATAACTGTGGTTAATGCTGCAAAGAAACCAATATCCTTTTTAAGTTGTTGTTGTGACAATATAATCACTCCCAATTAGAAAAATATATAAATTCTCTTATGAATTCTGTATCTAGTTTGTTAAATTATTTGATAGTATATCCTGTATTCATACAAATAGCCGCCCTCATCCTTACCACCTAGAAAATTTGAATAAATTTCAGATACAAAATAAAAAAGAAATCAAATGTATAGGTAAAGAAATTTTAATTTCACCTCAAATCATGTGAATGTATTCACATGATTTGAGGTGAGTAAAGTTCTATGAATTATCCATTAAAAGAAATTAATTAATTTAACCCGAAATATGGATTTAAAAAGAGATTTCGTTTTTATGAATAATAAAAATAGATGAGGGATTTTAATATTCTGATATAGAAAAATAATAAATTGAAATTCAAAAGAGAAGATATATTCTTGTGAAGAATATCACAAAGTATTGAGAGATTCAATCATATTTTCGATATAAAATATAGAAAATAAGCTAAATGAAACATTTTGTGAAATGTTTCACAAAATTATTGACCAGTTATTTTTACTAATGTTATCTTGTAGGTGCAATCCAATGTTATAAATTAAATTATATTGTAAAAATATTGTAAAGGTGAATATTATGAATTTTATATTTATCTGACAAAAATCAATTTAATTTATAACTCACTCTAATAAAGGATGTGTTGATATGAAAATTGGTGTAGTGAAAGAGATAAAAAAAGGGGAAGCTCGTGTAGGGATGACTCCAGAAAATATTCAAAAATTAGTTGCAGCTGGAAATGAATTATTGGTACAAAAAGATGCTGGATTAGGTTCAGGTTATACGAATGATGAATATATAAATGCTGGAGCAAGCATAGTTACTCAAGGCGAAGCATGGGATGTTGATATGGTAGTAAAGGTAAAAGAACCACTACCTGCGGAATACCATTACTTTAAAAAGGATCTAATTGTATGGGGATTTTTACATCTTGCCGCATCTAAAGAGTGTGTGGAAGCAATGAGAAGTGCTGGAACTACTGCGATTGCTGGTGAAACTATTAGTGAGGATGGAAATTTAGCATTATTAAAACCTATGAGTGCAATTGCTGGAAGACGAGCGGTATTTATGGGAGCTTATTATTTAGAAAAACAACATCAAGGGGAAGGGATTTTATTATCAGGTATTGAGGGAATCCCTGCCGGAAAAGTTGTAATCCTAGGTGGAGGGAATGCTGCAACTAATGCCTGTGATATGGCAATTGGGATTGGATGTAGTGTTACAATTCTAGAGGTTAATCAAGAAAGAATTGCATATTTAAGAAAGCAATACGCAACAGAAGAGGTAAATATAATTGAATCTAATACTAAAAATTTAGAGCGAACGATTAAAGAGGCAGACTTATTTATTTCAACAATCTTAATACCAGGATCTCGACCTCCTAAAATTGTTAAAGAGTATATGGTTCAATCTATGAAGCCAGGAAGTGTCATTGTAGATATCGCAATAGATCAAGGTGGTACAATAGAAACAATTGACCATTATACTACTCATGATAATCCTGTATTTATTAAACATGATGTAATCCATTATGCGGTACCAAATATGCCTGGTGCCACCCCACGTACTTCAACTATGGCGTTGGCAAATGGAAATATTGAGTATTTATTAGCAATTGCTAAAGACGGATTAGAAAATGCAATTCAACATAAATCATCATTAGCATCTGGTGTAAATATATATAAAGGTATTATTACCTACGAAAATTTAGGTATGACGCTAGATTTAGACTTTAGACAATTGAAAGAAGTGTTAGTATGATTACCAAAAATGTTTTGCTAGATATCACTGACATTAAAAAAGCGAAAGAAGTTCTTGACGTAAATGCTCGAAAAACACCTTTGGTTAAATCTTTCTATTTAACCAGTAAAACCGGTGGAGAAATTTATTTAAAGCTAGAAAACATGCAGTTAACAGGTTCATTCAAATTTCGTGGGGCATTTAATAAAATTTCCCAACTAACAAATGAAGAAAAAGAACGTGGTGTAATCGCTTGTTCAGCTGGAAATCATGCACAAGGTGTTGCATTATCGTCCCATTTACTTGGAATTAAAAGTAAAATTGTAATGCCAACCTCCGCACCGCAAGCTAAAGTGGATGCGACTAGAGGATATGGTTCTGAAGTTATTTTATACGGTGATACGTTTGATGATGCAAAAGCGAAATGTGAAGAGATTATAAAAGAAACAGGCGAAACATACCTACATCCATATGATGATGTAGAAGTAATGGCTGGCCAAGGGACAATTGGTTTAGATATTCTGGATGACATGTGGGATGTTGATACTGTTATTGTACCTATTGGTGGGGGAGGGATTATTTCAGGAATTGCTGTAGCGCTGAAATCATTTAATCCTTCCATTAATATTATTGGGGTTCAAGCAGATAATGTTCATGGAATGAAAGCTTCTTATGATGCTGGGAAAATTGTAGAACATTATGAGGAACCGACAATAGCGGATGGTTGCGCAGTAAAAATACCAGGAAATTTAACTTTTGAAATTGTAAAAGATCTAGTAGATGATATTGTAACTGTATCGGAAGAAGAATTAGAAGTAGCGATGAAAGACTTACTGCAACGCGGAAAAGCTGTCGTAGAAGGTGCGGGAGCGTTAGCCACAGCCGCTCTTCTTGCAGGAAAAGTGGATAAATATGTACAGGGTAAAAAAGTAGTAGCGGTTATTTCAGGCGGCAATGTAGATTTAAAACGTATTTCAAGTGTATGTGAGCATTTCTTTGTTGCCAACGAGGTAAAATAACGATTGAAGAATTTTTTATAATAGAATCATTTTACTAAAGGGGAGCTAGGAGTGGATATCTTAGCTCTCTTTTAAATAAATGGAGGCGTGTGTTATGGCCAACTTATTTAGGAAAAAATCAGTTAGGAAATTGTTAGAAGATAGTAAAAGTAAGACTTTGACAAAAACATTAGGCGCATTTGACCTTACCATGCTAGGGATTGGTGCGATAATTGGTACAGGAGTACTTGTATTAACTGGATTGGTAGCAGCAAGAGATGCGGGTCCAGCAGTTATTTTTTCATTTATGATTGCAGCAATTGTTTGCGGATTTGCTGCCCTATGTTATGCAGAAATCGCTTCTACTCTTCCAGTCTCGGGTAGTGTATATACCTATTCATATGCGACGATTGGTGAGTTTGTAGCCCATTTAATGGGATGGACCTTACTGTCAGTATATGTAGTTACAACTGCGGCGGTAGCAGGGGGGTGGACAGGCTATTTCCACAACTTAGTAAGTGGATTTGGGATTGAGATACCCAAATCACTGTTAACGATTCCAACGCAAGGTGGAATTGTTAACTTACCAGCAGTAATCATTACATTGATAATAACTTGGTTATTATCAAAAGGTACGAAAGAAAGTAAGCGAGTGAATAACGCAATGGTATTAATAAAAATTGGTATTGTTGTTTTATTCATTTCAGTTGGTGTTTTTTACGTGAAACCAGAAAACTGGATACCATTTGCACCGTATGGTATAAGCGGAGTCTTTTCCGGAGGAGCTGCAGTATTCTTTGCTTTTTTAGGATTTGATGCGTTAGCAACTTCTGCTGAAGAAGTAAAAAATCCACAACGTGATTTACCGATTGGTATTATTGCTTCTTTAGTTATTTGTACAATTATTTATGTTATAGTTTGTCTTGTTATGACAGGTATGGTTTCTTATAAGGAATTAGATGTACCAGAAGCAATGGCCTACGTATTAGAAGTTGTAGGACAAAATAAAGTGGCGGGTGTAATATCAGTTGGAGCTGTAATTGGTATTATGGCTGTAATTTTCGCTTACATTTATGCAACAACACGTGTATTCTTCGCGATGAGCCGTGACGGTTTATTACCAAAACCTTTTGCGAAAATTAATAAGAAGACAGAGGCGCCAGTATTCTCAACTTGGTTAACAGGGATTGGTAGTGCTTTAATTGCTGGATTTCTCGATTTAAAAGAATTGTCGAATATAGCGAATATTGGAGCATTATTAACATTCGCTATGGTTGGCGTAACTGTTATCATTCTTCGTAAAACACATCCGAATTTAAAACGTGGTTTTATGGTACCACTGGTACCAATCTTACCGATTATTTCAATAACATGTTGCTTATTCTTAATGGTAAATCTACCTTTAAAAACTTGGATTTATTTCGGTGCTTGGTTATTTATTGGAGTAATAGTATATTTTATATATTCTAAAAGACACAGCCAATTAAACAAACTATAAATGAGAAATATCAGAGACAAAGGTTATCACACCCTACATGTTTGAGCAAGTAGGATTCTTCTTTTTGGGATGTATCTTTTCTTTTTATTAAAAATTTGATCAAAAGAATTTGAAAATTTATGTTATACGTAAAAAAGAATCTATTTTCAAAATAGATTCTTTTTTTAGGAGCATTACATATTTAAAAGATGTTTGGTTAAGATCCGCTTATATTTTTCTTAAAGAAGATAAATTATCTTTAATTCAATTTTAAATAAAGTGGCTTTATTTAAAATTAGAAAAAATAACGTTTTTTTCTCCTAGTAATTTACAAACTTGAACTGAATTGAACTACTCACCACTTAACGTCCTAACGGGCTGTTTGAAGTGGGAGATTCCTGCGAACACCGATTATCCACCGGTTATCTTAGCAGGCTCTACCCGTAGTCCCTACGGTGAGAACATAAGTATCTTGTACGTTGACTCACCACACTCCCTACTTTAGCTTGGTTTTCGCAACTTCGGCAAGTGTGGGCGATAGAACGTTGAAGATTTTACGGTTGCAACGTTTTTCTGCAACCAACCTCATATCTTCAGTTTTCAAAGAGCAATCTGTACAAGTAAATGATAGCAAACATGTTGGCCTATGCCAACCGACATTCATCTCCCACCTACAATTGGTGTTTCACACCTTCACATTTTTGAGGAAAGAGTCTTCTGTCGGAAAACGATAAAAAAGGAATGAAGCAATCTGATGGTAGTAAACACCTTAGTGATTTCAATGTATGCATGACGAATCAGCTTATATGTATTTCCTTGATAGGATTTTACATAATATTAATTTTTTATGAATTATTAGTCTGAAATTAATTAGATTTAAAGTATTATTCACACGAAATGACTACCTTTGTGTGATTTATTTGATTTGTAAGACAGTTAGGAATACTAGATTAAAACATAAATACTCGTTTTTTGATAGATATTTTATAAAGTTGTATTTATATGTGTCATAAAATAACATCTAAATATAATTATAAATAAAATAAAGGGAGGACTATGTAAAAAGTAATAAATACAAGTTCATGAACAGTTTTTGTACGGAAGCACATGCTGAAGAAATGAAAACTTTTAAATTTATCAAGGAAATGAGAGGGAGATACTATGGGGAATAAATCAAAGCATAAAACCAAAAGAATACTTGTAGCTACTGCAACATTAACTATACTTGCTTCTGGAATGGCTTCTTCATCAGATGTCTTTGCAGAGGAAACGCAGCAGCAAAAAAAATTATCAACATCATTGCAAGAAGAAAAGTCAGTTAAATCAGAAAATAGAACATATACAGTCCCAGGAAAAGGGGATGTTGAAGTACTGAAACAACAGGAAAGAAAAAGTATGGCATTTAGTCCATATGAACCAACTGGTTTATATGCAAAGCCAAATGAACAAATAACAATTAATGTAGAAGGAAATCAAGATATTCAAGCATACATTGGAACGTATTCGTATGATGCTTCTTGGAGAGAAGATTCTAAAATAAAATCATTTACATTAAAACCGGGTATAAACACAATCCAATCTCCAAATGGGGGAATGATTTATTTTTATAATAAACAACAAGGTGGTACCATTCGAACAACAGTCACAACAGGTGGGACGACTACTCCTTTCTTTGAACTAGGAAAGCATACGAAACAAGATTTAATAAACATGCTGGACCAATATCCAAATGCACATGCAGTGGAGTTAAAGGGAGAACGTGTATTAATTACGGCTAGCCCTGCACGTGTTAAGAAATATTTGTTGGGTTCTAATACAGATCCTGTACAACTCTTAAAAAAGTTGGATGAAGCTACTCGAATTCAGGACAAAGTAGCTGGGTTATCCGAGGAACAAGCAGATAAACATTATATTCATTACGTAGAAGAAAATCATTCGCCCGATTATTATATGTATGCGTATCCTTATCGAACCGCTTATGTAGGAGATGCAATCCAATACGTGTTAGATATTAATAAATTTATAAAAGATGGCTGGGGTCCATGGCATGAGGCAGGGCATTTGAGACAACAATGGCCCTGGAATTTTTATAATATGACAGAAGTACAAAATAATATATACAGCCTTTCTGTAGAAAAAGCATTTAATCAACCATCCAATTTAGAGAAGAGTGGAATTTATCCAAAAGCGTTTCAATATCTAGAACAAACGAATAAAAATTATGACGAAATTAGTGATGTTTTTGTTAAGCTTGTTATGCTTTGGCAACTACAGTTAGCATATGGAGAGGATTTCCATCCTAAATTACATCAATTGTATAGAGACATGCCTTCAAGTGAACTTCCACAAACTGATGAAACGAAAAAACAATTATTTATGATTTCAGCATCAAAAGTAGCCAAACAAAATTTGATTCCTTTCTTTGAGAAGTGGGGATTACGTCCAAATAACGATACCATCCAAAAAGTGGCTGCATTAGGATATCCAATTTTAACAGCAGAGATTTGGAAGGGTACGGATTCTAATCCAATTAAACCAGATATGCCTAATGGAAATAATATTTTAGAAGGAAACAAGTTTGCATGGTCATTAAAAGGAATTAGTGATTTTGAGTTTGCTAAAGTCAATTTCAATAAGTCGACAGAAGAAATGCAAATCGACTTAAAAGAAGGCATACCGCATCATTATTTTAATGAAACATATGCGAGTATTAAAGTACAAAATGCATCAGGAACAGTAGTATATAAGAAAGACATTTATGGAAACAAACAACAAAATGCTGAACTGCAAAAAGTTCCAGTCAAAGTAGGAGATTATATTGAGTTAACACATCTAGAAGGTGTGCATAGAGCAACTTTTATGAATGTCGATAATAGTAAACAAGAGAGCTTTGGAAAAAAAGCCTTATACGAAGTTACAAAGGATGGCCTGAAAACAGTAAATCAAATTGTTAATCCGAAACCAGATACAGAGGCTCCGACACAGCCACAAGGATTATATGCAAGCAACGTTTCTTCTAACAGTGTAGAGCTAAAATGGAACCCTTCTACAGATAATGTAGGTGTAAAAGAATATCAGGTACTACGCGATGGACAATTGATTCAAACTGTACAAGGAACGACGTTTACTGATCAAAACTTAACAGCTAATAAGGAATATAAATATGCAGTGAAGGCTGTAGATGCAGCTGGAAATACATCAATTCAAAGTAACATTCTTCCGATAAAAACAAAAGATCAAAATGTATCTTATGAAAAATGGGATCCGAAGAAGGCATATACAAAGGGTGACAAAGTAGAACATCAAGGGAAAGTGTATGAAGCTATTCAAAATCATCAAGGAAATGGTGACACGAATTGGATATTTGCTTTATCGTTATGGAAACCAATTACAATCGAGTAATATGTAAGAATTAGATGTGAAGATAGAACAACATCCAGTATTTTAAAGAATTACTGGATGTTGCTTGAATTTTGATAGATTTCTCTATTAAGTTAGTATTCAAAAATAAAAATAAAAATAAGAAAAGGAAGTAGATTAGTGATTAGTCAGAAAACAAAGAAAAGGTTTAATAAAGTTATTATAGTTACCGCAACATGTAGCATGTTTTCTATGTTTGGAACGTCTATTTCGCACACTAAGGCTGCAACACATTCAGCTGCTCCAGCAGTTTATGTCAGTCCCCAAAATATACCTGCCTCAGATATTATTAGTATAGACTGGTCACCAGTTCAGACGCCACCTTATACGTACTGGGCTGTACACAACTGGAATGCAGGTGGTGAAGCTGGAGGATATGCTGGTTTTCAACAACAAAGTGGGTTTGATGAAAATGGAAAACGTACTTTACATTTTGCTTTATGGGATCCAATTTCCTCTAAAGAAGCAATAAAGGCCGAATACTTATCTCCGAATTCGCAAGCTGGACCCTTTGGAGGAGAAGGAACAGGAATGAAGATTCAAACAACTTATGGTTGGAAAGATTCCAATTGGTACAGAATGACAATGCGTTCATGGCAAGAAAATGGTCATACTAAATTTGGACAATGGCTGAAAGATGTAACAAATAATAAATGGCATCAAATTGCAATTATGGATTTTCCTGTTGCTAATGTTGCATTTAATCATGGATTAGGAATGTTTCAAGAAGACTGGGCTGATAGTGGACAGAATGTTCGAGAAGCGCGCCTGAAAAATGGTTATAGCCGAAAGTTAGTAGATAAACAATGGAGTTCTTGGAATAATCAAAATATCTCAGGGACGCATGATAATACTTATCAATATGATGGAGGAGCCACTTCAGAATATGTATGGGTCAAAGCAGGAGGTAATACGCAGTCTACCATTGGATCAGGAAAAATATTCACGCTAAATCAACCTACTCAACCTGAAATAGGAAAACTAGATTTTGATATCCAATCTATCTATTATGAAAATGAAAAATTAAATGTATCTTGGAAACTAAAAGAAAATAGTACACCGCAATTTAAGGGGAAAATTGAAATTTATAACAATGAAAATATGACGGGCCAACCTATTAACGTAATTGATAATATTAAATCTTATCAAAATGGAATCAGTCAATCTATATCATTATCAACAAATGCTTATGCAAAAATTGTATTAACGGATTTATTTGATCAAACTGTTGAGAAAAAGGTACAAATCAAAAATGAATCTCCAAACATTTTTGAAGGTAAAGGATTTGCATGGTCGCTGAAAGGGATTGGAGATTTTGAATTTGCGAAAGTAAATTTAAATAAATCAACAGAAGAAATGCAAATTGATCTAAAATCAGGTGTACCACATGACTACTTTGATAGTACATATGCAAGTATTAAAGTACAAAATACATCAGGTAAAGTGATCTATAACAAAGAGATTTATGGAAACAAACAGCAAAATGCTGAATCACAAAAGGTACCAGTTAAAGTAGGAGATTATATCGAGTTAACACATTTAGAAGGTGTGCATAGAGCTACTTTCACAAATGTCGATAATAGTAAGCAAGAGAGTTTTGGAAAAAAAGCCATATACGAAGTTACAAAAGAAGGTCTGAAGAAAGTAGAAAAAATGCCAGAAGCAACAATCTTAGATGGAAATCAATTTGCATGGTCATTAAAAGGATATAGTGATAGAGAGATTGCAAAAGTAGATTATGATAAAACGGCAGAAGAGATGAAGATAAAACTAGAAGCAGGTGTACCACATTCCTACTTTGCTAGTACGTATGCGAGTATTAAGGTCCAGAATTCTTCTGGAAACGTTCTGTACAATAAGGAAATCGTGGGAAATAAACAACAAAATGCTGAAAGCCAAACTGTGCCAGTCAAGGTAGGGGATTACATTGAATTTATCCATATAGAAGGAGAAGCAACAAAGGAGAAAACGCGAGCAACTTTAACTAACCTTGAAAATAACAAAAATGAAACCATTGGAAAGACAGCAAGGTATCAAGTTACAAAAGAAGGCCTGAAGAAAGTAGAGAAAATGCCAGAAACAACAGTTTTAGATGGAAATCAATTTGCATGGTCTTTAAAGGGATATAATGATCGTGAAATCGCAAAAGTAGAGTATAACAAAGCAACAGAAAAAATGCAGATTAAATTAGAAGCGGGAGTACCCCATTCCTATTTTACTAGTACGTATGCAAGCATTAAAGTCCAGAATTCATCCGGTAATATTTTGTATAATAAAGAAATTATAGGAAATAGACAACAAGCTGCTGAGAGCCAAACTGTTCCAGTCAAAGTAGGGGATTATATTGAGTTTACTCATATAGAGGGAGAAGCACAAAAGGAAAAGACACGCGCCACACTTACTAATCTTGAGAATAGTAAACAGGAATATATAGGAAAGAAAAGAATATATCAGGTTACCTCTATGGGATTATTAATAAAGTCATAGATTTCACTACAAAACTTAAATTATTAATCTATATATTATATAAAAATCTTAACTATTATACGCATTAAAAAATGCTCAAAAGAAAATAGATTGGCGGGTATAGTATGAACATATTCAAAGGGTTTCTAATATCATCAATTGCAATGACAACATTTGTAGGAACAGATCTAATACTACAAAATGATAGGATTCATAATAAAGTTTACGCGGAATCTTATCATGTCACATACAAAGAAACAGATTCTAATAAAAGAGATTCACAGGAAGAACAATTAATTGTAAAGTTTAAAAATGAAATTGACTTACCTTATGAAGATGGTATTGAGAAACGAATAAAAAATGGGAATTATGATAACAATTTAAAGAAGTTATTTTCCGAAAATACGGAACTTACTTTGAATCGCCTGTTCTCATCTGTAAATCCGATAGAGATTGAAAAGTTATCATTACACTCTAAATCATTTGCTAATCAATCAGCTAACAATTTATTAAATTATTATATTGTACAAGCTCCTAATAACATAGAAATAGAATTATTACTGAAAAAATTTGAAACATCACCTCTTGTAGAGGAAGCTTATATACAAGAAAAACAAATTTTGACACCCCCTGAAATACAACAGTTACCAGATTTATCTGTTAATCCGTACGATGATCCTAGATTTAAAAATCAAGGATATCTTGAAGCGGCACCAAAGGGAATTAATGCCTCGCATGCTTGGAGCATTAAAGGTGGTGACGGAAAGGGTACAACTTTTGTGGATATGGAATATGGATGGTTATTGAACCATGAGGATCTAGTTAATAAAAATATAAAGCTTATGTCTGGACAAAATATAAGCCAGCATAGAGCTCATGGTACTTCTGTATTAGGAATTGTTTCATCCGAAGATAATCAAATTGGAAATATTGGAATTGCACCAAGAGCAAATGTAAAAGTAATATCCCAAATCAGGGATAATGGAATTTATAATACAGCGGATGCTATTTTAAGTGCTGTACATAATTTACAAGCAGGGGATATTCTTTTATTAGAGGCACAAGCTTCGTATGATGGGTATGGGGATAAATATTTACCTGTAGAAGTACATCCAGATATTTTTGATGCGATTCGTGTTGGTACAGATAAAGGGATTATTATTATAGAGGCTGGCGCAAATGGTTCAAACGACTTAGATAATTTTAAAGATCGTAATGGAAAAAAGATCTTAAATCGAAATAGTCCAGACTTTAAGGATTCAGGTGCTATTATGGTTGGGGCGGGATCATCAACCGTTCCACATAAACGTTTATGGTTTTCAAATTATGGAAGTCGATTAGATGTATATGGATGGGGAGAAAATGTTGATACAACATCTGCAAATCCAAGTCAAAATACTACAAATTTATATACATCAACATTTAGTGGAACATCAAGTGCTTCACCAATTATAGCTGGGGCAGCAACTTCGATTCAAGGTATTGCTAAAGAACATCGAGGTTATCCTTATACACCAGCCGAATTAAGAAATATCTTAAGTAATCCAAATACAGGAACAAAATCTCAAGATTCGTGGAATGATAGAATAGGTGTATTACCTGATCTAAAATCTATATTAGATAACTTAGGTTTTAATCCAGATATATCGAACTCTTCTAATATTTTAGAAGGAAAGCAGTTTGCATGGTCGCTAAAAGGAATCAGTGATTTCGAGTTTGCTAAAATCAATTTCAATAAGTCGACAGAAGAAATGCAAGTAGACTTAAAAGCAGGCATACCGCATCATTATTTTAATGAAACATACGCGAGTATTAAAGTACAAAATGCATCGGGGAAAGTAGTATACAATAAAGACATTTATGGAAACAAACAACAAAATGCTGAATCGCAAAAGGTTCCAGTCAAAGTAGGAGATTATATCGAGTTAACACATCTAGAAGGTGTGCATAGAGCTACTCTCACAAATGTTGATAATAGTAAACAAGAGAGCTTTGGAAAAAAAGCAATGTACGAAGTTACAAAAGAAGGTCTGAAGAAAGTAGAAAAAATGCCAGAAGCAACAATTTTGAATGGAAATCAATTTGCATGGTCGCTAAAAGGAATCAGTGATTTTGAGTTTGCTAAAATCAATTTCAATAAGTCGACAGAAGAAATACAAGTAGACTTAAAAGCAGGCATACCGCATCATTATTTTAATGAAACATACGCGAGTATTAAAGTACAAAATGCATCGGGGAAAGTAGTATACAATAAAGACATTTATGGAAACAAACAACAAAATGCTGAATCGCAAAAGGTTCCAGTCAAAGTAGGAGATTATATCGAGTTAACACATCTAGAAGGTGTGCATAGAGCTACTCTCACAAATGTTGATAATAGTAAACAAGAGAGCTTTGGAAAAAAAGCAATGTACGAAGTTACAAAAGAAGGGCTGAAGAAAGTAGAGAAAATGCCGGAAACAACAGTTTTAGATGGAAATCAATTTAGCTGGTCTTTAAAGGGATATAATGATCGAGAAATCGCAAAAGTAGAGTATAACAAAGTAACAGAAAAAATGCAGATTAAATTAGAAGCGGGTATACCTCATTCTTATTTTGCTAGTACGTATGCAAGCATTAAAGTTCAAAACTTATCGGGCAATATTTTGTACAATAAAGAAATTGTAGGAAATAGACAACAAGCTGCTGAAAGCCAAACCGTACCAGTCAAAGTAGGGGATTATATTGAGTTTACTCATATAGAGGGAGAAGCACAAAAGGAAAAGACACGCGCCACACTTACTAATCTTGAGAATAGTAAACAGGAATTTGTGGGTAAGAAAAAAACATATCAAGTTACTTCTACGGGATTATTAATAAAATAGATTAAAAAGATGTCTAAAAAAATAGAATTTTTTTGGACATCTTTTTTATTATTAAATAAGCGTTAATTATTAATAGTGATGTATGATGAACTCTATAGGCCCATTAAATATTATATATACTCAAAAAATCAAGTTATAGCTAATGTTCCAAGGATTGACACATCTATTCTTGTTTAATCATGTTATACTTTTCACAAGTGAAATGCTACAATATCAAATCCTAGTTTTATGACATCCTTCTGTTGCCAAAGTCTGTAAAAGGTCAATTCCATTGGGGTTGACTTTTTATAGTTATAGCAAAAAATAATAAACGTCTATATTTTTCTATAGGATAAATGTTGTAATGTCACGTACCGAACCGAACCGTGTTTTTGGATGCATATATAATTACAACAAACAGTAGTCTATATCTAGCTTTTATGGTATGTAACTGTTATTGATATTCTTGTGATATTTTAAAGTGTTGTTAAAAGTATGAGTAGAATTAATACGCAAAAATTAAAGAACTAAGGCATATATTTGTGAAACACTTCACAAATATATGCCTTAGTTCTTCAAAATTATCTCAAAAGGAGGTTATAGGTAATGAAAAGAATCATAACACTGAGCACTTGTAAATTGCAAGATACTATAAAACATGGTGGATGTGGTGCATGTCAGACATCTTGTCAGTCTGCTTGTAAAACTTCATGTGGAGTTGCAAATCAAAAGTGTGAAAATACAATAAATAGATAGGAAACAAGAAGTATAGTATGCAATTGTATTTTTTCTAGGCGGCAATCTTTATGAAAAAGGAGTTTGATTATCCAGTATGATTCATCAATATAAATTAAATGGATACAATATCGTATTAGATACTTATAGCGGTTCGGTACATGTTGTTGACGATCTTGCTTATGAAATAATTATGCTATATGAGAATACTCCTATGGACGAAATCCTGTCAATGATGCAGGAAAAGAATAAATATGATTTCCATGTTTCTGAGAAAGAAATTCGAGAAACTATTGCAGATATTGAAGAACTAAAAAGAGATGGAAAGCTTTTTACCGAAGATGATTATAAGGACCTTTCAATTGATTTGATAAATCGTCCCACTTATGTGAAGGCTCTTTGCCTTAATGTCGCGCATACATGTAATCTGTCGTGTGAATACTGCTTTGCTAGCCAAGGAAAATATAATGGAAATAGGGCCATCATGAGTTATGAGATTGGAAAAAGAGCCATCGATTTTCTATTAGAGAACTCAGGTAATCATCGAAATCTCGATGTTGATTTTTTTGGTGGGGAGCCACTTATGGCGTGGAAGACTGTCAAACAGATTGTCGCCTATGCAAGAAATAAAGAAAAAGAGTATAAAAAAACTTTTCGTTTTACCTTTACTACAAATGGTATGATGCTTAATGATGAAATTACGGACTTCTTGAATCAAGAAATGCACAATGTTGTATTAAGCCTTGATGGGAGAAAAAAAGTTCATGATTATCTTCGTAAAACTGTCAATGGAAAGGGTAGCTATAATCATATCGTTCCAAAGTTTCAGGAGTTTGTTGAGAAGCGTGGAAATAAAGAATACTATGTACGTGGAACCTATACTCATAATAACGTTGATTTTACCAATGATATTTATCACATCGCTGACTTAGGTTTTAATAAAATCTCAATGGAGCCTGTTATCTGTGATCCACGAGAACCATACGCGCTCAGTGAAGAAGACCTTCTGGAAATTTACAATCAATATGAAAATCTCTCGAAAGAAATGCTAAACCGTGAGGAAAAAGGCAACAGTTTTACTTTCTATCATTACATGCTTGACCTTTCAGAAGGTCCATGTGTTCAAAAGAGAATTTCTGGTTGCGGTTCTGGGACTGAATACCTGGCTATTACTCCATGGGGAGAGATATTTCCTTGTCATCAATTTGTTGGAGAAGAAGAATATAGTATGGGGAATATTTGGGATGGCATTACAAAAGCAGAGATACAGTCTCAATTTAAGGAGAGTAATTGCTATTCAAAACCGGAATGTCAGGAATGTTGGGCACAGCTTTACTGTAGTGGAGGTTGTCCAGCTAATACAATACATGCAACGGGTTCCCTTAAGGGAACACATGAGTTCAGCTGTAAAATCTTTCGTAAGAGGATAGAATGTTCTATGATGGTTAAAGTAGCTCAATCTATTAGAGCTATGAAGAAGGAAGAACAAGCCATAGTTCAGTAAATACAAAAGTGCACAAGGCTGTTATAGCATAAATTTATCGTTTTCCGACAGAAGACTCCTTCCTCAAAGATGTGAAGGTGTGAAACACCAATTTTAGGTGGGAGATGAATGTCGGTTGGCATAGGCCAACATGTTTGCTATCATTTACTTGTACAGATTGCTCTTTGAAAACTGAAGATATGAGGTTGGTTGCAGAAAAACGTTGCAACCGTAAAATCTTCAACGTTCTATCGCCCACACTTGCCGAAGTTGCGAAAACCAAGCTAAAGTAGGGAGTGTGGTGAGTCAACGTACAAGATACTTATGTTCTCACCGTAGGGACTACGGGTAGAGCCTGCTAAGATAACCGGTGGATAATCGGTGTTCGTAGGAATCTCCCACTTCAAACAGTCCGTTAGGACGTTAAGTGGTGAGTAGTTCAAAAAGCTAGTTACAAACAAAAATTCTTTTGTCTAATTTAGAATAAATGAGTTTAAAGGCAAGAAATATAAGTTTTTAGCCTCAGTAAAACATAGTATCAATGTTTGAATTGTTTAAAAGAAGATAGCCATTCATAATTTTACTGAAAGAAAAAGAAAATGAAGTTTAAGACTAAATCTAGCAATGAATGCATGTTGTTAAACAATTATATGATAATAAAAAAGGAGTGGGGGATCCACTCCTTTTATCACGACAATTAGTGATCAAAATCATAAAAAAATAGGCGTATCAAGAAAAGTGTTGATACGCCTTAAAACTACATTGTTAAACAACATGTGTCTTTAAATGTGTCGTCGTGTAGTAATAATGATATTTATTTAATTATCTTAGTTTCAGTATTACAAATACTGGCTATCTTCTTTTATAAAAAATATATAATTTATTCAATTATTTTTTCGATAACAGGCATAACAGCGATTGGCGGAATAGAGTGAGTCCATCCTACGGAAAATATATTAAGTTTTTCACCTACGCTGTAGTTATCTTTGCTAGTAATAGGGACACGTAAAATTTTATTATGAGAGGCTAATTCCCACCAATTATTTTGATAAGAGAGTGCCTCCTCTTTTGTGTCAGTGTCAGCTACAACTAAATAATTATCATCTGCTGAAATAACATATCCAGTGAAAGGTATCTGTATTCGTACTTGTTCTTCCTTAATAGGAGTAGGGTTACTTATAGAATCTGCCGAAGTAGGAGTTAATCCAAAAGCTAATCCACATCCTAGTGTCAGAGTGGTTACCACTGTTACTAATTTTTGTTTTTTTGAAAACATAATATAAATCCCCTTTATATTTTATCCGTACACCATCACCTTTCTATTTTTATATATAGAAAGCCTTTTTCAATCCCTAAATTTAACAATTATGTCACAATTAATCCATTGTTTTTTCAACTGGGTATTATTTAAAGATAATATATGTTATAATTCACCAAATTAACTATTAATGGGATCTTTATCTTTTAGTGAATATCTATTTTTGAAAAGAATGATAGCATTATTTTTCATGAAATTTTCCTATTTGCATGATTACCTAATTTTTATGTACAATAAAGGAAAGAGAGTTTCTTAGACAGGAAGAGGAAAGTCATGACCAAGTCATTAGTAAATTTACGAATTGATTTTGCTTTTAAGCAATTATTTGGAACAAGTGGTAGTGAGGATATTCTTATCACATTTTTAAATGCCATGCTAAAGGATTCATTAGAATCACCTATAATGTCACTACAATTAGAGGATCCACATTTACATCGAGAACACGAGGATGATAAATTATCAATTTTAGATGTCTCAGCCACATTAGACACAGGTACTAAAGTAAACGTAGAAATTCAGCTGAATAATAATCACGACATGATTAAACGAAGTTTGTATTACTGGGGTAAATTATATACTTCACAGTTACAAAAAGGGATGCCTTACAGCTCTCTTAGTAAAACAATTACTATTAATTTGTTAAACTTCGTACTTTTTCCCGAATATGAGGAATTTCATACAACGGGAAAGCTATGGAATGTACAACAGCAAAAGCAGTTTAGTGATGATATAGAGATACATGTTATAGAGCTTCCTAAATTAATGGAACAATGGCGGGAAGAGAAAGTTAATCCGTGGGAAGATTCATTTGTTCGTTGGCTGTTATTACTTCCGGCAAATGAAGATGAACACTTAACTCAAACATTGGAGGACATTGCGATGAATCAAGATCCGATTTTACAAAAAGCAATGAATAAGTGGGAGCGAATGAGTCAAGATTCGTCATTCCGACAAGCCTATGAAGCGAGGGAAAAAACCCTAATGGATGAAGCTGCAAAGTTTGCTCACGCAGAGGAGCAAGGAATCAAAAAGGGTATTGAAGAAGGAAAAAAAGCTGAACGTATACAATTGGTATGTGGTATGTATAAAAACGGAATGTCTGTAGAGGATATTGCGAAATTTACGAAGTTACCTATAGAAGAAATAAGAGAAATTATCCAATTATAAATAAAAAAGAACACTTACAGGATTTGTAGGTGTTCTTTTTTTATGACCAATAATGCCCGGAGTATAATTATTAGTTTGATGTATCGTCAGGAAAATAAGAGTTTACAACATTAAATATTTTTAAAGAATTATACATAGATCCTACCTTAAATACATTCTTTATATTCCATCATAATATTGTTAATAATTGTTTTGACGGGCAAAATTTCTTTGATTTCATTTACTCGTGCGCCTGCGAACACAAGGCCGTTTTCACAATCACCATCCATAGAGGTTATCAATGAATCTAGCGTGCAGAAACGATAAGAACAGTTTTTTAAGCAATTTATGCACTTTTTTATTTTTATCTTTTTATTATCAGCTATTAATTTAGTAAAGTTATTTTTAACCGCACGACCTTGGAGACCGACAGTTGTTTTGACTAATATAGTATCTTCTAATCGAGCATTTATATATTTTTCCTTAAAGGATAGTGGTGCGTCACACTCATTACTTGCAACGAATCTTGTACCCATTTGCACACCAGATGCACCCATTTTTAAGGCATGAGCAATATCTTTTCCGGTCATAATTCCTCCAGCAGCAATTACGGGAATTTCGACCGCTGCAACTACTTCCGGTAATATATCGAATAAAGGTCGCTCGGTACCCAGATGTCCCCCTGCTTCATACCCCTCTACTACAACAGCAGCGGCACCCAATCGTTCAGATAATTTAGCGAGTTTGGCTGAGGAAACTATTGAAATAACTGGTATGCCGGCATTTTTCCCCCAAGTATACATATCTCGTGAAATGCCAGCACCAGATATGATGAAATCAACTTTTTCCTCAATGGCTGCTTTCATTTTTTCAGCAAAATCATTCATTGCAAAAAGGACATTTACTCCAATGTAACCAGTATTCCGGATCTTTTCTTTCGCCTTCCTAATATGCATTCTCATTTCATCTATGGAAATACCAGTTCCTGATATAATCCCAATTCCTCCAGCATTTGCAACTGCAGATGCAAGTTTACTTAATGAAATGCCTACGCCCATTCCTCCCTGTAGAATTGGGACCTTTGGCATCATATGCCCGATTTTTAATTGTGGAAAGTTCAAGTAAATACCCCATTTCATTAATGTTATTAGAGTAGATCTGTTAAACACCCTCAGTTTAACACAGTGTTTGGAACAAACACAGGAAATTAATACCTACTACTAGTAGTTTGTGATGTTTTTTGTTGATTTTCACAAAATGTTCGAATAGTACGCTGTAAAATTTAGAATTATATCAAATGTATATTTAGGATTTTGGATAAAAAAACAATGAAATTTGGATTTTCTAATGAAACATGCCTTTAAAGAATAGATTTGTCAAAAATGAAGTGGGATGTAATCATTAATTATTTTGAGTGGGGATATGAACAGAACTTAATAGAAATTTATATCCTTTTTAATAAATGTAATTTTTGTATTTTAAGTGTTAAATAATCAATAGTTATAAAGGGATAAACCTCTGTTTTTAGTAATCTACACGATTGGATTAAAAATAATAGGATGCACAGCACATTCTAGAGGTTTCAAATATCAATATTCCAAAAATCTTGATAATCAATATGTCTATCAGATTTTTTTAGTATTCTAATGATCTTTGTTGCAGATGTTAAAGTGGGAATACGATCCTTTTTATTTGCTAAATCACTTATCAGAGATTTACTTAATCCAGTTTTTTGTACTAGCCATTGTTGTTTAATTCCTCTGTGATCTAAATACTCACCAAATGGAGTTCTTTTTTTGCCTAAGCCAAACATAAAGAATCCCTCCTAATTAAGAATAGCGTATAAATAGCTTGTACAATTTTCCATAAATTTAAACTTTTGTCCATAAATATGGAATTATACTTTAGAACAACGCATAGAATAATAAAAGTAAAATGAAAAAATATGGAATAATTTCGAGGAATCTAGCATTCATAGTAATAGCTACAAGTTGCTGATACACTATCCTAATGGCAACTTGTTGCAAAGGGTATTACTAAAATAAAAAAATCTGAAACTCCTTATGCCAGAAGGGGCTTCAGTTTTTTTATTTTTAGGTATTTGATTTGTAGATACGTATTTTATAAATCATTATGCATAATATGGCGAATGAGTAGAATGGACCATCTACTTATATAGTTTGTTCGAACTTGGCAATAAGCATATAGCTCTGTTTTAGAGATAATGGAAGGAAATATTAACAAAAAATGTTAAATTGACGGATCAAATAAAGGACGTTTAAAAATTTCGCACCTTTCGGTGGTTTTTTATTTGTGCTTACTGTGAGGGGTCTAGATTTATCGGAGGTGGTAAATGTGAAGAAGCAGAGAAATGCCCACATTGTTATTCCATGCAAGAGGCTTATTTTCCAGCTATAGTTTCTTATTTTGTATGGTGGTTATAACTAGAAGGCGTTATCCCATGTTTGTATCCATTTCTTCTATTAGTAGTTCGGGTTCTGTTGCAAAGTTTGAAAAAAGCATAAACAGGTTGGTAAATGAGGAACAAGGTTTAGAAAATAACTAGTAATTGTTGAAGTTCATCAAGAATCGAAAGATTCATAAAGAAACGCCATCCTTTCTTATAATTCTACAGAAAGGATAACTCCATTTTTGCTGTATGGGTAGTGTAAAAACATAGCTTGATAACGATGGGGTGGTCGCCCTATAAACAGTTATTCCTTTTTCAAAACGATTAAACTTTTATATAAACGGTTAATCTTCATTTCAAATCTACACTTTACAATAAATTAGTTTTTTCTATATCATTTAAAAAGAATATAATATTTAATATTTGAATTTAATTTACTATTAACCTAATGAGTAGTTTTGTGTACTAAAAAATGAATGAAATAAAAAAAGGAGTAGTACAAATGAATAAAATCGGGATTTACCTTAAAGTACCAGAGGATAATTACAATTTAAATATAGAAAGCATATTAGAACTATTTCTAAAAATCGAGGATTACAATTGGCGTATCACTGAAAATGATGTTTTAGCAAAAATTAACGATGACTGGGAAACATACAGTTTTTTAAGTGAGGAGGAGTTTGGAAATGGGGGTAATCTAAAAAAAGAGTTGCAGGAGATAGATTATTATCCAATATTTTTAAATCTTGAAGCTTACCAACCTGAAATAACAATTCTAGAAATAAAAAACACCCCAATATATAATATTCCAGAATTTCTAAATAGTAAATGCAGTTTAAAGGTAGTAATTATTGACTGTTATGAGATAGCAATTTTCGTGAAAAATATAAAGGATTTTCCAAATATAAAACAGGAGATTTTGTCACAAGGATATGAGGATTTTCGATTTATAGATAAATCTGCAAACTGGCGTTTCTCCTGATTAACGTATGTGGATATAATGGTTACTTTGTAAAGAAAAAGTGGATACTCTGAACTATCTTGAACATAGTATCCACTAATCATTGTAGTATGTTTAAGGTATAAACGATTAGACTTTATTTCAAATACACAAATTTGTTATTTTGGAGTAAAGTTTGATCGGAAATGCGCTACGAGCGTTGATTTTTGTACTAACTTGTAACAAAATACTCATTTTCTCATTTTGGGGTATTTGTATTTCTTAGTTTGCTGGCGATGGGGTACCGCCAGCATTCCATAGAAAAAACAAGCTAAGAGTATGCAAGGTTTTATACAGTTTTTCGACGAACCCAGTAACAAATGAGAACCCTAAATCCGCGCCAGGGTAGGAATGTATAAAAAAATGAATAGCTTTATAGAAAATGAAAAAGGGGATTCCCTGTGAGAGTAAGGGTCCGCCTTTTTCCTTGCTACCGATAATAGGACGTTATGTTAACCAAGCATGTATAGAATATACAATCAAAAAAACACCGCACATCACTTTTTAAGAATGGTATAATAAGGAAAATGACTGGGGTGAAAAGCTAATGGAAGACTCTATGTTTGTGTTTCGAGTTATTTTCAATGCACTAACATCATTCTTTTCCAACGGGGTCTGGGTCGTTTTGTTCTTCTTCTTGTTAAATAAAACGTATGAAAACAAAACTTTCAGAACAGCATCGAGTATTATTACTGTTGTTGTCTTAGTATTTTATTTGTTTTATTACATTCGGAATAGCATGTAATGCCTTTCTTTGAATAAGGTAGGGAAATCCCCCAGTATCCAAGACTAAATTTTACCCATACACCATTTTTTTGATGTAGCTCTTGAAGATAAAAACTATTTAATTTTCAAGGAACAGTTATTAACTTAAAACTTATTATACGAGGAGGGTGTATCATGAAAAAAATATGCTTTGTATTAATTGTCGACGCTGGTATAAATTATGGTTCAATATTTTCTCTACCATTTTTAAGGAATCAGGATGATTTGAAGGAATATTTTTCTAAGTATTATGATGTTTCAATTAATTATATTAGGGATAAAAATTCAGTTGACTATTTGGTAGTTCCCAAACCGTGTCCACCTTTTGATAATGAAAATAATCTTCCAATAATTGAAGTACCAGCAATCTTATTTATGGAAAGGAATTTTGAAAAAATAAAGACTTATATAGACAATTATTTTTCTAATAACTCATAAAGAAAATAAAAGTACAGTAAAAAGAAGTCCGATAAAAAACGAGTGGCGTAGAATATTTCTATTAATCATTCGTTTTTTATTATATTTACATATATTTTTTTAAAGAGGATTATAGACGTTCTGAAAAAGATTAATTATAACAAGAACAATGTTCGTACCCCAATAAGAGGGGTTTACTTTACTTCCAATAACGGTAATTATGTAAATAAGCTGTCCATATGGACAGCTTATTGTATTTTTTGCTTAGTGTCGCTTTTAAATAAAGTCACGGTGTTTATAAAAAAGACGCGATGTTTTGTCCCGTTGGATCTGTTTATCTAAAGGGATGTTTTTATAGTGAAAAGAAAATCTGAACTGAAAGGCGGATTAAGGAACTGTTGGGCGGCAATAAAGTTACTCCACTAAAAGGCCATTTAATTGAATAAGACTACAAAAAAGTCACTTTACCTTACGTAAGGAAAGTAACTTTTTAGATTGATTTTCTCCTTGTGATCAAGCTATTTACTTTAAGTTCATTTGACTAATTTTGAAAAAGTTGTTGACTATTCAGTTGAACTGTATTAATTTGTTATTAAGTTGAACTATATAGTCGAACTGAGTAAAGGGTGAGGATATGAAACATAAATTATTACCGTTGTCTGAAACCATGCATTATATTTTATTAGCCATGCGTGAGCCACTCCATGGCTATGCCGTAATGCAGAAGATAGAAAAGATAAGTAACGGTACTGTTATTTTAGCAGCTGGTACATTATACGGTGCGATTGAAAACTTGAATAAGCATGGTTGGATTGAACCTGTTGGAGAGTTAGGTCGAAGAAAAGTTTATATGATAACTGCAGAAGGAAGCGACATTTTGAAAATGGAACAAAACAGGTTATTGCATATTTTATCCCTGTACGAAGGAAGTGAATCGAATGAAGAAATTTAGTAAGATGTTTTTTGATATTGAAAAAGAGGAGCAATGGCTGAACGAGCAATTACAAAAAGGCTATCGTTGTACAAATATTAGTGGATTAGGAATATACACTTTCGAAAAAACTGACAAGAGATATGTTATACGACTTGATTATCAAGATTATTTACCTAAGAAAAAGTTGGTTGAATACAAAGGGATATATGAGGATTTCGGTTGGAACTATATAAAAGGGCCCTGGCTTAGTGGAATACGGTATTGGCAAAAAGAAGATGATGATCAAAATGAAATCTTCTCGGATCGCCAATCAAAGGATAATCATTATAAAAAATTAATGAATTATTCATTTTGGTTGGTTATGCTGTGTTTAGCTTATTCTTATATGTTTTACAAGGATTCGGGATTATATCATGAAGGTCTTTGGAGTATGAAAGGTTCATTATTTTGGAAGGCATTTTTATTTGAAACTCCATTTGTCCTTTTGAAGTTGTCCTCCACACTTCTGTTTGTTTTTTTGGGTATCAATTTCTATAAAACTTATCGAAAGTATTCAATGTTAAAAGAAAAATAAACGTTTTTAAAATCTTCCAGAATCGGGCGCGATTGTGGAGTAAACACAGGTAGAAAAATGATTAAACTTTTTATAATAAATTATTCACTAGCAACAAATAACCCAAGCATTTTGATTAAACTTTTTTCAAAATGTTTGGGTTTCTTCTGTTGAAAAATCAATTTTTGTAGCATGCTTTTGATCAAACTTTATTACAAACCAACACTTAGCGTGGGGTTTTTCCAAAATGCTGAAGATACCTCTTATAAGGATTCCTTTTTTATATCAAAAATTTACAAATAAAAAAAGATAAGGGAAAAACAAGTGACACAAACTATCTTAATTTTTATGATATTATATTTTTTGTTAATTTTAGATATAAAAACCATATTTAATATCTATATCAATATTGAGAAATTTATTACAAAATTATCTATAAATGTTTTAAAAACCAAAAGTTTACTTTCATTTTATTTTAATCATTGTGTTTATAATGTCTCTTCGTATTTCAAATAAATAACCGAAAAAGTATACATTCAAAATACTGTTATTGTTATAAACTATCTCAACTCTTACATAAAAAAACACTCGAACAACTTAAGAATTATATTTCCGTGTCCGATTAACTAAAATGATTTATCAAAACAAAAAGGAGAGTATGTCAATTTTCTCGTTTTGGGGTATTTGTTTATCTTAACTATTATAGGAATTATTCCTATCTCCTCCACTTCACTACCATAAGTATCATTTTCAAGGTTTTCTAATTCTTTACTAATTTCTAAAATTAATTTTGAATGTTCCTGTTTTATTTCTACAGCGTGTATTCTCCATTTTAATCAAAATCGTCTCGAATCCCAAACCAATATACCTCTTGTATAATATCAGTCTGATAGAAATAAAAATATGCAAATTTACATTTCATTAACTATTTTTGTAATTTATTGCTATAATGAAAAAGTAATTTTTAGAATTTTTTTACATGTTTGTATTGTTTTTATAAAAAGAATATATCGACAAAACGGTTTAGACCGTAAATTTTCTTGGAGGTAAGGTTATGTATACAGAAATTATTAGCAATAAGCTACAATCTTTAAAAGAAAGTGGACAATATCGCGAGTTTGTTACAATTAATCGAATTCGAGGTCAATATCCATTGGCACACTTAAATGGTCAGAAAGATACAGAACCTGTTGTCGTTTGGTGCAGTAATGACTATTTAGGAATGTCACAACACCCAGTGGTTACTGAAGCAATGCACGATGCTATTCGAGCATTCGGTGCGGGTTCAGGTGGATCACGTAATATAGGTGGTACACATTATCATTATGCTGCACTTGAATCATCACTTGCTGAATGGCATGGTAAGGAAGCGGCTTTAGTTTTCCCTACAGGCTACGGTTCTAATGATGCGACATTACAATGTTTACTTCGTTTATTTCCAAATTGTATGGTATTCTCTGACGAACGCAATCACGCTTCAATTATTAATGGGATACGTAGTACAAAAGTCGAACGAGCGGTATTCAGACATAATGATGTTGAACACTTGGAAGAATTGCTTGCAGCTCAACCACATGATCGAGCTAAAATTATTGTTTTTGAATCCGTTTACTCAATGGATGGCGATATTTCACCAATTGAAAAAATTATAGATCTTGCTGAACAATATAATGCTTTAACTTTTATTGATGAAGTGCACGCAATCGGAATGTATGGCCCCCGCGGTGCAGGAATAGCTGCTGAACTAGGTCTTGTAGATCGTTTAGACTTTATTCAAGGAACGATGGCAAAGGGGATTGGGGTAATAGGAGGATATATTGCAGCCTCATCATTATTAATTGATGCAGTACGTTCATTTGCATCCGGTTTCATTTTTACGACTTCATTACCACCAGCAATTGTCTCAGCTTGTCATGCTAGTGTTGAACACTTAAAATCTTCAGACAGTGAACGAAATGCTCTACATCAAAAGACTAGTATGCTAAGAGAATCGCTGGCTCAAGCAAATATTCCTATCATGGAATCAAGTGAGACACATATTCTTCCTGTACTGATTGGCGACGCTAAAAAATGTAAAGCTGCTGCTCAACGTTTACTTGAACAACATCATGTCTATTTACAACCTATTAACTCACCAACTGTTGCTGTGGGTACGGAACGTTTCCGAGTTAACGTCACACCAAACCATACCGAGGAACAAATCATGCAACTTGCTGATGCACTAACAGAAGTATTTAATTATTTTGATATTCCTTTTGCACAGGTTACTGAGGTAGCATTTGCATGACAGTTTTAATGTACATATTTTGCTTAGTAGTATGGGGTTTGAACTTTATAGTGGTAAAAATCCAAGGTACACCAGTAAGTCTTGAACTATCATTAACTTATCGCTTGGTGGGGGCTGCACTCATGTTTATTGTTCTTGCATGCGTGTTACGTCCAAATGGTAAGCCTTCTCGTGAAGACGCTTTACCTCTCATTACTTTTGGGGTATGCAACTTAGCTATTAGTTATTTGTGTTTATACTATGCTACGATTTGGATTTCTGCTGCATTAGTAACGCTACTGTTTTCGCTGAAAACAGTTTTGACACCAATTGCACTTCGTGTATTTTTAGGTGAGCGGCTTCATTCTCGAATTCTACTAGGTGGAATAGTTGGGATTGCAGGAGTTTCTATATTAGTTTATCCATTACTGACAACTGGATCTTCTAATACAAGTGATTTAAAAGGAATAGGACTTGCATTGTTAGGAACAGTCCTTACAGCTATTGGTGATGCGGCTTCTGCTCGAAATGCACGACGTGGTATTAATGCTGTTTATTCAAATAGTGTTGGTTTTATTGTAGCTTCAATACTTTTACTTGCTGTTTGTGTTTTCCAGCAACAAACCTTTACAATACCAACATCCGTTTCTTACCTAGGAGCTTTAGCATTTTTAACTGTATTTGCTTCCTTTGGTGCATGGATGTTTTACCTTAAGTTAGTAGAGCGTATTGGTGCATCAGTAAGTAGTTACATGGTTGCACTTTTCCCTGCAATTGGAGGCGTTGCTTCTGTTGCAATTGGAGAATCATCACCCACGCTCTACTTATTATTTGGCTGTTTATTTAGTTGTGCTGGAGCCGCAATCGCACTAGGATTCCGTTTACCATATAGAAACCGAATTACCATGAAAAATGAAAGCCCAGGGAATTAAAAATTCCTGTGGGCTTTATTCATAGTAAAGTCTAACTATACTTTACACATATTTGAAGGGAACATTTTATAACTGTAGTTCACAAAATGTATGTTTTCTTAACTTTTTAAACAGAATTTCACGAATTATTAAGTGGGATGCATATTAATTGATTCTTCTACTATGAACATATGTTAAACATCTCAATAATTCTTGTTTTATTTAATAATATTTCAAAAAATAAATCTGATCGTCTATAACTTTCATCAACAATGTTAAGGGGAACCAACTATTATGAACTATAGATCTGTATTTGATATCATCGATCCTATTACAATTGGAACATCCAATACTTTTGGGGCAGACACCGTAAAAATAGGATACATTATCCGGCAGCTATTTTCACAAGAACCAGAAAGAATTGATATTTCTTTATATGGAGGATTTAAAACGACGAATCATCATTTTGGTGCAGATGTAGCAATTATCGGTGGAATTTTAGGTTTCAAAATAAATGATTCACTAATTATTAATGCACTTACAATTGCAAAAGAACGAGGAATTACAATTAATTGTATAGAAGAGATTGCAAAACCAGTACATTCTCATACAGCGAAAATTTGCTTATATAAAGGTAAGGATAAAATTGAAATGATTGCTTGCTCTCTCAGAGGGGGAAGAGTAAAAATCATTGAAGTTAATGGTTTTGAACTAAAATTACGTGAGGAAAACCCTGCTCTTCTTATTATGAATAATAATCACTTTAGCACGATTTCTTCTGTAATCGCTATTTTATCAAGCTGTAAAATCAATATTAATAAAGTAAGAATTTCACGAAAAGAAACCGGGAAATTATCTATATTAATAATTGAAACTGAGAAACCATTAGTTCCAGAATTAATTGGGAAAATAAAAAAATTATCAGGAATTCATCAAGCATTAATTTTAGATTAAAATCTCCCATTTACCTGGGACGATCATAAAATTATCTCTATCTATATTTCAATCATGTGAACGGATAAATACTATAAATCAGAATACCTTAAACATATTAGATGGAATTCCAATGCGTTTAAGATATTTATTAAATCGAGAAAGGACACTCAATTGAGTGTCCTTTTTAACAGGATTTAGGTTCATATAAGGGGCCACCATATCAAAATAAGAAGATTGTACGTTTAGAAATAATTTGGACACATTTCATCCGGTTCCCTGTACGTTAAGGAACCGGCTACTTACTTTACTGCTTTTTTATAATTTCTCTCTCATAATGGTCTTAGATTATTAAAATTTGTTTTTTCATTTTAGTTCCAAACATAATCACCTGTCAATGTGGCGTACCATTAACATTTTAACGAAAATATACGCTAAACAAATTTCTGTAGCCTTTTATATCTTCAAAGATTTAAAAAAAGAGCTACACTACATTCGACACGAAAAAAGCCAAGTACATAGATACGAACCTATTTGGAAATACTAATATAATGCGTTAAGAAAAAGATAGTAATTCCAATATTCACAATTAGGTGGTCTTTAAAAATGGCTACTATTCGTATGTGGGTGCCCAAAAGAAAAGATCGTGCACATCTTCGCTTAACCAGTCCTGTGATTAAATGGAATTCTGTTGTTCACATTTCAGTGAGTGAGGCAACTGAGTTAGAACCAAATCAACTTTTTGGACAGAATTTTCCCACTGTTTTTGGAGCCGCAAGTATTACCGTGCAGAACATTTCAGTGAGAGATGGCGTAGTTGATTTCAATGTATTTGTTGATTGGTCAACTCCACTTAACATTGTTACTGACATTACAATTTTAGAGCCACCTGCGGACGGAAATATAATTATTGGGACATGATGAACGAATGAGGGGTCCCGCCACATCGCTATCAGGCTAAAACGTTATTCTTTCTATAGAATCACAGGAAAGGATGGCGCTTTTGATATGAACTTGGGGTACGGAAACGATTCGAGGAATGAAGTGCCAATCTGGGGTTTTATTACAAATAATAAAAGAGTAGAAGAAAATTTTACTCTTTATAAAATGGAGTTCCACTATGGAACTTTGTACTATTGAATTAGCTTATTAATTATAATTCCCTGTTGCAGAATCCTTATTATAAGGATTCCTTTTTTGTATCTAAAATTTACAAATAAAAAAAGATAAGATCAGCGAATGCGATCTTATCTTAAGCATAAGAGAAAAACAAGTGACACAAACCATCTTAATTTTTATGATATTATATTTTTTGTTAATTTTCGATATAAAGTCCATATTTAACATCTATATCAATATTGAGAAATTTATTACAAAATTTGCTATAAAAAATTCGAAAATCCAAAGTAAACTTTTGCATAAAAGTTTACTTTCATTTCATTACAAACACTTAGTTTCTTCTATTTATCCATATTTCTAAGAAAACACCAACAAGGGGCACGGCAACGATTCCTTCTTTTTGGGGCCACTTAATAAAATAGCCACAATCTATTTATCAATAGATTGTGGCTATTTTTGTTTAATTTGCAGCTTTTAATCCATTAGGTGAAATGGCCATATCAAATTGGATATCGGGTGGTTGACGATTATCGTCCAATCCATATTTCCCGAATCGATTTATATGAAAGGTAAGGTATGGACTCAAATCAGAGAGTACTTCTTCGTCTAATTCATTTCCTTCTTGGATGTATTCATGCAGGATACGAGTAAGTTGAAAGACGTTATAAAAAATGACACAATTTGCAATTAGATGATTGTATTTTATAATTTTCCGTTGTCTTTCTCGATGATTTTCTGCAATAATTCCATCTCCTCCGAAGAATAACCATTTTGTAAATCCATTAAAAGATTCGCTTTTATTTGTAGCCGCTTGAATTGTGCTTCTTAATTCCTCGTCCGATAAATATTGCAATAAAAATAATGTACGGATTGCACAACCTAATTCACGGAATGCTTGATATAATTTGTTTTTCTTGCTATATGCACTGAGTTTATTAAGAATAGTAGAAGGATGAATACGTCCCATTTTAATTGACATCACGACACGTAACATATCCTCATAATGATCTTCAATTATGTTCCAATTTACCGAATTTGTAAATAGTTCATTAATATGCTGATAATTAGAGTTGTTATGTGGCCTTAATAATTTTAAATTTTTCCAATTTCGAATCCGGGGCATAAGTTGGATTCCTAATAAATAGGATAATCCAAATATCGGTGCATTTTGTCCTTGCGTATCAGAATGCAGTGTATTAGGTTGAATATCAGATTGATTTTTCATTAGAATATCCAAAATATAAACACCTTCCCAGACACCACAAGGTATAAAGTGACTGAATAAGGCGATATAATTATCTGAAACATGGTAATATCCAATTCCACCATACCCACCTTAACGAATATGATTTTCAGATAATAAATTTTGTTCATAGAGATCCCACTTTGTCCCATCAGCTGACGCACTATTTCCAGTTCCCCAATATTTCGGTAGATTAAATTTATTATAAGCATTAATTAACCATTCAATGGCTTTCTGGATATTGTCTTCCGTAACGTGTCGTTCATTAATCCAAGAAATCTGTCTTCGATCCACTGTACCAAGGGAACGGGCTGCCTGAGTAGGACCTAAATTACATCCATAACAAAAAGCGGTTGTTAGATAACGTTGAGAGGGTTTAGCGATTTTGGCATCATAACCAGAAATAGGCCCAAAAAATCTTGTCCAATTTAACCAATACTCTGTGTCACTCAATAAATCTAAAACATTAATAGGTACCATTTTTTCTTCAATTCGTTTTCTAACAGCCTTTAATAACGGAGATATTTTTTTCTTTTTTAATTTTGTTATAAAAGGTTCTCCATTTTGAATAGTAACAGCTTTATTCTTTGGAAAAGAAGTATCTACTTTTTTCGCAAGTGCTTTAAGCTTATCATACACCTGTTTTTTAAATTTCCCAGCTGTTGTTGGAAGGCCTGCTTGTTCACAAAACGTATGTAGGTTTTGGCGACATTCATCCCAAGATATTAATTGTTCTCGATAATCAGCGTATTGTTCACTACCTTCAATACATAAATCTCCGGATTTTAATTCATTTCTAACTTGATAAAATACACAAGATTCAAAGTGTCGTCTATTAATTTTGTTTGGATATACATTTTTTCTACGATTAGAGCTAATCCAACGCCACCAGCCTTCAGGAATCCAGGTTAAATCAACAAGAGGAACTGATTCCCATTCATTTTTATTCATTCCATTCTTACGCGTGTAGATAGTTGAAATCCATTCGGATTTTTTAAGTTTATTTTTTAATAGGAAAGAAATAGCTTGTTCTAGCCCTTTATTTTGTGTAGTTGATTTAAACTTTAATGACTCCAACATCTTAATTAATTCAGAACGATTACTTTTTAAATATTTCCACATAAAAGAATAATAGTTATTTCCAGTATAGGATAAGTGTTCTTCACAATTCTCTAGAATTTGTTGCCCACGATTTCCACCAATTAGTGTTTCTAATAACTGTAATCGTGTTTCAGAAGAACCTTCTAGTTGATAAGTAGTGATGGTATCGCGTAATGTCGTAATGAGTTTGTCTGTTTGTTTTTCTCGTTTTTCTTTCAAAACATAAAGAGCTCTTTCTGCTTTATTTTCAGCTTTGGCAATTCGTTTGATAAACATTGTTCCAATATCATCAATCGTTTTGGCGTATTGAACATGTAATAAAGCTATAGCTAGTGTATATCGTTTATGTTGTTCAAGTTCTTTCATACGGGCCGCATCTAATGTTTTTGCCTCTGCAGCTAATCTTTCTATTTTAGCAGGTGGGATAAGTAGATTTTGAAAAAAATCACTTCCCAGCTGTCGGTCACTAATCCAATTTTTTCGTGCAATCCATGTTTTGATTTGTTCTAGTGTAGGACGACCTGGGTCTCGTTTTATCGCATACCAATCAGAATAAGTAGCCCCATCAATCTGTTGAAATAGTGTATCTATTTTTTCTTTTTCTTCATTGCTTAATGAATCTGCAACTCGTTTATATAAAGTACGATAAGCCATACTATGGATATGGTCTACAGATTTTACTAACGTCTGAAATGCAGGTAATTCATAACTATGTTTGACTAATTCGTCAATCGCAATATTCGCAATATCACTTTTCGCATCTTTCTCTAACACTGATTTTTCCATTGCTATTAACATAATTTGACGGGCTTGATTATCAAATACTTTTGCTTTTCGATAGTTCCGAATCATGGTGATTTGACGTTTTCCGGTTCCCGTCCGATGATAAGAATCCCATTTTTCATTACCAGAAAGAGTAATATTAGATGTTCTAGCAATATGCTTGATAATGACAAGGGGAACATCTGTAATCGGAACAAAATAGTTTAAACACTGAAAAGTTTTTAGCAAAATTAAAAAGTTCAACTGAGAAGATGGATTACGAGAATGTGTTTTTGTCCAATTTAATTCTTTTAATGAAGGAGAAAATAGTTTATCTAGTTCTTTGGGTGTAGGATTACTTTTTAATCTTGGATAAGCTGTTTCTTGAATAGTAAGCATGTCATAACTCCTTTCTAGTTATAGGAACTCCCAATTTCAAATTTACATTTGTCTAAAAATATGATGTATAATCTCTACGAGATTTTTATCTTTCTTCACTAAGCTTCTGTAGTATATTCCATTGTTCTTCTGCAGATGGAGTAACATATCGACGTGTTGTTTCAATAGATTCATGTCTGGCCATTTGTGCAACTAACACAAGATCACCACCACTAACTTCTAAAAGGTTTTTGCAATATGTATGTCTAAGACTGTGTGTAGTTAGTCCACCTTTTGGTGAAACTTGTTCTAAAAGTGGTTTCACCTGTTTATGAATTGCCTGTCTGGATACTTTTTTCTGATGAGTGGAAAGAAAAAGGGCTTTGCTATCAACAGATTGTCCTCGAACTTCCATCCACTCATCAAGAGCGCGACAAATATCTTTTACAGCCTTTACTACATCAAGCTTACCACCTTTACCTTCACGAATTGTAATAGTCCCTACCCTACCAATTTTTCTATAATCCTCTAGATCTAGATTTGCAACTTCACCAATTCGAAGGCCTGCTTGTAACATTAAACGAACCATGGCCATATTTCTTTTTCGTTTCCCTTCATTTTTTAACCAGGTTTTAAAATCCATTGTAATCCTTCTTTCTTCAATTGTGTTCCGTAAACATAATTTATCATCGATTTTAAATGTGTTCCGTAAACAATATCTATTATATTAAGTTTAATAAGTTAACGGAAGACATCTTCTGTTAACAAAAAATATATCAAGTAATATTTATGTTAAAAGATAAAACATAAGAAAAAGTTAAAAATGGATACTATTAAAATCGTTCTGTTTTTGTGAGTGGTAAAAAGGTACACCCATATACCTTGCATTACAAGTTATCGTGTGTTATTTTTATATTCATAACACTTGCATTGCAAGTTATTATTGTAATCATTTACCTTGTATTACAAGTTACTAGAAAATGTGTATGAAAAGGGGGATGAAATGGCAGACTCAACGCAAATGTTAAAAGGTATTTTAGATGGATGTATTTTAGCCATTATTCAAGAAGGAGAAATATACGGTTACGAATTAACGGAGAAATTGCATAGCTATGGTTTTCATTCGTTTAGTGAAGGAACGATATATCCATTATTATTACGTATGCAAAAAGAAGGATTAGTTACGAGTGTATTAAGGGAATCTACGGCTGGTCCAAAACGAAAATACTACCTGTTATCAGAATTAGGTGAAAAAGAATTGGATAGTTTTAAAGAGCGTTGGATTGATTTAAAACTATCTGTTGAAAATGTGATTAATAAAGGGGGAGAATAGCATGTTATCAACGAAGTCTGAACAATTTTTAGTCGAACTTAGAATGTATTTATTGCAACGAGGAAAAAAAGATGAAGATATAAATGGAATCGTGGAAGAACTAGAAGTTCATTTAATAGAAGCTGAAAACAAGGGAAAAAGTGTAGATACTATTATTGGAAAAAGCCGAAAACAACATATGAAGAATATTGGGAAAGAACTACCTGTAGATAAAGAAGGATTGTTCGTATTAATTCCTGCAGCAATTCTAGTTATTGTCGCTTATATGTGCTTTGCACCAGCTATTAGAGGACAATTCAAAATTTCACAAAACATATTGTTATTTGGATCATTACCCTTATTTCTGACCCTTTCTGTATTTGCAATTACACTATTCAAAGGGATTCCTAAAGTATATCCATCTACAAAAAGTTCACTATTTCTTGTAATGTTAGCTAATTTTATTGCTATCGGAGTCTGGGTAGGATTCTATTTTTGGATGAATAAACAAATTGATACCGATTATTTTGTGGCAACTACACTACAAAATTATAGTATTGCGGCTATTTGTATTCTGATTTTCATTATATTTGCGATGTATACAAAATCTTGGATTACGATTTTTGTAGCATTTTCAATGTGTATAGGCCCAATCTTAGAAAGGGTAATCCCAGGTGAAATAAATAAAGACCCACTGTATATTACAGTAACGATTATCGGTTGTGTTGTCATAGGTATTTGTTTAGGGATATATTTCTACAAAAAAAAGAAAAAATCATGAAGCAAGCCATTAAACAGAATGAAGCTTGAGCGATGTACAAAATCCTAATTTGGATTGTATTCATTTAAACGTCTATTATATATCTCTATTTTTCGATAAGTATTAGCATAAAGGAATACATTTTGGTTAATCTTCTTTCAAAATGTATTCCTTTTATTTGTTGTAAAATGCGTGTTTAAGTGATATTTCGATTAAATTACAATCATGAGTGGCCCAAAAAGAAGGAATCGTTGCCGTGCCCCATAAAGGGATATTCTAAATTAAAAAAATCCGAAATTATTGAAACTCTTATACAAAACCTTTCAAAAGAGGATATTTATCAAGCTCATAAAAATCTGACTATGTATGTATTAACACCGGATGGTGAAAAACTCGTTAATGACTACAAGGAACAGAAAAATACAGAACGTAACCAACTCATATTTCGTATTGCCCAGTGTATCGAAGATAGTAATTTGATAGCAGCAGCTAAAGCAGTTATTAAATATGAACAACAGCAAGTGTTCAATAGAGGATTAGGTATTGATTGGAATACTGTTGAACCTAATCAGTTATTGAATACAAGTAGTGAAATTTTCAACTTAACTTTTCATGATCTTGATAATACAGAAGAATTTAAAAAATTAATAAAAAAACATCTAATTATCGGTGAGTTACTAGGAGAGGAAATTGGTAAAATTTCCAATAGCTTTTTAGCTGAAACTACAGAAGAAATTAAATGCTCTTCATTAGAAAGTTTCCTAAAGAATCCTCATGGTGGATATGCTAGGAGAATGAATTCGAGCAATAATGATAAGGTAGAATTATATTTACACTATGTACTGTTTAAAGCGTCAAATCAAAAAAGGTTAAACAATTTGTTATCTGTTAAGGCTGGAGATGGAATTGAAATATTAAAAACAGAGAATCCTGAAGAATGCTCAATTTGCGGAAACGTAAAAAATATATACTTATGGGACGAAGTTGAATATATTCCAAAACTACCCCTTCATTTTGGATGTCGGTGTTTATATATTGCTTATTTTAAGCAGAGTAACTATTAGGCCTCACCATACCATTTTGGGAAAATTGTACATTTAGACACATTTAAAGTGTTTTCTGTACGTTAAGAGACATTTGTCCAGAAAATCTTATGTTTATGAACAGAGGATAAAACTTGATAATATCAACGTTTTTGAGCTATAATCATGTTCATAAAGTGTGTAAATAAATCAATGTTCAATTAAACTTAGGTTTTTATCTTTATGGACATGTGGTTATCTCTAGAAAAGGCTGTAACGCTAAGGTTTCGTTTCCCTTAGCGTACAATTTTCCCAGAATGATATGGTGACCCCTAGTTGAAAGTTGATTAAACATGTCTAGAATCCTATCAACTCCTGTTACAGGTATTGGATGTGGTGTTACTGATGTTTTGTAGTTTTGAATTAAAGTCATACTGTTTATAAAAAGTTGCACTGTTTTCCCCCTTTGTATAAAGGTTTTTTTAAAATCAAACAACCATATATCATCAGTCCATCTCGTTTAGTTCACATCAACATAAACAAGTTTATTTTCACCATCAAACTTTTGAACAAGTTTTAGTTGTAAGTTTTTGTTTTTGGCATATTCATTCGGAATCGCTAATAATACGTTTCCATTTGGTTCTGAAGTCGTTTTCCCTCTCCAGTCGGCAGTAATATATGTTTGCTGATATTCTAAAAATTCATTCTCACTAGCTAATTCTTTATCGCCTATTACAAGCCCTGAACCTTTATTTAATAAAAAAGCTTCATGTGGCTTACTCCTTACCTGTCCGTCTACTTCATTTTTCATATTAATGACTAGTAGTTTAAAATCTTTTTTGAGTTTCAAATGTCTGTTCCTTACATTGGTGTCATACCGATCTAAAAAATTGAGTTCCGATATTTCATCAAAGTCTTTTATTTCAACACTTGTAATGTTACGATTAAATGTAAATTTTTGTCCTGTCAATGCACCTTTCTTGCTATCTTTATAAATATTGACTGGCAAATTTACAGATTCATTCTTTTTCACATTTTCTTTGACTGGTGTTTGCTGTTGTTCTTTTGCAACATGGTCGTTTTGACCACTACAAGCTGACATAGAAAATGCTAATCCAGATGCTAATAAAATCTTTACTGTATGTCTTTTTAAATCCTTCATACTTTTCTCTCTCCCTCTTTAAATAACAAAAAGGATATGCTACAGCCTTTTAAGGGCTAGAAGGCATACCGCTTCTCTATTTACCCTAAAATCCTTTTTTATATACACTATTTTACAATAAATTACAAATATAGTCAAAAAATATTCATATGATTTAAAAAATTTATATTAATTAGATAATTAAAGAGTTAAAACAAGGCTTAATTATTTCGAAAAAAATCGCACTGTTTATAAAAAAAGTTTAACCGTTATAGAGGAGGAATTTTAAAGTAAATATTGTTGTGGATCGAAAGTAAACTTTTACCCATTAGTTTACTTTCAGATTTATTAAAAGAAAAAAGACGACTTTACATTAGTCGCCTTTTTTTCTAAAGAATTATATTAAACCAATCAAGTTATTAAGCATTTGTACAGAGATAATAAAGTTGTTTAATTTACAATAAAGTCATTTAAAAAATAATATAGTTGTTTAAAAATCCTTCTTCTACTAACGAGGCAGGTTAGTGGAAGAAATAGCAAGTGGGTTTAACTAGGAGAAGTGTCGATGACATTAAAGAAGACACCGAGGTGTCTTCTGTTTTTTAAATTAAGGATATCGATAAATTAAGATTTATTTACTTAACATTATACTTATTTTCGGACCGAGGCATCTAATCGGTGAGTATATACAAACCAAGTAATGCTTGCTGTTAATAATGTTGACGAAATTAAAGCTGTAAGAACACTATATGTTTGCCAAATAAGTATCGTTGACCAATCGAAGGCAAAAAACATTATACACTGGGCAATCGTAGCGATTAGGAAAATAATTGTTACGATTGTTCTCTTTTTTGTCATTGGCTGCTGCTCGTTCGTTTTCTTTTTTCTTAATCCTAAGAAAAATAACAGAACGGCTAATAGGCAAAGAATAATTGTGGTAGACGACAAAATGATGTCCAACAGCTGTGTGCCGCTTATCTCATATGACTGAGTTAGATTGCCGTTTAATATATTTTTAACTTTTAGTACCAGGTTTATATTGGTATTTGCGCCGTTGCTCAGTAAGCAGATGGCTGTTCTTTCATTTGGCAGTATGGCTACTTCGGTACTAAAATTTGGATTACCCCCAGTGTGTTCTATAAACGTTTGTTCGGCGTTTACCGACCAACCTGCCGCATAATACATATCATTGACAGCCGAAACAGACATATCACCCCTATGTGATTTTTCGATGGCCCTGTGAAATATTTCGGGTATGTCCTGCACGATACCCATCTGTATGCCCATCCAACGCGCCATATCTTTTGTATTAGAAATGATATAGCCGGCAGGTTTATTCCCAGCATAATCCGGAGCGTTAAATGGAGTTGTTATAAAAAAGGAAGAACGGTAACCCTGTGCTAACTGTCCAGTGGCTTGAGCATCTTCTTTATAAACATACGTCTGGTGAAGACCTAAGGGTAGAAATACCTGTTCCATCATAAAGTCTTCATAGCTTTGTCGTGATACAATCTCAATAACCAAACCCAATACGTCATAATTAACGGTTCCATAGTTATATTGTTCACCGGGAGAGAACGCCAATTCTGCATCTACCAGTGTTTCCACAGTCTTTTGCAACATATCAGGCGTATTACCTTGTGGAATATTTTGAATATGTCTAATATTTGTTAGGCCGCTGGTATGGTGAAGAAAGTTATTTAGTGTAAGGTTTTGCATATCAACAGGTTTACCTTGATACTTTAACGTAAACCAAGGTAAATATTTTTGGATAGGGTCAGTCATTGATAGCAGCCCTTGCTCTTCCAATAGCAAAATCCCCATACCAGTAAAAGCTTTACTCACCGAGGCCAACTCATAGAGTGTATTTTCACTTGCAGACTGGCCCTTTTCAAGATCTGCATACCCAGAAGAAAAGTAGAACACTTCACCATCAGCAAGTATTGAGATTGACATTCCAGGCACACCTGACGTACGACAGGCATCATCTAGCAATGCTTGTATTGCCACAGATTTCGAATCTGACAACGCATAACCTTGTGTTACGAATCCTGAGAATAATATAAATATCGTTAATACAAAAACAATAGTTTTTTTCATATACTCTCCTTTTTGAAGAATTATAAGGGGAAAAATAACTTATTTTTATAACTATAAACTAAACTCTAATTTATCTTTCTATTTACCTATATAATATCAAATGATTGTGAAGAGTTACACTTAAACTAACGGGGGCGTTAGTTCAATAAGAAGTAAACAACTTTATTATTCATTTTTTAAGCATTACATAAGCAGATGGATATAATTTGAAACAACTTTAAAGAGCCTTGCTGCATATAGAATGTAGTAAGGCTCTTATCTTTTTTAATCAAAATTCAATAACTTTATTATCACTATACAGCATTCATTTTATTTAAAATTGAAACTTTATTAGTAGTAAATAATACATAATCTTGCTTTTTAGTTTTAATTAAGATGCGATCAGTTGTAGCATAAGGTGTCCCAATTCGAATTGCATCATTTTTTTCAACGCCAGCATAAGTATCATCTTCAGTAACTTCAATAATTTCATTTAATGGAATATTAACTTTTGCCAATTGCCATTTAATAATTAATTCCTCTGTTGTTTTTATAACATCAATACCCAGCATATTACCAAGACCTTTCTATTCTATTTTCTAAATATAATTATAAATCAAATAATTGCATTTGTAATTAAGTATCTTTATTGAACATTTATGTTTGCTAATGATATGAATAAAAATTTTTTATCTATTTCCCAATGTAAACTTTTAGCCAAAAGTTTACTTTCATTTCCCCTTAAACATTGACTTTCATCTGATTTCATTGATAATATAAAAACAGACAAAAAAGTATACATTCAAATCATTGAAAATAAAGGGATTGAAAAACAGATGGATAAAAAGCAACATTTAATTGATGTACAACCAATTCGAAGCAAAGAACAGCTCGAAGACATGAAATGGTCACTTAAACGTCATTGTTCAGATCGTGATTACATTTTATTTCTAATTGGTATTAATACGGGGTTACGTGTAAGCGACTTACTTAAAATGGAAACGACTGAAATTTTAAAACTGAAGCGAAAAAAACGGAAAGAATTTAAAGTGAAGGAAGGAAAGACAAAAAAGGAGCGTATCATAAATATTACATCCATTTTTGAGAAAGTACTTCCATACGCTGAAGATCTAAAAAGTACCTGGTTATTTCCTTCTCGAAAAGGTGATAAACCTATTAGTAAAATACAGGCCTATCGACAGTTACAAAAAGCCGGAGATTTTGCCGGAGTCGAATCTTTAGGTACTCATACCATGCGTAAAACATTTGGATATTGGTTTTACAAGCAAACAAAAGACATTGCTATGTTACAAGAAATATTGAATCATAGTACACCACAAATTACACTAAGATATATCGGGATTAATAAGGAAGAAAAAGATAATGTACTTGATACATTCCGCATCTAATTTAAATTAGATGCTTGTTTATTTTCGGAGAATCGATAAGACGGATATGCAATTATGCATATCCGTCTTTATTATTTTAATAGTAATAAAATCTAATATATAATTAAAAAGTTTTTAATGAATTAATAAGGAGATGCGAGTATGAAGAAAGTCATAGGACTTATAGTATCATTATTTTTATTATTTTCTACCTATGCACCAACATTTACAGAAGCAGCCGAAGTTTTAAATAAGGTAGGCTGGGTGAAAGAAAATGAGAATTGGTACTATTACGAAAAAGATGGTAGTAAAAGAACAGAAACAATCACATTAGATGGCATAGAATATGAATTCTTCAAAGATGGTAGGTTGTTTGAAGGGAAAAAACAAGTCGGAAATGATTGGCTTCATTATAAAGAACCTGGAAAATTACAAACAGGATGGAGTTTTTCAGCAACAGCTTGGAGCTATATACGTGATGGGAAATATGCAACTGGTGTTATTACCCATCAAGGGAAACAATTTGAAATTAATAAATACGGAGAAATGGAAAAAGGTTGGGTTACATTACGTTCTAAAATTAAAAGAATGTATCCTAAACCAGAAACAAAATTTTTATTTGAGTCGAAGCCAGTAAAAGACGGAGATGTACTAGAGGTTATTGGTAAACAAGGTATTTGGTATCAAGTAAAATACCAAGGAGAAATAGGGTATGTAAGAATTTTTGAATCTGTAGTTATAGGAGAAAATCCCACACGTTCTTGGGATGTTGTAAAAGAAGGAACAAGCCTTACGCGATTTATACTAACGGAGTATAAAAAAGATCCTGAAAAATACTTTCCTCCAAATGTAATTAAAAATCAGGAGAAAGAACTCCATGAGCTAACAGAGAACGTAAATAATGTGTATTATGATTTCCAACAATTAAAATCTATGTTGTTATTTGATAATGCAAAAGGATGGGTACAAGAAGAGGGGAAATGGACGTATTATTTAAAAAATGGTAGTCGTGTAACAGGTCTTCAGACCATTGATAATAAACAATACTATTTTGGACCTGATGGTTTTATGCAAACCGGTTGGATTGATAAAGGTGGCGCAAAATATTATGCGAATGAATCCGGTGCGTTACAAAAGGGTATCCAATATATTGATGGGAAAATGCATTACTTTGATCAAAGTGGTATCTTATCCCGAGGTATGCAACAAGTAGATGGAAAACCGTACTACTTTAGTTATGAGAGTGAACCAAAAAGCGGTTGGATGAAGTTAGAATATGACTGGTATCTGTTACATCCAACTGGTGCTTTACAAACAGGAGATTTTACTTATAAAGACAAGGTTTTCTCTTTTAATAAAGATGGAGAAATGATAAAAGGTTGGATTACATTAGAATCTCTTGTAAAAAAAGTATATCCAGAACCAGATTTAAAAAAAGTTTTACGAGCAAAGCGCGTAAATACTGGTGAATTAATAGAAGTAACAGGAAAAGTTGGTTCTTGGTATGAAGTAAAATATAAAGGTGAAAAAGGGTATGTACGCATCCATGATGCTATTATTTTTGACCAAGAAGCGAAGACACCGTTATCTTTATTAGACGGCAAATTGAAAATTTTTGAAGGTGTTTTTAACTATATTAAAAGTGATGAGCCTTTACTCAATAATACATTAAAAACATTACAAGACTTAGAAAATAGTACCACTGATTCGATTGAATTGTGGAATAATGTTGCAAAAGACGCTGAAGATGCGAAACGTGACCTAGAAGAACAAAAAAAACAAGTACTAGAATTTGATCAAAAAATGAAAATTCTGGGACAAAAAATAAAAAATGATTGGGACCGTTTAACAAAAGAAGAGATGCGACAGCTGATAGAAATGTTTCAGGCTGATGCTGAAAGAGCCGGTATATTCGGAGAAGAACAAGCAAATCATTTTTCAGAACAAATTTTAAGAAGATCTCATGAAATGGTTCGATTCATGGAAGAAGTGCAAAAATCTCTTACTCAAATGGTAGAGTTTAACAATCAAATTTATGACGTAATTAGAGAAGATATACAAAACGTAGGAAAGTTTCAAGATCAATTTAATGTGTATTTAAAACAAATCACAGATGCGATGACTGAATTGACAAAGAGTATGACGCATATTCAGCAAGTATTACATAATAATGGTACGTTTGAGGATTTAGGAAACATTGCAACAAGTACGATTCGATTAAAACACTCTATAGATGCGGCGAAACCTGGGATGGAGGAACTTGTACAAGTAACAAGAAAAAATGTTCCAGTCATAGCAAAAGATTTACAAGCATTTCAAGAAAGAGTACCGGGTATTTATAATGACGTAAATACTGGATTAGATTTTGGAAATGCGTTTATGGACACAGCTTCTAAAGTTGTCCGACATAAGTATAATATCCCTACTGCAGCAGCTAACATTGGGAATATTAATTTAAATAATGCATTACGTGATTTAGGTGGAGATCCATCTCGTGTATACAATAGTAAGAATGACGGAGATTTATCGTTCATTTTAGATATCACACCAGGGATTGGAACAGGAAAAGAAATTGGTCAATTAATTAAAGGTAAAGACCTGGTAACAGATAGAAAATATGGACCAGAAGATTACGGATGGGGTACACTAGCAGTTGTATCAGGTGGTACATCTAAAGTAATTGGGAAAGTCGTAGGAAAAATTGGCGACCTTGAGAAGAAAGGGAAGGCACTAGAAGCGGCTGCTAAATATAAGCAAAAAACCATAGAAATAAATAATCCTGTTTTAGATAATATTCGCACAGGGAGTGCATTAAAAAAAGATGAACAACATGCATTTAATAAAATTATTGATAATTATGTTAGTTATGCATCGAAGTTTGATTTAGTTGGAGGTGACGGAATTAAGCGACAACTTTATCAGGTAGAAGGTTCGTTAAATGGTAAAAAAGGTGTATTTGAATGGATTGTTGACCCTGACCCTAAAAAAGGTGTTACACACAGAAGGTTTATTGAGGGAGTTGGAATAACAGGGCAATCGAATGCAAGAAAGAAGTGAAAATATAATGTATAGTTATAAAATTTTCAAAACATATAGACTACAATATAGTTGGGCTACTTTGCTAACCGGATTAAAATTAGGCCTTTTATCCATTGAAGAAATAGATAAATATGCTGCAAATTATTTGATTGACAATCCCCACGTAAGCGATGATGCATTATTAGAACTTACATGGGGAAAATGCAATAAAGAAAAAGCTATCGAATTAATAGAAACCATATTAATGGATTTAGCAATACCTTGGAATAGTGATGTTGAGGAACGAAAATGGAAGTACTGTATTTTAATGTCTATGAGAGAAAAAAATAACGATTACGATGCTTTATTAGAGAATATAGCTAACCTGTATAGTGATTTTAATTATCCAGATGATATGAAAGGATTTATTTATTATTTAGAACCGGATGACGGTTACGATCCAAGTAAGTATACCAGAAGTGAAAATATTGAACGACTGATAAATAGACTAGATTCATTCTTACAAAGTGAAAAGAAAGCTTTACAGGAGAAGAATAAACCTTTAGAGGATATTTTATAGTAAAGCAAGATTCCTTTTACAAAGCCGTAGGTATTATACTCCTACGGCTTTTATTATACATTATTTAAGTGAAAACTACATTTTTCGAAGAAAATGAAAGGTCAAATGGTAGTTCGGATGGTTTTCGAGTTGAATCAATATGATACTTGCCAAATCGATTTACATGTGCTGTTATATAGGGGCTTAAATAAGAAATCAATGACGGTCGCGTCTACACTAGTTGGCATCACGAAGGCTGGATTCTAATAATTTAATGAATCTAAATATAAACAGTACTAATGTAACGCATCAACAGTGTGACCAACCTTTTGATAGTAGTATTATGATTAAGAATTAGATGCAGAAATTGTGTAAATACCATTCTCAAGCATTAGCATATATAAAAAGGAGATAAGAGCAATTTATAAATGTCTTATCTCTCTTTTATGTGTGCTACTTTTTTCTTTGTTACGTGAAATTTAATAAAGTGGACAATTGAATTCTGTAATTATCAATCATCCTTATATTTTAAAAATTGATTCATAACCAAAATGTTTTAACGAACGTTTGTTTAACTTTCCCATAACTAACTTCTGTATCATATAAGAAAAAAAGATAAAGAAAAACCATTTACATATATTCAAGAATTATAGTTAGTTATAACATGAAATTGATTTTCTTATAGTTAATTAATCTTAAATATAAATATATATATTTCTGTAAGAATCCTACATTCTTCTCCATTTACCTATACTAATAATTTCACTAATTTAGTGTAATATAGATATTAATTTAAAGTTATTTATACAATATAACTAAATGGATTTTTTAAGTAGAGAAAATAATATATCAATTTGTTTTTCTAATACAATGGAAGTGAATTTTTACCTAAATAAAGGATGACGATATAAAATAGATGGAATCCTTTTTCTGTAAGGGTTCCATCTATAGAAGTTAATAAGATGTGAAAGTCATTAATACACGTATTACCAATATTTATTCTTCTCTCATTAAACTTATTTTTTATATGACACACTAATTTATTATTCTTTTGTTTACAAGGGGAGAATAGAAATCAATTTTCCATACCAATGGCACTCCCATTTTACCCGTAGAAAAATTCCCTCATAGTAAAGAGATGAATGTGCGTTCTTTTTACTGTCTACTATACGAGGACCATATCACTTCCGGGCAGCATCTTTTTTATTAGTCATTTACGGGATAGCTTATGATGACATATGCATATGTACTTTTTTTACTTGAATCTGGATCTGCAAGAGAATGAGAAAATGAATTTGAAGTTTTTGCATCTGCTGATGGATTTAATTGCTTTGAGATGTTATCACATGTTCTTTTCCATTCTTCCTCAGTTTGATTATCATACATAGTACTTAAATAAGCTAGTTCATCATGATCGTCTTTTTTCATATTTAAGTGAACTCTTTTTAGACCTGTTTCAATAATATGTCTCGTATGATTTATAATTTCATCATTATGTTCTTTTTTTAGTTTATCGGATAGAGTATATACGGTACGATTTGCTTGATAGTATTTTTCAGTCAAATTACCAATAGCTTTCGTTTCTACAACTTCTAATATGCCAGCTTCTTCTAGCTTTTTGACATGATAGTAAAGACGGGATTGTTTTTCATTTAGCTTTTCAGCTAGCTCTTTTACAGTAACAGGTTGTTCAGTCGCATAGTATAAAATATTTTGCCGCTTTGGATCACAAATTAATTTATATAGGGCGAGTTCGTTTATATTCATAAAGACGACTCCTTCAATTTGAATATGTGTTTGATTATTTCAATAATAACACGTTTCCTATTGTTACATAACTCTGAAGGATAAGAGAATACAATTACGAGAGAGCTTTTTCATTAACTGTTGTTTCTATGGATACGTTGCGAATATGAGGGTTTTTCAAGGCAATTCCAGCTCCTAAAAAGAAAAATAAGCTCCCTAATAGAAAAAGTAGCGTAACTCCATACATATCTGCTAGCCACCCACTAAAGAGCATTGTAAATGGCATTGTGGAAGTGATTATAGTACTTGCTAGGCCATCAATCCTACCGCGATAACTTTGATCTACGAGAAGTACTGTGATGGTTTCATCAATAATCGTAAATAAAGTAAGAGAGAATGAAATAGTGAGCATACAAATTAATACTGTCCAAATGGAAAGGGAGAAGGCTAGCCCAACCATTGCAAATGCTGATAAGAAAATGCTTCCACTTAAAACTATTCCTTTTTTAAATCTCTTCCCGATATACCCCGCGATGAATCCACTAATAATACCACCAATCATATAGCTCATATTTATCATCCCTAAACTTTCGGGTCCACCTGTAATTTTATAAGCGAGAGCAGGGAAGATTGGGTTTAGTAAACCAGCTCCAATATTGACGATAAATGCAATGAAAATGAGTCCTTTAATGTACGGATATATTTGAATATAGTGCCAACCATCTTTCATATCTTGAATCCAATTTGCTTTCTCCTTAGAATGAGTTTGCCGTGAGATTGAGTGCGCTGGAATTTTTGCTAATAGGACACAAATTGCTACGAATAAAAATGTACAGGCATTAAGAATAATTGAAAACGTAGCACCGAGCCAAACGACCATAAAACCAGCTAGACCATTGCCTATAAGACGAGAGAGTTGATTAACAGCCATAAATTGTCCGTAATATTTAGCATAGTTTTCTTTTCCGACAATTTCAGGTAAAACAGAGGCTTCAGTTGGTCCTAAAAAAGTTGTTAGAACGTTTAATAAAAAAGTCGATAGTATAGCGATGTGGAGTGAAATATGGTGAGTTGATAAGTAAATCGCTAATATAAGAAGAACAACGGTACAAGAGGCGATGTGAGTAAAAAATAAAATAGCTTTTCTGTTGTATCGATCTGCAAATACACCAGCAGTTGGTGAAACAATTATTTGAGCAGTAATCATAGAAATAATAACAAATGCGGATTCGAGTGAGGATTTATTTGCTGTAAATACAATCCACATAATAGTCATGGAATAAAAGGCACTTCCAATACTAGAAACAGCATTACCAAGCCAGAGTAATAAAAATGATTTGTTTTTGTAAATCGGTACTTCTTTCCTTTCCAAAGAAGTTTGCATATGAAATAGCATCCTTTCATTGAAATTTATTTAATCGTTAAAATATATTTTAATGGCGTTTTTTAATAAATTCAATAAAATTCTGAAAAAAAGATTTTAAATGTGGCTATTCTTTGACTATTCAGTCGATTCGTTGACGAAAAACGGAATAATATGTAAAAATACTTACAGGTTAATATTTTTGACTTTTCAGATTAATAAACAAAGGAAGAGAGGTAATACGATTATTGATATAAAGAACAAATAATTTTAGATTGTTTTGATGCGAAATTATCCATAAAATGATTTCAAACGTGACTTTTTTACTTTTAAGTCCATTTATTGACAAAAACAGTATAATATGTAAGTATATTTACAGATTAATATTTTTGACTTTTCAGATTAATTAACAAAGGGAGAGATAATACCATGATCGATATAAAAAAACAAACAATTTTAGATTACTTCGATGCAAAATCATACATAACTACCTACAATGCTCTTAGTGATAAAAAAACGGAAGATCAACTCAATTTTATCAAAAATATTTTTCTGAATGGTAAAAGCAATCTTAGAATTCTAGACTTTTGTTGCGGGCATGGTAGACATCTAATCCCTTTATTTTTAGAAGGTTATAAAGTCGATGGCCTAGATTTCAACATAGGTTTTCTTGATGAAATTCAGAAGCAAATAGGCAGCGCAAACGTTCATTTTTCAGATGGGAGATTTTTCAAAACTACTGATAAATATGATGCAATAATAAACATGGAAAATTCCATTGGTTACTTTTCCGAAAAAGAAGACAGAGAAATATTAACCTCAATTTACAAGAACCTTAGAAATTCTGGTGTTTTTCTACTTCACTTATTGAATAGAGAACTTCTTATAAAGTATTTTGAGGAGGAGATTGACTTTTTAGATTCAAATGGTGATAAAGTCAGAGAGATACGCTCTATGGATATGCAATCAAGCAGAGTTCATATTCAACAATATAGAAATCACAACCAGAACTCTCCTTTTGAAATTAGTCTTAGAGTTTACACAGCTGCTGAAATAATAAATATTCTACAAGAAATCGGATTTAAAATAAACAATGTATTTGGTGATTTCCATGGAGGAGAATACACCTTAACTAGCCCTGAGTTAATAATTATTTGTTCGAAGGAGACATATTAAATGATGAATGAAAAACTATATAAAAAATCTAGATATACTGTTCGACATGAAACTGCAGATGGAACTTTAATCCTTTACAATACCCTATCAGGAGCAATTGCAACTGTGGATCAGCCATCAGAAACAGAAGAAATAAAACATATCTTAAGAGCTGGATTGGTTAAACCACCTCAAAATGAAAATGAAAGGCTATTAGTTGAAAATGATTTTCTTGTAAATCCCGATTTGGATGAAAGAGTATTAGCAGATGTCTATCGTAATCAGGAGAAATATCGAAGTGATCATTATGAATTGACTCTTTATTCAACAGAAGAGTGTAACTTTAGATGCGTTTATTGTTTTGAAAAATTCCTTAGAGGAGAGATGTCCAAGGACATTCAAAATTCAGTCATAAAACATGTATTAAAAAAAGCTCCCTATATGAATAGTTTTAACATAGCTTGGTTTGGTGGAGAACCACTTGAGGGGATAGGGGCAATTAGACATATCAATTCTGAAATAAAAAAAATATCTGAGGAATTCAAATTTAAATTCACTTCTGGTATTACAACAAATGGTTATAACTTAGATGTAGATTTATTCAAAGAGTTAGTAGATTTAAATATAATTCAATACCAAATTACTTTAGATGGACCAAAAGATACACATGACACCCATCGGATTTTAAAGGATGGTGGGCCAAGCTTTGATAAAATTATTGAAAATTTAAAAGCAATACAAAAAACAAATTTGGAATTTAAAATATTAATTCGTTCAAATTTTGATAAAACAAATCAACACAGAATGCAGGAATTAATTGAAATATTACAAACGTTTTTGGATGGGGATGAGCGCTTCCACCTATACTTTAAGCCTATAATAAACTTTGAAGGTGAATCAGCAAAAGACTTACCATTATATCAGCCTAACGAAAGTTGGCAAGCAATGAGTGATGTACAATCTTTAGCTCATTGTCATTTTCCAACCTCACAGGAATTACTAAACTCTCTGCAACCTATGGGTAGTACTTGCTTTGCAGGTTTACCAAATAATTTTGCAATTGGTGCAGATGGAACAATATATAAATGTACATTAGCTTTACACGAGCCATTTAATCAACTAGGTAAAATAAATGAAGATGGAGATTTAGATATTGATAATAACAAATTTGCATTATGGGTTACATCAGATGCTACACATGATACTCAATGTAATAATTGTTTCCTAAAACCTGCATGTCAGGGAATGCATTGTCCTCTAGTAAGAATTAGAACTCAAAAAAGTCCTTGTCCACCATTAAAGAAAAACATCCGTACTGCTCTAGAATTAGTAACTGTTGATGCTGGTATTTAAAATTATTACTTGAAAGGAGGTGTATACAAATGAAGATGATCAGAACGAAACAAAAAAAATTCTCTACAGAGAGAAATGTTCTTATTGAATTACGTTGTGCGTGCAACTAATAGACAAAATTTTGATTTAATAGCAATTACTTGATAAGGTGTATCATCACCAAAATTTGTTTTTTCTCTAGAATTAGTAGCTGTTGATACTGGTATTTAAAATTATTACTTGAAAGGAGGTGCATACAAATGAAGATGATCAGAACGAAGCTAAAAAAATTCTCTACAGAGAGAAATGTTCTTATTGAATTACGTTGTTCATGCAACTAATAGACAAAATTTTGATTTAATAGCAATTACTTGATAAGGTGTATCATCACCAAAATTTGTTTTTTCTCTAGAATTAGTAGCTGTTGATACTGGTATTTAAAATTATTACTTGAAAGGAGATGAATACAAATGAAGATGATCAGAACGAAACAAAAAAAATTCTCTACAGAGAGAAATGTTCTTATTGAATTACGTTGTGCGTGCAACTAATAGACAAAATTTTGATTTAATAGCAATTACTTGATAAGGTTTATTATTACTAAAATTTGTTTTTTATACTTATTTGTTCATTACAAAAACAGCTAATATTATAATTAGCTGTTTTTTGTTATAGACCGGTGTAGTAAACTGGCTCTGGCGCAAAAACTTCAAGTTAATTGTTGCTTTGAAATAAATTTTGATTAAAAGCATCTTATAAACACTTATTTTATATCAAATTAAAAGGATTCATTTTGAATAAAGTTTAATCAAAATAAATCCTTTTCTTTTTAAATGAATTTTCAGTTTTATAAGGAAACCTCTCTTTACCAAAAAGTACAAGAATAGATCTTGTCTACTTTCTGATGACCAATTCCCATTAAACTTTCATAATAGCTTTCCTCTACTATCTACTATTTAAAATTCTTCACTACATTTTCGTCCCATCCATGAAACATAGATTTAACAATAAATGGTTTCAAAATATGACAATCATATATAATGGTAATCTTTAGTATATCAAAAGGTACAACTTTTGAAGTTTATTAAAATCTAACTGATTTAGTGCTTCGAAAGGTTCTACAATGCATTTTTAAAGTACTAAATAATTAATGGTACCTTTTGAAATATTTTTGGTCTCATTTCTTTAGAAACAATTCCGTCTATATAACTAATAAATGTGTTATAATATCTATTGAACATATGAATAGGATAACAACTACCTGCTGTTGGCAAGTAGCAATTTATCTAATAAAAAGATCACTTGTTTCCAAGACAAGTGATCTTTTTATATACATTACCTATACTATTTTTGAGATTCATTAGATATTTTAGTTCCCTTATTGATATTGCGTACTCATTTCCCCACTCCTTTGATTTAAATGCTATATCCCTTTTTCAGCAGCATCGAGCTATAGTATCTACTCGACATTTAATATATATTGTTTAATCTAAAAGCCCCTGTTCTATCACACAGTTATCACAATATATACACCCTCCATAAATCCTTCTCCACAAGTTCACAAAAAGTACAACAATAAATTTCCATATTATAATATAATTAAATAGACTTCGTTATTTACAAACAGGAGGGATTTCATTGGAAGACTTTGATGATGAGCTACGCCAAATTGATATGAATCAAAAAGAAGCAATACTAGTTGTAAGGGCTTACAAAAGGTATTTAGCAAAAACAGATGAAGATAGAGAATATGGAACAGAAGTGATTGAACGTATTAGCAATAGTGATACTACTCGTGAGGATGTTGATTTTATTATAAGATGCACGGAAGTTATTGATGATATTATCGATAAAGTCGTTGAGGAGAAAGTCGCAAATAAAAGCTAACCTACTACTATATGATAACACTCCTCAAAAAATATCTAGCGTAAAGACTACGGATTACCTCTACATGAGCTTGTTGTTTTACGAATGAAACATTTGCATTTTGAGAGCAATACATTACCTATTCCTGAAGATACAAAAATCAATCATATAATCCAGTTAAAAGAAGAGGTTAAATTATGCTTATATCATTATAATAAAACTACTCTTGAACCAGTGCGTCCAAGATATCACAGCGATAAATCACTGTTTGTTTTGCCCTTGTATTTACATTATTTCAAAGAGGACTTGTAGTAATTACTACAAGTCCTCTTTGTTTTTCTAATAAAACCGAAAATAAACTGTTAGCAATTAGTGTACATTCGAAATAATGATTTCACTAATCATATCCGACTTTATCTATTTTTAGCAAAATCAATAACAAAAGTATACTTTCAAAACTCTATAAATCAAGAAATCTGTAAACAAAAAAATCTCATTAAAATAAAAAAGAATGCCACCGTAAAAGGCGATATTCTTTTTATATTTTTATCTAAGCAACTAAATAATTAAATGCCATATATATGGTTAAAAATACACCTAATACGAATTCAAGAACGATAATTATATGTAGCATTAAAATTAAAATCTCTTATGCTTCAATATATAAACATAATCCCTAATAAGAAGAGCGTAACATATAAAATTGACCATTAATAAAAGTAAGCATCCTTGATTGCTTGAAACAAGTACTTTAAGCACCTTAGTCTAATGTGGCCAAAGATTACTCTTGCTAAAAAAGTATTCTGTCCATTGAATATTGGAAATGCAGATTTAAATAGTGCGCATCGTTATTTAGTCGGCGATCCATCTAGAATATATAAGTATGGCACTGACTATGATTTATCTTTTATCTTAGGGTTACCTTAGGGGTTAGGACAGGAAAATGTTTGGGTAGTTAATCAAAGGTGAAGACTTAGTAGCAGGAAAAAAATATACAATAAAAGAATATTTAGTTAATAATTCTAGTATCAGTAATACAGAATTATTAGAACTAGAATTGGAAGAACATACTATAGAAAGAAGTATAGAGTTGGTTAAAAAGAAATTAGCAAGTATATCTGTATCTTGTAACTTTGCTAAAGGGGAACAAAAACAATATTGCATTTTAAGATATAGATTGTAAGGAAAGGAGGATGAATATTTGAGGAATTCTATTGAATTTGAAGTGTTCGGTAATTATGCTCTATTTACAGATCCCTTGATGAAAATGGGAGGAGAAAAATTATCTTATCAAGTGCCAACTTACCAAGCTATTAAGGGTATCGTCGAATCAATATACTGGAAGCCGACTCTTCTTATGGTCGTTGATAAAATAAGAATTATGAATGCAATCAAAATGGAGTCAAAAGGTATTCGTCCTATTGAATATGGTGGTGGGAATACACTTGCAAATTACACATATTTAAAGGATGTTCGATATCAGGTTAAGGCCTATTTTATTTTTAATCCTCATCGACCAGATTTAGCTTTTGACCGCAACGAATTTAAGCATCATAACATACTAAAACGTGCACTTAAAGCTGGAGGACGTAGAGACATATTTTTAGGAACGAGAGAGTGCCAAGGATATGTGGAGCCTTGTGTTTTTGGTGAAGACAAAGGATTTTATGATGATTATGGTGGAGATATCCATTTAGGAACAATGGTTCATGGGCTCAATTATCCAGATGAAACAGGAAGAAATCAACTAGAAGTTCGTTTATGGAATCCGGTAATTAGAGATGGAATTATTCAATTCATCCTGCCGGAAGAATGTTCACAAATCCGCAAAATATCGAAGGTGGAGCCAAAAGTATTTGACCGATCAAACGTTGAATCAGTTGATGAGCTTATAAATCAATTAGAAGTAGGGGAGAATAAATGAGTTGGCTATTGAATTTATATGAGACATATCAATCAAACTTAGATCGAGTCGGTAAAATGGAAAAAAAATATAATGGCCAAGAATATACATTACTGCCTATCTCCCATACGACTCAAACGGCCCATATCGAAGTTTCAGTCACAGATGATGGTGAATATCACACAGCGGAAATCATTGGTAAAAGTGATGCAAATACATTAATTCCATGTACAGAGAATTCAGCAAACAGGGCTGGGGCAAAAATAGCTCCTTATCCATTACATGATAAATTGAGTTATGTGGCAGGTGATTTTGTTACATATGGCGGGAAAATCAAAAAAGATGAGCCTTTCTCATACTACATTAGGCAATTAGAGGAATGGGCAGTATCTCCATATGCTACAGCTAAGGTAAAAAGCATCTATACTTATTTAAGGAAGAGGCGATTAATAAAGGACCTAGTCGATGAAGGAATTTTGCATATGGATACAAAGGGAGAATTGTTGGAGGCGTGGGATAAAGATGCTGAAGCATTACTTGGTGAAAAACCAGCCATTTTTTCAGTAGTTACAGGTAACCAAGAAAATGCTTTTGTAAGGTTTAATGTGTATTCTCCGAATAAGATGTTGAAAAAAGTCTGGAAAGATCCTGAAATGTACGATTCTTTTATCAAGTTTTATAGTAACTTTCTGGGTAAAGATGATTATTGTTATGTGACAGGAAGAAAAATGCCAAGTACAGTAAAACATGCTAATAAAATTAGAAATGCGGGGGACAAAGCGAAATTGATTTCCGCAAATGATACGAGCGGCTTTACGTTTAGAGGAAGATTTAGCAGGGCTAATGATGTAGCAAATATCAGTTATGATGTATCCCAAAAAGCACATAATGCATTGAAATGGCTTATAAACAAGCAAGGAAAATTTGTTGATCAGCGCGTATTTCTTGTCTGGGGTAATGATTCAGAGGATGTTCCAGATTTCATAGAAGATAGTTACAACATTTATTCTATGAATTTAAGACTAACAGAAAAAAGAGAAATTAATTCGTATACACATGAGCAATTTGCTGATGAAGTTTCTAAGGCAATTGATGGATATAAAAATAATTTATTGTCCAGTGATAATGTAAATATTCTCATGCTTGATTCAGCAACGACAGGTAGATTAGCTGTTCTCTATTACCGTAATATGGATAAAAATCTTTATTTAAACAGGTTAAAGTACTGGCATTCCACTTGTGCATGGGAACATCACTATCTTAAAAATAAAGATAATAAATTTGTGAGGTTTTATGGAGCCCCATCAATGATAGATATCGCGTTTGCAGCTTATGGACCACAAGCAAATGAGAAACTAGTCAAAGGATTGATAGAACGTATACTACCTTGTATTATAGACGAAAAAAAAATTCCATCTGACATCGTCAAAAGTGCTTTTCATCGTGCATCAAATCCTGTATCGATGGAAAGGTGGGAATGGGAAAAAACACTAAGTATTACATGTGCATTAATTAATACAATGGAGGGATATCAATTGGTATTAGATAAGGAAAATAATGACCGTGATTATTTATTCGGAAGACTTCTTGCAATTGCGGATGTTTTGGAAAGAAAATCTTTAGATACAAATAATCAGCGTGCTACTAATGCCAGAAGGTGTATGAATTCTTTTTCTCAACGCCCAGAAAGAACATGGAAGACGATTCAAGGGGCTCTACAACCATATCAGGCACGTTTAGGGGAGAAAGTTTGGTATTATAACAAATTAATTGATGAGGTTGGCTCAAAAATAAATATTGAAGATTTCAATAACAAACCGCTATCTGGTAGATACTTGTTGGGATTTTATAGTCAGCGACATGAGTTGTATCAAAAAAAGGAAGGGAGCGTTTCATTAGATGCAATAGAAAATAAAGGAGAGGAGAATTAAAAATGACAATTTTAAACCATAAAATCGATTTTGCAGTTGTTCTGTCTGTTACAAAGGCCAATCCAAATGGAGACCCTTTGAACGGAAATCGTCCGAGGCAAAATTATGATGGTTATGGTGAAATCTCTGATGTAGCCATAAAAAGAAAGATAAGAAATCGCCTTCAGGATATGGAGGAATCTATTTTTGTTCAATCAAATGACAGGAGAGTAGACCAGTTTAGTAGTTTAAAGGAAAGAGCAGAGAATAATGTAGATTTAATCAAAGTATTAAAATCAGAAGAGAATCCTTATGAGCAATTTGCTGCAATCGCATGTAAGGAGTGGATTGATGTCAGGAGCTTTGGGCAAGTTTTTGCATTTAAAGGAGGAGCTGGAAAAGGTGTCTCTGTTGGAGTAAGAGGACCTGTTTCTATCCATACGGCAACCAGTATAGATGTGATTGACATCACTAGTATGCAAATTACGAAAAGTGTAAATTCTGAGCCCGGAAAGGATAAAAGTTCAGATACGATGGGAATGAAACATCGTGTCGATTTTGGAGTTTATGTTTTTTATGGAAGTATAAATACACAATTAGCTGAAAAGACAGGTTTTACTAAGGAGGATGCAGAAAAAATTAAAAATGCACTTGTTACATTGTTTGAAAATGACGCGTCAGCAGCACGTCCTGAAGGAAGTATAGAAATACAGAGAGTTTGTTGGTGGGAGCATAATTCAAAACTTGGTCAGTACTCTTCTGCAAAAGTACACCGTTTACTGGATATTAATCGGAATATTGACGTACCAAAAACGATTGATGACTATACCATCTTGGTACATGAATTAGACGGTTTAAAAGTTGAAATTATTGATGGACTATAAAGAAAATAGTTATCTAAATTTGTAAACAAAACATATAAATTTCGCATATATCCTAAAAAGAACTAGGAATATTATTTGCGAAAACTATTTGGAGCAGTCGCTTTGTATCCAATTGTTTTTTTCTTTTTGGAATGATACCTATAAAGAAACAGGAAAGGATTAACCTATTCTTCTTGCTTTGCCGAGCTCAATCTATTAAAGAATTAGATGGCACTAACCTTCGATTCTCATTGAAATATCTCTCAGATGTTTTTTTACGTTTTTTTTAACAGAATGATATGAATCGTGCATGCGTACCTGAGTTTTTATAAATTATAATTAAAGTTTATGATTTTCTATACAAATTTCTTTATCAAATAAAAATTTTGCATATTTTTGAACAGAATTAACGCATTTGTGTATTATTTTGAACACAAAGCGCTGTCGCAGCTTTTATAAGTGCGTGGATTGAAATCATTAACAGCATGTGATTTATACGTATATTAAGTGGACGCACCTTTAAAGGTGCGTGGATTGATATTCTAAAATTGTTCGGTTTTGATGCGAAAAGAAAAAACTTGCTTGTTACACAACTCGTTTTTTCTTTCCGTACTTTTTTCTTTTTGGGAAGTCAGGAGACTTTTTCATTGTGTCAACAGCATGCATGATCGCGAAATATGGATGTTTTAAAATCATTTTCGGCCCGACCTTCTTCATAACGTCCTTAACTATATCTTTCATATCTGATTTATAACAATGAATTTTGCAATTTTGACATGCTGGTTTCTGTTCTTGGAATGGACATTTCGATAAACGAAAATAAGCATAATCTTTTAATTTTTGACACTTTTCACATATAGTATTTTGTTTATGTTCGTTTTTACAATATATATCAACCATTATGCTAATTGTTTTCTCTTCACGTTCAATTCGATTCATAGGTTGGTACCTCCTGTTTCATAGTCTTACTGTTTTGATTGTAAAACTTTTTTAGAGAGTGCACTTGAATTTTAATTGACAATTTTTCTAATGTTTATCTCTTTCCTAAGACATAAATATACATCTTTCTTTTCCTTGTGAGCTTCTGGTGTTTAAAGGACTCTAACAGCATGAGTTCACTTGATATTTCCATGTTATCGATTAATTCTATTGGAATATGGGGAGTGTTTGATACTTACTGCTATATCGAGTAATTCAGCCTTAGAGCACGGAAGCTGCGTTTTGTTTTAGGAACACTATAAAAATTTTAAAATTGATGAATGTGTGGTGGTACCGCTTATTATAAAGTTGGATTTTTAGTAGAATGAATGTTAAGTTGATTTTACATTTTGTTAAGTATAGTATATATTGAAGGTAAGAGGTGGTGAACTTGACTATTTTTAACAAAGTAAAGGAAATTAGAGCTCGTTTTAATTTCACACAAAGTGTGTTAGCTGAAAAAGTTGGAGTTACAAGACAAACGATCGCAGCAATTGAAAAAGGGGATTACGTTCCTTCATTATTACTAGCATTGTCAATTTGTGATGTGTTTGATTTGAAGATGGAAGAAGTGTTTGTATTAAATAAGGAGGAAAAAGATTATGAATAGATTGATGATTTCTTATGTGATTAATGTATTTATTATGGCATTAGCATGTTGGGTATTCATTGAACTTTATTACGGAATTATAGAACTTGCCAATATTATTGAAGCTAAGAAAGTATCGTTTGAAGTATCGTTAAATATCACACCAGTCTTATTTTTATTAGTGATAGGCATTGTAATGACAGTTTTTTATAAAATGCAGAAGAAGAAATATAAGGCCCTATCATATTTGATGTATCCACTATTATTTCCCCTAGAAGACGAACGTGAAAAGTTAATTACTGAAAGAGCTTGTCGTACAGCATTTGTCTCACTCTGGTATGTGTTAATTTTCGCAGTTGGATTTTTAGTTCTTTCTCCTATCTTTAATATATTTATTCCAGGATATCCCTTATATATTTTGTTTAGTGTTTTCTTTATTCAAATGACAGTTTTTTATTTATCTTTATACCGAAATAAAATAATGTAAAGTGAGATCCTCTTGCAAAAGCAAGAGGGTTCCTTTTTAATCGATACTAGTATATAGTGATGTTATTTTATAAAGATGATCTTTGTTTCTAAAGATACTTTAAAACCTTAAGTTGATGGGCATGTGGTGAGCCCCATATAAAAAGATGTAGAAAAAAAGAACCTGTAGAATCAAGTCAAAAGGCGAGAGTCCTATAGAAAGCTCTCATGAGTATAAAATCTTTGGGGGTATTTTTATAAAGGTGAAAATTTCACGCACCGAAATGTAAAATAAAAAACAAAGTAATTAATTAGTAGTCAGCATTTAGTTTTTATAATTGATAGATTTCTTGCGAAATATGTGCTTAGAGCCGCATTTTAATTTAAATGTGATACGATAATTGTATATATGCATTTAGAAGGTAAATGGGGATGAGTGTTGATGAAAAACCGTACAAAAGTAAATGGTAAACTCCTTCAGGCAAATAAAAAGTGGTAATATCTCCGGCAAAAACAAAAAGATCATATTTCTAGTTAGTTACGTAGAGAATACACACAGTTTGTAAGAACGAATCATCGAAAAACTAGAAATACGAGCATGATGACTTACAAGAAAATACGTATGAACAATTAAAAGAAAAAAAGGGGAGATTACTATATTTTTAAAGAGTGGCGTTCCCATACGTGGGAAAATCCTTGCAACGGATAAAATTACCGTTCTTATGATGGTTCATGGTAAGCAACAATTAGTTTACAAGCAAGCAATTTCCAAAATTCTTAAGTAATTCTTTTTCCTTTTTTTGAGGAAAGAGGAAAAATACAAAAAAAGAAGATTGAAATCAATCTTCTTTAAAAAAGGAACAGATGACAGATTAAAGAGTACTACTCCAGCTCTTAATTAATTATAGCTAAGTACACATAAATGTTCAATTTAATCTAAAATTTCTCAATATTTTAGTTTTAATATTAAATTATAATATAAATAATGCTTTTTATTATTATATATTTGTTCTTTCCTGTTGCAGAATCCTTTTTATAAGGGTTATCTTTTTTTATTAGGATATTTTTTCCTATTCCTCCACAAAAGTAGTAAGACAGAAAATGCCATTTAATAAATACCATCTGCATTGCACTTTTTTCCAGAATTCCAGTACTTACAGTGATTTACCTCACAAAGAAAGTCTCTAGCCATTACACTACAACTCCTTTGCTAAGTATTAATTACAGCGTCAACTCAATTAATACTTTTTGTGTATGAAAAGCCGCGTATGAACATAAATTGAACCTGAAAGTTGTTGACAACACCAAAAGGTTCTATGGAAGAACCTCCGTTTATAAATAAGTAGATTAGTTATTATGTAGTTCCCTCTTGTGATAAACGATTTTTTCTATTATCATATCTATAAGTGATAATGATTATCAATATCAATGTTAAAAGGAGGGTTTTTATGAAAGTTTTAATTTCTGGTGGTGGGATTGCTGGTTTAACTTTAGCAAATTGTCTTTTATCTAATGGCTATTCTCCAACTATTATTGAAAAGGCTCACTCATTTCGGTCGATTGGATCGGTAATTAGTTTAAGAGGAGATGCGCTATTTGTTCTAGATAAGTTAGGATTATTAGAACAGGTTAAACAACAGGGAGTCACAGTAGAAATGAGAGAATTTGTTGATAAAGAGGGACAAGAACTGCGTAAAATCGATTTTAGAAAATTTCATATACAGCAGGGGGGATCAATAAGTATACACCGTTTTGTATTACATCAGATTCTTTATGAGTCTATACGAAATTCTATTGATATAAAGTTTAATACAACAATTCGTTCATTTCATCAAAATAGTGATAGAGTAGAGGTTACCTTCCATAATGGAAGGAGGGAATTCTATGATTTAGTTATCGGGGCAGATGGGATTCATTCAGTAACACGTAATTTATTAATGAAAGACGAATATATGAAACAACTTGATATAGGTTTTTCTGTATTTACTATACCAAGGCCAGTCCTTATTCCTGAGAAATTAAAGAAAAATCAAACATTAGAGACTCTTTTACCAGGATGCTATATTCATTGTGGGATGGATGATACTTACATTTGGGGAATGTTTATTTATAAAAATAAATATCGAGAAAGGTTTCAGGATAAAAATAATAAAGAATTCTTATTAGAATTGTGCAAAGACATTCAATGGGGGATACGTGATGTAATAGAAAATATAAGTAACGTAGATCTTATTTTTCAAGATAAAATGACCCTTGTCCAGTTACACAAATGGAGTGAGGGACGTATAGCATTACTCGGCGATGCAGCTCATGCTATGACATTTATGTCCGGAACTGGTGGAGGGAAGTCTATGTTGGGGGCATACCGGCTGACTCAAGAATTAATAAATTGTCCTTCTTATGAAGAAGCCTTCTATAACTATGAATCTTATTTAAAATATGAAATTGAAAAAATACAACAAAAGTCTATCAAAGCTGCGAAATTTTTTTCATCTGACCATCATTTAATGAAGTATTTTAAGATTGCAATGTTAAAGCATTTTCCAACTTCAATAATGAATAGCATATTAAAAAAATTATTTATTGTAAAACCACAGAATTATTATGATTCATGATGAACCAGCAACTATCTGAACAAAAGTTTTGTTATGATTAGCCGAGAAGCCCCCCACTTCAAACAGTCCGTTAGGACGTAAAGTGGCAGGTGGTTCACCTTTCAAGATATTTTCTAAGTTCGTAAGCATTATACAAATTATTATCTATACAAGTTTGTGCTGTTATTTTCAACCCTATTAGTAGGTGTTCTATTTCTTCATCAGTATATTTTTTTACACTTCCATTCCCAGCAACTTTTGTTGTACCTTTCTTTAAATCCATAGTTAATCCTAACAGCACATTATTGCTTGTTTCATCTACGACTTGAATATAAAAATTTTTATTTTCCAAATCAATTGTAATAAAATTAAATCGCTCTACTAAATCAATCCGAGCAATACTTGAATAATCTGACATTTTCAATCCCTCCATCTTATTTTTGATTGTGAATTAATCGATCTAAATCAATTAAAAAATTCTTTTTATTATTATATATTCGTTCTTTCTTGTTACAGAATCCTTTTTATAAGGGTGCTCTTGTTTGTATTATAAATCCATAAATAAAACAGACAGTCAAATGGCATTTATTGATGAATTGAAGGCTTGGAAATCAGGTTAAATATTGTAATGTCTGCTATACATCGTTGTTATGAAAAGAGAATAATTTATCTCAAAATTAAATTTAAAGTAAAGAGAAAGACCTTATTCAAAATATTATTTTGAGTAAGATCTTTCTTTTTATTAAGTCACTTGATTACTACCTTGTAAAATTATATATACTGGTCTAAAACAACTAACTCAAATTAGTACTGCTGTATACATCCAGCGTTTAAACTTTTTTCACAAATTCAGATTTTAATTTCATAGCTCCAAAACCATCAATTTTACAATCAATGTCATGGTCCCCATCTACTAAACGGATCTTTTTAACCTTTGTACCAATTTTCACAACTGATGAAGTTCCTTTTACTTTAAGATCTTTAATTACGGTAACAGAATCCCCATCGTTTAAAACATTTCCAATTGCATCTTTAATTATCTTTGTATCTTCACTATGTTCAGGTTCTGATTCTAAAGTCCACTCTTCGGCACATTCTGGGCAAACAAAAAGATTTCCATCTTCGTAAGTGTACTCTGAATTACACTTAGGACAATTAGGTAAGTTAGACATATTTTAAATTCCTCCACTTGTTATTATTCATTGTAATTAGCCTTATCAAATTTTCTTCTTATAAATGTTTTAAGAACCAACTTTTATCGCATATCTTTCAATTTCGCAATAATCATATTTGGTGTTGCCCATTCATCACGATCAAAGTCTGAAATGGATACTTCAATGTTTAAACGTTCTTGAAACTCTACTAATAAAGATACTGTAGCAAAAGAATCTAGAATTCCTTCTTCAAATAATTGTACATCTAGGTTATCTTGTACAATATCATTTTCACATACTTCTTCTAGCACATTTAAAACTTGATTTTTAAATTCAGACATTATTTCTACTCCTCTATATACATGATTTATATTGATTCCCTTAATGGTTTTCTATTTTCTAACATATCATTTAAAAGAATCTGTCCCATCATCATTGCAAAGTTATCTCTGGTCTTTGTATAGTAGTCATTAAGTTTTAACAGATAGTCTTTCTTTGGGACGTAGGTGATTACAAATCCACGGTTTTCTTCTTTAGGAAAAGGAATATATATATTTTTAACATTCTGGTTTGTAGTGTTGGGATTTTTAAATAATAAATCATTTAGATTACTAAAAAATTCTTTTCCATTAGAGATAGGTTGGATTTTTTTAGCTATGTGAACACCATTTTTATTTTTATTTGAAACTATTCCCCATATAATTACACCACCAGAAGCATGAGAAAAAAACGATATACCTTTTTCGTAATTCTTTTTATCATCTATTGAAAGGGCACTATTTGTACAATTTTTTTTGCATTGAAATGTAAGGAATATATTCTCTTCTTGCTGTTTAATGATTGTTTGTTGAATGTATGAAAATCCTTCTTGTTCAAATTTTACAAAAATCTTCTTCGCATTCTCCAAATTAAACATTCTCCTTTTCTACTTTTTAACAAAATATCTAAAAGAGTAAATTAAAACCAGTAAACTTGGTATATGAAATATATTTTTTAAAATTCTAATGCATTTGATTTATTTTTTATTGTATTAATATCCTGGCATTGCTGGGAGAGCTTGGCACATTCATGAAAAGCAAAATGTTTACATCCTACACATTTTGCTGTATTCAAATGTCTTAAAGCACAGTTAATAGCTTCTCCTGTATGAGCAAAAAAGTTCTCTTTTCCAATCTCAGCGTATAATCCATTTTTAATCAGTGTTGTTTTTAACTCTGATTGAGTCCCTGAAATGAGAAGTACGCCACCTTGGTTTTTAAAATGTTGGACAATATTCCTAAAGTAGGCTTCGCCAGTTGTATCAATAAAAGGAACCTTGCCCATACGTAAGATTAGAATTTTGGGTTTATAATGAATCGTCGCTAAAATGTTTTGTTCAAATGTTTGCGCAGCTCCAAAGAATAATGGCCCTTCTATTGTATAAATACTAATTTGCGGGCAATCATGAGCTTTATTTACCACATGCGGTAATAATTTTTCATTCCTTGTTGTATGATCAGGAAGAACTTTTGACATGACAAGCATATTACTCATACGTTTTGTAAATAAAATAATAGCTAAAATAAGACCGATTTCCACAGCTGTTGTCAAACTGGTAAATACAGTGAGAAAAAATGTTACCAATAATACAAGAGAATCCCCTGTCTTCATTTTAAGTATATGAGCAAAATGCTTCTGCTCACTCATGTTCCATGCTACAACCATTAAAATTGGAGCCATACTAGCAAGTGGGATGTGCGAAGCGTATGGAGCTAGCAGTAGAAGTGTAAATAACACAAAAAATCCGTGAATCACACCGGACATAGGTGAAACAGCGCCACTTTTAATATTCGTTGCTGTTCGAGCAATCGCTCCAGTTGCAGGAATTCCTCCAAATAACGGGGTAACAATATTAGCAATTCCTTGCCCAATAAGTTCTTTATTACTGCTGTGTTTACTATTTGTCATACCATCCGCGACGACAGCAGATAAAAGAGACTCAATACCACCCAACATAGCAATAACAAATGCAGGGCCAATTAAATGTTGGATACGCTCTATTGTAATCTCTGGTATATCAAACTGAGGTAGTGTATTTGGAATCGTACCATATGCTGTACCAATAGTAGGCACATGACCTGAGAAAAATATAGTTGCAATTACAGTTGAAATCACAACACCTACTAATGAACCAGGTACTTTTGGCGAAATTTTTGGTGTTACGAGTATAACGAAAAAGCAAATCAAAGCAGTTACTACACTATAAAAATTAGTGGTACTGATATGAGTAAAAATTTCTTTCAGGTTTGCTATAAATTCTTCGTGTTTTTTAATACCAGTTAAACCTAAAAAACTAGCAATTTGTCCAGTGAATATAATAACAGCAATACCAGACGTAAAACCAATTGTTACAGGACGAGGGATGAACTTAATTAGCGAACCTAATTTGAAAATTCCCATAAGACATAAGATAATTCCAGCTATTAAACCAGCAAGTAGTAAATCTTCATACCCATAGGTAATGACAATTCCTAAAAGAATTGGAACAAAAGCACCTGTAGGCCCTCCAATTTGATACCTTGAACCACCAAATAGAGAAATGAGTATCCCAGCAATACATGTTGTATAAATCCCATACTCTGGTTTTACACCAGAAGCTATAGCAAAAGACATAGCAAGAGGAATTGCAACAACTCCAACAATCATTCCTGAAAGAAGATCTTTTTGTAAATGCCCTAATGAATATCCTTCAAATCTTCCCGTAAATAAACCTCTCATTACAAACCCTTCTTTTCTATTTTTAATAAATCCGGATTAAAAATGTGTTTCTCATTCGCTTGTACAGGAGATTTTTATTTTCATAAAATAGAACGACATCCTAATACTTATTATAAGTTTTGCTTAAATGACGTTCTAATTTCCCTATATCTCCACCTTGTTGTACATGGAATTGTAATCTTTCCGCTAGAAGTTCTCCAGCCCGACTATCTAGTTTCTTCGTATCAATAAACGATGTGACTGTTACTTTATCTGGAGTAATATCTCTACGAAACATCTGTCCTGGAATATCAGTCCAAAAACGATTCCATTCTTCTAATAATCCTAATTGATCAAACAAAAAGTTTTGAATGCCACATAACCATGCTGTACAAGCTGTGTTCCTTTTTTGACATCCAATTCCATCTTGTAAATGTTGACATGAAACGCAGCAAGAATACCCACTTTTAATGCAAACATTACAAACACGATGAGCTCCTATAGAGTGAAATATCTCAATTCCATGCTGGATGATATCTTCTCTTTTAGCCTCAATGCTCAATTTATTCCTCCTTTATCATTTCACTTTCTACTTCATCTAGCTCTTCTAACATAGAAATTGTATCAATTAAATGATTGTTAAAAATTTTCCTCGCAACCACCAATAAATTCATAATCATAGGATCTCGAAGGGAGTATAATACTCGTTTTCCATCTTTAGTGCCAACAACAATATTTTTCGCGCGTAATACACTTAATTGTTGAGAAACTGCAGAACCTTCTTTTTTAAGAATACTTTGAATTTCATTTACACTTTTTTCACCTTCTGATAGAACTTCCAAAATCCCTATTCGTAAAGGATGCGATAAAGCTTTAAAGAAATCTGCTTTAAATTGTTGCATTTCAGTCCCCATTAAAACACCTCTAGTATTTATTTGCATTTAACATTTCAGAAGTATCATATACATCTTCAAATGTTTGAATATGTATATGATACTTCTAAAGCTAAGAATTATCAATACAAATTTAGAAACCTAAAATAGCTAAATAAATGGTTTTGGGTTGAGATTACAATACTTTCTTTCGTACACAAAAATCCTATATATCCTAGACTATATTTCTAGAGAAACCTTATACCAACAGATTCAAGGGAGATTGAATACGAGAGAAATAAATAATACATTTACATTAGAAGACTCAGATAACGTAAAAGCATTAAAGAAAAGAGGGTTTATAGACCTATAAGAACAGAATATTTATTCAAGTAAGGATGCGCTGTGAAAAAATGTAACTATAATAAATAGTTAGTTACTTATATATTTTTCAAATTAGTAATGATAGAAATTAAAGAGGATGTGTAAAATTCAAATCCCTTATTCAGATTCACTATATTTGATAGATTACCTGTATTCGTAAAAGAAATATTAAATACAAAAAGGTATTAAGACTATAAAAATATAATATATAAATTTAAGGAGTGTAAATCCATTAAAAAGGTGATAATTTAGTATGTTTACAAAAACTGGTTGAAATTAATATTAATGTTTTGTTTGTTGATGTGTATAAACGGGATTAATATTAAGAATATTCAATATTAATAATATCAATTTACTATAGTTTACAATTATGTAAAACTATAACCAAGGTGGATTGTTCTTTAAACCTTATCACTAATAAAGATCTAAAGAAATTTTTGTTTCATTTGCCATCCAGAAGGAATGGATATTTACATATAAAAAATCTTTACCAATTTGGATGTTACGTAAGTAGTTTGAGTAAACAACTAAATCAATGTGGATTGTAAATAATTAATTAAAAGTTGTGAAAGAAGGATAAGAAATAGAAGTATTAATGGCCTTCTTATAAGAATTATCTGAAAAACTAGTAGGAATTGCAGATAACGCAGTAGGATGCGAGAATTTATCAAACAAAATGAGGTGAATGAAAAATGAAAACGCTTGCGAAAAAAGAACAAATGATACGCTTACAGGGGGAGGAGAATTGTAAACGTCAAGCGGACGCAGAACAGTATAATGCCGAGCAATGTAATATAGAAAGAGAGTGTATCAAGCAAGACAAAAAATCAGTTAAAAATCGAACGACAGAAGAAAAATGGGATGAAAGATGTAAACAAGCAGTTCAATTATTTAATCAAGGGACTGAATATCCAGATATTGCGAAAATAGTAGGATGCAAAGTGAGTAGTTTGTATAGAGAGCTGAAGAAACGTGGAGTATTAGAAATGCCAAAGCAAGCAGCATCCTCTAAAACATTAAGGTCACCCATAATACCAGCAAAAACAAAAAAATCGAAGTTTGAACGATATAAAGAGTATTATATGTATAAGTAGAAGGATTAAAGGCTATATAGATTATTAATCTGAATAATAACTGCGTCTAAAAGTCTTTATTTTTTGATTTGTCACAATGTACACTTTTAGACATTACATTTAAAATTTTTTTCAATTTAGCTTTGGGGATTTGTAAAGATACCAAAATATCAAAAATATACATTTGAAAAAATATTTATGGAATTTTTGAGCACTTTCTCCTTAATGTCCGCTAATGTTTATTGCTACACACTCTTCTGAAATGTATTAATCAAGCTGTACGCCAAATATAATTAATAGTCTTAATATATAGGTATATATATATTATTTCTGTAAATGGAGGAGATATATAATGTTAACTGAATTACAAATAAATTTTTTCTCAAAATTAAAAATTCCACCAAGAGAAAATGTGAAATTTGAAGATTTACATACAATTCTTTTACAGATGGGGCACTTATTACCTTATGAAAACATAGACATTATGGAAGGAAATATGAAAGAATTTTCTAGAGAAAATATTGAAGAAAAGCTGCTTTTAAAGAATCGTGGCGGATTATGTTATGAAATTAATTCTTTATTATATTATTTTTTGTGTGATTGTGGATTTAATGTGTATCGAATAGCTGGGACTCTTTATGATTCGAAAACAAGAAAGTGGAGCCCTGATGATGGCCACGCACTTATCGTTTTACAACACAAAAATGAGAACTATATAATAGATGCGGGTTTCGCATCCTATCTTCCTTTATACCCTGTTCCTTTTAATGGTGCCAGCGTGACTTCTGTAACGGGTGAATATCGTGTTCGTAAACAAAATACGGAGAAAGGAACCCATGTGTTTGAAATGAAAAAAGGAAAAAATGGAGAAACTTCGCATTTTTTTGATTCGGATCTTACAGATACCTGGTCTACCGGCTATGCTTTTTATTTAAATGCAATTAATGAAAAGAAAGTACATGCTATACAAAACATGGTTATAGAGCATCCAGAATCGCCAGTAAATAAGGGGAATATTATTTGTAAATTAATTGAACACGGGCATATTGCACTTACTAAGCAAAGTTTTACAGAAACCCGGCATGGAAAGAAAACTAAAAAAGAAATAACAGAGAAACAATATCATCAAATACTTAAAAATAAATTCAATATTTTGTAGACAAGTAAGATGTAGAAAGTACACTATAAGATTTTTAACTCATTATGCCCTCATTTGTAAAAAATGGGGGTTTTTAATTAATAAGTGCTTGAAAAGTTCTGAAATATCTTTATTTTTATGAATCTTTCTGTTGTTATTAGGATAAATCCAGCGATATATAACTTAAAATTATAATGAAATACTACAATTGCTTATTGAATAACAGTGATAATAACATTAAACATATTCGTTTTATTTAGAGAGTGTTATATTTTCAAGAAATTTGTTTAATTTAATATGCAGAGTTATTATTTTAAAAGGTTATTACTAATGAAGGAGGAGAGGAAAAATTATGTTCAGTCAAAGAACAAGAAAAGGCGTCAAAAAAATCCTAACAATTACAGCTGCTAGCACAATGTTTTCAATGTTTGGATCATCTATTTCTAGCATAGAGGCGGCGTCTCATACGAACGCTCCAGGAGTTTATGTTACACCTAAAAATAGTGTTTCCTCAGATATTATTAGTATAGACTGGTCCCCTGTTCAAACAGCACCTTATACATATTGGGCTGTACATAACTGGAACCAGGGAGGAGAAGCTGGTGGGTATGCTGGATTTCAACAACAAAGCGGTTTTGACGAAAATGGAAAGCGTACTTTACACTTTGCAGTTTGGGATCCAATTTCCTCTAAGGAAGCAATAAAAGCAGAATATGTATCCCCTACATCAGTTGCAAGTAATTTTGGCGGAGAGGGAACGGGTCTTAAAATTCAGACGACATATGATTGGAAGAATTATAATTGGTATCGCATGACAATGCGTTCTTGGCAAGAGAATGGACACACAAAATTTGGACAGTGGTTAAAAGATATTTCAAAAAATCAATGGAAGCTTATTGGGATTATGGACTTTCCAGTTCCAAACGTTACATTCAACTACGGACAAACGTTGTTTCAAGAAGATTGGGCTGGTAATGGACAAGATGTAAGAGAGGCACGCGTAAAAAATGGATATGGAAGAAATATCTCAGATAAAAAATGGGTATCTTGGAATACTCAATCAATAGATGGGCAAGAGCCATTAAATAATAATTGGGATGGGGGAGCTACTTCAGAATATCTTTGGTTTAAGGCTGGTGGGAACTCTCAATCAACTATTGGTACAGGAAAAACATTCACGTTAAATCAACCTAGCCAACCTGAAATAGGAAAACTAGATTATGATATAAAGTCTATGTATTATGAAAATGAAAAATTAAATATATCTTGGCAATTAAAAGAGAGTAGTACACCTCAATTTAATGGAAAAATTGAAATTTATAATAATGAAAATATGACGGGCCAACCTATTAACATAATTGATGATATTAAATCTTATCAAAATGGAATCAGTCAATCTATATCATTACCAGAAAATGCGTATGCAAAAATTGTATTAACGGATATATTTGATCAAATTGTTGAGAAAAAGGTACAAATCAAAAATGAATCTCCAAACATTTTAGAAGGGGATAAGTTTGCATGGTCGATGAAAGGTATAGGAGATTTTGAATTTGCAAAAGTCAATTTAAATAAGTCAACAGAAGAATTGCAAGTTAATTTAATAGCAGGGACACCACACAATTATTTTGATAGTACGTATGCAAGTATTAAAGTACAGGATACATCAGGTAAAGTGGTATATAACAAAGAGATTTATGGGAATAACCGACAAAATGCTGAAACAAAAACAGTCCCAGTAAAAGTGGGCAATTTTATTGAACTTACACACCTAGAAGGTGGAGAGAGAGCAACATTAACAAATCTGGATAATAATAAACGCGAAAGCTTTGATAAAAAAGTAATATATGAAGTTACAAAGGATGGCCTGAAGAAAGTAAATCAAATTGTTAATCCGAAACCGGACACAGAATCTCCAACACAGCCACAAGGATTATATGCAAGCAATGTTGCATCAGACAGTGTAGAGCTAAAATGGAATCCTTCTACAGACAATGTGGGTGTAAAGGGATATCAGGTGTTACGCGATGGACAATTGATTCAAACTGTACAAGGGACAATGTTTACTGATCAAAATCTTACAGCTAATAAAGAATATAAATATACTGTAAAGGCTGTAGATGCGGCTGGAAATATCTCGGCTCAAAGCAACATCCTTACAGTAACAACAAAGAGTCAAAATGTAACTTATGAAAAATGGGATCCGAAAAAGGCATATACAAAAGGGGACAAAGTAGAATATCAAGGGAAATTTTATGAAGCGGTTCAAAGCTATCAAGGAAATGGAGATCCTACTTGGATATTTGCCTTATCTTTATGGCAACCATTTTATATGAAATAAAAGTTAGTTATTGAAACTTTATATATTATTTTAGTGGTCGCAAAAATATGTTTAGATTTTAGAATAAGATTTCAAAATGGTAAGGACAAAACTTGAAAACTTAAAATCAATATATAAAGTAAAAATACGGAATTGAATTTTGTTAAGAAAATGTAATAAAAATATTGATAACATGATGGGGAAAATAGTTTTATCACTGAGATAAAAAGCCCTGCACACAGGACATCTAAAAAGATACCTTAGCAATAGCGACAATTAGGGAGAAGTATTAGCTAAGGTATCTGGATGGATGGTTGCATAATAAATATGCAATTTTGAGCATTGTTGAATGTATTGGGATATCCAACAAGTTCAGAATAACACAAAGTTTCTGCTAATTCAGCTGGTAAATTTGTCCAAAATAGATAGGGGTTATTTAAATTTAAAAGAGAACCATTGAAGATTAGGGTGCTCTAGAATAAAGACTATATTAAGATAGTAAATGTTTCATGAAATAGGAATAAATCAAAGATTGCAATTCGGTTTTTATGAGTAAATTTGTAATGAGGTTCTGTAGTTTTTCTTAATGACATCTCACATATTTATGATAAAGAACAGAAGGGGAATAATGGAAACCATACCATTGATTGTAGACCACAGAATATATACAGCTGAGATACCACATTGATTCATGAAAGTCTACGCTGTTATTACACAAAGGCGTTTGGTAACTCTTTATTAAGTAGTGAAAATATCATGCTTGATGAGAATGATGATTTGATTAGGAGGAATAGAGATGGAACTAACTAAATTGGAAAAGGTAATTGTTATTAGCACATTTGTTCAAGGTTTGGGTGAGGAATTCCTAGAAAATAGCGAGAACAATCATTCTTTAAGGCAACTACTCAGGGAGGTAGAAAAGGTGTTTAGTAATTCAACACCAAACCAAATGCGAGAAGCAGCAGGAAGTGTACTAGACAAATTTATTAATGATTTAATTGAAGAAAACAATTCTCCACTACCAAAAATAAATTAAAGGCTCATACGGAGAAAGAGATAACGAGCTTCATGTAACACACAGGTCATTTTGTGTAACTCAACCTATCCAGAAACAGGTACATAGCAATGAACAAAAGTTATCAAACTATCATAAAGCAATGTATATCTGAAGCGATAAGTCAGAATCATCCTTAATTGGACGCTTTTTTATCCTCACTAACTCTTCAAATGTAAATTTTGCATTTAATCCAGATGATCCCCCCCTAATCAACAGAGTGTTAGTTCGTACCAAGTGCGAATGTCAGTTCTTTTATAAAGAGGTTTTTTCAAAATAGATGTTGTAAAAAAATAAATCTTTTGAACGATATTTTTATAATATCCTTCATGAACACGACACTTTAAAGTTACTCGAAGAAAATTTAGTATACAGGATAGGTAGCTTTTATTATAAATCGGATAAATTTTTAAGTCCGCAAGAAATATCTGCACTGAAAATATGTAGTAAATGCGAAAAAATATTGCATGTGGATCAATTTCATAAACAGGGAAAAGCCTATAGAAGCCAATGTAAAGTTTGCAGGAAAAACAGTATATAGCGAGATTAATATCCCTATATATGCCAAAAGTCAGTTACTCGTTTTCGTGGATCGTGTTTTCTAACTACCTTCATTATTTTCTGCATTGTATTTGGTGATGGCACATAATCCTTGTCATTACACAGTTGTCCTAATGTATTTCTATTTACCTTACTAGCCTTTGAAAAATCTAGAATTGAATAATCGTAGCTAGCCATAAATTTGGCTAGCTTTGTTTTATGTCTCCCAATACCTCTACCCCACACGCGAATCTCCTCCATAATCTTTTTTAACCATCATTGTCCAAAACGCAAAAAACTATACGCAATTGCACAAAAGATTTGGCATATTGTCCAAGCCATCAGCAATATGCTTTATCAAGGTCGCTACCAAAGTAACTATCAAACCTGTTATCAAAGTAGCTATCAAAGTAATGCTACAAAGGTATTTGGCCTATAAACCTGTATTTAATCAGCATTCAAAATTCTGTTTATAAAGGGGAGATTTATATGTTAACTACATTTATCTCTTTAGGAGTTTTAGGAGTAACGACAATCGGAGGGGTGCTGCTAGAAAAGCATCTTGTAAAAAATGATCACGTTGCAGCAGCTAAACTTTTAAGTGATGGAATGTATCATGGAATGAGAATATGTGGAGTTTGTTTCATTGGCTATGTATTTGTCAAGATCTTAATCATGTTCTAGGAGGTGTTACATGGGACTTATCAAAGAATGGATTCATAAACAAAGTTTGAGGAATCAACTTATAGAGGTATTTAGAAAAGCGGGTTTATATGTAGACCATCAAACACGGGGTGGGAAAGTACCCATTTATCCGAAGATACATGACATTGCTTCTTCGAAAGAAAAAGTTCGATATATATTTACCATTCCAAATGGATTGGATCCGAAGATTATCGAAAAGAAATGGTTTTGCTTTCAACAAGTATTAGGACGCAATGTAGCAATTGAAGGTGATATTAAACGGTTTGTACTAAATGTGTTTCATTCGGATGCAGGATTACAAACATATAATTACAGTTATAAAAAATGGCAGCCGTTACTAAAAGAGCATCGTCTTCCTGTTGTGGTAGGCCGAGACCAATTCGGAAACATGATTACGTATGACTTGGTAGATTCGAATACACCGCATCTTCTAATCGCAGGAGAAACAGGGAGCGGGAAAAGTAGTATGGTACGTGTTGTGCTAACTACATTCGTTCAGCATATGTCCTCTGATAAATTGCATTTGTACCTAGGCGACCTGAAGAATTCCGAATTTCATTTCTTGCGAAGAGTGAAACACGTAAAAGAGGTTTGCATGGAAGAAATTGAAATGAAGATCATGCTACAGAAAGTGTGGAAGCAAATACGCGAACGTAGAAAGCTGATGGAAGAATATGAAGTGGATCATATCGATGAATATAACAAATTGAACACTGACAATCAGAAACCATATATCATACTCGCCATAGATGAAGTTGCCATGTTGCAAGATGAAAAAGAATGCATGTCTATAGTCGAAAAAATATCAGCAGTCGGCAGGGCACTCGGAGTCTTTCTGTTGCTCAGTATGCAGAGACCCGACGCAAAGGTATTGGATGGTAAGTTAAAGCTCAATATGACAGTTAGAATGGGATTTAAATGTGATAGCGTAATTAACAGTAACATCATGGGTACATCTGGATCAGAACAGTTAGAACAATCGGGTCAAATGATATTAAAGTTAAATGGATTAAAGAAAGTGCAAGCTCCTTATTTAGAATTAAGTAAAGCTAAGAAGATAGTTGAACCTTATCGTGTTCTAAAAGAGCATATAAAAGTTCAAAATTCAACTAAAGAAGAAAATCAATTATTCGGGGTGTTGAATTATGATGAGTAGAGACAAAGAGATACTTAGCAATCTGAAACGTTTTAGATGTATGTCACGTGATGATATTGTTGATTTGCACTTTCAAGGATTAAAGAACGCAGTGACTTGCTGTAATACGGTGATGAAACGATTAAGAAGAGATGGTCATGTGGATGCCAATATCTCGCAGCAGCCATACATCTACTTCCCTCAACCCAGCACACTTCGCAAAACTAGCCAAAAAATTCTCCACTTCCTCGGTATAGTAGACGTGTATAAACAGCTTATCCATTATGAAAAACCGAAACTGTTTAAAGTGGAGCCAAAGTACGGTAAAGATTTCATGGAACCTGATGCATTTACAATTTGGCGTAGATCTCCATTCTTCATTGAAGTTCAGAATTCAGTTTACAGTAAAAAAGTTATGCAAGATAAAATAAATAGGTATGAGTTGTACTTCCAGAGTCAGAATTGGCATAACGAATCTTGGCAGCCAAAAGAATCTAAATTCTTTCCATCAATACTTATAATTACTGAAAAGCATTATGATATTAGATCTTTTAATCTACGTATTTTTCAAGCTTCTTCAATTGGCAATTTCTTAGATAACCTTACTGTAAAAGCAAAATAAGGCTCCCTAACCAGGGCTTTTTTCTTTAAAGGGAATTTGGCGATAAAAATAATATAAATGGATATAATAAGTTTGTTAAATTATTACTTATTTTCAATTGTAGTTACTATATCTTGTATAAAAGGATGTGTTAGAAATGAAAATTGGAGTAGTAAAAGAGATAAAAAAAGGAGAAGCACGTGTAGGCATGACTCCTGAGAATGCTCGAAAATTGGTTGAAGAAGGACACCAAGTCTTAGTAGAAAAAGATGCCGGTATTGGATCTGGATATACAAATGATGAATATACAAGTGCAGGTGCAAATTTAGTAGCACAAGGAGAAGCCTGGGAAGTCGACATGGTAGTTAAAGTAAAAGAACCATTACCTGAAGAATATCGTTACTTTAAAAAAGATCTTATAATCTGGGGGTTTTTACATTTAGCTGCATCGAAAGAGTGTGTAGAAGCAATGAGAAATGCTGGTACTACTGCAATTGCAGGAGAAACAATTAGCGAAGATGGTGTTTTGTCATTATTAAAGCCAATGAGTGCAATTGCTGGCCGTCGCGCCGTATTTATGGGAGCATATTATTTAGAAAAACAACATCAAGGAGAAGGGATTTTATTATCAGGTATTGAGGGAATCCCTGCCGGAAATGTAGTCATTTTAGGTGGAGGAAATGCTGCGATTAATGCATGTGATATGGCAATTGGAATTGGGTGTAGTGTAACTATCTTAGAACTGAACCAAACACAGATAACATATTTAAAAGAGAGATATATAAATGATCCTGTTGAAGTTATTGAATCTAATACTCAAAACTTAGAAAAACATATACAAATAGCAGACTTATTTATTTCAACAATCTTAATACCAGGATCTAAACCTCCGAAAATTGTAAAAGAATATATGGTACAATCCATGAAGCCTGGAAGTGTTATTGTGGATATTGCAATAGATCAAGGTGGTACGATCGAGACGGTCGATCATTATACAACCCACGATGATCCTGTATTTATTAAACATGATGTAATTCATTATGCAGTACCCAATATGCCTGGTGCTACCCCACGTACTTCTACTATGGCATTGGCTAAGGGGAATATTGAATACTTACTAGCGATAGCTAAAGATGGATTAGAAAATGCAATTCAACATAAACCAGTTTTGGCAACTGGTATAAATATTTATAAGGGTACGATAACTTATGAGAACTTAGGAACAACACTAGAATTAGATTATAAGCCATTGAAAGAAGTGTTATTATGAGTAATGCAATTTTACCACTCAACATTGGGAATATAAAAAAAGCACAAAAAATTTTGGATGGAAATGCTAGAAAAACACCTTTGGTTAAATCTTTCTATTTAACCAGTAAAACCGGTGGAGAAATTTATTTGAAGTTAGAAAATATGCAGTTAACAGGTTCATTCAAGTTTCGTGGTGCATTTAATAAAATTTCCCAACTAACAAATGAAGAAAAAGAACGTGGTGTAATCGCTTGTTCAGCTGGGAATCATGCACAAGGTGTTGCATTATCTTCTCATTTACTTAAAATCAAAAGCAAAATTGTGATGCCAACTTCCGCGCCGCAAGCTAAAGTGGATGCGACTAGAGGATATGGTTCTGAAGTTATTTTATACGGTGATACATTTGATGATGCAAAAGCGAAATGTGAAGAGATTATAAAAGAAACAGGAGAAACATACCTACATCCATATGATGATGTAGAAGTAATGGCTGGCCAAGGGACAATTGGTTTAGATATTCTGGATGACATGTGGGATGTTGATACTGTCATTGTACCTATTGGTGGGGGAGGTATTATTTCAGGGATCGCTGTTGCACTGAAATCATTTAATCCTTCCATTAATATTATTGGAGTTCAAGCTGAAAACGTACACGGTATGAAAGCTTCTTACGATGCTGGAGAAATTGTATCACATTATAAAGCCCCAACAATTGCAGATGGTTGTGCAGTTAAAATACCAGGAAATTTAACCTTTGAAATTGTAAAAAAACTAGTAGATGACATTGTAACTGTATCGGAAGAAGAATTAGAAGTAGCGATGAAAGATTTACTGCAACGCGGAAAAGCTGTTGTAGAAGGTGCGGGAGCATTAGCCACAGCCGCTCTTCTAGCAGGGAAAGTTGATAAATACGTAAAGGGGAAAAAAGTAGTAGCGGTTATTTCAGGTGGCAATGTGGATTTAAAACGTATTTCAAGCGTATGTGAGCATTTCTTTGTAGCCAATGAAGTACAATAATGATTGGGGAATATATACAATAAGTTGATATTGCTAAATAAGAGCTAGGATGAAATATCTCCGTTCTTTTCTTGTAATATCAGGATGAAATTGAGGCATAGTTATTATTCAATTAGAGGGAGCTGTAGAAGAAATTCAATTTTAATAATGTATATAAAGAAAAGACACTCTAAAATGAGTGTCTTTTCTCCGAATTGAACCACGTTCATTTAGTATAAACTTATCCGTATTATCCCTTTGTTATACGTGTAAACACATCCTATAAAACAGAATCGTCTATATATACCAGATTGTTAGTTCACAAAATACAAGAGATTTGAGATCAATATTAGAGTGACGCGACATCTTTTATAATTGCTAAAATGTTACGTCTTTCAAAAGAATCTGCTTTATAGAATGTATCCACAACTTATATTTTACTACATGTAATATTTTTATAGTGTAATTTTTTTTGAATATGTATAATTGCATAAAGTTAACAAGAAAAGAGAGATATTTTGGTATTGTAAAATAAAGATATAGCCCATCTACGGGAGTAGGTGGGCTATTTTATATTGGTGAGCTTGTTTAAGTTAAGTAATCTAGAATAGATACGGTGTATATGAGGAGGCTGGAAGTGTATTAATTATAGCGCCAAACTTTGTTCATATTTCTCTACATCTTCCATAGTCTTAAATATTAACACATCAAAAACTCCTTTTTCATTGCTGCATACAATAACAAACCCATCTGTTGCTTCCAGGACTTTACCAACGCCACCATCTGTAAGCGTAATACTGGTGAGATGTTTTACGTTCAGTTTTTCTTCTTTTCGAATATAAGTAGTTAGGGGTGTCCCTACAGGAAATACGCTTATGATATCTTCTGTTGTATATGTGCCATCTATTGATTGAGTTTGAGCTGTGATGGAATCAGTTTGAGTGGAACAACCTGTTGAGCATATTAAAAGAATTCCAGTAATAATACTTACACAAGTCTTTTTTACCATTCACAAAATCCTCCTATAGCTGTTCGTATTGTCAACCCATTTAGGATAACAAATTATATATACGAAGTTTGTTAGTTTATGTGAGTCGTAAACCAACAAAGATACAAATATTTTGGCAGAATGTGTTTCAAATAAAGAAAAGACACCCAAGAGTACCTTTCTTCGAATTGAACCATTTTAATTTGATTGTAGAAGCAATAATGGGATTTTATATATCAAATTGAAAATATATAGATTTTATTATATGATTAATTGTCTGTTATTTTTTAAAATTCATTTACTTATATTATTTTTTGAGAGCTCCAGAAATGGAGCCTTTTTTTATACAAAAAAGACACCCTAAGGTGCCTTCCTGCGATTTGAACCATCGTAATATGGTATTGGATGCCAATCCAAATATTATTTTATCACATTAAGTAATGTCGGTTATTGAGAAAAAAATTAATCTTTTGAGTGCTTTTTTACTATTCCACTTTTAATTGTATTTCTTTACCTGTCATACTGTAACTTTAGGAGATAATTTGCATAGTTTTTTAATGATAAATTGCAAGTAAGAAAGAGAAGTCTATACAATTATGGACTTCTCTTTCTGCTTGTCTACTCTAATGGTTATCCTTGTTGTAATGTTTCTGGGTATGGTGATATTAAATGGAGGGATACCTACTTTCCATGGCCTTACTTCTGAATTTTTTGTAACCTATCTCATCTCTTTTGTAGCCATTTTCTTTCTTGATGGATCTTTGCCTGAGGAAATCGGATGGCATGGTTTCTCTCTGCCTCGATGACAATTAAAGTTTGGATTGTTAAAATCTACATTACTACTTAGTGTTTTGTGGGATTTTTTGCATCTGTCACATTTTTTAACAGCTGCACAAAGTGGTGAACAGGGTTCTGACCTTTCTATCCTATATATTCATTTGCCAATTTTATTTTGCTGTGTTTGCCGATCTCAATGATTCTCACTGGGTTCTATAATAGTCATCAAGGTAACGTATTTATTATCTTGCTAGTTCTAGCCTGGTACAAACTCATTTCAACAATCCTATTTTAAAGAATTCGGATTTATTTGTAGTGTTAGGATTGGGTTTGGTTATTTATTCTTATTTTCACACAAGGCAAACTTGGATATAGACAAAATAAAAATGAAGTAGAGTTCAGTAACAATGAAAATATAAGTAAATAGAAACGAAAATCATAAAATGGGTTGATAGCAATGAGGTTAGACCCCTAAAGAGGCGTAAAGTACTCAAAACTATGAACGTTTCCGCAACATTCTCCTTTGTCTCTTTCGAATAAAATTTATAGCAAGATATAATAAAAGTATAACGATATAAGGGGCGTCTTTTATGAGAAAAGAGAAAAGACAAAGGCTAATTAAACAAGTGGTCAGAGAGCATGAAATAGATACACAAGAAAAGTTAGTAGAGCTGTTAGCAGAAAAAGGAGAAATAGTAACACAAGCTACTATTTCCCGAGATATTCGCGAATTAAATTTAATAAAGACAGTTTCTTCAAACGGTTTAACTATATACAAAAATCTTACAGGAGATAACATACAAGCTGATACGATGTTAAAGAAAAAGCTGGGAGAAGTTGTTGTAAAGATTGATTATATAAATCAATTAACCATTATTAAAACTTTACCGGGGAATGCACATGTTATAGGTGTGTTATTAGACTCTTTAGACTGGAAAGAAAAAGTAGGATGTATTTGTGGAAATGATACATGTCTTGTAATTTCAAAATCACAATCGGATAGAGAGATTCTAGAAGAGAGATTAAAATTAATTATGTAGATAAACAACTGTAAATACAGGGTTCTATTTTTGATTATCGCTCCCACTGCTAGTTTTAAGTAATAAAGCCGCTTTTCCGGAGCCTTGGTAATATATTAAACTTTTAATTAGGCTACTTTACTGTATATTGAAAGTAATTGTCTTCTTAGATACTTAAAATAGAAGCTTTATGAATACATAAAGCTTGCTCGTTTAAATCAGAAGCAATGCTGGAGTATAGAGAAAAATAATTTAATCTAAATAAGAATTTTTAACGTAAGGTAGCAAAAATTTGAAAGTGAGTACAAATAATCGAAAGTGCTAGTTATAAGAGAGGGTAAAAGTATCTTGTAAAGTAATGCATATAACATAGAAGTATATAAGAGATAGGTGAAATTTATGAATACAAGACAAAAAGAAATTTTATTTCTGCTATTATCTGAATCTAACGACTATTTATTAGTACAAGACCTTGCGGATCAGGTGAATTGCTCTGAAAAAACAATTCGTAATGACTTTAAAATAATCGAGGAGCACCTTGCGAATTATACAAGTGCGATTCTTGTTAGGAAACCGGGATTAGGTGTGTACTTAGAGATTGAGGAATATGAAAAGGTGGACTTGTTTAATAAACTTTATTGTATTAATAATCGTACAAAATATGAATCAGATGAAGAAAGAATTCTACAAATTGCTTACAACTTATTAATGAATGTAAAGGCAGTTACTGCACAGGATATGGCATCTCAACATTTTGTAAGTCGGACTACTATTAAAAAAGATCTAGATAGAATTGAAAAATGGTTGCATTATTTTGATTTAACTATTATTTCAAAACAGCGAGTTGGACTTATTATTGATGGAGATGAAAAGAAAAAAAGAAGAGCATTGGCTAGACTATCAGATTTGATTCGTAATTCAGATCTTACGAATCAATTTATTAAAGAACAATTTCAATATCATGAGGTTGAATTTGTTACGAACGAATTGAAAGCGTTGCAAAAACGAAATGCATTATTTTTTACAGATGATACATTTGAAAGTTTATTAGTGCATACGTTGCTTATGGTACGAAGAATGAAACTTAAGCAACCTATTTTAAATGCTGAAAAGGAAATTAAAATACTGAAAGAAACAAAAGAATATATATGGACATTGGAATTTTTAAAACAGTTGGAATGTGTTTTTTCTGTGCATTTTACTGAGGAAGAAGTTACGTATTTAACAGCTCATATATTAGGTGGGAAAATTCGTTATCAAGATAAACCAATGCAGGGCAGCACACTTACTGAAAGTAATCCAATTCTTTCTATGGTTATACAGCAATTAGTTAAACGTATGTCGCAGTTGTATGAAATTGATTTCAGTAAAGACGATATTTTAATAGAAGGGTTAACTATTCATTTATATACCGCATTGAATCGTTTAAACTATGATCTTCCTGTTTCAAATCCAATGTTACACGATATAAAAAGAATGTATCCCTATGTGTTTAATGTATTGATACAAGTATTAGAAGAAATTAACAAATCTCTAACTATATATATTCCAGAAGAAGAAGCGGCTTATCTTACTCTACACTTTGAAGCATCTGTTGAACGTTTAGATTACCAGGGAAAATCTAAAAATGTAATTATTGTTTGTCATATGGGAATTGGCATGTCGCAGTTGTTACGTACAAAAATTGAGCGTAAATTTCGCCATATTCATGTGATGGACTGTATATCAAAAGCTGATTTACAAAGTTATATGATGAAGCATCGTGATGTGGATCTCGTTATTTCAACTACTACTCTTTCAAGTTTAAACATTCCTCATATAGTAGTATCCCCATTATTAGAGGGGCCGGAAGAAAAGAAGCTAGGGGAATTTATACAAAATTGTGATGAGCCAAGTTATAAAGAACCAAAAGACTTTGTTATGCTCAATTATACATCTCCATTTTTAGTGTTTTTACAACAGGATATACAGCACCCATATGAGCTAATTGAAAAGTTAGCGTATGCTTTGCATAGTAAGGGTTATGTAGATAAACAGTATGCAGAAAATGCAATCATAAGAGAAAAAATGTCAGCGACAACGATTGGGGCAGGGATCGCAATTCCTCATGGAAATCCAAAATTTATTCAAGAGTCAGTAATAGCAATTGCTACATTAAAGGAGCCAATTAATTGGGGAGCAGAGAAGGTATCACTTGTATTTATGCTAGCAGTTAAAAGTGATGGACAAGAGGTAACGAAACAGTTGTTTCAAGAACTATCCTTTATAAGTGAGCAACCATCCTTTATTCAAAAGCTTATGAAAGAAACAAACGTAATGAAATTTTTGTCCCTTTTACATAATTAACCGAAAAGTGGAGGATCAAATAACCCGTTGTTTGCTTGGATAAAAGTTTTATTTTTCCGGAAGTTACGGTAAAAAATGAAACTTTTGACGTCGTAATATTGATTTATAGTAAGTGTAGGCGCTTAGTAAAAAGTGTGAGGAGGATTAAGAATGAAATTGTTAGCGGTTACATCGTGTCCGAATGGGATTGCCCATACTTATATGGCAGCTGAAAATTTGCAAAAAACAGCGGATAAATTAGGAGTCCAAATGAAAATTGAAACCCAAGGTGGAATAGGGGTAGAAAATGAGTTGACTGAACAAGATATTCGCGAAGCAGACGGCATTATTATAGCCGCAGATAGAGTCGTAAATAAAGATAGATTTGTAGGAAAAAAATTGTTGGTTGTTGGAGTACAAGATGGTATTCGTAAACCAGGAGAATTAATTCAGAAAGTAATCAGTGGGAATGTACCTATTTATCATTCACAGTCAAAAATAGTACAAAGTAACCAACAGGAAAGAAAGCAAAATCCGATATATCGTCATTTAATGAATGGTGTATCTTTTATGGTCCCATTTATCGTAGTCGGGGGATTATTAATAGCAATTGCGTTAACACTTGGGGGAGAAAAAACACCTGGGGGTTTAGTGATTCCGGAGGGTTCTTTCTGGAAAACCATTGAACAAATTGGTGGTGCATCATTTACGTTCATGGTTCCAATACTGGCTGGATATATTGCATATAGTATAGCGGATAAACCTGGACTTGTTCCTGGTATGATTGGTGGATATATTGCAGCAACAGGAAGCTTTTATGGAAGTGAAAGTGGTGCTGGTTTTCTTGGTGGAATTATCGCTGGTTTCTTAGCTGGTTACATAGCGTTAGGAATCAAAAAATTAAAAGTTCCAAAAGCAATTCAACCAATTATGCCGATTATTATTATTCCGGTATTTACTTCTCTTATTGTAGGTTTAGCATTTGTATTTATTATTGGTTCCCCTGTCGCACAAGTTTTCGTATCATTAACAGCTTGGTTAGCGGGTATGCAAGGGTCAAGTTCAATCCTCTTAGCATTAATTTTAGGGGCAATGATTTCATTTGATATGGGTGGTCCGGTTAATAAAGTAGCATTCTTATTTGGTTCAGCAATGATTGGAGAAGGAAACTATGAAATTATGGGTCCAATTGCTGCGGCAATATGTATCCCACCAATTGGAATGGGACTGGCTACTTTCATAGGTAAGGGGAAATTTCAAGATTCAGAGAGAGAAATGGGTAAAGCATCATTTACAATGGGGTTATTCGGTATTACGGAAGGTGCAATTCCCTTTGCAGCACAAGATCCACTTCGTGTTATTCCAAGTATAATGGCGGGTTCAATGGCAGGTGCGGCAATTGCTATGATCGGTCATGTAGGAGACAGAGTGGCACATGGTGGCCCGATTGTGGCTGTATTAGGGGCAGTAGATAATGTATTTATGTTTTTTGTGGCTGTAATAGTAGGTTCTACTGTGACAGCTGTTTTAGTGAATATATTGAAAAAAGACGTTTCAAAGATAGAAAAACAAGAAATTGAACAAAAAAAAGAAGTATCAACAACAAAAGAAGTGCAACAAATGGAGCAAGAAGCACAAAGCAAAAGCGCAATAGTAGAGAAGATGAAAATTAAAAAGCTAACAGATATTACAAATTTAGAATTAATTGAAACGGATTTAAAAGGAGAAACACGAGATGACATCATTGATGAGATGATTCAAAAATTAAAGCATGTAGATGCATTGCACTCAGTGACAGAATTTAAACAAGCTATTATGAACCGTGAGCAAGAAAGTACTACAGGAATTGGTATAAACATTGCGATTCCGCATGGAAAATCAGATGCTGTTAGGAAACCGAGCGTGGTATTTGGAATTAAACGATCAGGAGTAGATTGGAAGAGCCTTGATGGAACTGAAGCGAAATTAATATTTATGATTGCCGTACCAAAAGAAAATGAGGGAAATCAACATTTAAAAATCCTTCAAATGCTTTCTCGAAGACTAATGGATAACAGTTATAGAGAGCGGTTATTATCCGTCCAAACAAAAGAAGAAGCATACAAGCTATTAGGTGAAATTATATAGAACGGAGGATTATAATCATGACGGAACCATTATTTTTTGCACCTGTTTTTAAAGAAAGAATTTGGGGTGGAACACATTTAACTTCTTTTGGATATGAGATTCCATCAAATCAAACTGGAGAGTGTTGGGCTTTTGCTGCACATCAACATGGAGAAAGTATTGTTAAGAACGGAAAGTATAAAGGACTATCCTTGGGTGAATTGTGGGAAAATCATCGAGATTTATTTGGAAATATGGAGGGGAAACATTTCCCTCTTCTTACAAAAATTTTGGATGCCAATCAAGACCTATCTGTTCAAGTTCATCCCAACGATGAGTATGCTAGCGTGCATGAGAATGGAGAACTAGGAAAAACAGAGTGTTGGTATGTAATCGATTCCACAAAAGACGCAGAGATTATTTATGGGCATCATGCGAAAACAAAAGAAGAATTTATGTCTATGATTGAACAAAAAGAGTGGAACCAACTGTTACATCGTGTGAAGGTGAAACCTGGAGATTTCTTCTATGTGCCGAGTGGAACTGTTCATGCAATTGGTAAAGGGATTTTAGTATTAGAAACACAACAAAACTCTGATACAACCTATAGATTGTATGATTATGATAGAAGAGATTCAAAAGGAAATTTACGTGATCTTCATCTTGAAAAGAGCATTGATGTAATAGAAACTCCATTTATATCAAATCAGTTAATGGTTAAACATGAAAAAGTAGATGATTTGAATATAACTAATTTTATCAAATGTCCATATTTTTCAGTGGCAAAATGGGAGTTAGATGGATTATCTAGTTTGGAACAACAAAAAGCATTCCTACTTGTTAGTGTAATACAGGGTGAAGGTGAGTTAATTAAAGAAGGTGAGCACTATTTCTTTAAAAAAGGTGATCACTTTATATTACCTAATTACTTCGGAAGATACGATTTGGTAGGTAATTCTATATGTATTGTTTCAAGCACATAATACATTTTATAATTTATATATATTATAAAAATTATCGTGTGAACAGAAATTAACCAGTTCCGGATTTTAAGGAGCTGGTTAATTTCTGTGAAGAGTATTGGTTTTATAATCTTTTTTATTACCTGTAAGAGATGACCATACATGTCCATCAACTTAATATTTTGAAATACCCCCAAAACGAAAAAATAAGCGATTTTGTTACAAGCTAGCACAAAAATACGTTTTTGGGTTACTAAAAAATTTTAGCTTAATAACTATGTGGCGAGTGGCTACCTCCAGTATTTCGGAACCTCTCACGCTAAGTAAAAAATACAATAAGCCGCAATTCAATGTATCTAGAAATTTATATAAACGCTTTCAAGATTGCTTAACTGGAGGGCTTTTTTTTATTCTCGTGATTCTCGATATAGAAAATCAATATAGAGGATCTACTTAACATTAGCTCCCGTTATCAGTAATTGGAGAACTACTTAAAACCGAAAAGGAATTAGCCAATTTTTTTGCAAAACTCAATGGTGGTTCAACAGATTGGATATGAATATACATAATCAATGGTTTCATATATAACCAATGATTATGTAAGGCGCTAACAATAATCCCTTGTTGAACAATTGATTGCATAAATAAAGGGATTTCTTCTTGTAAAATAGCGATTTCTCCAAAGTTCAACGCATTGCCATTTTGATCTAACGATTCAAAAGATATTCCAACCGGTATCACTGAGGTGCTTGGTCGTCCTTGAACAAACACTTTAATATTACGACGCAAGGAGACAGAACAAACCCCCTGATTTATGTTGCTTTTTCCATTAAGAATTTTAGCAAATTGTTCACAAAGGAAATTAAGGTTGTTCATAAATCTGATGCCCCTTTCTTATCAGATAAAAGTTACTTCATAAGTATTAATACTCGTCCATTAGCTTTTATATAAGTAATTTAAGAAACTCTTATTTAGATAATAAGAAAACAATGCACATCATATTCTCTTCTCATTTAATTTAAAAACACCAAAATATATTTTAGGGAGCTCTTAATATATTAATACCTGTCTGTACATGATTGTTTTTCCTCAAAGAAATCACCAGTTTAAAAAGTTATGATTTTCTGGATAGGTGAGGGTGATACAGGATTTTGTAGGTAGAAAACATATTCCGGTAATTCAAATTAGTTCATATTTATCTAGTTAATACTCTTTAAGGGAATCCAATCTCTTTTTGATAATTCATATTTTATTCGATTTCAAAAATGTACTCTGTATCAAAACATTCAAAAATATTATATTTCTTCTTACATTCATGTCTCTTTTTATGTCTTGAGAAACTTGGTAACAGAACCTAGATTAATTCATCTACATGAACTATTTAATGCTATTGAACATAATAAATTCTTTTACAATGATACATAATATCCGTATATAAATTATTATAATACGAACATGCAATCCCAAAAGGAGGCGCTACTTGTGTCTGAACATATAGAGATTATTTTGAGAACACTGTTATCTTTCTCGATTTTATTTATCGGAGCTAAAATATTAGGAAAGCAAATTATCGCGGAAATGAATACCTTTGATTTTATTGGTGCTATCTCTATCGGAAGTATTATTGCAAATTTAGCATTTAATTTAAATGTAAAAACTCATCATGCAGTTATAGCTTTTCTTATTTTAGTATTTGTCATTTTAATGGTTAGCTATATATCCATGAAAAGTCGGATAGGTAGAAAGGTATTTGCTGGAAATCCAACAGTCATTATGGAAAACGGAAAAATTTTAGAAAATAATATGCGGAAAATGCGCTATTCTCTAGATTATTTAAACCAACAATTAAGAGAGAATGGTATTTTTAACATTGAAGAAGTTCTTTATGTCGTAGTTGAAACAAATGGTAAAATATCTGTTTTGAAAAAACCTGAATATCGTACTGTTACAAAACAAGATTTAAATATACCAACAAAAAAAGAGTGTAAACTCCCCATCGAGCTAATTATGGATGGAGAAATTATGACAGAAAACCTAAGGCAAAACAATCAGACGGAGTTAGAATTAAAATGTGAGCTAAAAAAACGTAACCTTAGCTACAAAGATGTTACGTATGCTGTACTTGCAGCAAATGGGAACATTTATATTGACACATATAAAGATAATATTACTTCTCCAATGGACCAAGAATAGGCTATTTCTTAAAAACACAGGTGAACATATATTAGCCTATCTCAAAGTAATAAAATCTCTCCATAACAAAAATTCTATTCAGTATTGACTACTGATAATGAAGTTTATGTAAATATATAAAGGTAACAGAAATAATGATTAAACAAATATATAAGGCACCGATACATCGTTATAAAACTAAGGTTTTTCACTAACCATAAAGTCAAATAGATGTCATCCTTTTTAGTCTAGCTTGTTTAGGAAGAATAACGTTTTTTTGGTACTTAGGCGTATTAAGATCACTTATGTTGATGGATGTGAGGTAGCGCCACATGCTCAGCAACTTAAGCTTACATAATTCTAATTTCAAGGTAAGCTTTTTCTTAGGATCCCCCAAAAAGCACATTTTGTTTTAATAGAAATTTTAAACGTATTATTTAGTTTTTCTTAAAAATTCCAGAACTTTGTTGAAGGTTTTTAAACCTGCTTGGGTATTCATTTTGAATTGAAATTCATGTGCTAACTCACCCGAAACATCTTTATCAAAGAAAAGACTATCTACAGACACTCCTTTACTTTGTAAAGCAGAAGCCAATGCTTTACCTTGATCTTCAAATGATCCAGTGTTCCCATCTGTGATAAATGCTGGTGGATATTTTTTTGTAACATGATTTAAAATTGAAGCTATTTTTACTTCTAATGCCCCTTCCCAATTTTTTCTACCCAAATAAGCCCAACCAACGGTACGCATGAAATCTTGTATTTCTTTAGTTGATTCTATCTTAGCTAATTTAGGCATATTATATGGACCGCAAAATAGCAGTACACCTTTTATTGTAGAAGGGTCAACAATAGCGTCAATTTTTAATAATTTTGCATACTCTTTAGATGTCTGAATATTAACGAATTGACCAGATATTTGTGCTCCAGCAGAATCTCCTGCAAAATAAACACGATTCAGATTTAAGTCATATTTCTTTGCATTTTCATTTATGTATTTATAGGCCTCACCTAGTTGGAGTACTGGTGTAGGATATTTTCTTTTAGGAGCAAGAGCATAGTTTATATTCACCACTATATAACCACGAGCAGCTAAGCTTACCGCATACCCAGTAATATCTGATTTATCTCCCCCCACAAATCCACCGCCATGCACCCAAAAAATAATAGGAGTTTTTTCTGTATGATTTTTCGGATAGATGAGATCTAATTTACCATCCGAGAATTTAGAATTATAATTGATATCCTTATCAATTATTGTTTCGTTTAGAGCATGGTCATAATCAGCTGGCGGAACAAACGTCCCACCTTCAAATGCTTTCTTAATCAAAAATGCTTTTGGATATGGTGAAAGGTTCCAATAACTAATTCCTGCAAGAGCCAATACAAAAACTATCATGAGAGTTATAAGCATTCTTTTTTTCCATATTCCTTTAGGTTTTGTTATTTTCATTATAAATTTATCTCCGTTACTTATTTGGTTAATATTTTGAATTACCTCTTAATTAAAAAAGTATAACAAATTTTTCAAAAGCTAAAATAGAACACTATTTAATATATATATTATGGATTAAAACGTGATATAAAATTCTTTTTGAAGGATTAATGAGTTTAAATGAGGAGAATACATAGAGTGAAATAAATAATTTAGAAGAGTCCATCACATCACTATTATGGTACCTCCACATCGCCATCAACCTAAGAAAACAGGTCACCCCCAAAAACTGGATCTTGATGGGAATGGGGCGGTACCCATTTTAATAAAAATATCCTATAAAAATATAGCGCTCTTAAACAATTTTGTTACAAATTTGTTTTGTTTGACTTGAAAAAAGTAAAGTAATATTTATTTGTAGAAAATTTTTAAGCATAAAAATTGGATGAATATCCATGGCAAGAAAAAGGGGGGCACTTATTTGCTAACCAATGATTTAGATTTCCGATTAGAGTCACGTTTAAAAGAACTGTATGAACAACATAAAATAAGAGCGCAGAAGATAGACTGGGGTTATATAAAAGAATACATGAATTAAGAAAGTCAGCCGTTGAGGGTGGATTAGAGCCTGATTTTCATACACCAATCGAAGCCATGAAGTATACGACGCTACAAGAACTTGCAACGATGGTGTTTTACAATAATGTAGCTAGGTTTCAAGTAAGCATGATCCAGATCTTGCTATATTATTACGCCGCCTTGTAAAAGATGAGACTCTTCATTATGCGTTTTATCGAGATATCATTCCAACACATTTGGAATTGGATCCTAATTATTGCTATCATATTGCCAATGTGATTAAGAATTTTAAAATAATAGGTGCCGTCATGCATGATTTTGAAAATAGAATGGCTGTAATTGCAAAAGAAGCGAATTATGGACCACTAAAATATTTTGATCAAGTACTTGATGTAGTGGTTGATGATTGGTGGATAAAAGTTTTACGACTAATTGCGCCTTTAGCTGAAAAAGCAAGAATTGAGATTTTGGAATACCACACAAGATTGAAAATAGTACGGGATCGAGTTGGTCGTTTTCAAGGGAAAACTGATCTACGTTAATGAGTATAAATTTCAGAATATAAGCGGAGAAATTCCCCTGCCCTATATGGGAATTTTGACACAATCGCTATTGTTTTGGGGGTGTTTTTTACTTAATTTAATTTTTGTTAAAAAATTGTTGACGATAAAAAAGATTTTATGATATTATGAAATATTTGATAAAAAATTACATGTATGTTATGGTTAAGAAGGTTACCATATATGGAGGTGGATTGTATGTTTCAAATTGGCGATAACATTGTTTATCCAATGCACGGAGCAGGTATAATTGAAGCCATAGAAGAAAAAGAATTCTCAGGAAAAAAACAACAGTATTATGTTATAAAAATGTCAATCAGTAATATGCAAGTCATGATTCCTATGGGTAAAATACTAAGTTCGAGTATACGCCCAGTTACTGATATACTTGCATTAAAACACATTATACACATTTTTCAGCATGGAGAATCAGATAAATCATTGCCTTGGAAACAAAGGTATAAAGTGAACACGGACAAAATAAAAACGGGTGAAATACAAGAAGGTGCTGAAGTTGTACGTGATTTAATGCGTATGAAGAAAGAAAAGGCACTGAATACAAGCGAAAAAAAAATGTTGGATGACGCACATGAATTTTTAATTAGTGAACTAGGATTAATTAAAGGGATCACTGAAAATCAAATAAAAAGTTTCTGTTAAGATTCATTATAGATAATGTATTTAATCCCTCGAAAATATCCTGAATTTTTCGAGAATATGATGATTATTATAAGTAAATCATTTCAAAGACATTCAACTTCTTCAACTCACTTTTAGAGTAGGAACCTCTTTTGTTATTACTTCAATCTTATCCATTTTTATTTTTAAATTTCTTTTACGAACGTTCAAAGTTTCATCAAATAAATCGATTAAATAGTCACTTGATTTTTGCAATCCTGATTTGCACTGGCACGGACAAGGATCCGTAAGGATGAAAGAGAGGTAGGACTTTCATTGTTTTAGGTAATATATTATCTAAGTCATTATTTCTCAATCTCACCGCTATCTCTTTAAGAGTTTCTTACATCTACTGAGACAGTGAATATTAATTGTTTATCTTCTTTACGTAAAATTGATAAACGAACTGGTAACATCATATGGTCAACTACAAAAAATGGTTTCCAAACCAGGAAACCATTTTTAATCTTATTTACATAACAATAGTAAATAAAGCAGTAAGAAGGAGTGCACACATGAAAAAAATGTTAACAAAAGAATTAAGTAATGAATTAAAGAAGCGAGAAAGGATTGTTTCTATTACAATTGAGCCTTATGAAAAAATCGAAGTTGGTGGAATTCGTGTAGATGGACCAGCTGTGATTCTAATTAATCAAGAATAGCTAATAATAGTTAAATGGACGAAGAAAAGGATTAGCCTTTACCGGAAAGGAAGATCCTTTTTGTTTGCTATGGCTAATAACAGGATATACACATATTCCATCTGATGTGATGGGGTTCAAAGGAAGGAGAGGGTCGAGATTATCATAGTGGAAAGCTTAATATTGGTAGGATTTCTTTTTATTTTATATACATTAGTTGATCAAAAACAAACTAAGTATTTGAAACGATAGATTGTTTTCTTTTTAAGAGCGGGATTTATCTTATGGTGAAACAGATAATTTAAAGGAGGAATTTAGATGGATGCAAGGAAAGTACGCATAAAATACGAGAAGATGTCAAAGAATTATAATTGTATTTATTTAGTTTCGTTTATGCTATTAATTGTACTAGTTTGTAGTAGTGTGATTATCATAGGGGCTACAGGAGGAAAATATGGAGTGTTTTTATTGTTAGCAATTTTACTTAACGCACGTATTACGAAAGAATCTCAAAAAAAGTATGAGCAGTATGCTAACAAAGGGCGTATTTAAAATGACACATATCTTGAAAAGAACAACCTAAATATACATTCAAAATATCTCTATATCATTACCTATTAACTAACAAAAGTAACCGTATATAAAAAAATTAGTAATCTAGGAATAGAAAGCGTACCTTATTAAAATATTATTTTTGTTCCTATAATGAATTATCCTTTTAGCATATTTATAAGATTTACATCATAAATTAAGAGAAAGAATGTAAGTTAGAAAGGAGTTTTATAGATTGAGTTATTTGGAGGGAAATGACTTGAGTGAACAAAATATGGTAAGTGTACCTAATCCCTACGTATATCGGACATTACAATCGGTAATTGGTAAACATGTGGTTATTGAAACTGTAAGAGGTAATATAAGAGGAAAGTTAAAGGATGTGAAACCAGATCATTTGCTAATTGAAGATACGGTACCGTATATTGTACGAATTCAACAAATTGTATGGATTATGCCAAAACAATGATTAAATTACATCTAATTTGATTTATAACAAATTGGTTTCATAGACGTTCAAATAAAAACACAGGGTTTTATTTCTGTGTTTCTTCAAATTTTCTTTTTTGGATATATGCTTGAGCATGGATAATTTCTTTCTGAAGTTCTTTTAATTCTCCTGTAGATCCTGATTCAATCCTCATGTACGTAGTAACTAGACTTATCATCATATCCATCTTCTCTACTATATTTTGAATGACCTGTTCAGATTGCTCTTTTTTAGGATGTTGTATTGCTATCAAAGCATTTTCTATATAATTGTTCTTTCTTTGCTGGATATCATAAATAAACTGTTTTGTGTTTGGGCTCATTTGTTATTCCTCCGTTGTTGGATATACTTCTATTCTATCATATTTGAATGGAAAATATTAGATTCCCCTAAATTTACACCTGTCTCGTACATCCCCTCAAATATACAACCTAATCTCTTAACGTACAGGGAACTAACCGGAATGTGTCAATTTTGTGTCTAAACGTATAATTTTCTTTTTTAATATGGTGACCCCATGCCCATCAACTTAAGATTTTTAGGTACCCCCAAAACGAAAATTCCACATGAACATCCATAATTGCATCTCTTTTTTCATCTAATTTGAAAATAACCTTTATATTTTTAAAAACCATCAACACCAGTTCAAATTATATGAATGAAATTCGTACATCCTACTTTATATCACACTTTTTCAATCAAATTAAATTTCCCTTTAATTACTTGGGAAAGCCATATCAATCCGCAGAGCATGGATATTACGCCACCAATTGCTCCCACAACAGGGATACTGTATTTTTCGAAGGCATATCCACTTCCAAAATAGGAGACTTGCATGACACCCATATAGGTTGAGTTGTACAATGCAAAAACTCTCCCACGAATCTCATCAGCCGTACCTAATTGCACAAAATAATTACTTAAAGGAATAATGATTCCACCACAAACTCTCATTAAAAATAAGAATAAACCTCCAAAATAAAACACTGTGGATTGCGTTAACAATACAAATAACAATGATTGAACAACATAACTTATTCCGAACATAATTAATGAACACCTGAAATTGTTTTTTATAAATGCTTTTACAAAGTAAGTCCCTAACAAGATACCCAATCCATCTATGGCATATAATGCCCCAATGCCTACAGCACCTAAATGGTAAACATTATTACCTAAAAAAGGAATTAAAATATAATATCCGCCACCAACTAACCCCCATGTCAATCCGATTAAGATAACATAGCGAATTAGGGTGTTCTGATTTGTTTCTACTAGCCCTTCTTTCAGTAACTGAATATAAGATTGTTTTTGTGTATCAAGCTTTTTATTTTCCTTATACTTTATCTTATACACGTAAAAGGCTGACCAAAGAAATGATAAGGAGTTTACAAGAAAACAAGTTATCGGACTAAACACTGTGGATACAATTCCACCTAAAACCGCTCCAATAATATTGACTATCGCATCTGTACTGGACATAAAAGCGTTTGCCTCAGGTAAATCCTTACGATTAACAATTAGAGGCAACAATGCTTGTTTTGTCGGATTAAATAAAACACTTATCACACCAAATATAAAAGAGTTAACATACAAAATATGTACATCATTATAAATAATAGCTAATATAAAACTTAAAACAAGTAAGGCTCTAATGATATCAGTAGCTATCAAAATTACCTTTTTGGGCCACTTATCAACAAGGGGACTTAAGATTGGTCCTAAAAATACATAGGGTAACGAGCGACAAAGTAACAAGGTACCTACTGCTGTAGGAGAATTGGTCAACATTAATACTGTTTGTGTTATAGCTACCTGATTGAACCAATCCCCTAAAGTACTTCCCGATTGAGCAAACCAAATATAACGGAAATTTAGATTTTTTTTCAATAATCCCTGATTCATAATTTTTTACCCACACCCTTACTTTCTCTTAGATATATAACTTGTAACTTTCCCACTGGATTTAGAGTTCCCTCTTCAATATAATCATGTGATATGATTTCAAGTATATTCCCATCACCATCTTTAAAATATAACGATCTACTTTGTTTAGTATTATGAATGATATAATCTCCATTTCTATTTTTTAAAATTTGTATAACGATTGAAGTAACCAAGGAACAATATTTTGAAAAAGAGACATTGGAACTTGTAAAACAAAATGGCTGGTGTGATTGGTTCTAACACCTCTCGAAAACTAATTGTTGTATAAGGGGTTATTGGGAATTGAACAAATGATTTAGTCTCACTTTTTATTGGAAAACATAGTATACCTCGATAGACCTGCTTTACCCCCTCTAAAGAAAGTGTCTATAATTCTAAATCTAAAATATGTGTAATTATTGTAATGTACCTCCATGTTCTGTATATCTATTTACCATTATATAGAATTTAAAATATAACAAATCAAACTGAGGTAGCAAATTCAAATGAAAATTCTACTACTTTTGTAGGGGGTTCTCGATGGTTCTGGTGTAAAAATGTTAGTTAGGGGTATCGTCTCCTCACCATCAAGTTAAGATAAATTTGTATCCATATAGCGAAAAAATCGCTATTCTTTTTGTAGAAATATGCAGAAAGGATGGCAGTTTTTATGAATCTTTCGATTCAAGATGAACTCCAATTATTTGTTGAGGAATTATATCAATATTTTACTCCTTCATTTTTAGAAAATCTTGCTAGAGAGTTAGATCTTGTTCAACGAAAGCGCAAATTTTCAGGACATGACTTAGCCACTATCCACCCGAGAAATAACAAAGATTTTAATCCGCCTGTTCCATCTTCTACAGAAGAATGGACGAAAATCTCACAGATATGAGAAGAAGACTGTCTTTGATATTATGGGTGTTGTCTATGAATATAATGGATTGAGAAAACAAAAGAAAATTGCATAATTAAAAAAGTGAAACCCGTTAGGGTTTATTTGGTATGCGCATTTTTAAGAATATACTGCTATTTTAAGAATGTTTTAACCTGGTTGAACAAAAGTTCAGTCTGGTTACACTCTTAAGTTGATGGTCATGTATGGTGCCCCCTAATTAGGGAGGCTCAAACCGAGAACGGGACAATGTTTTATCTTGTGAATGAAATGTACCATTGACCAAAGAATATCTCGATATGATACAAGCCAGAGCTAAACATCAGGCTTCCCCTAATACCATCCGAACATACTGTAATTATTAATAATACTTTATAGTGTATTAAAAAATTAAGAAATTGATCATCTTAGACTTAGATGGAAGGCCTTATATTCTAACTAACTGCAAATTATAGCTCAAGAACCCATATAGATTTTATGAAATCGTAGAGATGTTTGATTATGAATATGTTGAGGAGGGCCTTAAAGTTACTACTGTAAACACAATCCTAGACAGAGTTAGTTCTTCAAGTAAAGAGCGGTATTCATAAAAAAGTTAATTCAGAGTAGCTACTTTGTATGAACCTTTTTTATCCCATAAACATGTAAAGTAAGCTTTACATGTTTATGGGATAGTTGTATTATATGTGTAAAGTTAACTTTACATATCGAAAGGAGGTTATTATGAAAAATCAAATTCCAGAGTTACGAAAAAAGTTTGGTTATACTCAGCAAGCAATGGCTGAGCAGTTAAATGTTTCACGTCAGACAATTATTTCACTTGAAAGCGGAAGATATAATCCATCCATCATGCTGGCGTATCAAATAGCAAAATTATTTGGAAAAACAATCGAAGAAGTATTTATTTTTGAAGAATAAGGGAGAGATAAAAATGCAAAATGTAAAAAGTAGAATGATATGGTATGTGACACTCTTATTTATAGGAATTAGTTTGTATATATCAGCTGAGTCTTTTGAAGTGATAGATAGCTTTTGGAGTGGGATGGGGATTGTTTTTGTCATTATTTCGATTATACGTTTAGTTCAGATTGGGCGTTTTAAGAACGATGCCGAGTATGCAAAAAAATTGACGGTAAAACATAATGATGAGCGTAATCACTATGTTGCGAATAGAGCTCGCTCTCATACCTTTTATTATTCTATTCTTGTGGAGGGAGTCACAATTATTTTATTCAATGTTATGGATATGTCTGAGATTGCACAAATAATAGGAATGGTTTTATGTGGTCAAATAATTATTTACTGGATTACATATTTCCTCCTTGAATCTAAATATTGATTTAAAAGAACATTTAGATTATAAACAACTACAAAGAACAATACTACATACGAATTTTAGTATTGTTCTTAGTTTTTTACCTCAAAATTAAACAAAGTTATTATCTTTATACATCTGAAATGAAACACCTTTATTCTCTCTGTATACTACAACCATTTTTCAATGTCTATTTATAGGTATATATATTTAACGTTCCGGGTAAAGTTATGGTTTAAATTGTGGCAGATGTATGCTGCAACTCACATTTATAGCAAGACGTGAAATTAATAATTAATTTTACGGTGTAAGAATGCAATTATATGTAATAGAATTGTAGAATATTCCTTCTATTGTGCTCGAGCCCCACCCATTAGTAAATATGAGAACCTTATATTATTATTCATAATTATGAAACATTAGATGTCAGATTTACATTTATATAGTTACACATTAGAATATACAAAAATCACGTAAACTCCAAATGAACTTCACACTCGAATAGAAAATTCGTTATATAATAACTATAGAATTTATTAATGCTACATTAATTTTTATCTATTAAAATATAAAATATAAAATTTTGATACGGGATACTAGGAGAAATAACTTCTCATAAGAAAATAATAAAGGAGAATAACTATGACAAGCACTGTACTGGAATCAAAAAAAGCTAATATTACGGAAGAAGATGTTGAAATTTTAAAAATAATGGCGCATCCAATTCGTTTACGTATTGTAAACGAGCTAAGCAAACATAATACTTTTAATGTTTCGCAGCTAACAAAAATTTTAGAGATACCCCAATCATCCGTTTCACAACATTTATCGAAAATGAAGGGTAAAGTACTAAAAGCTGAACGTAAAGGCTTAGAAATTTATTATTCCATTCGTAACAACAAAGCAACTCAAATTGTCGGCATACTTGGATATTAAGCCATATATACAATTGCGTAAAGATAGAGTAGTACCTGAAAAAGGGTGCTACTCTTTTTGGACTCTATAAACACAACATGACAAATGTTACTTTTCCATAAAAGAACAAGAACAAACTAGGGCTTATGTTTTCCTACATCGAATTTAAACGTAGATGTCATTCAAAATAGATGCCAGACACCTGGATGTACATAGCTAAAAGCAACTCATCAAACGCTGGAGGGATACAATGTCTTATAAAACCATTCATACCGATTTTCGAAATGACTATACAAATGCTCGAGATGCCTTGTTAAATGAAGGAATCGTTGAAATTGGCCATGTCCAATATGAAAGACAAAAAGGACTAATCATACGTCCTGCCTTCGAAATAGAAGGAGAAATTTATTTTTTCTCGGGAATGAAAGCAGCGGGAGATACGATATACAGTGTAAAATTATGCCCTTTTAATGATCTAAAAGAGGCGGATTACATTCCACTAGAAGAAAAATCTTGTATAAATGTGTAAATGAGAGAGATATAGCTATCAGCTAGGAAGAGGAGGGAGAGATGGATCAAGATGAGCGGTATTATATTTTACAAGAACGTGTAAGTTTGCAAACATACTTAGACTCCTTAAACCCGAACGTTTCTGACAACTACAACAAAGAACGAAATATGAACGAGCTGCAAAATCAAAGCCTCAGTCGATAACATAAACCTAGTCTTGGTAAAATACTACCTAATCAGTATTCAGAAGGGAAGTAGCATGTATCTTGGTGTAATGACCTCAAAAGAATATCGAAAAGTATTAGATACGAAGGTGCAAGCTCAGGTGACGATACTTAAACTACACTTTATATCAATTTAATTTGGCATACATACGAAATACAATGTGAAATACTTGTACAAATATCAAAATTTCATCTCATATCTCAAAACTCAAGAATACTTTTTGTTTTGAGATATGAGACTTTTTTTAAATAGATTAATAGAATTGTAGATCCTAGCCTGGTGCATAGATAACTCTCGTGTTAAACGAAACATTATTAGGCAAAACATACTGTATTAACTCATATAATATGTAATATCTATTTGGGATCAGTACTGTTATATTTTCGTCTCAATAACATAACAGTACTTTTGAATTTGAGACGAAAAAAATTAATTTCTAATGACTACCTATAATAAAGATTATGTTAACTAGTAAAAAGTAAGTAAATAAAATGAACTGTTTATTCGGGATTTTTCAGAGACATACCTTTCCCTCCTTTTGCTCCTTTACAATAAAAACTCATGCTATATTTAAATTGATTAAAATTTGAAAGTTCACTAGTTTGGAACATTTAATTGTATTCAACTATGCTAAAATAGTAGATGTAAGCGGTCAACCTTTCAGTGAATGCGTAACGGATTGTGTTTCAATTTAGTGTTTGAGCTTCATTACCCAAAAAGAGCCCTTACTAAAGTAAGTGGCTTTTTTTGGGTAATGAAAAAACAGATTATTCTACTTAAAAAACAAATAAAAGAACCTAACCAAAATTGATTAAATTCTTTTTATTTTAATTTCTCGTATTCTTTTTCCATTTCTCTTTTATATTGATGGTATAAATAATCTTTTTCTGTTATTTCACCAGTCTCAACCAAAAGACGTTTCATCTTTAAAAAAGCTTCTTCACCATAAAGTACTTTTCGGGCATCATCACATGATTTCCCATTAACGCCTTGCCAAAAAGCATATGGATTGTTACAATTACTAATCATTTCTCGAGCCTTATCCTTATCATATTCGATCGAATACTCTTTATAGCTTTTATACCCTTTAATTAAAAAAGGGCTCATACAAATAAATATAGTGAATAATATCAAACTTTTTCTTGTGAATATTATTTTGTAGTATGGATACAAAAGCTCTTTAATCATACGAATTAAACTTAATGTGGAATAATCTAGCTCAATTGAAAATTTACGTTTGAACTTTGCAAAACGACTTTCTTTATATCTCCTATACCTCATATAAACTCCTCTAAAGATTCTTTTAATTTACATAACCATATTATATCATTCTAATAATTAATTAAAATACTGTATCGAAATAATTCGTAACTTTATCTATTAAAAATCCTTTTTGTTACGCTAGAAATCTTTTTATATCAAGTTTTCTTTTTCTTAGCGTGGGTTTTATGTTAGTACGTTGGCTGTACCCCATGCCTATCAAGCTAAGCTTATATAAGTTTAATTTTATGTGAGATTTTTTCTTTTTTCTAAAGAGCTAGTGTAAGTTCTTTAAAGATTTACATATCAAATAAACCCTATTGGATTTCAGTTTTTTTGATTACGCTACATGATTGTGAGACATAGAAAAGTTATATACGACGCCTAAGATATCAAAGACTGTTTTCTTCTCATACCTATGGGATTTTCGTCCGTTTTTCTGTAAGAGATTAAACAGCCGAGACAATATCTTTGTTAATTCTTGGGTGTCTTTTTGTAGAGATTGATAAATAAGTGGAAAATAATCTTTTATCATATAAATCGCTTTATATTCGCTTAATTCTCGTTTCTTCTTGATGAGGAGTAATTGGCGCATTTGAAACATAGTGGAGGAACAAAGAAAGATGCTAATTAATTGTCCGTATAAGTGACATTCTAGTCGTTCTAATTTTACAGAATTACAATGATGAATACGAAAGAATGATTTCCATGTTTTAAAGATAAGTTCAACTTGCCATCGTAAGGAGTAAAAATCGTATACTTGTTCCTTTGGTAGATATTCCAAAGGAATATTTGTAATGTAAAAGTTAATTGCACTAAGTCGCTTACTGCGTTCTTTATAGGTAATTTGCTTCTTATGTTCTTTAGATGCTAAATCCTTTTGTCTACGTTTCATTTGCGTTTCAGTTAATTTGTACAGAATTAGTCTTGCAGGAAGTTTTTGATACATTCCAATATAAATCTCAGGAATTTCATATGTTTCACCTGACTGTAATTGGTCAATGAATTGCTCCATATCTAGTTGGATGTATTCAGATTGCTTTTTTATTGTTCCATTTTGAAAGTATTCAGGTTCTCTATTCTTCTGATATATACGAGTATTGAGCTTTAATCGTGAAATAAAATAAGCACCACACTCGTCTATCGTATGTAGATCTCTTAAATCGAAATATCCTAGATCACGTATACATACATCGTGCGGTTGAAGAGACGTTAAGCAAGTAGAACCATAAATTTTATCATTTTGCTTTCCCGAACCTACATGAACATGTAAAAATTGATCACTAAGCAAATCGTACTCTAATTGAATTTTCACACCAGCACTATGACCACTACCTCCTGAACCTTGATATGTAGAAGCAAATTTATCTGGAACCTGAAAATGTGTAGAATACAATACACGAATACTACGAAAATAGTTTGTATACAAAGTTGGAATCTAGTTGTTTCTCAAACCGGAAAAAATGAGCTCAATCCTCATAAATAACCGTAAAATATTCGCTTTGGGGTGCACTTCAAAAGATTAGCTTGATGGGCATGTGGCGGTACCCCACATCCATCAACTTAAGGTATATTTTTATACAAAATGCGGTCTTTCCATATTTCTAATCCCCCTTATGTATTTTACGATTGAACATAATATCAAATTTAGATGAGTAAAGCTACTTCAAATGAATAGAATCCACTCTTTAGGAATACATAAAATATATACGTACAAGTTTAGTCTAATCACTACATCATTAGTGAAAGTAGGATTCTATAAATTTTGGAGGAAGACATATGCAAAAAAAGGTTCTCCTGTTTACAGATTTGGGAATTGATGATGCATTTGCTATGCTGTACACTTTTTTTCGTAAAGATATTCAACTTGTAGGGATTGTAGCCGATTATGGAAATGTATCAAGAGAAAATGTAATAAGAAATATTAACTATTTGAAGTACATAGCTGGAAAAAAAGAGATACCTGTATTCCTTGGTGCTTCTGTACCGTTGACAGGTATATTGGTTCACTATTTCCCTGAGGTACATGGGAAAGTTGGATTAGGACCTATCATTCCCCCTGAAATTTCTTATCCAGTTTATCCTTTAAATGATATTTATCAAATTATACATTCAAATTTAGAAGACCTTACAATTATCAATTTGGGAAGACTTTCTTCGCTAGCTACGACCTTTGTATTGAATTTAGAAACAATGCGCAACGTAAGAGAATGCATTTGCATGGGCGGAGCTTTTTTCTATCCAGGTAACGTGACTGCCGTGGCTGAAGCTAACTTTTACGCAGATCCTTATGCAGCAAATTTAATTCTGCAGCATGCGAAGAACTTAACAATTATCCCATTAAATGTAACTCAACATGCGATTGTTACACCCGAAATGGTCCAGCAAATCGATGCATTTCATCGGAATACACAGGATCTTGCAGGACTCATCATCAAACCTATGTTAGACTATTATTATAATTTCTACTCCAAATCGAATCCTGGTATAAGCGGAAGCCCTATGCATGATTTTGTAACAGTGTGGTATTTGCTGAATCAAGAGGCTGTTAGCCTTTCAAGAGTACCCATTAAAGTTATTCCTGATCAAGGAGAAGGATTTGGTCAAAGCATTGCAGACTTTCGTTTTGTGACTAACCCAGGATATAAAACACATAATGTAGCTTTTCAGTTTGATTATGAAAGATTTCAGAAGGATATTATGGAAACATTCTTAAAGAAGAGAGTGTAACATACTTTATTAACTTCAAATGATACAGACCATGTGAATGAAAAGTCACTTCACTTAACGTACAGGAATTCGACTTTTTTAGGTTGAAATTCGCTTATCATACAAAAATTCGTACTTATATTAAAAAATACCATGTAAAAATTCATAATAAAAACTATTAACAAAGCATCTAAATTTTCACGAGATGCTTTGTTAATAGTTTCTCTTCTCCCTAGTCTCTTATGAGGACGTATTTATTCTGTAATACCGGATTGGGTAATATTTACATCTGCTGTTACACGAAAAAGTAAATGTTTATAGGATTCTTCCCATTCTTGGCTATTCCATTTTCTTACGCGAGTTCTACCAAGCTTTCTAAGTCCTATAGGATCTGTGTCTTTTTTTATAAATTTATTTATCAATGTAGTTGCCTTTTTTTCTATTTCTGTTTCCATGATTTTTTCTAATTTTTTTATTTCTCTAGGATTATCTAGATTTTTTGTTTTTGTGAATTCTTGAATTTCCCCTTTAACTTGAATATGAGCATTTACGAATGGGTGTGCACTATTCCCCTCCATCTTATATTTTGTTCCTGCCTTTATATTCTCTATCGTAGCGTAAGTATTTGAATAACCAGGTAGTTTGAATTGGTATGTGCCTTGTTTAAAATTATCTGTCAACAATTTAAATACAAATAAATCTTTAGGTTTCACTTTATCAACCATTTTACATCTTTTAAAAAGGGCTATTCCATTTAACTCCAACACGTTCCCTTTTTTAGATATCATCGGCAAATATGAATCTCTCGCATCATCATCAAGTTGATTTAAAAACATAAAAAAGTTTGTTTTTGGTTGCGTCCCATTGTTCATATTTTGCTCCAGTAAAGAGGATAGATAGGAAGCAATTTCTTTTTCTTTAGAATAGTTCCCCTTTAATAGTGATTCCCCTTTTACATTTGTAATTGCTAAATAAATTGCATTTCCTACACTAGGATTTCGGTTCAAAGTCTCTAAAATTTCTTGCATTCCCTTTTCAATTATTTTTTCATTAAATATAATAACACGCAATTGACCCAACTCTAGAGGGCCAGAAGATTTTTCGGATGCTCTTGCAAGAACTTCTCTACCAGTCTTGCCTGATGCTGAATAGATTTTTGTTTCACCTTCCCCGCCTCCTTTATAAGCTGAAATCGCAAAGGTTCCTTTTAGCTTACCTTCTGCTTGAGTATCATATGCCGCAACTTGAACTAAATCAATGTCATCCACAATTTTTGTTTTAGCACAACCTATTAAGAAGACACTTAATATAAGAAAAAGTATCCATCGCTTCATGTTTATCTCCTTAACTTTATTTTGGCGGTTTGAATTAGCCATAGTACAGGTAGGTATACATATATATATACAAAGCCAATTTGACCTGTCCAAGTATTTAATAAGTTAATTTTATTACGGTTATTCAAGAAAAATGATAAAACAAAAATGAATACGATGATAACTGGCAAAACATATTTTTGCTTTATTCCCAGTGCCTCTTTTATACCACGACTTACTCCCCATAATGTAAAGGAAACATTAGGTAATATAAAAAAAGCCCAAACAGAAACAATAATGTATTCAAACCGCTCTATAAAGGGAAATTGTATAATTTTAATCATGCTTAAATATGCCCATATCGCGTTCGCGAGTTGTTTTTCACTAAAAAACGCAAGAGTTAAAATCATAAGGTATGTGTAGACAATAGTCGTTACTAAATTTGCATAGTGTGCATATTTTTGAGACGTTTTTGCCTTTCTAATAAATGGGTAGTACAACAATAACATTTCAAATCCAAAAAAACTAAACATATTTCCATTCATTCCTTTCATAATTTCTAGGAATGAATGCTGTGCAATTGGAAATAAATTTCGAAAATCTGCATACTGCAAAGGATAAAAAAATGTGAAGATTAGAATGCTTGGGATAACGATTCCAAAGAAGCCAATTCCGACAACTACACGAAATCCTCCAGTCACAATGTAATAACATAATCCTAAAAAAGCCCCAGCTATAACCCAAGATGAAATGGAAGGAAACATCCAAACATGTACTACTTCGATATAAGTATGTAGTGTTGTTGCACCTAACAATACAATATAGGATAAAAAAATGAAGTTGAAAAATCCACCAACCCATTTTCCAAGTACGTTTTGATTGATTGCAATGATGTCTCCATTACCCTGATTTAAAATCTGATATATAATCCAAATCATAAGATTAACAGATATTCCAAAAAGTAGCGTGCTAATCCACGCATCATTTCCAACTAACTTTGCACCAATCCTTTCAAAACCAAGCATACCAACCCCCATCTGTATAGTAATAATCGAAAAAAACACCATAAACGGAGATACTTGATACTCAATTGGGATTTGTTTCATAATGCTCCTCCCTGTTAAATTCAATCATCAAAATCATTTCGTGATACGATTTTATTTTTCCCTACCTCTTCTGGATTAAAACGAAAACGCTGTTTAGATCTGGAAAAAATTGGGCGTCGGAACATCGCTGAGATTGGCATACGTATAATGCTGTCTTTCCAATCTGTAGGGCGTGTAGGATAAAAAGGGAATAAATAAGGACGACTTAATGATTCTGTACGTAATAAGCGTGCTAAAAGGAAAGAACTTGTTAAAACAATTCCTAATAAGCCCAACAGGTGTGCAGCCATTATAAAAGGAAAACGAATTACTCGAATTGTATTACCAATTCGATATATTGGTGCTGTAAATGAACTAAGAGCTGAAAGTGCAACAATGATAATTAGTACATTACTTGTAAGACTTGCCTCTACCGATGCTTGTCCAATTACAATACCACCTACTATACCGACAGTTAAACCCACTTTAGTTGGTAAACGTGCCCCCGCTTCTCTCAGTAATTCAATCGTTATTTCTAAAAAAAGTGCTTCAATTAATGGAGGAAAAGGTACTTTACTTCTCGATATGATTAACGTTTCAAGAAGCTCTTTTGGAATAAGCTCGTAATGATATGTTAATATCGAAACATATAATGGAGTCGTTAAAACAGAAAACATAAAAGCAAAAAGCCTTAGCAGTCGAAAAAAGGAGGCAATAATCCAAGGCATGGTGTAATCTTCTGTCGTAGAAAAAAAGTCAATTAATGTTGTTGGAAGGGTGATAGCGTAAGGTGAGCCATCTACAAAAAGTGCAATTTTCCCTTCTGCCAATACAGCTGCTACACGGTCTGGACGTTCTGTATTCAAAAATTGAGGAAATATAGAATTAGGATTGTCAGCAATTAATTGAATCAAATACGTGCTATCTAAAACATGGTCTGTTTTTATTTGACTCACCCGTTTTATAATTTCTTGTAGATTTTGATCGTTTACAATTCCCTCAATATATACAATTGCAACGGTTGTGTTAGAGAGAGAGCCTACTTTCAATTCCTTCATTTGCAAATAAGGTGTTGGAAGTTTTCTACGTACTAAATTTAAGTTTACATCTAAATCTTCAACAAACGCGATTTGTGGACCCACGATATTGTATTCAATTTCAGCTTTTGTAATATCTCTTTTTTCTTTCTTTGACACATTTATTAACAAGCCATTTAATTTATCTGTATCGAACTGAATAAGTATATAACCGCTTAAAATACTATCCTGAATATCTTCCATTTGATTTGTTACTTTCGAATTTTCAAAGGGTAAGACAGACTGCATATCTTGTAATGAATCGAAGCTCTTCTCCTTTATATAAGTTAAAATCTCTTCATGGAATATATTCACATCGATTAATGTTCTAAAATATGAAATGACTATAGAGGAATTGTTTGAATTGATTTCCAATGTTATAAAATCTTTAGATTTTTTTAGTAATTGCATTAAATCCTGTAAAGATTTTATAGATTCATCAGGTACTTTTTCATACGGTTTCAATTGATAATACCCTTCCTTTCAGAAAGAAGTTACATAAAGTTTTTAAGAAATTTATATTTTTAAAATCAGGCATACTGATATATAAATATGTCCATTGAATTAGCAATAACCTCTATGAAAATAACTTAACCAAAATTGGTTAAAAAATGCATTTAAAGTAAAAGTAAGAAATAGTTGTAAGCGAAAATATGATATAGATTAAATGAAATCTCCACGCTGTACTTTTACCAACTTCTCTTCGAGATACCCGCCAACTAAATGATATAAAACCTAAGCTAAGACATTTTTTTAAAGTTGAATAACTGATTTTCCTATGTTAAGGATTTATGAGAGGACAAAAGCCACCTTTTTTGTTCTACAAAAAAGGTGGCTCGGGTGTATCATTTCTATTTTATTGGAACTTGTAGCACGTAAATTTCTTCTTCAATAACATCCATCTGAAGACGTAATGTTTTACATGCATCTTCTACAGCTTGATTATATACAAGTGGGCCAATTTCTTTCATCATAAATTCCAATATATATTCAGTTTCAAGTGAACTTAAGTCTAGTTCGAATTTTTTATTTAGTCTCAAAGAATAGAATCGAGAACTAATAAGAGGGAGTATACCTAAAAAGATTAAAACGGATCATAACATGGAAAATATAATCAGTCCATGTCATGATCCATTTTTATACGTATAGGCTAAATTTTCAAACTATCATTATGTTATTACATTTTATGTCCCCATTGGTCAAAGTGATAATCTTTACCGTCAATTTTAAACCAACCGTCTGCATAAAGGGAACCATCTTCTCTAGCACAATACCAAAGGTATCCATATGCAAGAGGCCAAGGTCTATATCCACCACCAACTTGGAACCATCCGGTTTTAGCTGCCCCATTCTCATCGAAATAATAATATTTATTATCGATAGTTTGCCAGCCCGTTTGTGCTACGCCGTTATTGTCAAAGTGATATAGTTTACCGTCGATTTTTTCAAACCCTGCTCGGTTAACTGATCCATCTTCATGGAAATAAAATCTTTTTCCGTCAATGTTTTCATAATTATTGAAAATAGTATTGTGGCCATTTGTGAAATAGTATCTTTTACCGTCTATCATTTTCCATCCGGTATAGAAAGCGCCATCTTCTAAACTATAATATGCTATTGTGTTCGCATTTTTATTGATTCCTGTTTTCAAAATTGAACCGTCGTTATTAAATGCTAATATTTTGTTGTCAAGCTTAACATTAACAGCGTTGTTTATAGCTTCCCCATTTAGATTAGAAACTCTCTCCAGCACACCTTTTTCGGAAAAGTGAAGGATGACATCTTGATCTTCTAAACGTAGTTCTTTTTTATTTGGCACGAAGTTTTGGAAATAATAAATTTTCCCATCTATATCTTTCAAGCCTTCTTTAACAAACGCTCCAGAAGCATCAGAATAGTATAGGTCTCTCCATGCTGATCGTTGCAGAACACCGGAGTCATTGAAGTTATAGTACTTCCCATCAATTAGTGAATCACTTCCTCCTCCAGTAACCATGTAGCCATAAGGGGATGAGAAATAATAAGTCTTCTCCTTAATTTCTTGCCAGCCTGTCAAAATGACTCCTTCAGCATCTGCAAAGGAATAACCAGTACCTCGATTTATCCAACTGTTCTTTATCACGTTTCCAGAGGAATCTTTTGCACTATATTTAGTAGGGTCCTTTTCATTAGATATAATCTCTATTTTGTCATAATTTTGTTTCTCATTTTCTTTACCCGGATACCACTCTATTAACCAATTCTTAATTTCATTGTTGCTTTTATCAGAGAAACGAATTTCAGATTTGAAACTCCAATCAGTACCAAATTGAGAAGTATATTGATTACCAGCCAGACTTACCCCATTTTTGTTATTCAAACGGAATTGAAATTTACCATCGTTAGAATTTCCTATCTGAACAAGTTCAAACACTTCATCATCGCCAAGCGAATCAGAATATTGAAGTCCGTTTCCTTCTTTTCCTGAAAGATATCTTGAACCTGTCTTTACGATTACTTTATTCGTTCCTTTTTTATAAGGGATAATTTGATAACCTTTACCGTCATTTAGTGTAATGAATGGCAGTGCCATAGATGTCTCTAGGACGTTAGTACGCTCCGCCAATACATCAGATAATCGATCATAAAAATCTGCACGAGCTTTAGGATCATTATTAACATAGTTGTCAAGGACATCTTTAGATACTGGCTTTGAAGTTAATGTTATCAATCGTTTTTGTTCATCCGATAATTTATTTGCTATCTGATCAAATAGGTAATCTGAATTTCTAGCAATCACCGTCCAATCGCCAAAGGAGTCACCGGAATATTTTTTGTAAAGTGGACCAAGAAATCTTGGGTTTTTACCAGATGCTTTTTCTACAAATGCATGTTGGCCTTGATTTATCACAACTCCGGTCTTTCCTTCGTCTAATTGTGCTTGTGTAATGTAAAGAAGATCGTGTTCTGAAACATTTGCTGCATTAGGGTTTAAATCTATAATTGCACCTGCTTCAGTAATTTTAAGCTGCTGTCCAGATTTTAGTTGATGAATTTCAATTTTTCCATTTGGATAGCGTACTTTAACTTGTTTAAGAAAATTCAAATCACCTTGTGTATGATACATAGAAATATTAAATTCGCCAGATTTAAAACTAGGAGCTTGGTAAGTTTCGTTTTCTGCATATACATCAATGTGAGTACCTGGGTCTCGATCCCCTGGGCTTATTCCAAGTGCTTCATAAGTGTTTGCTACAGCACCTAATACAGTAATAGTTATATCTACTACCGCACCTATCCCTGCACTAGCCTTATTTTCTCCAACAGGAGCCATAGAAAAAAGAATACCTAATGCCGCTGTTGCAGGGATTACCTTTTTTCCAATTCCTACAGAGAGGATTTTTTTTACCCTTTTTGTTTCTTTTCCATTCATAACGTCATTCCTCACTTTTTATTTTTCTATTTATTAATCCGAATCTTATGTTCCGAAGGTTATCTTAATTTAAAAATCTTTCAAATCTCTTACGGAAATATTACAAAAGTCTTTCATAAGATGATTTTATTGTTTATTTTCACTAATTCTCCATAATTGACTCTTAACCAAAGTAATATTCCTATAACATATCCCTTGAAACCTGTATAAAATTAAATGGATTAAGTACAGAAGAAATAGGCACATTAGTTCTAATATGAATTAGAAACTGAAATCTGTTTTTTTTATTATTGATATGTGCGAATTCCATTGCTATCAAAAAAATACAACTACCCCTACAATGAGATTTTGTCTTAAATTGTAATAAAAAAGCTTATTTTTTATTTTCGAGATACTATAAAATTTTAGCTTGCTGGCAATGGGGATTCGCCAGCATTTCGGAAAAAAACCACGCTAAGCACGCCACGATAAAAAGAGCCAATTTCACCCTATTAAGAGTAAAATGAGCTCTTTTATTAATGCACGTATTTTACCTAGAAATTTTATCTGGAGATTTAACTTTTCTCGTTTTGGGGTATTTACTTTCTTAAGTTGATGGGTATGTGGCTGTACCCCATCGCTATCAAGCTAAGCTTATGCAAAGTCAATTTTAGGCGAGATTGTTTCTTTTTCTAAAGGGCAAGTGTAGGTGATTGAAAGATTTGCATACGAAATAAACCCTAACGGGTTTCACTTTTTTGAATTAAGCGGCTTGATTATCAGACATGGTACAATTGTAAACGACACCTAATATATCAAAGACCGTTTTTTTCTCATATCGATGAGATTTCCGCCCGTTTTGCTGTAGGAGATTGAACAGGCGGAGTAACACCTTTGATAGCTCTTGGGTGTTTTTTTGTATAGTTTGGAATAGAAGAAGAAAATAGTCTTTAATCATATATATGGCTTTATACTCACTAAGCTCTCGTTTTTTCTTCATGAGGAGCAATTGGCGCATTTGAAACATGATAGAAGAACAGAGTAGAATGGCAATCAATTGGCCATATAAATGGCACTCCAATCGTTCTGATTTTATCTTTTTACAATGATGGATTTGAAAGAATGACTTCCACGTTTTAAATAAAATTTCGATTTGCCAACGCAAAGAATACCAGTCATGTACCTGTCCCATCGGGACAATATCTGTAGAAGTGTTTGTCATATATACATTGATACCACTGAGTCGTTTACTACGAGGAGAATACTTCATTCCTTTCTTTTTTTCTCTTACAGCTTGATCTTGTAATCGTTTTTGTTGCTGTTGTTTTGTTAATCGATGGACAATTACACGAGCTGACACTTTATCAATCATTCCTACATAAGCATTAGCTATTTCCCATGTTTGTCCTGGCTGAAGGGAGTTCATTACCGTCTCCATATCTAACTGTATATACTCTGTACCTTTCTTAATTCTTCCATCTTGAAAATAATCAGGGTTAGGATTTTTTTGATAAATACGTGTATTCGACTTGATACGAGAAATATAGTAGGCCTCTTGATCTTGTATATATTGAAGGTCTTTTAAATGAAAATAACCTAAATCTCGGATACATAAATCATTCGCTGCCACAGTTGGGGCACACAGAGAGCCGTAAGTGCGATCATGTTGTTTACCTGGACCTGTATGAATATGTAGGAACTGTCCGCTTAACAAATCATACTCAAGCTGAATTTTTATCCCAGCTGTATGGCTGCATCCTCCTGCACCTGGATAAACCGATGAAAATACATCCGGGAGTTGAAATGCAGTTGAATCTAAGATACGAATACGCTTGAAAATAGAAGTATATGGAGAAGAAATTAGCTTAGCTGAAGATAACTTTTGGTTTAGAAGTTTGGCTAAAACTTGTTGTAGAAACTGGACGGCTGCGGCGTTAAATCTTTGATTTAGTCCTTCAGGACTGATGAGTACTTCTGTTGATACTTCTAAACAACTACATAACTGGGTTAAGGAAGTTTTTGCTACACTTTGGCTTAGCCATACGCATAAAGCTACTAACTCTTGTGCTTGATACTTACTTGTTCGCTGTACAAATCCAACATCTCTAGCTAGATTCTGTAAGGTATTTGGGGATAAAAGACTCTTTATCTCCTGTGCAAATAATTGTAAGTCGTCAGATACAGAATTAGACATACAAAAAACGCCATCCTTTCCTATAATTCTACAGTAAGAATAACGTCTTTTTTGCTTAATGAATAGTGTGAAACCTTAGCTTTATGGTAATGTGACCGTACCTCATGTAGTCACAGTTTTTATTTGTATTAAGACATTCGAAATGATTTGCCACGTAAAGCTGCTATGTAGCAAATAATAACTACTAAGCATAGGCTAACCATCACCAAATACAATTGTGGTGCAAAATGGATAATCAACCAGCCACCAAGCACTGGGCCTAAGAAGCCACCTAAGTTTTGAAATTGCATAAAACCAAGATATGTTGCTTTTTGATGCGCGGGTGCAATCATTTCGACTATAGCACTCGTCATTGGGAAAACAAAAATTTCACCAAGTGAGAACACAACCATACCGACAATAAAAAGTGTCCAATTATCAGCGAAGTGGAAGATTAACATACCAAGTGCTAATAGTCCGCCCCCGAAAATAAGACTTGTTTTGATTGCTACTTTTTCGCTTAAAATGCCGAGTGGCAATTGAAGAATTACGATTGTTGCAGCATTAATCACAATTAGAACTGAATATAATGCTACTCCGTCTGCCATAGTTAAATTAAGCAATTGTGGCATTGTTGCCTCTGTTTGCATATATACGAAATTGCAAATAACACTCGCAATAATGAGCAACATAAGTGTGCTATCTTGTAAAAGAACACGCATCAAGTCGCCAATATCTTGCGTAACATTGACCGTATTCTGCTCCTCTATACGTCGTAAAGTGATGACTAAGAAAATCGCATACAATAAGTACATCGTTGCAGTAATAAGGAATGGAAAACTTATTGATGATGCTTTTGAAATGACAATACCGAGCAAAAGGCCGATCACAGCTGATAAATTGATGGCAGTATATCGAATTGAAAATAGGCGACGACGCCTATCTTCGTCAGTATAGTCAATCATCAAAGCTTGTGAAGCTGGTTCAAAAAATGCACGACAGATACCGTTGAGAGCATTGCATAGAACGAATATCCAAACAGAGTTTGCGAATGCAAAGCCATAAAAGACTATACTCCAACAGAACATCGATATGATGATAATTTTTTTTCGGCCAAACCGGTCAGTAAAGAAACCACCGAAGAAGCCACCAAATGTCGCAGTCAATTGTGAAATACCGACTGCTAAACCAATCATAATTGGTGAGGCATGTAAATCATTTTGTAAATAAAGTGCTAAAAATGGTATCGTCATAAAGCTAGCTGTGCGGGCGAAGGTCGTACCACCGAGCAGCTGCCAGACGAGGGGGTGAAAATAATCCATAATAAAAACCTCCTGTATTAACATGCGTTTGCTTATGCTAGTATGAAGTGTGGAGTTAGTCTATAGTCAAGAGGAGTTTTTAACTTGGAGAGAAAAAACCTTAAAACCTTAAGTACAGGAGAATTTGCTAGTTATTTTGGGGTGAAAAAAGACACCTTGTTTTATTATGATAGAATCAATCTTTTTAAACCTGCCGGTAAACTTCCCAATGGTTATCGATATTATACCTACGATCAAATTAATACATTCTCAACACTCCAATCTCTTCGGAAAGTGGGAGTTTCGATTGAGGAACTAAAAGAATATCTTAATTCTCCCAACACTTACAAACTTGTTGAAATGGCAAAACAGCAGACAGTTCTGGTGGAAGAAGAAATTGAGAAATTAATTCAAATTCGTCGTTTCTTTAAGGGTATTATTTCAATGGAAGAAGAAAGAAAAAACGTTGAAGTTGGGAAGGTTTATATCCAAAAGACACAGAAAAAATCTATTTTCTTAAGCGATGTAAATTCGAAAAATAGCATGACCGATTTCGATTGGGTAAAACATTTTAGCAAGCAAATAGGCTTGTTTGTTCCTGCTCCTATTGGATCTGTGATAACAAGAGAGAGCCTGATTCAAGAAAGATATGAGGAGGTAGATCACTTATTTTGTTATAGTGATTTAGAAACAGGTCAATCAAAACCAGGAGGAATTTATGTCATATATTATCACCAAGGATCTTATAAAGATATTGAATCCGCATACCACAATATCACGGAATTTATCAAATCAGAGGGCTATGTTATTGAAGGAAATGCCTATGAAGACTACTTCTACAATCCATTAAGAACTAATAATAAGGAGGAATATCTTACTAAAATTAGTATACAGGTAACAAAGTGTTTAAAGAGTTAAAGCTATAATGTTATCTTTGTTTAGTAAAAATTAAAAATAGGAAAAACAATTGCAGCGAGTACTTTTAAAAAAAGTGATAAAAAGAGAATCGAACTTTATGTTTAGTAGGGCATACCCCATCATCAAGTTGAAATTTTAAAATACCCCCAAAACGAGAAAATTGTACGTTTTAATCTTGAGACGTCAATTTTCTCATTTTCGGGTATTTGCTTTTCTTAGCTTGATGGTGATGTGGCGGTACCCCGAATAGAGTAAACATCAAGTAACTCTAAAATATACAATAAAAATAGTAGGTGGGGAATATTTGATGCTTACACGAAAAGCATTTTCCCTATCGCCATCAAGTTAAAAAACTAATTATCCCACAAAACAAAAAATCGAGTTGAATTCACATAAATAACTGTAGAGAGATAAAAATTTGGTTCTGGGGGTACTATAAAATATTAGCTTGATGGGCATGTGGCTGTACCCCAACTACAAATATAAAAAGAATAAAGGCATTAAATTAATTTAAATCGATCTAGACAAAAATTTAAATGCGTATATTCGTTATTTGTAATATCACTTATTAAAAGACTAACTTTATAATCAGGTTGTATGCCCTCTTTAATTTCATTCCCCTGTATATTCACAAATTTCTTCGTTGTTACCTGGAGGGTATTTTTTCATCCATAGTAAATATTTGATCTTGTCCTGATAAGCCAGCAGTTTGTTCGCCTATAATTTTCAAATAATGAACTAATTACATAATAGGTCTTATCTAAATCTATTCAAACTTGAAAGTTCACTAGATTGGAACAATTATTTGAATTCAACCATGCTAAAATAGTAAATGTACTGTTAATCTTTTAGCGAATGTATAATGGCCTTTGTTACGATTTAATGTATAGTTGTAAAATAAAAAACCACTACTTAAAGTAGTGGTTTTTTATTTTACAGTTAATACTTTAAACGGCAAAGTTCTACATAATTAAAATGCAACTTACTAAAATAAACAAAGCCATATTTATTGGCTAATTTTATATAAATTAAAACGATTATCTCCTATTTAATTGTTCATTATACTCTTTTAATGCTTCTTTCCAATGTCTTAACGGTTTTAATCCATTCAGCATAATGCAATCTTTGCTTAACACTGAATATTTAGGTCTATTGGCTGTTTGTGGGAATTCTTCTGTCGTTAAAGGAATGATATTGATGTTTCTATTGAAGTCTTTAAAAAATTCAACTGCAAACTCATACCATGAACAAATTCCTTCGTTTGTTACATGATATAATCCGTATTGATCCGTCTCTATTAACTCTTCAATAAAATATGCTAAATCTAGTGCATAGGTAGGTGAACCAAATTGGTCTGATACTACACGTACTTCACCATATACACTTGCTATTTTTTCTATCTTAGCGATAAAGTGATTATCGCCTTTTCCAAATATCCACGACGTTCTAATAATAAAATGATTCTTCGTGTATTTTGTTACTAAATGTTCCCCAGCCAATTTCGTTTCCCCATATATATTTAATGGATTAGGTCGATCCTCAATATTGTATGGTGTATGCTTTTCGCCATTAAACACATAATCCGTACTAATATATACAAATTTACATTTTATTCTTCCTGCAACTTGAGCGATATATTTGGTACCTAATACATTTACTTCATATGCCAAACCTTTGTCTTTTTCTGCCCCATCTACATTTGTAAATGCTGCACAGTGTACAATTACATCTGGCTTTACTCTATCAATGTAAGAGCAAACCCTTATTTTATTTGTAATATCTAACTTGGTTCGATTCACACCATATAGTTCGTGATGTGTTCTGCTGAGTACTTGCATTAAAGTTTGTCCTAGTTGTCCATCTACTCCCGTTATCAGTATCTTCATTTTAAAATACCTCATTTTATTTATGTGATTTTTAGCTAATAAAGTTCACTCCCACCACGTACGGTTATCTATATACCATTTAATTGTTTGGGTGAGCCCATCGTTAAATAAATATTGTGGTTTCCAACCTAACTCTTTTTTTAGTTTAGTAGAATCCATGGCGTAACGTCGATCATGTCCTAAGCGATCTGAGATAAATGTAATTTGCGATTGATCTTTATTGAGGAATTTAAGTATTTTTTGTACAATAGCTAGATTTGTGTATTCATTATCTCCTCCGATATTATATATGTGCCCGTCTCTTCCACCATGAAGAACTAAATCAATAGCTACACAGTGATCCTCTACATGAAGCCAATCTCTTACATGTAATCCATCACCGTAAAGAGGGATATCTTTATTATTTAACGCAAGAGTAATTGTTAATGGTATTAATTTTTCCGTGAACTGATAGGGACCATAATTATTGGAACAACGAGTTATATTCATAGGTAAACCGTATGTCTCATGATACGCTCGTACCATTAAATCTGCACTAGCTTTACTTGCACTATAAGGACTATTAGGAGCTATTATTGAATGCTCAGTAAATGCACCTGTTTGAGATAATGTCCCATATACTTCATCTGTAGAGATTTGCACAAATTTCTTCACTTTTGCTTTATATGCTGAGTGTAATAATGCTTGTGTACCTAATATGTTAGTTTGGACAAAGATATGAGGATTTTTAATACTTCTATCAACGTGAGATTCTGCTGCAAAATTTAATACATAATCAAATTTCTCTTTTTTAAATAATTTATCTATGAATATTTCATTTGAAATATCCCCTTTGATGAATTTATAATTCTGAATTGATGATATTTCCTTTAGATTTGATAAATTTCCTGCATATGTTAATAAATCTACGTTTACAATTTGGTATTGAGGATATTTCTTCAACATGTACTGAATAAAATTACTACCAATAAATCCTGCCCCACCCGTTATTAATAATTTCAATTAAAATCATCTCCATAAACAAAGTTGACATTAGTATCTTTTAATCTAGGTAGTTTTCTATCTTTCTCTGATAAAATTGGTTGATTAGTTGGCCAAAAAATCCCTATCGTTTCATCATTCCATAGAATTCCCCCTTCATGTTTAGGTGAATAATACTCATCTACTTTATACTGGACAATAGTATTAGGTTCTGTAGTACAAAAACCATGTGCAAACCCTTTAGGAACTGTAAGTAGACGGTTATTATACTCACTTAAAATTGTTCCGAACCATTGCCCATACGTTGGGGAGCCCTTTCGGATATCTACAACTACATCGTAAATAGAACCAGAAATGCAGCTTACTATCTTCATTTGGGCTTTAGGATTCAACTGATAATGCAGCCCTCGTATCGTGCCTGTGTGAACAGATAATGATTGATTATCTTGTACAAAGTCTCCCTGTAAATCTAAGAGTTCAAATTTTTTCTTATTACATGTTTCAATGAAGTAACCACGTTTGTCACTGCATTTATCAAGCTCTATAATAAAAACACCATCTAATGCTGTATGAATTTTACGCATTCTTCTCTCTCCATTCATTTAAATGCTATTGATGGGCAACCTTTAATAAATATCGGCTGTATTGATTTTCCTTTACCGAATTAGCCATTTTTAATAGTTGTTGCTTTGTTATATATTTCTTTTTAAATGCAATTTCTTCTAAACAAGCTACTTTTAAACTCTGTCTTTTCTCAATTGTTTCTATAAATTGTGCTGCTTCTAATAATGATTCGTGTGTCCCTGTATCCAGCCATGCATAGCCTCTTCCTAATAATTCAACTTCTAATTCTCCCATTTCAAGATATTCTTTGTTTATATCTGTTATCTCTAATTCCCCACGATTAGATGGTTTAATGTTTTTGGCTATTTCTATCACACGTTTATCATAAAAATACAGGCCAGTTACTGCATAGTTTGATTTTGGTTCCTTTGGCTTTTCCATGATATTAATCACATGCTTTTTAGAATCAAACTCTACTACTCCAAAGCGCTCTGGATCATTGACATAATAACCAAAAACTGTAGCCCCCCTTGTCTTCTTAACAGCCTTTTCTAGTAATTCTGTTAGTCCATGACCATAAAAGATATTATCGCCAAGAATTAAAGCTACATTATCATTTCCAATAAATTCTTCTGCGATAATAAATGCTTGTGCTATACCTTCTGGATAAGGCTGAACAGTATATGAAAGAGTAATTCCATATTTTGAACCATCACCTAACATTTGCTCAAATTTATTAATATCTTGTGGCGTTGAAATAATTAGTATCTCTCTTATACCTGCCAACATTAGTACTGATAAAGGATAATAAATCATGGGTTTATCATAGATAGGTAATAATTGCTTTGATACAATTTGGGTAAGGGGGTACAATCTAGTACCGCTCCCACCTGCAAGAATGATACCTTTCATGGCATTGCGCTCCTTCATAGTATTTCTGATATGCTCAATTAAGAGCTTAAGCTTTAAAAACCATATAGCTTATTATGCAGAAGACCACTACTTACTTAATAAAATTGGCCTTCTACATAAATAATTAATTAATTAATTAAAATATTTTCCTATTACAACAGAATTATAATTACCACCGTAAGAATATGTACTAATTAAGGCATTGCTAACCGGAGTCTTACGAGCGTTTTCTGTGACAAGATCAATTCTTCCTCTATGACTATTTACATTTTGCGTAGCTGGAATTTCACCATCAAATGCACATAGTACACTAATGAGAGAAAGAAGACCCGCAGTTGCATGGGTTTCCCCAAAGATAGATTTTGTAGCACTAACAGGAACACTATTCCCAAATGTCCGTTCTATAACCCTCTCTTCAATACGGTCAAAATATGTATGACCATTGGCGGCTGCACAAATATATTCTATCTCTTCTGGAGAAATCATCGCCTCTTGCATTGCTAAACGCATAGATTCCTCCCATGCCTTTCCTAGATGGCTTAAGTCCCCTATTTTACTATCATCAGATGTTAACCCAAATCCCTTGATTTCAGCTAAAATATTACCACTTCTGTTTAACGCCGCTTCCTCACTTTCTACAATAAAGGCAACGGTCCCTTCACCAAGTATGGTACCGCTACTATTACAATCAAAAGGTCTTATATTCTCAGTTGTTAAATACCTTTTTATTTTTGAGTGTCCCTCTATTATTGGATCATTTACTTCATCCGCTGTTACCACAATGAAAGTGTCATAATCACTGGATTGAATCATGGCGTAAGCATAATATAGTGCACTAATACCAGAAACCCCTCCACATGAAATAGTTGAAGTAGGACCTTTTATTTTAAAGTTTAATGAAATATGTCCAGCTGCTGCGTTCATAACTGTGTTTGGAAATAATTTAGCATTGGCAGCCTTTACACCCTCTTGAATAACAATCCGGTTAAATGATTCTACCGTTCCAACCGGTCCTGTACCTGTAGCAAAAATAATTCCAATCTTGTCCCTATTATTTTTATCTATCTTTAAGTTCCCGTTTTCTATCGCCATTTTCACTGACAATACTGCATGTTTGCTAATTGAATCCATCTTCCTTAATAAATTAGGATGTATTAGCTTTCGATAGTTTTGCACTGGTATTTTCCCAGCTTGTATGCACTTAGGATTGTCATTCCACTGTTTAATATTTGAGGTACCACTTTTCCCTTTGAACATACAATCTTTAATTTCTTTAAGATTTGAAGAATTTCCAGCAAGTCCCCCTACACCAGTAATTACGACTTTTTTTTCTTTAATTAGCGTTTTCTTTTCCGCTGATAACTCGTGGTTCTCATTGTACTTACAGAATAAAATACTTGCATTGTTCCCACCGAAAGCAAATGAATTTGATAGTACATAACTCAAATCACTTACTCTACCTACGTTAGGTACGAAATCTAGATTAAACTTTTGACTTTCAACTTCAAAGTTTATAGTTGGGGGTAAGTATCCATGTTGAATAGCAAGAATACTTGTTACTGCTTCCGCCGCCCCTGCGGCTCCTAACATATGTCCTATCATTGATTTAGTTGAAGAAACTGGTGTCTTATTTTCAGTAATTAATGTGCGAATTGCTTTTGGCTCTGATACATCATTTGCTGGTGTACCTGTACCATGTCCATTAATATAGCTTACTTCCTTAGCATCTATGTTGGCTTTTTTTAAAGCACCTCGCATGGATCTCAAAGCACCTTCTCCACCTGGATCTGGGGCCGTCTGATGATATGCATCTGAAGATAAATCGTAATCCATTACTTCAGCAAGGATATTTGCACCCCTTTTAACCGCATGATCTAATGATTCCAAAACAAGAATGGCTGCACCTTCTCCGATTACCACGCCATTACTCTTGCTATAGGGCGATGGTGGCGTTGGTGCTAGTGCTTGTAAACTATTAAAACCACTCATTGACAATTTAGATAAGGGATCTACACCACCGGTTATCATGATATCTGCTTTGTTATTTCGAATTGTATCCAGCGCAAAACCAATTGAATTTGTACCCGCGGCACATGCATTGGAAATAATCATTTTTGGCCCTTTTATTTTTAAGTCTCGAGTAATATTGTCACAGGGAGTATGGATTGGATACTTAAAGAGTAACGTTTCATCTGCTTTTTCGATTCCATCTTTGATCCACTGTTCATGAAATGCTTCTCCGCTCAACATGCCGCCTAAAGATGTGCCTAATGATATTCCAATTCGGTATGGATTAAAGTTTTCTATTTTTAATTCAGCGTTTTCTACCGCTTCCCTTGCCGCCATAACACCTAATTTTCCACATCGATCCATATGCTTTATTTCATCCTTAAAGAAGTAATCATCTACCTCAAGGTTTTCAATCTCTCCGCCATAATCGGTTACCATTTCAGACATATCGATATTTTGGATTACTTTAATACCAGATTTCCCTAATCTAATATTATCCCAAAATTCCTTTACACTATTTCCGTTTGAACAAATAATTCCCATTCCAGTCACGACGATTCGTTGATTATTCATGTTCATATGCCATCACCTTTACAGTATTTTGATTGACCATGATTTAGGTAGAATATATGGGGAAGACTGAGTACGCGCCTCATACAAAGCATTTTCTTTGTTTTTTATATAAAATTCAATCCCTGAAACAGCAAATGGTTCTTCTAATAAAGCAACCCCGAGCCTCATGTTTAATACAGGACTTTCTTTAAGTTCAATAACTTTACCAATTAATTGTTCTTCTATAAAAATTTTATCATTAACTGTAATTTGACTCTCTATTCCTGTCGTGAATCCCACTATTCTTTTATTTACTCCAGCTTCCGATTGCTGTTCTAAGGATTCTCTTCCATAAAATTCATCTTTATAAAAATCAATAAACCATTCTAAACTAGCTTCGAAAATATTTAGTTCTTCTAAATGTTTAAATTCAAAATATGGATGTCGAATTTCTAACATTAACGTCTCTAATGTTTCCCAATCCACTCTTTTTAGGCTAATATCGTCATCTTTAAAAGAATTTATGGTTTCAACTACTATTGGTTCCAAGTGTTTTTCAAACAATAATTGATAACCATACTCTGCTGTTACACCTGTTCTTGCCAATAGAATTTCCTTTCCAAATAATTGATTTAACACAAATGATTGAAATGGTAGTGATGATATTTCGAAATCTAAAAATTGTTGAGCTAATCTCCATGCATAAGGGCCTTCAAATCCAAGGAGAGAATGTGTTTGACTTATATCTATAACCTCAATGCCAGTGGTCTTTTGATTTTCTAACCAAGCTAGTACAGTGTCCTTTTTATGCGGTGTAGTAATAACTGTAATAGAATCCTCATTTTTAAATAGATTAATTATATCGATTACAGTCCCATCTTCTTGTAACAATAAGGTAAAGAGTGTAGTTTCTTCTTCCATAAACATAATATCTTTCGTAACTAAACGATCTAGGAACTCTACATGGTCCTCCCCTTTTACAACAATTCTTCCTGTTTCTGATAAATCTATTAGACCTATTCCGCTACGTACTGCATCATATGCTTCATTTTTTTCTTTTTGTATATTAATTTGATTACTCATGATTAAGTGCCCCCAATTCTCTCTTTATCACATCATTTATTGTCGGTAAATTACAGACATTATCTATATATAGTTGTTGCATTTTCTTTAATTTCTCAATCTCAGTTTTGCTATATAACATATTGAATATTGTTTTACTGGTTTTCCTTAAATCAAATATTTCACAAGTATGCACACAATTAAAATAATCATTGTTCTCCATCAATGGAGCTAGTTCTTTATGCCAACCGTTTGGGAATACAAGAAATGGATATAGTCCATTAGGTATTATATAATTCCATTTTTCTATAATGCTTTTTAATGTAGGATTAAGGCTGTATCCTTGAGCTTTTAATTCTTCATATCCCATATGATTTACAAGGCTAATCACAGGTATTTTTCCAAATACTGCTTTTCCCATTGAACAAGATGTAATATTATCAGTGATAAATAAATCACACGATAATAATAGTTGTTCGTATTCTTCCAAATGAAGAAATGGTAGCGAAATAAATTCTATTTTCCCTCCATTTTTCATAGAAACAAATTTTGTCTCATCTGAAACCCCAATTAATTTAATATTTGTTTGGTTTGGAAGGTCCTGTAGATATAGACTTAATAATTCTTGTAATATATATTCATAACTAAACTTTGCATCATTGTACTGTTTCTTCTCCATGAGCCTCATTTTTACTAATAAGTTGGCCCATGATGATTTTGCAATCATAATCAATTTATCTTGTTCTCTACAACCAAGTTGTGCTCGTATTTTCATTTTTCTTTCTTCATCTACTTGTAAAGCCTCTTTATACAACTTGACTGAAATAATCTTCTCATTATCTTCTTTATAACTATTTACTGGACACGTTCTGATTAACTTAAATTGAGACGGAATTTTAGGTAGTTTTATCAATGACCTTTTCTTTAAGCTATTGTAGTTTGCATTTTTAAAAAGTTTATTTTCTAATAATCTATCCTCACTACCCCAAGCCAAAGAATCAATAGAGAAACAAGGTATGTGTAGGTTTAATAGATAATCAAGATCAATAATTGGAGACTCTAAAAATAAATTATGGTAATCAGCTAAAACAATAGCATCAGGTTGAAATGAATTAGTGATTTGTTTTATAACCTCTTTTTGTCTTAGCCCCTTTGTTAGTGATGTAACATTGGCTACAGATCTACTGGCATACCATGAGAATTTTTCGCTTGTTAAAAAATAAACTTCCCCATCTTTTTGAATTTGTTTAGCTAGACATAAGGCATTATGCAACTCACCAATGCTAAAATGACTAGGTGCAATAAACAATACTTTCATGTCTTATTCCCCTCTACTAAAATTTGCGAAAAGTATTCACTATCAAGTAAAGTTTCTCCAACTGCAATATTAAAGCGAATATCTCCATCATTAAATTCATTCTGATTACCATATATTCCGATTTGTATCCCTTTTTTGGGCCATTCGTATATAAAACATTTTGTACTATGTGATAATGCTAAAATAGATACAAATAACCCATTAGATAATTCGAGAATTACCTTATTATCTAAATAAATCTTTCTTTGTTTGCCATTTGGTATTAACGTGTTTTGCTCTCCATTCTGCCAATAATACATCTTTTTAATTTTTGTTTTTCCTTTTTTCTCCCAGAATAAGTGAAAGACACTAGTTTTTATTTTATCTTTCTGTAGACTTTTCAATTGTATTTGTAAAACAGGTAGATCATATACAGTTGTATATTTAACTTTCCACTCATCAGATTGACAGGAAATCTGATTAATAAATTCCTTATATGTATTTTCCGTTGCAACTACTGAATGATTACTTTTATTGAGATATATTGAATTAATGCTTAAATCTTTCCTACAATCTGGAGTATAAGAGTTAGCTGTTGGTATCATTACACCGGGTAAAAAATTATAAGAACTTAATACTGAGTTTTCTTTTAAAATCTCTTTATCTTTATACATAAATCTTGTTATTTTACTAATTTGGTTTACTTTAATCTTTAAATTTAGTACATTATTTTGAACTAGATATTCTTGTTTTTTTTCGCTATATGTTAATTTATTTCTTCCTTTAAGGAAAAGATATATTTTTTTCGTTATCGCATTTCTATTTAATTCATCTTGATACGTAAGTACGGCATAATGTGCTTTTGACCAATTAACCTTTCCACTAAATTCAAAATTAAAATTGCTTATAGATTCTATGTCTTGTATAAACAATTGTTGTTCGTAAGATGTCTGAGGGAAAAACAATGTTAATTTCCCCTTTAATATGGAAGAAAATAAGTTTTTTAGACTTCCGTGAATATGAAATTCCCCGTTTTCATTTATAATATGAAATTGGTCAGTCTCAATTGAGTACGGAATCTTATTAGATATGAATTTGGATGTATGACTAGTAATTTCGTTATAGATTTCTTCCACTTCATCTTTGCTATCGTGGGAACATAAAGTATAATAGTGCGTTTTTGTTATACATTTTTCTTTATCATTCCGTTTAAATATTACCGCTGGCATCCATCTTAATCCATATAGGATACGCTCTATATTTCCTTTCCATATGAATCCAATATTAATATTTTGCGATTCAAACAATGTATAATGTCGCTCATACATGTTTGGATGACTAGGTAGATCGAATTGATTTACAAATTCATAGTCATGTAGTGCATATGGATACTCACCATATATTATAGGTTTAGAAACTAACCCACTCTTTAGTGGTACCGTCATTTTCGCATCATATAACATGCACCAAGGATATATCTTTATATATTTTCCTTCCTGTGCGAAATCATTTATTTGAACTATCTTATCTGACAAAAAACAAATGCTTCTCTTTAATTTTGTGGACTCATGAATAATTTCAAAACATGAATCAGATGTTATTTCCCATGACAGCTCATTTACTTTCGGTTCTTTTACTGCATTTAAAAATGGATAATCTAGATCTGGCCATGCTTCTTTTGCCAATAATTGTTGCTTTCTAAGGTCATATATATATAAACAACCAGTACTTTTCCTTATTTGTACAGTTATATACATATTTTCTAGAACTAAGTATTCTTTTGTTTCATAAACATGAGTTTTCCCATGCGCATGAATCGGAATTATTGCCTTTAATTCCCCAATATTTTTATTTTGATGACTAAAAGCCGAAAGTGTCATATTAGTGATACCAATTTTTTTAGGATTCAATACAATAGGATGATCCTTTGTTTCACCCGGCTCTATGATACAGATTTGGTGTTTTTCTAGCGGTTTGAAATCTAGTATTTTCGAGTTTTCTTGTTGAATAAGTAGTTTGTAAATTAATCTATCTAAAGAATTATTTTTTACATTAACGATACATGCAGATTCTTTTCCATTAATTAACTTAGGATAATTAGCAACATTTATTTCTAACGGTTTTGCTATGGTTACTCCAAAATGAACAGATAATTCTAGTTCTTTTGCTTTTAACTTAGTAACAAGCTCTCCCTCTATTTCCTTATTTACTGTTATAACTTCTTCCCACTCGTACTTTTTATTTGGATAAAAAGTTTTCTTTAAATCAATTAAATAATCTTTCCCTATCTTCGATGTAATACTGGCTTCAAGAGGATTCGGAAAATGGTGTTCATATACATAACAGATGTGAATCTTCTCTCCAACGATTAAATTGTTTCCTTCTAAAATATAACTAGTGAATCGTACTTGTTCTGTTTCTACCTCAGTAACCTTTTCACTTTTTAAATCGACCCAACAATTCACATCTTTTGCTCCGAGATTAATAGCATACTTTACAACTTCAATTCCATTTCTTGTTATGGCGTTACTCTGAATAGAACGTAGGGATTTCAATCCCCTAACTGTTTTCCAACCTCTAGATAGCCATATATCTTGGTCACTTTTTGAAATAATTGGTTTAAATGCATTTAATAGATAAGTAATAACATAAGGTAAATAGCTTCTTAAATTTAAGTAGCCATCATAGTCTATATATGACCTACTTGTTTGATATAACCCCACTCTTTTATAGAGAGCCATGGCTACTTTATCTTCCGGATTCACTTCTGTATCAATATACTTAATATCTTGTTGGATAAGATTTTTAATCGCATAAGCAAATAATTTATCTGGTATATTTCCCGAACGAAATTCTGGGTGAATTAAAAAGAATCCTGCCCAGGTACCATCTGGAGTTGCTGCTCTTTGACCTGATAAACTAGAAAATAATAAGCTGGCTATAATTTCATTTTCATATTCAGCAATTAAATATAACTGTATCTTCCGCTCTCGAAATAGTTGCTTGATATCTTGCTTATTTAAGGGATACCCATATTTAATGGGCCCATATTGATATTTGTTATAAAAGTGGGCTAACTTCTCACTATCTGCCTCTGTACACTCACGAACTTGAACATCCATACCATGAATCATATTTCCTCAACTCTTTTAGAAACTTGAATACTACCAGTAGCAACTTTCTTTTTATCTACATAAGCCGTAATTTCCACTTGTGAGATTAATCCAAGAGACCTTCCAATTTGGACATGTAATTCTAGCTGGTCTCCTGGTACTACGGGTTTTAGAAATTTCATATTACGTACAGAAACTAAATAACCCACATATGAACTCGGATCTATTTTAGGTGAACATGCACCATGCGCATCTATTTTTGCTAGTTCCCCTGTAACATAAACAACAGCTGTCATTTGTGCCAAAGCTTCAATGATTAGCACCCCAGGCATAATTGATTCATTTGGAAAATGCCCTTCAAAAAAAGGTTCACTTACAGTTACATTTTTAATACCAATTCCACTCTTTCCTGGCTCAAGTTGAATCACTTTGTCTAAGAAAAGAAATGGCCATTTATGCGGTAAGATATTTCGGATTTGATCTGCATTTAATACCGGTCTCACTGCACATCATCCTCCCTATTTTCTTCAATAAAATCAGCAATTTTATTAATGGAACCCAATACTGCCATATTCTCGTCATACACTGCTACTCCAAATTCCTCTTCAATTGCCAGAAATAGCTCTAATGCATCCAAGGAGTCCACTCCTAAGCCTCTTCCGAATAATGGCTGATCATCAGTAATGAACTGCGGTTCGATTTCTAAATCTAATCTCTCCGTAATAATTTCTTTAATTCTAGTAGTTAATTGTTTTCTTTTTTCAGCAATAATTTTTGTTTCTACATACGTAAACATCTGTTTTCCCCATTTCCTTGTTTAACTCAAAATTCATCATTTAACCATCTATTGTTTAGCCATTAACTAATCCACCATCCACTGTAAAAACTTTCCCAGTGATATAACTTGCATAATTAGAGGATAAAAATGTTGTTAGATGTGCTACCTCTTTAGGATCTCCAATTCTGCCAAGCGGCACTAGTTCTAACATCCTTTTTAAGGTTTGTTGATCCATTCCTTTTGTCATATCTGTTTGTATAAAACCAGGTGCCACCGCATTAACCCTAATGCCGAATTCCCCACCTTCTAATGCTAAGGTCTTGGTTAAAGAAATAACCCCACCTTTTGAAGCAGAGTAATTACATTGCCCTCTTGCACCCGTTATTCCACTTGTCGACGTGATATTTACAATAGAACCTCTTTTCTGTCTCATCATGATTCTTAATGCTTGTCGACAACAAAGAAATGTTCCTTTTAAATTTAAATCAACCACATGATCCCACTTTTCCACGCTCATCATTGCAGCAAACCCATCATTTACTACTCCTGCATTATTTACTAAAATATCTATTCTTTTTTCTTTAGAACGTATGTGTTGAAACAATTTATGAATAGAATCTTCATTTGTGACATCCGCATGAATAGGAAATGCTTTTCCACCATTTTCTTCTATGGTATCGGCAATTTCATTTGCAGATTTTTGATTACTCTGAAACGTAAAGTAAACAATTATGCCCTGTTTGGCTAGGTCTATTGTTATCGCTTTACCAATTCCTCTTGATCCTCCGATAACTAATGCTACTTCATTTCCATTAAACATATACCCGTTCCTCCTTAAATCCTTTTTCCATCATAGTAAGACTTCTTTTTAAATACATCGGTGTTTCTGTAGAGGATACAGATATGTTCTGTTTAAAAGAGCGACATAACTTGGTTAAAGTATTTCCGGGACCTACTTCTATAAAGTGTTTTGTACCATTATTCAATAAAGTGTAGATAGTGTCTTGCCACAAAACTGGGTCTACGCATTGTCTTTCTATATCTTGTAAAATATTGATTTTATCTGTAGTTGATTTTCCTGAACAGTTTAAAACAATTGGTATTTCAGTACTTTTTAACGAAAATAAATTTAAATACTCTTTAAACTCTAGAACCATTTCTTCCATTAAACGCGAGTGAAATGCATGACTAGTTAAGAGTATTTTAGTTTTTATACCGTTTTTTTGATCTAATACCTTTTGAAACTTAAGAACGCCCTTACTCTCACCAGAAAAAATAACCTGTGTAGGGGAATTATATGCAGCAATATCAATTTCATATTGTTTAGATTTCTCTATAACTTCAAATAATGTTTGATATGTATTCGATACAACCCCTAACATACATCCCTCTTTCTTTACATTACTCATCAGTTGACCACGCTTTCGAACAATGGATAGTGCATCCGAAAATTGTAAAGAACCGACTTCTACTAGAGCAGAGAATTGTCCTAAGCTATGACCGGCCACTTTAGATGGCCTTATACCGTTCAAATGTAAAAGTCTTGATATCCCTGTGCTTACCGTGAGAATAGCTGGTTGTGTAACACTTGTTTCTATTAATTTTTCACTTGGCCCATATAAACATAGTTGCTTTAAATCAAATCCAAGCGTATCATTTGCTTCCTCAAATAATGGGACAAATATATCTGGGTATTTATCTAAATATCCTTTACACATCCCTACTGATTGAGACCCTTGTCCTGGAAAAATAAATGTAATCATATGACACCCCCGCTATTTTCAAATTGAATCTTTTTTAAAATTTCTTCTGGTAATCTAATAATCAATTGATTATTAGACCGTGTTAAAACATGTTTTGAGAATCCTTCCGCTAACAAAACTCGGCATCTCTTGCGGAATAATTTATAAACAAATTCTATATAAACTTTACTTTCATTCTTAAGATAGGTTTCTACAATTAAGTCATCTTGAAATCGAGCTGATTTTTTATAGGTACATCCTATATCGATTATTGGAAAATATAATTTTTCCTGTTTTAAATATCGGTTTATTCCAGTCATATCCAGTATTTTAAACCTACCCAGCTCAAACCAATGAAAATAATGAGAGTGGTGAGCAATTCCCATGGGATCGCATTCCCCAAAACGAACATTCACCTCATTTTTTACTATGTACACTTATTTCACCTACTTTTCATAAGAACGTCGAAATTTTTGTATGGCGATTGTTAAAAATAAAATTCCCATGCCAATTAATGCAGCTGATGGAATAAGCACAGAGGAGAACTCCTTGTTATATACTAATAAATCGTTAAATCCTCCCATTGCCCAGGCTGTAATCGTAATGTGTGCTATGTTTTGCATCCATTCCGGCTCTATATAGAGCGGCCACCAAGATCCACCTAAAGCAGACATAGTTAACACGATTAAAATAGAAATACCATTTGCCTGTGATCTTGTTTGACATATAGAAGCTAATAAAATTGCCAGGCTTGAAGCAGCGAATGCAGTACATAGTACTAACAACATAATTCCTAATACACTTTTTCCAAGCCACATTCCAAATACAAAATGTCCTACGCTAAAAAGGACTGCACATTGAAAAATTGCTGTTATAAAGCATGAGAGCATCTTTCCAAAAATAATTGATAATGTATTAATAGGTAAAGTAAGGATTTTTCTTAACGTTCCATTCTCTCTTTCTTCTACTAATGCACCTGCAGCTGCAGCAGTACCTAAGAGTACAAACATTACGGCATATCCTGGTACATTAGATTCAAATGGAGTAGGTTTATGTTCATTATCTGATGCTAATTCTTTAAACTCTACTTTCACATTTACTTCCATTTGGGCAGAGGCTTGTTTTACAATTTCTTTAGTCATATCTTTTTGTATTTCTGAAACAATTTGAGTTACAGCATTTGAAACAACACTTGGAATAATACGATCAACTTTATCTTCTATGATGATGACTTTAGCCTCTGTCCCTGAATATACATTTTGTGTAAAATCCTTAGGGATAACGATTGCCGCTTTTTTAGTTTGAACTTCCTTTTTCGCTTGTTCTTCTGTATATGCTTTCTTTTTACCATTTAATTCATAAGTTTCTTCTAGCTCAAGAGCAGGTATTTTTTTCAACTCTTCAATAACTCTTTTAGAAAGTTCTCCACTATCATTCACTACTATAGGAATCTTGAATTTTTCTGTCTTACTATCAAATACATTGGATAATGCAAAACTAGCAACTGCGATTACTATAATAGGTGTAATAAATAAATAGATTAGACCAGGAATATCCTTTAAAAGAATAAGCAGATCTTTCTTTGCTATATACCAAGCTTTCATGTTTATCATCTCCTTTCATTTACGACCTTAAGTTTTTCCCCGTTAAATGTAAAAATACATTTTCTAAATTAGAGTTTTTAACATTAAATAAATCGATTTTCAGATTATATTTTTGAATCAATTTCATAACTTCTCTTGTAACATTAAAGCTATCTACACATTGAATGATGATTTTTTTATCTACCAATGTGCAGGACTTCACATCTGGAATCATTTTTGTTTTATGTATAAATTCTTCTGGAATATTTGATATTACAATCTCTATATAATTTTCCCCATATTTTTTTATTAAATTTTTTGGGGTGTCAACATCTAATATTTCACCCTTATCATAAATTGCTACACGATGGCATAACATTTCTGCCTCTTCCATATGATGAGTTGTATATATGACAGTTATCCCTAACTCTTCTACAAGATGGCGAATGCAATTAAAAATATGGTTTCTTGATTGTGGATCAATCCCAACTGTCGGTTCATCTAAGAAAATAACTTTTGGCGTATTTAGCAAACCAACTACTAAATTAATTCTTCTTTTCATACCACCAGAAAATGTATCAATTCTTTTATTCGCCCAATCCTCAAGTTGTGCAAACTGCAATGCTTCTCTTATCTGCCTTTTTTTTCTTTTTCCCTTTAATCCGTATATATCGGCATAAAAAGCTAAGTTATCATATGCCGTTAAAGTCGGGTATAGCGCTAAATCTTGAGGTACTACACTCACATTTTTTTTAATTTTATTCCGTTCAGTATACAAATCATAGCTACATACTGTGCCATACCCTTCATCTGGCAGAATAAGAGTAGATAAAATTGAAATAAGTGTTGTCTTCCCTGCTCCATTTGGTCCTAGTAATCCTATAATTTCACCTTTACGAATATCTAGATTTAAATTATTAATAACTGTATAATCTCCATATGATTTCTTAATGTTCCGAATGGAAATCATATTATTTATATCAGTCATATTGTTTCCTCCTCCATCTTGCTAATACAATTTATTAAAAGTGACTCTTCTTTACATCCATTAAAGCTTCAAGGTATTTATATTCATACTTTGAGTCTGGTTCTAGGTATGTGCCTTCTGCCCACTCATTCCAAGCATTAATAAATAAAAAATCAGTATCCTTACTATGTTGTAGAAGATACTTCTTAAACTTATCGGGAGTTGCTCCCTTTAAAATTAAAGCGCTTTCTTTTTTTCTTGGAGAGTTATCCCAATCTATAAAAGCCCCTTTATAAATGTTCTTACGTTCTTTAATTTGACGGCTTAATATTCTTTTCCATACAAAATCATAACTTAAATGAAAATCTTTTTTTTCTTGTTGAAGTGAATTTGTATTACCTATTAATTTTTTTAAAGTATACATAGGTTCAAACTCTATAGCAGCATCAAAAGGAAAATCTGATTTATCTTCAAAAATTGTTAACATTTCTACAAGGTGTATTCCTAAAAGTCCCTCAGATTTAGCCCATTCATTCCATAGGCTCAACATTTTATTAAGGTTTGGTATAGAAGCTGGTCGGTAAATTACAAATATCGGTTTATCTTTAATAGTTAAATAGTTTTTGTTTTTTAAAAATGGTAAAAGATAATTAAAGTGTTCTTTCCAATCAGACTCATCCCCATATTCTTGTCGCATTAATACTTCCTGGTCTTTCCCATCCCAAGATCTTGTCCAAGATTCATTTGCCCAACATAAGCAATACGGAAAATCAATTTCCTTACATTGATTTCTCAGTTCTACTGGTTTTTCTAGTAGTCTTTTCCCTTTGAACCAATAATGATAATAGCAAAAACCATCTAAACCATACTGTTTTGCTAAGTTTATCTGCCACTTATGAACATCTAAATTTAACAAGTTGTAATAATAATCCCCTAATGGAGCCCTAGGCTGATAGTGTCCCAGAAAACGTGGTTTTGCTTTTTTTACATTGGTCCATTCTGTAAAACCCTTCCCCCACCATAAATCATTTTCAGGTATTTCATGAAATTGTGGTAAGTAAAAAGCAATAGTCTTCATTAGTAAGGACTTCCCCCTTCCCCATATGCAGTGACCTACTTATTATAAAAACAATTACACAATATAAAACTCCATCTTTTAACATGTAACTATTTAATCTGATGTTAAATCTTGTCACAAAATAAGGCAAAAAGACCCTAATTATTGTAATTTTCACACACAAAAAACAATATTTTTAGTTTTTTTTTTAAAACTATTCAAAAAAACACTTTAAATCCAGTTAATTATTGTATAGTTTTATATAATAGGAGGGGAAAAATATGTCGTTTTTTGGCGAAAAATTCACAAATTTATTGATAAATTTAGATGTGGCTAGCCTAATTGGAAAAATAAAACAATACCAAGGAAGATTGGAGGTCTATGAGAAGGAGTTTCCATGTACATTAGAAAAGTTGCAAAAATCTACTCAACTTCAACATACCAAAGATTTTGTTGCAATGTATAAAAACTTAAAAATAACAAATAAAAGGTTAAAAGAATTAATTACATATGATCTGTCGCCAAAAACAATGATTGAAGATGAAATATCTTGTTACGTTGATGCGCTATCACTCGTTCATAATAACTATGAAAGGCTTACTATTGATCCAAGTACAATCTTAGAAATACATTTTCAACTTTTTAAATATGCTACTTCGGATAGTGGAACGTGGAGAAAACAGGACATCTTACTTGAAGAACATGCGCAACTTAATTTCTCATTTTATTGCTATCGTCCTTTAACGATTAAAGAAATCCCAGAAGCAGTAAAAAATTTATGTGACGAATATAATTATTTATTAAATCAAAAAGATATTGATCCACTAATTTTAATTTGTAATTTTGTACTTAATTTTATATGTATTTTTCCTTTTGAATCTGGAAATGGAAGAATGGTACGTCTACTTATATCTTTATTACTATTACAAAGTAAACATTCACTAGTGAAATATATTTCACTGGATAAAATAATAAAAAAATACGAGAGAGATTATTATGATGCCCTATATAAATCTTCAGCAAATTGGCATTTTCAAGAACACAATGTATCCTTTATATTAAAATGTCTATTACATATTATTCTAGAAGCATATAAAGAACTAGACGTACATATTACAAGTTACCAACTGAAAGGGAACAAAAGTTTTAAAATTAAAGAGTATATATTAAAACAAGAACTACCTTTTACAAAAGAAGCAATACGGATGGTATTTTCAGATGTTTCACCAAGCACGATCAATAAAGTATTTGCATGTTTACAAGAAGAAAAATTAATTAAACTAATATCAAAGGGCCGTAATGCAGTTTGGATTAAAACAAAGATATAAATAATATAAAAAAAATATAGGGTAATTTTCTAACACTAATGATCAAAACATACATATAAATTTATTTTACATACACAATAGATATTTTTACTTAATGCATAAAAAGGGAATTTGTCGCTACATTATTCATACAATTATTATTGTATTTTTTCTATCTCTATACTTCCGAAAGTCTGAGAACAGACTTTATAGGAAGTATTACAGATATAAAACTAGATATTCAGATTTTATATCTGTAATAGCATTTTGGCAATAGTAAAGTATAGCATTTATACCAATTTACCCAAAACGTTTTAATAAAAATAAAAGAAAAAATCCCGAGATTCAATTTCACTTAAGTAAGTGCTGATTTATTTTGTCTCTGATAGCAACGGCTATAAATTCTTCAATAGAGCTATTTGTTTCATTTGTAATTTCTTTCATATATTTGTATTCCTTACTTGTAAGTATGACTGACTTCGTTACTGTGTTACTATCCAAATATACACTATGATTCATTCTTGGAACCATTTTTCCTTCTATTATATAAGGCGTTAACTCTTCAATCCATTCCATATGAATTCCTGGTGGTAATGTAATTAATGATTGACGGATCTCAAAATACCAAAACGACTCTTCTTCTGAAATTTTTATATTTCTTGGTGATACGTACTGTAATATATTATCGATTAAGTGGAAAATGTTGTTTCGTAATTGCTCAGATTTTGGAAAACGAAATTTAACAAACCTTTGATGATGGCTTCTAGGCTTATCCGATAACATATAAGCAGACTTATACCCTTCTTCTAATGCCTCACTAAGTATCATATTAGTCCCAAATTCATCAAGGAGTTGAATATCACCACGTTTTGGAATAGAAATTACACGTGCCAATGTATTGCCCTTTATAAACTTTTGTAATAATACTACATTATGTTTCTGCGAAAATGTATATACAGGATTAGCTTGTTCTACTTGCTGAACAAGTTCACGTATATCCTCTTCCTTCACAAATTTCGTTTGTCGATTACGATGATCTATTAAAGAATAAACTAACTTTCCTTCTTCTATCCATTTTTCAAGCTGATTCATACTAACATGGTACTCTTTACTTGCTTGGTATAAAGTAATACCCTCAATTTTACGTTCTTCTTTTACTTTCTCTACTTCTTCTCTACTAAATAAAAAACTACCATCTAAACGCCATGTATCCTTATTAATTGGTGTTAGCTTTCCTTGCTTCATTAAATTATTAAAAATAAAGTGACTAATATCTAAATAATCTTTCACTTCATTTGTAGTCATAGTCATTTCATATACGCTAATCATTCTAATTCCTCCTCACACTTTGTGGTTAACATAATAATATTATGTTAATTAGATTTATAGTATTTACATTTTAAATAAATTATAACATACCACGATAAATATATTAGATTGCAAACCGCAATAATATTTAATTTAATTTCCTTTTAAAATTCAATTTTATTAACAATTAAACTATATGAGTAAAATAGCATTTTTCAAATTAAATAATAACCATAGAAAATGGGAGATTTTCTATAGTTATTGTATATTATTATTTTATAAAATTTAATCTTAATATGTAATTTATTTTCTAATTGATTACGTTATAATATTTAATATAAAAGGAATTTATAAGGAGTTGAATAACATTGAAACTTGAATTAGATACTCTTCATAGTGTGAATTCTTTAGAAAACCTAGAGAAACAAAAACAAAATTTTACAAACATAATTGCATTATGGAGCCACGATTATATAAATGAAGCGGAATTAAAAAAAGAAAATAATGAAAGAGAAGATTCATATACATATGAAGGGTTTTCAGATGAAGAGATATTGTACTACTACTTGAATCGACAAACACATTTTGACCAAGAAAAACGGATTAAGGATGCATCAAGAACCCTATATGCACGTGATCTAAGTCAGTTTTATTTTTTTATTAAACAAAGTGAGGAATTTCTACAGAAAGATGTAAAAGATTATAAAGTTGGTCAAGTCTGGAGAAATCTTAGAAAACGACATATCCGTAATTATCAAAAATGGTTGTCTCAGGAGGCAATCTCCTATCAATCTAAAAATAAATACAAGCCATCTACAATTAGTAGAAAGCTTGGTGTTATTCGTTCCTACTTGAAATGGCTATATGAAATCCAATTTTTTCAGGACCCTCTACATGTTGAGATACTAAGTACAACTGTAAATAAACAACATAAACCTAAAAGGGAGTTATCATATGAGGAAGTAAAGCAGTTACTTCATTACTACAAGGATAATGAAATCAATTACGCTTTATTGTCAGTCTTAGCTACTACAGGTTTACGTGTTGCAGAAGTAGCACATGCAAAGTGGGATGACCTTGAGTATGACGCTATACGAGGACGATATTATTTAAAGGTTGATACAAAGGGAGATAATGAGCGGATTGTTTCCATTAATAAGAAGATTTTTAATCGGATTGCCGCATTTCGAATGCGGAGAAGATTACCTATAGACATTGGGAATAGAAATGGTGGAACAGTATTTCAAACTAAAAACCATACTGCTTATAGAGAGAATTATTTATCACAATATATTTCTAAAATCATTAAGGATACTCAGCTACCCTTTACAGAGAATTTCGGAATTACTCCCCACTTCTTTAGACATTTTTATGTACAGTACCTATATGATTACAAAGGATTAGCACCTCATATTATCGCAGCTGCAGTAGGTCATAAAAATGATCGGACCACTAAAGAAAATTACCTGAATCAGCGATTGACGAAAGATAATGATGCCGGTAATTTAATTTTGGAAGATGAATTTTAAATTTAACCTCTAAAATTAACTATTAGAAGGTTTAATATCATTAATTATAGTTATATATTTTTTACATAATTAAATTGGATTTATTGTCTATTTGTTTTCGTTTTCCTTCATCGTTGTTCATTAGTTCTTTACCAAGATTCCTTATAGATATATAATATTTTTGGAATCTTGGCAGGGATTATTGTAAAATAATTAGGAAAATTTGCACTAGGACTCTTCGTGAGTTAAAATTTAATTTTATTTAGAAGTGTTAACTTATTAGTTGTAAATAATATATAATCCAATTTTTTTGTTCTAATAAAGATATTTTCCGAATGTTCGAATTTACTACCAATTTCTACTAATTTGGTAGTGTTCTTAATCGAAATATTTGTACTAACCTCGATTATATCTTCTAATGGAATACTTATTGTTGCGCTTTGCCATGTAATGGTTATTTTTTCTATAGATTTTATAATTTCTATCTCTTTCATATTTCTAGTAACTCCCTATTCTACTTGTGTATATCTATATAATAGAGTATATATTTAGAATAGAAACCAGCCAATTTCATATATATTCACTCAGCCATTGTGTAAATAGGTAATTCTGATACAAAGGTTTTTAAAAGATAAAAAATTTGATTGATTGCTATTAAACCTTATGCAATATTATGTTAAAAAACCGCAGTTTAGTTACGAACTGCGATTTCGTATATATATTAAATTGCTTTAATTCCTTTATCCATGTCTCTTTTTAGCTTTTTGTGAACTTTGCATCAGAATCCCTTTAACTTGAGTAAGAGGCTATTTAGAATTTTTCATCTATCTTTATATTATTAGTACTAAAAACCTAAAAGATACTCCAGCATTCTTTTAAGGAAAATAGTTCTAGTATTTTAAAACCAGCTATACTATTTCCGTTTGCATCTAGAGCGGGTCCAAAAATACCAATTCCCATTTCTCCTTTTACACAGCCGAATATCCCACCGGAAACGCCGCTCTTCGCGGGAATCCCTACGCGAATTGCAAATTCACCAGATTCGTTGTACATGCCACATGTGACCATAAAGGTTTTACATATTTTTGTTATATGGTTCGGAACAATTTGTTTTTTTCTATATGGATCATATCCATCCATTGCAAAAATTAAACCGATCCGTGCTAAATCAATGCAGTTTACCTCAATTGCACATTGCCTTGTGTATAAGTCCATTAACGCCTCCACATCTCCATGAATAATATCATTTTGCTTCATGTAGTAGCAAAGAGAACGATTTAGGTAAGCTGTTTCTAATTCGGAGGCGGCTACCTTTGAAGAGTAATTAATGGTAGGATTATCCGTAATATCACGCACAAAGGAAAGAATCCGTTCCATCTTCTCGTCATTACTACCCCCTGTTAGTATACTTGTAATTGCCAGTGCTCCTGCGTTAATCATTGGATTGAGTGGTTTAGAAGGGCTAGCTGTTTCTAATTTGATAATAGAATTAAATGGATCACCAGTTGGCTCCATTCCAACTTTAGAAAATACATACTCTTCGCCGCAGTCTAAAAGCGCAAGTGCAAGCGTAATTACTTTTGAAATACTTTGAAGGGTAAAAAGTGTTTGGGAGTTACCAGCATGGATATAACCTGTTTCTTTATGATAAATTGCAATCCCTAAATCATCTGGATTTGCATTTCCTAGTTCTGGGATATAAGTAGCCAGTTTCCCTTTTGTTGTATATGTTTGTACTTGCTCTAATAATTGTTCTAGGTTTTTTGTTTGAATGCGCTGCATCACAAATACGTCCTTTTCCTTATTATTAAATGTATTCCGATTCATCTGAAAGCAACTGAAATTTCTAATTAAATGGATATAAATTATCCGTAATATTATAAACGTGGAAATTCAAAATTGCCTATTTCCTCAACTTGATAGTTGTGTTCATGACCTGTATTTATTAGACGCCCTGAATAAAAATGCGTCTTCAGAATCCTAGAAATTGACTCCTCTGTATTTAAGTAAAGATCTTCGTTAACCAATCTTTTCTTTGGTGTTTTCGTTGTTCCAGCATTCAGTATTCTTTAAATTAGGAATATTAGTTGCATAGAAAATCGGATCTTTTCCAGCTTTTTTTTGTCTTATATAATCTTTGAGAGCAGAGAAAGCATATTTTCCAAGGAAAATGATTGCAATGAGATTGAAAATGGCCATAATCCCCATGAATAAATCTGCAATATCCCATACGATTTGAATTGTAGCTATAGAACCGAGCATTACCATACCAATTACCGAAATACGGTAAATCATTAATAATGTCTTACTACCACTTAAGAACTCAATGTTTGTTTCACCATAGTAATAGTTCCCAACGAGAGAACTAAAGGCAAATAGAAATATAGCTACTGCTACAAAGGTAGGTGCCCATGATCCAATATGAGTTTTTAATGCTTCTTGTGTTAATTGAATTCCACTCAGGTCTGTAGCATTGTGCATATCGGATAGAAGAATCATAAATGCAGTACAACTACAAATTATTAGTGTATCCGTAAAAACACCAAGTGTTTGAATAAACCCTTGTTTAACAGGATGTGTAACATTAGCGGTCGCAGCTGCGTTTGGCGCACTTCCCATACCAGCTTCATTTGAAAATAAGCCACGCTTTACTCCTAGAAGAATCGCAGCACCAAGTCCTCCGCCTACAACTTCCTTAATACCAAAAGCATGCAGCAAAATTTCTTTAAATAGAATAGGAACTTGCGTAATATTTGTAATAACCACAAATAGTGCAACACCAACATAAAGAATCGCCATAAATGGTACAATCATTTCTGCAACACGAGCAATCCGTTTTACGCCTCCAAAAATAATTAGTGCGATCAAACCAACTAGTATACAGCCGACAATTTTAGGTTCTAGATCGAATGCGCTTTCAAACGCTAGCGAAACTGTATTCGCTTGAACAGCATTAAATACCAGACCAAAGCAAACTGTAATTAAAATTGAGAAAACAACTCCCATCCAACGTTTATTTAACCCTTTTTCCATATAGTAAGCTGGACCGCCTCGAAATTTATTACCATCTTTTACTTTGTAAATTTGAGCAAGTGTACTTTCTACAAATGCAGAAGCTCCCCCAATTAATGCGATAAGCCACATCCAAAATATTGCACCAGGTCCGCCGGTGGAAATCGCAATTGCTACACCGGCTAAGTTTCCTGTACCAACGCGAGAAGCTGTACTCATGCAAAATGCTTGAAAAGAAGAAACTCCATTTTTTTCTTTTTGTGCTTTACGAGTTGAGGAACTTGCGCCATCACTAAGTAAGCGAATCATTTCACCAATATAGCGAAATTGTACAAACCTTGTCTTAATTGTAAAATAGCATCCAATCCCAATTAAAAGAGCAATTAGGATGTAACCCCATAAAAATTCATTTGTTATTCCAATGAATTTGTGGATGGAAGTGATTACATCTTTGATGAAATCCATATGATTAATCCCCCTTATTCTAATGAATATATTTATCTAAAAAAACGTGAATTCAGTTTGAAAAAAAAATAAGCGGAAACATGATCTTCAAATTTTTTTATTAGCACTCAGATACTATTTTCGTTTATATATTTTCTCTTTGTACACGAATCAGACGTCTTTTTAGAGTTACATTTTTCCAATGATTACAATTTCCTTAAGGATCTTACGTAGTAGAACATTGTTTAGTTCTTCCAGAAATCATCAAACCGATCAAACCACCAAGTAAGGCTATTAAAACCCATCCCATTCCTTCATTATATAAAGGAACATGTTGCATGAAAGTAAGCAGCGAGTCACTAGCCAGTTCTGCTGTTTCTAATCCTTGTATTATACTAATAAGTAATGCTCCTAAAACTGATCCAACATAGACAGCCTGCTTATCTTTTATATAACGATCAAAAAAAGCGAGAATAATTAACACTATTGCTACAGGATAGATAACAATTAGGATAGGTAGGGAAAGTTTAATTAGCATAGACAAACCAAGGTTTGATACTCCAAAGCTAAATAAGCAAATAATTAAAATGATTTTGTTATAAGAAATCTTTGGGAATAGTGTTGTGAAAAATCTCCCACATGCTGAAACGAGTCCTACAGATGTAGTTAAACATGCGAATAACATTGTAATTCCTAATAAGGAAAGACCATATTGCCCAAATAAATGTTGTACTACATTTGTTAATAACACACTTCCGTTTTCAAATGTGCCAAATGTTTGAGAAGTAGCTCCAATATAAGCAAGTGATATATATATGATAGATAATCCAAGTGCGGCTATAAGCCCTGCTACTATAGTAGATTTAGCAATGGATTTTTTATTTGTAACACCTTTTTCTTTTATAGCGTTAATTACGATAATTCCAAATACGAGAGCAGCAAGGGCATCCATTGTTAAAAATCCTTCAATAAATCCTTTGAAAAAAGGAGCTTCCTGATATGAATCAGAGGGTGTTGAAATAGATCCAACTGGTGAAGAAATTGCTTTAACAATAATAATACTAATCATGATTAGTAACAGCGGGGTTAAATATTTTCCAATTCTATCTACCAATTTAGAGGGATTTAAAGATAGATAATACGTTATGGCGAAATATACAAATGTGTACAGAAGTAATATATACCATTGATTTTGCATGGTGTTACTTAAAAAGGGGGCAACTGCCATTTCATATGAAACAGTGCCTGTACGAGGAATGGCGAAAAAGGGGCCAATTGCTAAATAAATGATAAGAGGAATAATAACACCACAGGCGGGGTGAATCCTACTAGCAAGGGTACTAACATTTCCACCAAAAAGGGAAATAGCAGCGATGGCTAGTAATGGAAGCCCAATACTACTCACAACAAATCCCGAAATCGATATCCAAATATTCGTTCCAGATGAATATCCTAATAATGGAGGGAATATCATATTACCTGCGCCAAAAAATATTGCAAACAGCATAAGTCCAATAGGGATTGTTTCTTTAAAAGTTAACGATTGTTTCATAGAGCACTCTCCTTTTTTGACGAAAAATGTCGAAATTTTAGTTTTTTTCATTATAGCATATGTTATTAGAAAATAAAGAAAAATAAAAATGGGAATAATTTCTTAATCCACTTAAAATACCGTTTTAAGTGGATTAAATTATATAAATCCCCAAATTCAATAAAATCAATTAATAAAAATATACAGATATTTTAAAATTAAACATTCGTATATTGAAATTTCAATAAATAATTATCATTTTTTCTAGAAGACTCCTTCCTCAAGGAACTCCAATGGGAGATGAATCGTGTCACTATTAGTTGAAACAGAAGTGTAAGAACTTCCAAAAACACAATATTACATTGGGATGGATGTAGCACTAAAAGATTTCGCCATTTTGTCAGATGGAATTATCTAGAAAATTCCGAAGTTTTTTCGATCATTAGAAGAGAAGTTAGCGAAAGCACAACTTATTCTTTCTAGACGAACGAAAGAATCTTCTCGCTGAAATAAATAGCGAGTAAAAGTAGCTAGAATTCATGAACATATAGAAAATACTAGAAAATATTACTTGCACAAAATCTCAACTGAGATCATCAAAAATCATGATGTTATCGATATAAAGGATTTGCAATTATTGAATATATTAAAGAATCATAGGTTAGCAAAAGCAATTAGTGAGGTATCATGGTCACAGTTTCGAGCCATGTTAGAATGCAAACCCAAGTGGTACGGCAAACAAGTCATTGTCGTACTGAAAACATTTGCTTTGATCTAATTATGATCTTGTTGTGGATATCAAAACAAAGACGTTTAAACTCTATGATACTGCCCTACTTGTCGTATACACCATGATAGGGAGATTAACGCAAGTATCAATCTAAAGAATGAAGCGATAAGGCCTCTAACCGTAAGGGCTATGGAGATATCCTAAATGAATTGAAAGTGAGGTTAGTTTAAAACTACTTTCTACTTTATCCCTCTCAATATAATTAAATTCAATGAATAAAATTAAATTATAGAAAAATAATAATAAAAAAACGGACTATTATACATATTAAGAGGTGAACTCATGTCCTTAATTGAAGAAACCTTAGAAACGAAGACAGATAAAACCATTGAAAAGATCCAAACGAGTAACTTACAAAAACTTAAAGATACACTAGATAACATCTTTGATATTAGTGCAGATTTGATTGAACATCCTTTGCAATTAAAAACAAACACGAATATTTTATTATATTATTTTGAAGGCCTTACAGATGGTGTCGCATTAAAAAGCAATGTTGTTACACCATTATTACAAAACGTAAATGAAGACAGTCAAATATTTAATTCTAATATTATTGCTACTCATACCAAAATAGTATATACATGGAATGAAATTAAAGAAGGATTACTTGAGGGTCAATGTGTACTGTTTATGGAGGGAGAAAAGCGGTCACTTCTAATAAATACAAAAGGCTGGGCAGAGAGATCCATTCAAGAACCGATTTCAGAAGTTACTATTAAAGGCTCACATGATGGTTTTATTGAAAATGCCACAAAAAATATAGGCCTAATTCGTCGATATATTCCTTCTACAGAGTTAAAAATCAAAAAGCTGACGATTGGAGAACGAGCCACTTCTTCAGTCTATTTAATTTACTTAGGTGATGTAGCAAACACAGATTTAGTCCAAGAAATAGAAACTAGAATCTGTAATATTAAAACGGATGCGGTATTGGGCATTGGAGAACTATCTAATTATACAAAAGATCAAAATTGGACTCCTTTTCCACAGGCTTATTTAAGCGAACGTCCGGACGCCATCTCAAATCATATACTTGATGGAAAAATAGCTGTATTAGTTGATAGATCTCCTGGCGCGATGATTGTCCCAATGAATTTAATTGGATTTTTTCAGACTCCAGATGACTATAATATACATTGGCTCATTGCATCATTTTTTCGTTTATTACGATTTGCTGGTTTTATTATAGCTATTTTTTTACCCGCATTTTATATTGCTATCGTCTCTTTTCACTTTGAAATCATTCCTTTAGATTTATACACTTCTATTGCAACGTCAAGAGTCAAAGTCCCTTTTTCTCCCCTGCTGGAAGCATTTATAATGGAAATTACACTTGAAATGCTACGTGAAGCTGGTATTCGCTTACCACAACCAATTGGACAAACTATTGGGATCGTTGGAGGAATTGTAATTGGGCAGGCGGCTGTTCAAGCTGGTCTTGTGAGTAACGTTATGGTTATTATCGTATCTATTACAGCCATTGCATCATTTATTGTTTCTAATTACGATTTATCAAGTTCTATACGCCTTATTCGTTTTCCAATGATGTTATTGGCATACTTTTATGGCATTGTAGGTATTGTTAGTGGATTAATGCTCTTATTTGCTCATTTTGTTTCACTAACTTCCTATGGTTCACCATACGGATTGCCAATAGCACCATTTCGTCTCCAAGAGCTAAAAGATTCTTTTGTAAGATTTCCTATTTCCATGATCACCACCCGCTCGAGTACAGGACAGCCGAAACAAAAAAAGAAAAAAGAAGGTGGTTCGCATGGGAAATAGTAAATTCCAAAACATAACTTTATTTGAATTTATTATTTTCATTCATTCACTGCAACTAGCATCAGGAATGCTAATTATGCCAAGCCCACTTGCTACTACCGCTGGCACAGATGGCTGGATTTCTATCATTCTGGGTTGGATTACTACTTCTATAATTGGCGTATTTATTATATTAATGCTACAAAACAATCCTAACAAAAACTTCTCACAGATTTTAAAAACATACTTTGGTAAATGGCTTGGGACAATTTTTCTTCTTTTATACGCCTTTTATCTATTTTTTGCTGGCTTTAATACTTTATTAAAGGCAACTGATATTGTAAAAGTGTGGATATTCCCTTCCATTCCTGCTTATCAAATCACTATATTATTATTATTGCCTTTTATTATTTTAGCTCTGAGTGGGTTAAGGGCTCTTACTAGTTATTCTATGCTTGTTTTCTTCTTCACTACTTGGATGCCATTACTTCTTCTTTTTTCATTAAAGAGTATGTATGCTCCTTTACACCTACTACCTATTTTTAAAGATGGTATATACCCTATTGTAAAGGCAACGAAAGAAACCATTACCCCTTATGCTGGCTTAGAAATTGCATATTTTATTTATCCGTTCTTACAAAAAAAACAACAAGCTATAAAGGGACTACTAATTGCGAATACTGGAACCATGTTTTTCTACCTATATGTGACTATTCTTTCTTATATATACTTTAGTCCGGAGGGGATAAAAGACGTAATTTGGCCAGTATTTCATCTGTTAAAAGGGGTTCGTTTTTCTTTCATAGAACGATTAGAAATTATATATATCGCTTACTATTTAATTGTATTTTCCACTACAATATATCCATATTTATTTTTCAGTTTTGATTCTTTGACCATTTCACTTCAAAAAAACGCTCGCAATTGGGCACTGTTTGGTTTTATGGTATTAATAGTCGGCTTATTTATTTTTCTAAATCCCAATGTGGATCAATATTTGTTTATATATTCTCTTATGGATATCTTAAATGTCGTTTTCTTTATTCTATTACCAATCTTATTTTTCGCTTACAGTATTCTTTTTACTTGGATTACTAGGAGGAAACAACTTTGATTCGAAAATGGATATGGATTGTAATTTGTTGTGTATATATAATTGGTTGTAGTCAGAGAATTCCTCTTGAGAAGGTTTCATTAATCCTGTTAATTGGCTTGGATAGAACCCCTAATGGAGACATAAAAGTTGGAACAAGCATCCCACTCTTTCATCATAAACAGCCAAAAAGTACTATAGAACATTGGACACAAGCATCAACTGTATATACTGGCTTCAGTAAGATAGATACGAAGTTAACAGGCTTTATGACAGCTTCCAAAGCAGAAATCATTTTAATTGGGAAAAAATTAGCGCAAGAAGCAAATTGGGTGCAGGAGCTTGATTCTTCTTACCGTGATCCTTACGCTACCATTAATGCTAAAGTAGTACTTGTAGATGGACCTGTAGAAGAAATTTTTACAATTAATAAGCCAGATAAACCATCACTACCATCTTATATAAGTAGTGTAATCGAATCCTCCATTCAAAATAATCAATCCGTTTCTTCTACGATTCAACAATTAATGAGAGAACAAAATGAAGAAGGAATGACACAAACTGTTCCAGTTATCAAAAAAACAAAGAATGAAATTGACACGATAGGAATTGCACTTTTAGATCGCCAAGGAAAATTTTCAACTCGTATCCCTAAAAAAGATGTTAAGTTCTTCAATCTTATAAATAAGTCAAAACTTACAGGCCGGATGATTCTACACCTTGCGCTTCCTCCTAAAAAATCCAACAAAAAAACAAACACTTCTATCTTCGTACAGAATGCGACAAGGAAGATAGATGTTAATTTTAAAAATGGAAAGTTTGTATTTAATCTCGATATAAACGCTAATGTAGCCTTAGTAGAAAAAACCAATGCGAATTTAATTAAGGAGCATTATGATAATAAAAAAAACATAAATAATTTAGAAAGCGCTATCGAAAAAGAAATTAATAAGGAATTACAAAATATGTTGGATGAAATACAGCAGAATAAAATTGATCCAATCGGATTATCATTATATGCTAGAGCTTTTCAATATAAAGAGTGGAAAGAACGAAAAGAAGATTGGTTGAAAGCGTTAGCAGAGGCTAAAATAAATGTAAAGACACATGTCAAAATAAAAGATACTGGGACCATTAGAAATTAAAGGTTCTGTTGCTACGAAAACTTGAAACCAACGAACATTTCTTGGAGAGTGGATGCAATCTACATGGGATAATCATACATACCTGTCAATTTGAAATATTTTATTCACCCCTAAAACCATAATTTTCTTTTTCGGAAAATCTGAACCTTTTTAAATCTTGAGGATAGAATTTATAATAATAAATTCTATATTATGAAAATAGAAATAAAATTAGAAGAACTCAAGTCCGGGGTACCTAAATTGGGTTATTCGCTGTCATTTCGCATTTACCATTCTCAACATTTTTGACCATTACTGGACTAATTTTAGTCGCAACATTCTTCGATACCTCTGCTGATTCCGCGACATTTGTTGTTGCTATGCAAACAAGCAATGGTAACTTATCACCGAAAAACAGTTTGAAGCTTATTTGCGGATTAACAATTGTAGCTATTGCAGCCATTCTCTATTGTAGTCGCTCTTATGGTCACGTCGCTCTTTAAAGAATTACGAAATGAGAATATCATTACTCAAACAAAACAATCACCACAAAAAATAAAAAAATTATATAATGATTAGCACCTCTGCTTTCCTAGAGAGGTGCTTTTCTATTATTAGTTCCGGTGCAAAAAGATAATAAATAAAAAGGAATTGCCTGTTAAGTATTTAACTCAAACAGCTGGTTGATAAAAATATTTTGATTTTGTCCAAGTAATTTTTTCTAGAATTTTTCATTCATTCATGAATTCTAGCTATCTTTACTCGCTGTTTATTCCAGCGAGAAGACCCTTTAATTCTTCTAGAAATAACACACTGTGCATTTGCCAACTTCTCTTCTAATAATCGAATAAACTTCGGATTTTTATAGATTGATAATTGTATTTTTGGAACATGTAAATTAACTCACAGTTCACTGTGCATCTAGTTTTGCTAAATAAACATGGACCACCTCCCGATATTTTAGAGGTGGTTTATATTTATTTATTCACAATTCTATTATATGAATTAACGGTTAACACGTAGTAAACAAAGTAGATCACACCATACGTTGTCATAGCGTATATAAATGAAATGATATCTTGCTGTATGTCCATGCTATATTTTAATACTATAGACATTGTTAACATGCCTGCATTCAATATGCCAATGATTAACGGAAGAAGAAATATAAATAACGTTTGTTTTGCTATCGTAGTTCGTATTTCTTTTCTATTTACACCGATTTTTCGTAAAATTTCATAACGATTTTTATCTGAATGTGCTTCTGTTAGCTGTTTGAAGTAAATAACACTTCCTGTTGCCACTAGTAAAACTAATGCTAAAGAACTAACTACAAAGATTTTCATCCCTGTAAGTGCCTTTAGTTTTTTATACCATTCATAGAATGTACGCATATGCGTATCCTGCCCAGCTAATTTCATTAATATCTTAGATGTTTCTTCTGTTGTTTTCTCATCTTCCACTTTATAAGCTTTATATGTGATTGGACTGACTTGTTTTGCAACAAGATTAAACATCGCATCGTCAACGACAATATATAAAAGCTCCGGTCCAGAGGTTAGTTGTATCGATTTTTTTTCGAGTTTCTCGAGTTTAAAAGTATAATTCCCCTCAGGTAGCTGAATATTCACTTGTTGTCCCGTGAAATTAGGAACTGGTTGGTTAATAAGGTATTTTTTAAATGCGATAGCTTGCTCACTAGCTAGTTTTGGTATATCCCCTAATTTTAGAACTTTGTTCATTTTATGAAATCCATTTTCTGAGATCAAGTTAACGGAAACATCATCTTTATCTTCGAATGGTGCTGAAGTACTCCCTTTCACTTGAATAACCGGGATATCTAATTGTGCTATAATCGGATGATCTTTGTCTTTTGAAATAACCCGTTTGATTTGATTGTCAGATGTTTCGTCTTTTGAAAGATGAATATAGCTAAAAGGAGCTGTTCTATGAGCATCTTTTTCAGTGATTGCATATTCAGAGAAACTCGCTTGAAGATATGGAAGTGCTGCTGTAATTAGCAATGCGATAACTGTAAGCATAAGGGCATTTCCTTTTACACGGTACAACAAGTGAGATGTTCCAATGATGTTAATTCCTTTATAGTAGTTCGGTTTATTTTTTTGTGCACGTTTTAGCAAATACACAGTCAAAGAACGAAATAATAAATACGTTCCAATCGCAACAAGAGGCATAGAAAGCATTGCTGCCCCTTTAAATATAAGCCAATAACTACTTACTAGTAAAATGATTGAAACTAAGGCAGAAACGATAGATGCTTTCGGTACTTTCTCCCCTTTTTTATCTGCTTGGAATAATTCAATTAATTTAAAGCGATATATTAAAAGATACGACTGAAGAGATGTAAAAATTGTAATGACCGTAAATGTAATAGTGGTATTCATAATCGCTTCCATTGGAATACTAAAACTAACATCCACCGGAGCACCTACGAGCTTAAGGAGCAACATAATAAACAATCTGGATAATATGATGCCTAATACGAGCCCGCATATTAAAGTGATAGCTCCGATAATTACATTTTCAAAAAACAGCATTCTTGCGATGATTTTTTTTCTCACTCCAAGTAGCGAGTACAGACCTACTTCTTTTTTACGTTTTTTCGTGAAGAATGCATTAGAATATCCGATGAAAACTGCTACAAATCCTATTAAAACGAAAGAGGTCTGTGACATTGTATCTTCCATATTATTAACGGCGTTTTTAATCTCTGGTGTATATAATAGTGAGTTGAAAGTGTAACAAATTAAAACGCTCACCACCATTGAGAAAAAATAGAGAAGATAGTTATTTAAATTCCCTTTAATATTTTTCTTCGCTAAACTAAATAACGTCACTTGTACCACCTCCAAGAATGGACAATACATCTAATATCTTCTTGAAAAATTCTTTGCGGGTAGAATTACCCTTTACGAGTTCGGTGAACAGAGTCCCATCTTTAATAAAGAGCACACGTTTACAATAACTAGCTGCAAATGCATCATGTGTTACCATGAGGATGGTGGCTTTATCTTCTTGGCTTAAATTTTGTAAACTCTCCAATAAGTCTGCTGCCGATTTTGAATCGAGTGCTCCAGTCGGCTCGTCAGCTAAAATTAAGCTGGGTTTAGATACCATTGCTCGTGAAGCAGCTGTACGTTGTTTCTGCCCTCCTGAAATTTGATACGGATATTTATCTAAAATGGAATGAATGCCAAATCGCTCTGAAATTTCGTTAACTCTGTTTTCTATTTCTTGTACATTCATTTTTGCTAGTGCAAGTGGCAGCAAAATATTATCTTTCACTGTTAACGTATCTAATAAATTGTAATCCTGAAAAATGAAACCGAGTTTATCCCGCCTAAATGCAGATAATTGTTCTTCTTTCATGTTTAGTATGCTTGTTCCATCAATTAAAATCTCACCGGTTGTCGGCTGATCTATGGTCGCCAAAATATTTAAAAGTGTGGACTTCCCGGCACCCGAAGGTCCCATAATTCCAACAAACTCACCTTCGCGAACAGTTAAATCAATATCATGTAATGCAGTAAACGTATTCCCTTTTGCTCCATACATTTTTTTAATTTGTTTTGCGTCTACTATTAACTTCATATATATTTCCTCCATTAAAGAAGTTATTTTCTTTTACAGGCTTTATTCTATATGATGTAACCCTTCAATAACCTTACAATTGTTTAGGTTAACCTTACAATTTTGTCACCTTACAACAAATATCCCTTTTTCCTTTATTTTTCCCACTATAATGTGATATAGACGATTATGTCATCTTAATTTCATGCAGCAGTATGAACACGTAACATATAACACAAATTATTATTAATATAAGATTTTGGGGGAATAACTATGAAAATAATGATTATAGAAGACGAAAAAACAATTAGAGATATGTTGGGAGAGACAATAGAAAAATGGGGATTTACTACGGTAAAAGTTGAAGATTTTGACCAAGTATTATCGATATTTTTAAAAAATAATCCTCACCTTGTACTAATGGATATTAATTTACCATCATTTGATGGATTTTACTGGTGTAATAAAATTAGAGAAACTTCAAAAGCGCCGATTATTTTTCTTTCATCTCGTAATACACCAATGGATATGGTGATGGCAATGAATATGGGCGGGGATGATTTTATTAATAAGCCGTTCCACACAGATGTTTTAATGGCAAAAATTAATGCGCTCTTGCGTAGGACGTATACGTATATAGAAGAAATAGAGTTAAATGTTATTGAGCATGATGGAATTGTGCTCAACCTTAAAACCTACAATGTGTCTTATGTGGATGAAGCCGTTACACTAACTAAAAATGAATTTATTATTTTAAAACTTCTCATGCAAAATAAAGGAACAGTTGTGAGCCGAACAAAGATAATGCGCAGTCTTTGGGCTGATGAAAGATTCGTGGACGAAAACACCTTAACAGTTAACATTACACGGATACGCAAAAAAATTACTGACCTCGGTAAGGAAGGCTTCATTACTACTAAGAAAGGATACGGGTATATCATTTTATGAATTTTTTTCAATATATAAAAGATAAACGATTCTTTTTCATACTGTACTTCATATTCATGTTGTTTATTTCATTAATTATGGTTGTAAATGATAGTCGGAATCTCGTGATTAATAATCTGTTCTATACTCACGTTATTTGTTTCCTTTTCGTAAGTCTGTATATTACTATTGGATATTATTATAGGAGATCTTTTTACCTGAAGCTAAATAACATAATAGAAAACCAAAAGGAAGACTTTCCTATAGAGTTGATTGCACCACAAAATTATGAACAAGCTTTATATGTCAAAATGATAAAAGTAGTACGAGATAATCATTCTAAGCAACTTCAAAAGTTGATTCACGAGAAAATAGACCACCAAGATTTTATTATGTCTTGGGTTCACGAGGTAAAGCTTCCAATAGCCGCAAGTAACTTACTCATTGAGAACAGTACGGGAAAAACAGTAGATTTTCTTGTAGATAAGTTTGAAGATGAGCTGTACAAAATTGATAATTATGTGGAACAGGCTCTTTACTATTCACGGATTGACTCGTTTTCAAAAGACTATTTCATTACAGATGTACAGTTAAATCAAATCATTAAACAAAGTGTAAAAAAATATGCCAAAATTTTTATCACGAAACGAATTCACTTTCATATGGAGGAAGTACAGAAATTCGTTCAAAGTGATAGTAAATGGCTTGCATTTATCATAGACCAAATTACTGCAAATGCTTTAAAGTATGTAAATGAAGGTGGAGATATTTTTTTCCGTTTTGAGGAGGATCATAAAGAAAAACGATTGCTTATTCAAGATACAGGCATTGGGATAAAGCAAGAAGATATACATCGTGTGTTCGAAAGAGGATTCACAGGTTCTACTGGAAGAACATATACAAAATCTACTGGGATGGGACTGTACCTTGTAAATCAAATGGTTTTGAAATTGGGACATGATATTTCTATTCAATCACAAGAAGGAAAATATACAAGTGTTACTATCCATTTCCCCAAAATAAGAAATTACTATCATTTTCTATGAAGAGTAGACCAGGAATGCCTTTAGAATAATCTTAAAAATTATTAAAGTATTTCTATATGTATAAAGAGTTACCCCATACAGAAAGACACCCAAAGGTTATCAAAAGTTCTAATTCGCCTATTTTAATCTCCTACAGCAAAAAGGGCGAAAAACTCATCAATATGAGAAGAAAACAGTCTTTGATATATTAGGTGTCGTTTACGATTGTACCATGCTTGATAATCAAGCGGAATTTTAATTAAAGAAGATTAGTTTTAACATATACTAATTACACAAGAATTAATAAGGAAACAAGGAACGGTTCTGCTTTTATTAAACCGGAAAAACTTCAATTTTTGTTGGATGTGAAAACCTACGTTCTAATTCTCTTTTAATTTTATTTACAGCAAAAACTTCTGAGGAGGCATGAACTTTAGCTACCTTTTTTATAGCAGTATTACCTGTGACTAAAATATAACTTACCGAATACAATGAAATCATATATTCACCCTTTCAATGTAACATGTTGATATAATATATGATCCTTATCTTAATCCTATGAAAGAAATATATATTTCTTAAAATATGCTTTTTTTAAACCGGTGCTAACTTTCTCGTAATCATTATGATTATTAGAAGTATTTAATACAGTTATGACTTTAAATTTCACAAAATTAATGTAAAGATGCCTTTTTAATTTATAGCATATACTTAACTAAATAGTAATGAAAAAAAGCCTCTTTTCACGTTGAAAAGAGGCTTTTTACCGTATCATATTAAGTTATTTGGGTACTAGTAATAGTAAGTAATGTACTGGGATACAATTTATTTACTATGCAATTAAGTATAACATGTATAAACCCTAAAAGGCTGTGTCAAATTTACGAATAAATATAATATCAAAAATAATTATAGCTAAGCAAGTACTAAAGTTAAACTATTTTCATATTTCTGCAGTTGACTAAAATTCAAGTGAAACTTTAAATTGAGACTAATTATCCAATGTTCTTACCTCTTCGGGAGTATCTTTGTATTTTTTATTTTCTTTCAACAATCTATAAAACTCACTTTTTAATATATTTTTTTCGCGCTCTAGTTTCTTTTGATGCTTAGTTAATTCATTTATACGCTTCGCTCTTTCTTGTATTTTTAAATACATACTTATAGCCTCCCCCATTAAGTTATGTTTAAATATATGAAGTTTTTGTACAAAAGATACGGTGAAATTGTTTGTACAAAGGAAGCTTTTTTCTGGTGGCTAACAAATTAAAAAAATTCTTTTTGAACTTTACATTAAAAATAACATATTTACTTCAAGTTACTTTTCTGTTTGAAGACCCTTTTGGTGCAAAAATGGAAAAATATTTTTGGGATTTAGCAAATAGCCTTAAAGAATAAAAAAGATTCCATTGGAAAATATGGACCGAGAATCGAGAGACAAAAGAAGCTAGAGCATCTATTTAAATTCAATAGATTGTACTATGTAATAGAACCTATTATTAATCTAAAAGGAGATGAAGCTTTAGGTAAAAAAGAAGCAAATGAAAAGGTAAAGACATTAGGAGCTGGTGGTGGTACAGTTTCTGTAGGTAATAGCAATATGGGCGACTTCTTTTATACTGGTTTTTATACTGGTTCTTATACTGCATATTTGAATCATGGACATGTTGGTATGTACTATAGTTCAAATACAATAGTAGAATCTGTTCCAGGCGATGGTGTTCGTACACTTAGCACAACAGCTCGAAAAGTCGATAAAGGCGATGCTGTTGTCAAATCTGTAAATACTTCTTGGCAAAATAAAAATGATGCTGCATGGTGGGCGAAAGATCGTGTAGGTAAAGACGGATATTCTTATAATTTCGCTACAAATAGAAGTACTACTCATTATGGAGCGAAAAATTGTTCGAAACTTATTTGGTCAGCATATAAGCTTAATGGTGGTTTAGACTTAGATAAAGATGGTGGAGCTGGCGTATATCCACGAGATGTTCGTGATGCAAAACAGACATCAACAATTCGAAATATCTAATAGAAAGAAGTGCAGCAAATATATTTGTTGCACTTCTTCTTGTAAGAAAGGAAGATATCATAATGAAAAAAATACTATTTGCAATTTTAGGTGTAATTGTGGTTACAGTATTAGTCTATTACTTCTTTTTTAGAAACTCAAATGTGGATTTAATATCGGAGGAAGATGTTAAAAAAATTATTTTTTAAAGGATAAGCAAGCTGTGATATACCTTTCTTCTACAGCTGATCAAGACATGGATGGTAAGGGTATTAGTTATGCCGTGTTTATTAATAAAAATGGCCAAGCAAGTGGTTATAAAATGAATGGCTTAGAACTTGGTGGCATAGGAATATCGGATAATAAAAAAGAACTTTTATTAGAAAGTAAAGATAAGCTTAAAATTGTAGGAGAAAACTTTAAAGAGTTTAAGATGAAATACCAACATACAGGAGATTACAGAGCATATTTAAAGAGCAGTGACTTGTTTGTAAATATCTATAATTCTGGTAGTAATCCTGATACTGGAGAATATGATTCAAATGTTGTATATGGTAATAAAATAGGCATTCAAAAAGGGAATATTCCACATTACCTTATGAGCGCTGGAGTGGATGAAGAAACTATTTTGGTCATGACTCATGACATAGATAAAAAAGAATATAGTTTGAAAAAGTTAGCATTTAATGATTTAAAGATGAAACTTGAAGATGTTACAGAAATTAGTTTAGATAAAAACATGTCATATTCTAGTTATTCTTCTATTTTAAGTGATTCAAATTCTTACTATACGATTTTAGTTGAAAATGATAATACAGTTAAAGGTAAAGTTTATTTGTTTCGTATCAATAGAACAACATTAAAACAGGAATTAATTTTGTTGTCTTCCGAAGAAAACACTACAGCTTCAATACCTTTTACCAAAAATAATTCCGCTTATCTACATAATAATGAACTATATTTTATAAATGGATTAGGCAATGTTATGGCGTTTAATACACAGACAAATACTGTAAATACTAAATTTAAGATTGATTATAACGAAACTGATGGAGTTAGATATAATGAGCAAACCTTCTTCCAAGGAAACCAATTACATGTCTTAAGATATGATAAAAATCGGAAAAATAGTTATTATATAGAAGTTTATTCTTTAAAAGATGGTAAAAAAATTAAAGAAACTGAAATTAGTGGTATGGAAGAAATTTTCAAATCTGTCCGGGGAGGGAAATCAATCCATGCATATGATTTTAAAGTGTTAGATTAAAAAATTAAATAAGTAATCTAACAAGATTTTTTCGCCCGTGCCCCTTTCGCAAAGGATGGGCGAAAATCCCCTAATTATAATCGATTGGATATTTTTCATTAAATATTATGGTACGTGAAATTTTATATCACCTTGTTATAAAAGCTCATAGATTTACACCTATGAGAGCTACCAAAGGGTATTTAGACTTTCGACTCCATTCTATTTTAACAGGTTTTCTCCATACATGAGAAACATAATGAACCAAAAACTGACGATCAACCTTTGCTGAAAGGAAATACGCCCTTCTCCCATTTTACATGCCCCTTTTCTCTAAAACTTTTTATATGTTAAAATATTGAGGAAAGAAATCTGCGAATTTCTTTCTCAGGCGGTCACTCATGACTTTGCTCTTTGTTTGCTTTTGCAAATGAAGAGCTTTTATTTTGCATACCTCGCTTCACCATATCAAAAAAGAAAATTGAACGTTAAGGGACATTTATTTATAAAATATATGTTATGAAAGAGGATCAAACTAAATATTATCAATTGCTCCCTCAAGTTTTGTCGCATCCTTGATCATTACGAAAAAGGTCGCACCCCCTGCGACTAACTCCACAAAATCAAGTAATAAACAACTAATTAAAATTTCATAAATTCAAAAATAATAAACGATTCTTCCGATTAAAGAAAGTGTCCTCTAATAAATCATGAATAACATGAATTATTAGAAGACATTTATGAAAAACATTTCTAGAAAGCCAAAAAATAAATTTTTATTTTTTACTTATCAGATATCCATTAATAGCTAAATAATCTATATCAGTACCTAAAAAACACTTTAAAGCGTCATGTGGGCTCTCAACAATAGGTTCACCATTATCATTAAAGGATGTGTTTAAAAGTACTGGGACTCCAGTTATTTTATAATATTGCGACAATAACTCATGAAGTTCAGGGTTTAATATTTTCGATACAGTTTGAACTCGTCCAGTCCCATCAGCATGAGTAACTGCAGGGATTTCTTTTTGTTTTTCTGATAATATTTGAGGTACTAGTAACATATAGTAAGAAGGATGAGCTAATTCAAAATATTCACCCTGTTTCTCTTCTAATACTATAGGCGCAAAAGGTCGAAATGCTTCTCGATGTTTTACTCTAGAATTTAAAGTGTCTTTCATATTCTTTCTTCTTGGATCAACTAAAATACTCCTGTTTCCTAATGCACGAGGTCCTATTTCAGACCGTCCATTAAACCATGCTATTATATGTCCTTCAGTTATTAAATTCGCTACTGTTTCAATATACTCTTTAGGCTTTATAATATTAATATGACTACCATGAGCTTCTAATGCTCTTATGACATCATTTTCAGAATATTCTTTACCGAGATATGGAGAAAAAGGGTGCAATGATGTTTCACGCGGTTTCTTTGCTAATACATGCTGACCATAAAGAGCTGCACCAATGGCTGTGCCAGCATCTCCACTTGCAGGCTGAACATATATAGCTTTGAAAGGTGTATTCTCTAGTATCTTTTTATTTGCTACACTGTTCAAGGCTACACCACCAGCTAAACATATATTATTACATCCTGTCATTTCATAAAGAGAATTACAGATTGTTATCATGATTTTTTCCAAATGAAACTGAGCAGCAAAAGCAATATCTGCGGTTGCTTGGAATCTATCATTTGCAGATTGGATTATCCCTCTAATAAATGTAACCATTTCTAATTTTTGCTCATGAGACTGTTTAAAGTTAAAGCCAGTTATACTATAAAATCTATTAAACTCAGTAACATAAATATCTCTACCATATGGGGCTAACCCCATTGTTTTTCCTTCTTCTAAAAAGCCGAAACCTATCTCTGCTGTAACTCTGTAATAAAACCTACCGATTGAGTTCTCAAAAAGTGACCAACCAGACACTGGATTCTCAATCCCCTTACCATTAACTTTTCCGATTTCTTGAATTTCAGTTCCCTTTCCATAATATAAAGTTATTGTTTCATGAATATTTTTCGACTCATCTACTAACGTACCAATTCCATCTACTACTAGTATAGCCGCTTCATTGAATGGTGATGTAAAAAAGGTGCTTGCTGCATGTGTTAAATGGTGATTAACCATTAGAATTTCTTTTCGAAAATCAGGCAAATAATCTGAATTTATTAAATCATTACTTATAATAAGGTCTAAATCTTCAAGTGTTAACGATGCCTCTGTTAGACAATAGTTAATAGCCCTTCTCTCCTTAATCATTGGAGTAACCGTCAAATCACTTTCTAAAGAATACTTTACTCGTGTAAGTCTCTCATCTTCAATAGAGCAAATTAGTTTACCATCTTTTATTACAGTCGCAGAAAAATCATGCTCAGATCCACCGATTCCAAGAATATTCATAATTTTATCCTCCAGTTTGTATAGAGATTTTATTTTCTTATTAATTTTTCAGTTTCATATATTATGAAAACAACGTTAACTTTCAATTTTTAACAAACGGTATTATTAAACCTAATTATTTTTCTATGAATTTGATATATAATCGTTAGATTTCTATTGGTACATAATTTTCATTTATCATACAAAATAATTTTAAATAAAGCTCCCTTTAGTGTTACATATTTGATTGAATAGTCTCATAACATTTTGGTATTCAATCAATTTAATTTGATTAGCAAAACTAGAGCTTGTACTGCAAACAGCTAGTTTATAATCCTGGTCAATGTTATATTGAGTAAAGTTATATGGTAGTATATGACCTTTTAAATCAATTATACTTATAGACTCTGTATTCTTCAGAATCGAGAATGAATGTAGCGGAATGGATAATCCCATCCCAATACACTTGATATAACTTTCCTTTAATGTCCATAACTCAAAAAAAGAATTTGAGATTTCTGCTTTTTTAATATTATTTATATATAAATGCTCGTTCGATGAAAAAAATTCTTTAGTGTACATCTCATAATCCAATTCCTCTTTTATTAATTCGATATCGATTCCCACTGGCTTTCTACCAAATGAACCTACCACCCATTTACCAGAGTGAGAAATATTATATTCCAGTTGAATATTAGAATAAACATACGGTTTTCCAAAAGTATTATATCCAAAAATCAAATCTGAATTATTACATTTCAACATTTGACATAATATAACCCTAATCAAAGCTTGACTAACTAAACCACGGTACTTATCATTTTCTAGTCTATATTTTTCAATTTTCCTTCTTTGTTTAGAAGTTATATTATTTAATATCAAACTCGATTCCTCATAAGACATTTTTTGAGGAATTTTAACAGCAAAACTTTCAATTATCATTGCTATACACCTGCTATTTAATAATGTTTTTCTAAATCAACTTGATTTATCATCATATTATTTTTATTTCTTGAAAAACAGTGTAGATTATGAATTAGAATTTTAGTTACCCGATTAAAGAAAAATGGAGATGAATCGGATATATGTGGTGTAATCATTACATTATCCAACTCCCACAAAGGATGATTTTTAGGTAAAGGTTCATTTATAAATACATCAAGAACCGCACCTCTAATTTTTCTTTCTTTAAGTATAGATATCAACGCCTCTTCATTAACAATTTCCCCTCTAGATAAATTTATAAGATATGAAGTTGTTTTCATCAAATCTAACTGGTCTTTAGTTATTAAATTTTCAGTTTTTTTAGTCAGTGGAATAGTGAGGATTACAAAATCTGATGTCGATAACAATTGATCCAATTTATCCATTGAGCCATTCCAATCAAAATAAGGAATAGCTTTACCTGTAGTATTTATTCCGTTAATTATTGTATTAAATGGTTGCAGCTTTTTAGCAATTGTAGATCCAATTGCTCCTGTACCAATAATGCCAATTACCTTCCCTTCTAACTCTTCTGCTAAGAGTGAATTATCCCATCTCCTCTCTTTTTTTAAATTATAGTAATCATAAAAATGTTTTGTTAATTGTAACATTACACCAATTGCGTATTCAGCCATTGGTATTGCATGTACCCCACGTGAATTTGTAACTATTACATTTTTTTGCTTTAATTTATCAAAAGGAAGTGAATCAACACCAGCACTTAAAGTGTGGATCCATTTTATATTTTTAAAATTATTCAATACTTGTTCAGTCATCTCATGTCCAAAGCCTATAATTACCTCCGCTTCCTTTTCAGACATAGAAGCATGTTCTATATCTGAAAAAAATTTAAAATTAATATTTTTAAAAGTACATTCAATTAAGTTTCGACTTCTTTCATCTAACATTGTGCCGAAAACTATTTTATTCATATATACCACCTTTACTCTACAGTTTTAGATAAAACACCATCTTCTTTTATTTTTGATAATTTAGCTTTCTCATATAACCGTTTACTTAGTAGAACAGGAGTAAGTACAAGAACAACAATTCCACTTACAGCCCCCGCAATTAGCATGCCTTTTAACGTAAAAGATGCTAAAAAGACACCACTTAATCCAAATCCAATAGAATGGGCAGCAGTGATTAGGCTAAACCCTTCTGATTTTCTATCAATTGGTATCTCATCTTCTACTGCCTGAGAACGAACAATCATTAATGGTGCTGTAAAAGTTCCAATTACAATTAATGATGGAATTAACACTACCCATGATTCACTTATATATAAACCTGAACACCCTAACACAAGTGCTGCGAGCATTATACATGCTTGCGAAAATTTAGAAAATCTTAACTTATTTTCAAACGCTGCATAAATAAGCCCACTAATAATACTAAAAACAGCAACAATTCCTATAAGAAGCGCAGCAGTATTAGCGCTCCAACCAAAAGATTGAGCGATCGGAAACGCACCTGTTTCCGCAGTTCCTAAAGCATGACCGAAAGCAATACTAACTAAAACCCAAAATATATAGCGTGGATTTAACCAAAGACGCTTAGGAGCAGCAAATGATTCTGTTACATTAGATTCGTTTTCCAGCTTATTTTCTTCCGAATCACTAGCAAGACTATAGGCTAGAATAGCTGATAGTAAAGATGCAACCACCATGGTTAAGGCTGCACCTGGCTCCCACAATGTCGCTACAAATGCAACAACAAGTGGTGCTGTAACAACAACAACCTCAATAACTGTTGCATCAATAGCTATCGCTGATGGAATTAATTTTTTATGAATAATTCGACTTAGAAGTGTACGAAACCCCCCTGGTGCCCCAGCTAAAAAAGCACCAGAAATCCCCGCTAATATTATTAAATATACTGATGGCAACTTCAAAGAAGTTGCAATAGTTAGACAAATGAACGTTACACTACTACCTATTAACAAAAAAAGCAATCCCTTTGTTACTCCCATTTTATCAACAAGACGCCCGCCTGGAACTGCAAAGAAGGTTAAGCAAATAGTATACGCAGTAACCATTAAACCACCAATGGTGTGTCCTCCCGTCACATAGTATCCAATAATTACAAAAGCAAGTGATGTCATAAGAGATGGTGCTCTCATGAGTTGTATTGCAAGGGACCATTGAATATATTTTTTATTCCGAATTAGTCCCCTCTTTGAAAAATCGTTATCATTTTTTGGGGTTGTTGCAGTTGTCATTACTTCCACTCCTCTTTCGTAAATATAAAAATTTTAATCTCGATTTCGATGTTGACTTCTAATATTATCCATCATAGACTGTATGTGTTAGAATTTATTATTTATTTTTCAAGAAAATAGGGGGAAATATGAATACATACAAATTAGCTGTTGATAAAACTACTATTAAAAGATTCTTACTCCAAAAACAAGGTCTTTGGAATCAATTAGAAATTCAGCCTTCTGCAGATTCAGATACCACACTATCAATTATTCGTAAACTAGAGTGTATACAATTAGACCCAGTTGCAGCAGTTGAAAGAAATCATCATTTAGTCCTTCATGCAAGAAATACCCACTATCAAAACCAACATTTAGAAAATCTACTTTCTACAAGAGAAGTCTTTGAATATGTTGCTAATGCAGCATGCATTATACCTATGGATGATTTTGCGATATTTGAGCCTATAAGAGAGTATTATGGTTCTCATATACATAATTCGACTCAAAACCTTGAACCTGTAATGGAAAAGATTATGACCAGATTACTAAAAGAAGGTCCCCTTCCTTCCCGTTCATTTCAATCAATTACACGTGTAAAAGGATATTGGGACACTACTAAAGCAAGTACAAAGGAAACTACATTAGCGTTAAACATTTTGTTTGATCTTGGTAAAATAACAGTGGCAAATAGAATTGGAAACGAAAAATTTTTTGCTTTGTCTGAAATAAACATCCCCCAAAACCAACTTTTCAAATCTCAAAAAATTGACAATGATGAAGCAAAAGAAGCTTTGATTCAGAAATATATGCGGGCCTATAGAGTATTTGATTTTGAAGACCCACGTTTTGGTTGGTATAAAACAACCGCAAAAGAACGTAAAAATATTTGTGACGTTCTACTAAAAAAGAGAGAGATCCTTCCCTTACAAATAGAAGGAGTCAATAGACAATATTACATATTAAGTCAGGATCAAGAGTGTTTAACAAGTTTAGGTTGCAAAAAAAATGCTATCTCTAGTTCAAATTCAATAAAATTTTTACCCCCGTTAGATAACCTACTTTGGAGAAGGACACGCCTAGAAGATATTTTTGATTTTAGCTACAAATGGGAAATTTACTTTCCAGCATCGAAGCGTAAATTTGGATATTATGCTATGCCTATTCTATATGGAGACTCTATAATTGGTAGAATTGATCCTAAATATATACGTGACGAAAAAACATTATCTATCCGCTTACTTCAACTAGAAGATCATATAAAAATTAATAAAATGCTCCTTAGATCTCTTGAAGACGGATTGCGAATTTTCAAGAATTTCCATAAAGCTAATCATCTCATAATAGAAAAAACACACCCTAAGTCTTTATTAAATGAACTTCATTTATAAAAGGATAAGTGGAATCCCAATTTTAAGATTACGGGTTCCACTTATTTTTTACCTGTTTCCCACAGAAGACTCCTTCCACAATTTGTGTGAAGGTATGCTAGCACCAGGAGTGCGGCTCGAGATGAATGTCAAAATGTTTGCTACCATATACTTAGACAGATTGCTCTTTGCAAACTTAAGATTTGAAGTTGGTTGCATAAAAATCGTTACTATCATATAATCTTCAACATTCTCATCCCACGCTTGCCGAAGTTGTGAAAGTCAAGTTGAAGTAGGAAGCGTGATGAGTCAATGTACAAGACACTTAAGTTCTCAGCGTAGGAACTACGGAGCAATCCTGCTCAAATCACTAGTAGATACATCATTATTTACTGGAATCACCACTTAAAAAATCTCGTCAAGGTATTAAGCAAGTTGGTTCAAATTACTAATTTTGATTTAATTAAATTAAATAATTCTTCTGGTCCCTCTAAAAAACTATAATGATTTCCTAAAAGAGTAACAAAATCCGTATCGCCACATTCACTCCAGCCTTTCATATCGTTTGGATTTATCTCAGCATCATCATTCCAACCAACAGCTGTGATTTGGCAATTTAATTTTGTTATATCTATTGGCTTGTACTTTTTATTTGCGTCAACATCCTTCCGTAAAACCCCAAGATTAAGTTCAATTAAATCTGGAATTGGTGCACCCCCCATTTGAATAATGAGATGCTTTAACTCCTCGTACAATTCTACATCTGACATTGTTAAAAATCTCCCCTGTGGACCATCATGCGGGGCCACTTGTGATGAGATAAATAGATGAGAGGGCATTGGCTGCCCATTACGAATCAATTGCAATGCTATTTCATAACAAGGTAATGCGGAGCCACAATGTCCAAAAAACGCAAATGGTCGATCAAGATAAGGCAATAAATTAGGAATTACTTGTTCCGCTAATTCTTCATATGAAGAGTATGATTCCTCTATATAACGATTCTCTCTACCAGGTAATTGTACTGGGCATACTTCTATATCTCCAATAAAATATGGCCATTGGCGATACATACTAGCCCCACAGCCTGAATAAGGAAGACAAAATAACCTTGCTTTACTAGTAGCTGATGGCTCCCTAAGAAACCACTTGTTCATTCTCTTTAATCTGTCAACTCCGTTCATTACGGTCACCCCTCATTTTAATTAAGCATTATATATATTTAAGATCTAGTTTTGAAGTTATATTATTTCTAGTCTTTAAATGTCCTTTAATAGGTAAAGTTTTGAATCCTGCAATAAAATTTGATGCCAAGTGTTCTTCCCTACCAGCAAATTCAAAGGCTTCAAATTGGTTAAATAATTCTTCAAATAAAATTTTAATCGTTTGACGTGCTGCAGGATGGCCAACACAATAGTGAGCACCTTTTCCAAACGCTATATGTGGATTATATTTTCGTCTAATGTCAAATTTAAATGGATCTGTAAAAACGGCTTCATCCCGATTTGCTGACCCTATCCACGCAACTACTGCATCACCTTTTTTAATCTTTGTACCGCGGATATAAACATCTTCTAAAGCATATCTCATAAAATGACTAGCTGGAGATGACCACCGTAATGCTTCTTCCACACCAGTTGCAATTAAATCTGGATTATTTGCCCAATCTTCATAACTGTTTGTTTCAATTAATGTATATAAGGCACCTGATGGAACATGAGGTGTAGTAACATTTGCACCTAATAACAGACTATAGCAGTTGGCTAAAACGGCCCCTAAATCCATTGGCTGTCCATCAATTTTAAGTTTAAGAAGAATACCAAGTACTTCATCATCTTCCCATTCCTTCTTTTCATGAATAATATCTTCGAAGTAGGCAAATATCTCTCTATGTGCTTTATGTAAAGAGGCTTTTGTTCCTTCAGGAAGCTGATATTTTGGGTCATCGGGCGCTATTGCCATAGCTGTCAAATGTGTTAATTTAGGCCAATCACTAGCAGGTAATCCTAAAATGGTACCGGCAACTGCAGTTGAAAGAGACATCATAGCTGAAGCAAAGTCTATCACTTCCCCATTAGCAGCAGGTTCTAGTAATTTACGGATTTCATTACGGATAACATCTGAATATTTTTTTAGTGTACGCGGTTTAAAACCCTGCTGGATTGGTCTTCTCATTTGTGTATGTCTTGGAGGATCTGTAGCAGTCATCTGTCTCTTTCCTGCTGGATCATCAGTACCCAGTAGATTTAATAATGTCCCCCTCTCGGATGTAAATAATGTGTGATCACTTAATACCATAGCGACATCTGCATGTTTTGTAACAGACCAAAATCCTAACCCATCATTAACATTTTGCCAATGTACCGGAGCACGCTCACGCATAGCATGCCATATTAAGTGCACATCACCATGACTATGTAAATATGGATCCGATAAATTAAAATCCTCAATAACTACTCCTACAGAATCGGTAGGTCTGGTTAATCTCATAAAAATTCCCCCTCTTATTTAACGAAATTTTCAAACTCAATGGTTTTTGCCAAACCTTCAATTGTTGGATTTAAATATATATTTCTAGAATGAATAGGAACTTTTTTATCTTCTCTAATTTGTGAGATTAATTGAGCAACAATCAAAGAGTGTCCACCAAGTTCAAAAAAATCATCTTTTACTCCAACTGGCTCAACTTTTAACATTTCACCCCATAAATTTGTTAAGTATAACTCAATTGAATTGGTTGGGGGAATATATTCATTCTCCAAATTTCTAGGCTTTCTTAAAGTTGTAGGTAGTGCATTTCGATCAACCTTCCCATTCATTGTGAGAGGTAAATTTTGAATAATTGAGATTACCCAAGGTACCATATAAAATGGTAATTTCTTCTTCAAGTATACCTGAAGGCTACGTGTTAAAGATATATAATCGCAATTTTTAGTTTTTGGAATAACATATGCTATTAACCGCTTATCATTTTCAATATTCTGAACAACAACTACGGCATCCATTACTTCATCATGTTCTTTTAATGTCATTTCAATTTCATTAGTCTCTACTCGATAGCCGTTTATTTTAACTTGTTGATCTTTTCTGCCTATAAAATCAATAGTACCATCATTATTCCATCTCGCTTGGTCGCCGGTATAATACATTCTCTCTCCGTAATTTTCAGAGAAAGGATTCGGTATAAACTTACCCGCAGTCTCTCTCGATCTTCCCAAATAACATCTCGCTAGTCCTTCTCCTCCAGTATATAGGTCTCCAATTTCCCCAATTGTAACTGGTGATAAATTAGTATTAAGAATATAGACTGTAGTACCATTAATAGGCTTTCCAATTGGTATATTACCCTGAATGCTTTTCTTATTATTTACTGACCAAGTAGTAGTAAAGGTTGTATTCTCCGTAGGACCGTAACCATTCGTAAATATAATATCCGAATTGGTATCAAGTAATTGATTCACATGTCTAGCAGAAATCACATCCCCACCTGCTAAAACATGTTTAATATCTTTAAAAATACTAATATTAGTATCTATCATTAAATGAAATAATCCGGATGTTAACCATAATGTATTAATTGAGTCACGTTCAATTATTGTTTGGATTTCCTCAGAAGTGACTTCTTGATGTGAGTAAATAACCAACTTTCCACCATTAGTCAACGTTCCCCATATTTCTAAAGTAGATGCATCAAAAGCAATTGGTGCCAATTGTAAAAATACTGTATCTGATCCTAGTAATAAAGATTCTTCACCTTTAACTAGTCTTGTAATTGATTGATGCGTTATACATACACCTTTTGGTTTACCAGTAGTACCAGAAGTATAACTAATATAAGCAAGATTGCTCGGAGTTATAGAACGTTCTGTAGATATTAGCTTTTTCGAACGAATCCTTTCCAAATCGACATCAATATTTATAGTCGAAATGTCTTCTCTTATACCATCTAACTTATTCAAGTGGTTTCCGGTAGTAATAATAATACTCGGATTCGCATCTTTAATAATATAATCTAACCTTATCGTTGGAATATCCGGTTCTATTGCTAAGTAACATCCTCCAGCTTTTAAAATTGAGAGAATTGAAACAATTGTTTCAATTGATCTGTGGGTAAGCACAGCAATTACCGTTTCTGGTCCACTCCCTTTATCAATTAGGTCTTGTGCAAAGCTATCTGTAATTATGTCTAATTCATGATAAGTAAGGCTTTTTCCATTACAAGTTAACGCTATTGACTTTGGTGCTTTTAATACCTGTTCCTTAAATAACTCATGTACACATTTTTGTGGAGTACGGGAATTTACTAATCCGTTCCACGCTTGATTTAGAAACAAATTATAGTTAGACTCATCAGAAATTCTATTTGTCCTATTCATCATTGACCCTCCTTTTTATTATATTGTGCATTTTTATTAGACTTACTTGTCTATCACATTTATTTACCGTTAACTCATTCTTTTTTCATTTTTTTATTTCATTACTATCTACATTCTCTATTTCCGCTCGCAATTGATAAATTCTTTCGGCTAAACTTTCAATACTAGAATTGTCAAAAAAAGTAAGTAATGAAATATTTACTTTAAATGTTTCTCTCATCTTAGTTACAAGTTGAGCTGCCATTAGTGAATGACCACCCAGATCAAAAAAATCCTCTTGTGTTGATATTTCATTTTTTTTAAACGCCTCTAACCACATGTCTTTGACAATATCTTCAATATTTCGATAATCCAAACTAATTCCCCCTTTATTATTTCAATTCAATAACAACTCATTAATATAACTTTCGGGATTCTTTATAATGACTTCAAGAATATGTGAAAATCGATTTATCATCAGATATACTCGTTCTTTAGATATTAAATCCGAGTTATAATTTACGTTTAAATAAAGACCATCTTTTCTCTGTTTTAGCATCCAAGTTAAATCGAATTTAGAAAATCCTGTATCCACATCATCAAATTCATAAATATTCAAACCTTTAAAGGAAACATTTTCGAGTGGGTCTTCTTCCAGCAATAAGTCAACTTGAAATAGTGGATTTTTCCCTTTTTTACGCTTCGGCTTCACTTTTTGAATAATAATATCCAACGGTACTTCCTGATATTTATATCCATCTAGTGCAGTTTGATTCACTTGTTTAAGAAATTCACTAAACTTCATTTCTTCTTTAATTTCACTTCTTAGAATTATTGTGTTAACAAAATATCCAATTAATTGATCAAACTGTTTCACAATTCTACCCCCGGCAGTTGGAACACCCACCGACAAATCTGATTGTTTTGTGTAGCCATACAACAAAATTTTAAAGGCAGATAACAAAATTATATACATGGTTGTTTTGGATTCCTTTGAGTATTTTTTAATTTCATTCTGCAAGTCATACCCTAAATTATATCTAATAGTTTTCCCAGTATAACTTAATTGATTACTATTCTCTTTTCGATCACCCAATTTTAAGTAGTGGTCCGAACCACGAAGTTTAGAATCCCAATATGCAATTCCATCTTTCATCTCTTTGTTTTGTAAACTTTCCTTTTGCCATAAGGCATAATCAAAATAATTATACTCTAAATCTGGTAAAACTACATTTTGTTGTTCGAGAATAGCTGTATAATAGATACCCAGTTCTTTCATAAATATGTCGAGTGACCAGCCATCAAATATAATGTGATGGACATTAAACATGATAATATGTTCAAATTCAGCTGTTTTTATTACATATGTCCTCAGTAATGGTCCAGATTTCAAATCAAATGTTCTTCCAGCTTCAAGTTCCATATACTTTTCTAGTTCAATTTGTAAATCAGGTCCCTGTAAATTCGTCAAATCTATAATGTTTAGTGGGATGGACATACTTTTGTTCACAATCATTACTACTTGTTCATTAATCAAATCAAATGTACTTCTAAGAGGAGGATGCCTGTTTACCACTTTATTGAGAGCTTTTTTTAAAACTCCCACATTTAAATTCCCTGAAACTTTAAACTTCCATGGTACATTATATAATGCTTTACCAGATAAGAATTGATCCATAAACCATATTCCATTCTGAGAAATCGAAGTTAAGAACGCTTCTGTTCCCCCCGTTTGACTTTCCAATAGTGTTTGGTTTAATTTTCTTCTCTCCTTAATTTCTTCTATATTTAAATTATTTTCTCCCCTTCTTCTCTTACTATTTGTAAGGATGTCGGCTAAATTACTAATGGTTCTACTTTTTAGGATTTGATCAGGATGGATATCTATCTTAAACCTATCCCTTATTCTTGCTACGATTCGGAGTGCAAGAAGAGAGTGGCCTCCTAAATCGAAAAAATCATCTGTGCAACCTATATTTTTAATGCCAAATACTGATTGCCAAATTGAAAGTAACTCTCCTTCATCAAAATTTTTGGGAGCAACATATTGAGAAAGATGTTTTTCTTCTGTATCACTCATTCTTTTTAATACCGCTCGATCAATTTTTCCATGTAATGTTAATGGTATTTCCTCTATATATATTAAAGAGGATGGAATCATATATGGAGGTATTTGAGTAAGAAGATAGTCTCTCCATTCACTTATTGATAAAAATTCATTACTACTTGAAACCATATAAGCTGTTAATACTGTATCCCCTTGCTTATTGTTCAGCCCAATTACAACTGATTTTTTAATACTCGGGTGACTTTCTAGTACTTTTTCAATCTCAGCTGGTTCAACGCGATAGCCTCGGATTTTTAATTGATTATCTATACGTCCAATAAAATCAACATCCCCATCCGGAAGATATCTACCTAAATCACCAGTTTCATACATTCTATCTCCATATATCCCAGAATAAGGATTAGGTATGAATTTTTCAGCTGTTAAGCTAGGTTTATTCACATAATAGGATGCTAGTGAATCTCCACTAATATATATATTTCCAATCTCTCCTGTAGAAACTGTTTCAAGATGTTCGTCTAATATATAAACATTAGTGTTTGCAATCGGCTTTCCTATTGGCATTCTCCATTCACTATTACTATTTAGGGAAAGCAGGCTATCATCCTTAGGATCACAATGATAATACGTAGCTGTAGCTGCTGATTCTGTTGGGCCATATACATGTATCAATTTAATGTTTTGTTGACACCATTTTTGATACTTTTTGTATAAAAGACGTTCTCCTCCAGTTATTAACAACCTAAGTGAGGATGGTAAACAGTTACTGTTATCATCTATATATTCAACGAGTTCATGCCATAAAGGTGTGACTAATTCACAAACAGATACCTTTTGATTATTTAAACTTTTTAATAATTCACTTATGGAAGGGGGTGAGCTGTTTGTGATTTGAAAAATGATGGTACTCCCAGTTAATAAAGCTGGATATAATTCCTCTAGTGCCGCAGAAAAACTAACAGATGCTACTTGTAAAAAGCGATCGCTCGGTAATAACTGGAAATGATTTGATGCTGTTTCAGCTAAATTTAATATACTTTGATGAGATAATAGTATTCCTTTTGGTTGTCCTGTAGATCCAGAAGTGTATATAATACAAGCACCCTCATTTTGATTTAAGTTTTCTTGAATTACATTCACTTTTTCTTTAGTTTCAAACAAACTTGAGTCTATCTCAATAATTTTTACTTTTCCCCCATGGAAACGTGAGGCAAGGTCAGAAGTAGTAATAATTATTTCTGATCCAGAGTCCTTAAGCATATAGGATACCCTTTCCAGTGGATAATGATGATCCACTGGAATATATACGCCTCCAGCCTTTAAGACACCAATAATTGATATTACATAATTTCTAGATTGTGGCAAATAAATTAACACTCTAGATCCGGTAACTACTCCATTGTCTTTAAGAATCTTAGCCATTTGATTAGCTAAACTATATAATTCTTCATAATTTGTTTCACCACCACTATCAACAATTGCTATTTTATTACTGTATTTCATAGCAATGTGATCGAATATGGTATGGATAGTTCTGCGAGTCTGATTTGGTAAAGAAATACCATTTTTATATTTATTCATCTTTTCACCCTTTTGACATCATAGTAATTGTGGATATATTAGCAAATACTTGTTGAACTTTCTTTATTGCTTCTCCAAGAATTACACTAGAATCGTATTCTACCAATAATGCTTCAATCGCCGAAATTGTAGCAATAATTTCAAACGGGTCCATATAACCACAATGACCAATTCTTATGATTTTATCCTTGTATACACCTGCACCATCTGTTATCTGAATACCAAAACGTCTGGATAAATCTTCAACAAAATCCTCTGCACTTAAGCCTTCTGGTAAAAATGCAGCTGTAACTGCCGAACAAACTTCCTCTGTTTCAATAAGTAACTTTAAGCCCAAAGCCTTCATACCTTCTCTAGTAGCTTTACTCAATACTGCATGTCTATTGTAGACATTTTCAAGTCCCTCATTAAGGATCATTGTTGTGGCCATATCCAACTGAAATATTAAACTAATAGCTGGCGTAAATGGGGTATGCGGATATTTTTCTTGGCTAAATTTTTTTGATTTTCCCCAATCAAAATAAAACCTTGGTAAAGTTGCAGACCGGTGTGCTTGCCATGCCCTCTGACTTACACTAACAAATGAGATCCCAGGTGGAGTCATTAAAGCTTTTTGGCTTCCAGACACCACAACATCTATGTTCCATTGATCTGTTTTTATCTCACTTACGCCTACACCAGATGCAGCATCTACAATAGTTAAGGTTCCTTTAGCTATTTCTGATAACCTCTCAATATCATTCATCATTCCTGTCGAAGTTTCACAAAAGACACAAATAGTAGCAATTATATCTTGATTAAGAGATAACTTATTCGCCACCGCTGTAAAATCTATTTCTTGTCCAAAGCCACATTTAATTTCTTCCACTATAACCCCATAAGCTTTACATATTTCTATCCATCTTTCTGCAAAAAAACCATTGTTAATAATAAGAACTCTGTCCCCGGAAGAAAACAAATTTTGTATTGTACTTTCACAAGCTCCGGTAATACTTGAAGAAAAAATTAAGATGTCGTTATTTGTGTTAAGAATTTCTTTTAAATTATTTAACAATCGAGAAAATAAAATACCAAATTCCGGGGTGCGCTCATCAATCATTGGTTGCATACCAGCATGAATGACTTCATTCGGGATTGGAGTCGGACCTGGGACCATTAGTCTTTTTTTATATAACATCATCTTCCCCCTACGTTTAAAAAGTTTTTTAAAAAATCACTCTATTCTCTGGACTTATTCGAAAATCTCTAGATTTTCGAATATCTCTTGTAATGTTTAATCTTTTAAGCCAGCGATCAGTTCCATCAAATCTAGCCTTAAATGGGTTTCTACCATGTACAACTTTATAATTATCTAAAAATATAATTTCTCCGGGTTGAATAGAATAGCCAGCGATTTTTTCATCAACTTGCTTCACTATTTCGTTAAAAGCATTATTCGCTTCTATGTCATCCAATACATCATCCATAAAATATGGATCCAGCCTTAAATATGGATTTTTAGGATCACCAAAGAGAATTGAAACCTTTTCCGGTGATGTATTCAGTTTGTTTATTCTATCGTAACTACGTCTTAATACCTCTTCAGATACAGGTATTTCTTTACGTATTTCTCCCCTATTTTTTTCGAGATGAGATTCATCTGGTCGAATAACATATCTTCTCTCAAATAATTTTTCTTTTGTTGCTTCATCCAATTCTAAATTGTCAATTGATGCATAAGTTGTTTCAACATTATCTGGATTTCGTAAACACATTAAACCTAGGTAATCAGTCCGATATGGATGGAAAGCATCCTCTGTATGCCAAGTTAATAGTACTTCACTACCAGCACCAAGTTGCTCTAATTCATATCCTTTTACAGGCAAGATATCATGCATTACATAACCTTCTTGTTGAGTAGCCCATGCGATAGGATCTGCTAATAGGCATGAGCATAAATAAAAATAGATATCCTGTTGGATTGTCGGTGATTTATCTGGTTTATTCTCCCAATGAGATGGTGTTTGTCCAAGCTCTATATCGTTTATTGGGAATCCTTTTATAAGAAAGATTCCTTTACCAGTCTCTAATAATCTAAATCTATTAACCTCACTCCGTAATCTTCTAGGAAGTTCTTGTGCATAAATACTAGCTTCTAATAGAAAATCTTCATCTTCAACAGATGGATATTTAGAAGAAAGATCGTTCACAATCTTCATTATTGATTTAATTTCTTCACTAGTTAACTCTATACTATGCATACAATTTCACCTCTATATATTATTTTTAAGGCATTGTTCTAAGCTAGAAAGCCCCAGATGTAATTCCCTCGCGGTACAACCAAATCCAAGCCTTACCCTTTGTAGATTCCCAAAACAAGTCCCTGGTACTAATAAAACATTATATTTTTTTCCTAATTCATGGCACAATTGTTCTACATCAATGTATGATTTAATTTTCGGAAATACAGTTACTCCTCCACCTGGCGGATTAAATTCAATATATTTCGTGTTTTCATTCATCCAGTTGGATAAATAAGCTAAATTTTGTTTTACTTCATTTAATCTACTATGAAGTAAAGTATCAATATTTCTAACTGTCTTAAGTGCTACATATTCCACTAATGGTGATAGATGTAAAGTCATTCTATCCCGTAATGGAATAAATTTTTCCAGTATTTCTGGAGCAGCTATACACCAACCAAATCTCAAACCCGGGAGTCCATAGCATTTAGAAAATGTTCCGGTTGAAATCGCCTTTTTATAGTACTTTGTTGGATCTTCTAACGGCTCTGTATCATATACAAGATCAGTGAATGCTCCATCCCATAGTAGAAACACATCAAACTCAGAAGCAAGTTCTATAATTTTCATTAATTCTTTATTTGTGATAGTAGTACCAGTTGGATTATGCGGAAAATTCAGAATCAACATTTTAGTATTTTGTTTCATTAGCTTTTTTAATTCATCTATGTCTGCTTTAAATCCGTTCTCCTCCCGAAGATACCATCTTGTTAGTTGACATCCAATTTGCGTTGAAATAGATTCTACGGAATGATAACAAGGATCTAAAATAATTACATGATCACCAGCATTAAGTAAAGAATTTAAAGCTAAGTATAAACCTTCACTAGATCCATGTGTCACCATTACAGAGTTTGGATTACCGTTACTCCATCTTTCACTAATTTCATATCTTAATAGTTGGTGACCATATGATGTGCTATCCATTAGCTTTATTTCATCCAATTCATCCGTGTGAATCTGTAATTTTTCTCTGAGTTCACCAAATGACCATGGATAAACACCACTACTTCCGATATCAATTTTTGCATCATAGTAATATTTCCTCATCCATTCTTCTAGTAATGCTGGACTGTATATCATCTTTCTCCTCCTTTATGCTACTTATTACTAGTAATCTGTTTCTTGCATTAGTTATTTACCCTACTTCTGTCTCTTAGACTGAGTGGGCGCATGTCAGTCCATTCTTTTTCAATGAAATCTAAACATTCTTCCTTTTCCCCCGAAAATCCAACTTCTTCCCATCCTAACGGTAGTTCTTTTTCTTTCCTCCAAATTGAATATTGCATCTCATGATTTACTACCACTGTATAAATTGTTACTTTTCCCATCATAATAACCCCCATTTTTATTTAACTTGAATTATCTTAGAATCTCCCAAAGATTTTCTGATTTCATCCGCTAGAATATTAATTCCAGGTTTATTAAATATTGTGTAATGATCACCCGGAATCGTTTTAACTGATACTTCTTGTTGAGACCAATCCTTCCAACCTAGTGTTTTATCTTGGTTATCACCATTCTCCGCACGGAGCACCACAATTTCTCCAGGATACCTTTTAGTGGGTACATATCCATTTAGTGCATTTAAATTTGCTGAATACACATCAAGCATATATTTTAAATGCTCAACTTTAAATTCTGTTGAAAATATTCCGGCTTTCCTTATAACTGTAAGCACATAGTTTAGTCTTTCTAATTCATTCATTCCTTGATCCATTTGATTCAGATAAATCTCGGCCCCGCTACTTCTTTGTAAATCTTCAATAAACATTTTAAAGATTATTTCGCCGGAATATTCCATTGAAGATATATCTTTACTCCAACTATCTATCATAATAATTTTTGGTGCATATCCTAATTGATCATAAATTTGTATTCCCATCTCAAAAGCAACGATTCCGCCCATAGACCAACCTAAAATAGTGTGTTCTGTTCTATTTGTTAGTAACAGTTCAGATACATATCGCTTTGCTAATTCTCTAATCGATGTAATCGGCTTTTCATTCCCATCTATACCTGGTGCTTTAAAGCCATAAACTTGATAATTAGGTTCTAAAAGTTTAAGCAATCCAGTATAGCAAAAAATATTCCCTCCAACCGGATGAACTAAAGACAACGTTTGTTTATTTTCACTTGGATGCAATTCTACGATCACATCGTTTTCATTATTATTCGATTCTTTCTCCAGCATTTTTGCAATCCCTTCAATAGTTGGGTATTGAAAAATCGCTGCTGTTGAAACTGTTTTCCCTAAAAGTGCTTCCACTTTTCTTATAAATTGAATAGCGGAAAATGAATTCCCTCCAAGCTCGAAGAAATTATCCTTAACACTGACTTTGCTAATTTTTAATGTTTCTTTCCAAATATCTGAGAGCATCATCTCTATCTCTGTACGAGGTAAAACCATTTCGTGTTTTGATATTCTTGTTTCATTTGAAGGATTAGGTAGCCTTTTTTTATCAATTTTCCCATTTTGACTAAGAGGAAATTTTTTCATTTCGATAAACCAAGATGGTATCATATAATTTGGTATGATATTTTTTAGATAATCCTTCAAGGCCCCTAAGTCTAAAGACTGCCCATTTTCTAATGTGAAGTATGCAACAATTCTAATATCATTATCCTCATTTGTATGAACAACCACTACTGTTTGTTGGATTAAAGGATATTCCTCCATTACTCTTTGGATTTCCTCTAATTCAATACGAAATCCCCTAATCTTTACTTGATGATCAATTCTTCCTAAATACTCTAAACCTCCACTATCTAGAAATCTTGCTAAATCCCCAGTTTTATATAATCTTGAGCCTTTTTCTTTACTAAAAATATTGGGCACAAACTTCTCAGCAGTTAATCTAGGACGATTATTATATCCCCTGGCTACTCCCGCACCACCTACATGAATCTCTCCAACTACTCCAATAGGGACTGGCTCCATGTTTTCATCTAAAATATAGAGTTCTAAATCAGAAATTCTTTTACCAATCATATTCTTCTCATTGGTTTGTGAATGATTGATTGGTTGATGAGTAACATGAACTGTTGTTTCTGTTATGCCGTACATATTAACTAAAGCTGGCTTACAATCTCCATGTTTGTTAAACCAATTATTTAATTTATTTGTTTCAAGCGATTCTCCACCAAAAATTACTGTACGTAAACTTAGTTCCATGTTCAACTCTTTATCAGCTTCGATAAACTGGTAGAAAGCAGAAGGTGTTTGATTTAAAACTGTAATCTTTTGTTTGGCGACTAATTCATAAAATTCATCTATAGAACGAGCAGTCCAATACGGAACAATAACCAACTGTCCACCATACAACAAGGCACCCCAAATTTCCCAAACTGAAAAATCAAATGCAAAAGAGTGAAAAAGAGTCCATTTATCATCTGAATTAAATTGGTAACATTTTTCTGTATTAAGAAATAACCTAGTTACATTAGAGTGCGAAACCATCACTCCTTTTGGTTTACCAGTAGAACCAGAGGTATAGATAATATAAGCTAAATTAGATGGATTCGATATATTTTTAATATTACTTGTACTTTTTTGTTTAATGATTTTTCTGTCTTTTTCAAACGTTAAAATTTCAATTTCTAAATCTTCATGAAAACTGTCTACTAAATGCTCATTTGTAAGCAACAATTGAGCATTACTATCTTGTAAAATATATTGTTTTCGTTCTTCTGGATAGTTTGAATCAATTGGAACGTATGTACCTCCAGCCTTCAATATTCCAATAATCCCAACTAGCATCTCAATCGTTCTTTCAACGCAAATACCAACTTTTACTTCAGTAGTAACACCATTTTCTCTTAAATAATGAGCTAGTTGATTAGCCCTTTCATTCAGCTGTTGATAAGAGATTGATTCTTTTGTAGAAACAATAGCTATTGAATCTGGTCTATTCTCAACCTGTTTTTCAAACCATTCATGAATGCAAAGATTACTATAATTAATATCATTTTTTTCATTCCATGTTTCTACTACTTTTTTTCTGTCCCTTTTTGAAATTATTTGTAATTCTGATATCCTCTTATTTGGAGTAGCAACTGAACTCTTTAAGATATTTTGGAAACTCTTCGTCAATTTAACAATTGTATTTTCCGTAAAAATTTCATTGTTAAATTCAATATGACACTGCATGCCATCCGCATCTTTTTCAAATGCAAAGGTCAAATCAAATTTAGCCGTATCATAATCAACTTCAACTCTTGATACTTTAAGGCCAGGAAGTTGTAACGTATCCGAAGCACTTTGTAAAATACATAGGGTTTGTACTATTGGGGTATAACTTAGGTTTCTTTCAGGCTTTAATTGGTCAACTAACATTTCAAATGGTACTTCTTGATGCGCATAAGCACCTAGACATGAGTTTCTTACTTTCATAAGTAATTCTTCAAACGTCGGATCATTACTTAAATCATTTCTAATAGGTAGCGTATTTACAAAAAAACCGATAATTTCCTCTAATTCAATAGAGTTACGATTCGCTGTAACAGTTCCGACAATTATATCTTCTTGACCTGTATAACGATGAAGTAAAATGTTATATATAGTAAGAAGTCCCATAAATAAGGTTGAACCATTTTCTTGACAAATTATTTCAAGTTCTTCGATGTCTGCACCCGATAACCAAAATGAATATAAGCTTCCTTTATAATTTTGAATTGCTGGTCTAGAAAAATCAGTAGGAAGTTCAATTAAATTTGGAGCATTTTTCAATTGATTTTTCCAATATAAAAGATCGTTTTGTAATTTTTCTTCTTGAAATTGATCATGTTGCCAAATCGAATAATCGGAATATTGACAATTTAAATCCGGCAGTGGTGATGGTTGATCATTACAAAAAGCTTCATATAATACCTCCATCTCCTTAAATAGAATTCCCATTGACCATCCATCTGATATAATATGATGCATAGATAAAATTAAAATATATTCTTCCGAACTATGGTGGATAACTGTTACACGTATTAAACACTTAGAAAGGTCAAATGGGGTTGATGCATCGTCATAAATAATGTTTTCCGCTTCTTTTTCACTTTCATCTTTTGTAGAACTACATAAATTAATGACACGAAACGGTAATTTCATTTGATCAGTAATAATCTGTACTGGCTGCTCATTCTCCTCGGCGAATGTTGTACGTAACCCCGCATGCCTATTGACAATTTCTTGAATGCTTTTTTCCAATGCTTTTAGATTAAGCGGTCCAGTGATTCTTCTTACATCTTGAATATTGTAAAAAGAATTTCCAGGTTTTAATTGCTCCATAAACCACAGACGATTTTGAGCAAACGAAAGCGGAATATGTTCTTTTTTGGCTTTAGTAACACTCTGTACATTTTTTGGATAATCAGTTTTTTTTGCCTCTTTTAATAAAGATAAAATTTCATACTCATGTTGATGAAGTCCCTTAAGAAGTTCTTGATTTAACCCTTCTTTTGGTCCGTTAAAACGTAAACTATCATCTTCTATCCAAATTTTTATATTTTTTTTTCGAAGTTTATTTAAGAGCTCAATCATTTTCATCTGAAAGCCTCATTTCGATATTTTATCAATGTTCAGTTTTTGACACATTCATTATCCAGCATAAAGTATCAATATAGTCAGCCAACTTTCCCAAAGTAGGTACTTCAAATATACTTGATACAGGTAATGGCACATTGAATTTAACTCTTGATCGAGAAATTACCTGTATAGCTAATAAGGAATGGCCACCAATATCAAAGAAGTTGTCCCTCTTCCCAATATTTTTTTCACCTAGAACTTCTGTCCAAATTAATGCAAGAGCTTTTTCTGTATCAGTTGAAATCGGAATAAATTCATTAATAGAGCTATTCATATTTGGAATAGGAAGTAATTTCCTATCAATTTTCCCATTTGGCGATAATGGTAGTTTATCCATAAAAATAAATTGAGATGGAATCATATATTTAGGTATTTTTTTCTCTAACTCATCTCTTAAATCCCAATCTGTAATGTTAGTGTTCCCCTGTTCAAGAACCACATAAGCTATTAAATACCTTTCCATATTTTTATCAATATGAATAGTGACAACCACATCAGAGATTGAATCATGTTGTAATAAATTCACCTCCACTTCCTCAATCTCAATCCTAAACCCTCTAATTTTAATTTGATTATCAATTCTTCCTAAAAATTCAATAGTCCCATCCATCCTATACCTTCCAAGGTCACCCGTTCGATATAATCTTTCGCCAAGCCTATTACTATAAGGATCTGGTAAAAACTTATTAGCTGTAGCCTTAGGGTTATTAATATACCCTCTCCCTACACCTGCTCCTCCAACAAAAATCTCACCCTTAGATCCTATTGGAAGAAGATTTAATGCATCATCTAGAATATAAATTTTAATATTGTTAATCGCTTTACCTATCGGGGCTATACCAGGCTGCAGATGGTTTATATTATTAACCCTGTACATGGTTACATCATCTGCACATTCTGCTGGCCCATAAGCATTAATTATTTCTGTTTCATTAAATGTCCTTATCCAATTTTTTAGTAATCTCGAATCTGATTGCTCACCTGTAACTAGCATGAATCTCAACAGTTGATTACAATAATTACTTTTTGTAGCTTCTTCAATAAATAATTTCAAATAAGATGGCGTGGTTTCCATTACTGTAACTCTGTCATTCTTTACTTTTTCTAATAGTAAGGTAGGATCCATCACAGTCTGGTCACTATAAATTCGAATTCTTCCTCCGACTAATATAGTCGTTAAGAACTGCCAAATTGATATATCAAAGCATTGTGAAGCAGTTTGTGCAACTGTGTCTCTACTAGTCAGTTTCAAGTCAACAATTTTAGAAAAAAGGTGATTCATCATGTTACGATGCTCTATCATTGTCCCTTTCGGTAGTCCGGTAGAACCAGATGTGAAAATGATATAAGCCAAATTTTCTGGAAACACTTTAGGTATAGAGCATAAATCCATTTGGATTTTATTCTTAATTATTTCATCTAAATTTACAGTTTGAACGGAATAATTAAGCAAATCGTTTAAATCAAGATTTTGTGCTTCCTCTCCAGAAGTAGAAGAAAATAAAATTGTTTTACACTTACTTTGTTGAAGAATATGTTTAATTCGTTGGATAGGATAATTTGGATCTAGCGGAAGGTAAACCCCTCCAACTTGGAATATTGCAAGTATACTAGCTAAATAATATCTATCACGATTTCCTAATAATCCAACTACTGTCTCATTACTAGCACCGGACAACATAAGTCGTTTTGAAATTTCATTTGATAATAAATACATTTCTTTGTATGTTAACGTCCCTACCTCATCCATAACAGCGATATTATTTGGTGTCTTAGTGACTTGTTCTATGAACAAGTCAAAGAAACTTTTATCTTTAACAAAACTTCTTTTCGTATCTGTCCATTCCAGCAATAATGTATCTTTTTCACTTTTTGTCATAAATTCAATCTCTGATATAATTACATCAGGCTTAGCTATTACATTTTTTATGATAGTTTGAAAATTATTAGCCATTCTGACAATTGTGTCTCGATTAAACAAATTTGTTGAATACTCAAAATTCACATCCAAAGAACCATCTTCTAAATCTTCAATAATAATAGATAAATCATATTTAGAAGTTATTACGCTATCTTCTATACTATTGACTTCCAAGCCTTCTATAGAAAATGTGTGACTGCCATGTTGTAATTCAAACATTACTTGGAAAATTGGTGTCCTGCTTAAATCTCTTTCTGGTTGAAGCTCCTCTATTAGTTTTTCGAAAGGGAGATCTTGATTAGAATACGCTTCTATACATGTATCCATAACCGCTCTAAGAAAGCTCTTAAACTCCTGAGTCTCACATATTTGCCCTCTCAAACAGACCATATTCACAAAAAATCCAATTATTGATTCAATTTCTTTACTAGTTCTAGCCGCAATTGGAGAACCTATTACAATATCCTTTTGTTTTGTGTATTTATAAATAAGAATGTAAAAAACTGATAGCAAAGTCATAAATAATGTTACGCCTTCTTTTTTACTCAAATTCCGAATTTCATCAGCTATATTTTTTGGAATTGTAATTTTATACAAATCCCCTTCGGAATTTAATATTGATGGCCTCATTTTATCGTATGGGAGTTCAATATATGGTGGAGCGCCCTTTAGCTTATCAGCCCAATATTTTAAATATCTTCCCATTCTTTCTACAGTTAAATGTTTACGTTGCCAGTTTGAAAAATCAGCATACTGATATTTAATTGGTACTAAATCACATTTATTTCCTTTCACATTGGCCTCATAAAGAGTAGTCAATTCATCCATAAATATCCCAGCTGACCATCCATCAAATATAATGTGATGCATGTTAAAAAGGAGTATATGCTTATTGGCTTCCAATTTAATTAAATGAACCTGGAATAATGGGCCTTCCTGTAATGAAAATGGAGTATTTACTATATTTAACAAGAATTGTCTCTCAAATCTAGTATTACTTAAATCTACAAAGTTAATTTTAATCTCCTCTGAGTCCGCAATTATTTGAAATGCTTTACCGTCTATTTCCCTAAATGTTGTTCGAAGGGACTCATGGCGTTGAACAATTATATTTAATGCTTCTTTTAACGCTAATTCATCCAAATCCCCACTTAAAGTAAATGCAAAGTATGTATTATAAGAAGTATCATTAGGTTGTAACTGCTGAAGATACCAGAGTCGTTCCTGTGCAAAAGAAGCTCTAATTGGATCAATTCTAGATGTAATTTCTAATTTATCAACATTATTTTTTTGTAAAGAGGCTTGATTTAATCGCTTTTCAATGATTTCATGAATTGTTTTTCCCTCTAAAGAATCAAATTTCATATCTATTCCACCCCGCTAGATACATTTACGTCTGCAGTAACCGCCTCTTCTACAGCGTTGATAAATTCTCCAATGTTCTGGGTCTCAAATAAACTTCTTAATGGTACATCAACTCCAAATGCTTCTCTTACACGTACCATGATTTGGATTGCTAATAAGGAATGTCCACCCAATTCAAAAAAATTATCACTTAATTCTATATTTTGCACTCCAAGTACTTCTTTCCAAATAACCACCATTGCTTTACCAGTTATACTTTGAAGATTGTCTAAATAAACATTAGATTTACTCTCAACTAATGGCACTGTTTCTAAATTTAATTCAAATACTTCTTGAATATGAACGCTATATTCCCTATCCTTCTTACCTCTACCAATTTTCAATAAACACTTCCCTTTTTCAAATGGGTTTTCTACTAATTTATCCTTCAAGTTAGGATATTGTAATGCATATTCCATATCAATGTTTACGTTATTAATAAAAATTTGACCGGATACTCCTACAGGAACCGGCTTCAAATTTTCATCCAAAATTAATACTTTATCAGAGGTAAATCTGTCTATTTCATTTTCACTTAGAATTTCTAAAGTAGATATTTTTGAATTAGGATGATCCAAAATATTTTGCAACAGTGCTTCATAATGATCTATATATCTTTGTATTGTTTTTTCATCAAATAAATCAGTATTAAATTCAACATTTATTTCTAAAAATTCCCCTTTATTTGTTACTGTCCAAGTTGAATCAAACTTAGATGTAAAAGTTGGTAATCCCTCAATAGGTAATAATTTTAAACCTTCCATATTAATTCCTAATGTAGCGTCATCTTCATACGCAAAGACAGTTTGAATTAATGCTTGAGTGGTATTATTTTGCTTAGGCATTAACTCTTTAGCAAGAATATCGAGTGGAATGTCTTGGTAAGTGTACGCTTCAAGTGTTGTTCTCTTGACTTCTTTTAATAGTTCTTTAAAAGTCGTTTCTGCATTAAATGTTGTGCGTAAAGCTACTAAATTAACAAAGTAACCAATTAATGACTCGTATTCACTTTTAGAACGCCCAGCCATAGGTGAACCAATTAATAAATCAAAACTTCCAGTATATTTGTGTAGCAATACTTTAAATGCCGACAATAATACCATGTAAAGTGTTGATTTCTCATTTCTTGCCAAATAAGATAATTTTTCCGTTAGATGCTCTGGTAACTTCCTTGTCAAAATTTTGCCTTTATATTTTTGTTCTGGTAACTTCGGAAAGTCACTTGGGAAATAATTTCCTTTAGATACGGCATTTAACTTATTTCTCCAGTACGCAAGATATACTTCTTTATCTTCGTTATTAATACGCTCTTTATTTATTTTTGAAAATTCAAAATAATCACAATGTAATTCCGGTAGTTCTGGCTCTTTTCCTTCAATTATTGCATTATAAGTTATTGCTATTTCTCTAAGTAAAATTTCCATAGACCAGCCATCAAAAATAATATGGTGCATATTGAAAACCAGAACATGGTTGTCATTAGTATAACTAAACAAATAAGATCTCATAAGTTCTTCATTCTCTATATTAAAAGGCTTTGTTGATTCTAAAGAAATTAGTCTATTTAGTTCATTCTGACGCCTTTCATAATTAAAATCTGTTAAATCTACGATATGAAAAGGGACTTGAGTTACACCAGAACAAACTATAAATGGCTTATTATTGGCCATTATGACTCGGCTTCTTAACACATCATGTCTTTCCCATACCCTTTGAAGTGAAGTCTGGAGCGCCATTATATTAATATCCCCTTCAATCTTACACATCCATGGAACACTATATAGGGGACTGTTAGGTATTAATCGATCCAAAAACCATAGACCATATTGATTCAATGATAATTCATATATTTTTTCTTTTCTTTCATCCCCTACATCTGTATCTCTTTTTTTATTCATATAAAATTTCGAATCGTTCATTCTTTACATCCCCCTCTATATTTAAATTCTATTTATAGCTGTGTGACAAATTTTGTTGAATGGAGTACTCAATAATATCCAATCCTCTCTGCAACCCGTCACTATCAATTATTAATGGTGGAATAATTTTGATTACCTGGCTATCCGAACCAGATGTTTCACAAATTAATCCATTTTCAAATGCAGTTGCACAAACTCTTTCTGCGAGTCCATTTTTTTTGCAATAAATCCCCTGTATTAGCCCTCTTCCACGATGCTCTCCCTCTATCTCTGGATATTTTTCAATTAAACCATGTAAATCTTTTGATAATTTATCTGCTTTTTTTTGAATAGACTCCTCAAATTTTGTATTTTCCCAATATTTTAATGCTGCAGTTCCAGTAACAAAAGCTAAATTATTTCCCCTAAAAGTGCCATTATGCTCTCCTGGAAACCAATTATCAAATTCCGGTTTTATCAGTGTTAAAGACATAGGAAGACCATATCCACTTATCGATTTAGATAAACATATTACATCTGGGCTAATATTTGCTGGCTCGAAGCTAAAAAATGTACCTGTACGTCCACAACCAGTTTGAATGTCATCTATAATTAATAAAATATCAAATTCATCACATATCTTTCTTAATTCCCTAAGCCACTCAAAACTCATTTTGTGTAGGCCACCCTCACCTTGTACAGTCTCAACTATAATTGCTGCAGGAATTTCAATACCACTTCCATTATCATTTAAAATTTTTCTTAAATATTCTAGCGAATCGAACCCATTAATATAGTTTTCATATGGAAGAGACACACCATTGTTCAAAGGTACTCCTGCCCCTTTTCTTTTCTTACGATTACTACTTACCGAAAGTGATCCGATGGACATTCCATGAAATGAGTTTGTAAAGCTAAATACACCTGTTCTTCCAGTGATTTTCCTTGCGATTTTCAATGCACTTTCTACTGCGTTTGTTCCAGTCGGTCCTGGGAACATAATTTTGTAATTCAATCCTCTTTTTGATAAAATTACATCTTGGAATTTTATTAAAAAGTTAGCTTTAGCCATTGTCCCCATGTCTAAGCTATGTGCTATTCCATCTTTTTGAATATAATCAAGTAATTGCTTTTTCATATATGGATCATTGTGTCCATAATTTAGAGCACCAGCTCCAGCAAAAAAATCTATATATTCCTTTCCGTTTTCCCCCCATATTTTAAAACCTTTAGAACAATCAAAAACTGTCGGAAAACATCTTGAGTAACTTCGAACACTAGATTCTAAGTCTTCAAAAACATTAAGATCAGTATATTGACTTTCATTCAACATGAGAAAACCCCTCTCAATAATAAAATAAAAAACTATCAGTATCGCTTTGTTACAAATTTTATTTCTTCACATTACAATACTTCCTACACCTATACTAAAATATAGTCTATTTAAATTACGTTTTCTAAATGTTCCTTACAAATATTAGTTATAACTGAACTCCATTAAAAATAATTCAATGTAATTACTTACTAGCGATTACTACGCTGTTAATATAAGTTTATTTTCTAACTTTTACCTTGTGATATTAACTAGCTATTTCTATAAATATTGATATTTTAGTATACGGACAAATAATATTTCACAATGTTTAATAGATTATAAGTGGAACAATCGTATTGTTAACTTCAACATCATTGTATTTAAAATTACAATAGTTAAGGGGTTTTGTCTTTATAAAAAACATTAGATTAAACTAAAAATTTATTTAGATAAAATTTTTTAAAGTTCTATAATGAATTTACCGTTAAATAATCTATTTCCGAGTTCAAGTATCCAAGGAAAAAATTCACTTCATCAAAGTACAATAAATACCCTATTTAATATCATTCGTAATAGATTTTTAGATATTTCTTGCAGAACTATGGCATTTTTATATGAGTTTATCTAATTAAAAATCCAAATTAATTAAATCAGGGTTATAAGCTCTATAACTTCATCCGAATACCATTTAAATATTATATACAAATAATTCATTCAACTGCATTTACCGAGAATAAAACAGCTCTTTTTTTGTATCTGAATTTTCTGAAAAAAGATTATCAAAAAATAAATTTAGATATTCATGTTAATATTTTATTTAAATTCAATAATTTAACAAAAATGAAACTTCCATAGCAGAATTTAAATTCTCATTCAATAAGATAAACGAACTTAGAGTCACTTAAGCAATACATTAATTTATGTAGTATATAGTGATTTAATATAACATTAAAATCGCTAACAATATTTTAAATGACTTGAGCACTCGGAAAATAAAGTTCTTTAATTATAGTTAAAGTTGGAGGTAAAAAGGTGAAAATAATAGTATTGTCCCATAATGAAGATTTCATTGAATTGGTGAGCTTCATCCTTAAGCAAAAGAATATAGATATTTTAAGTACTAATGATCGTGAAACTATAATAGAAATTGCGCAAAGCGGGGACTTTCTTTCAATTGTATTAGATCTATCAAATCCAACACCTGAAGATATTTACTATTGGAGTGAATTATTACAATTGACTTCTATTCCAATTCTAGTCACACACTCTAATGCAAGCGATGTTAAACAAGTACTTTTAAGACAAAAAGCATTAATTAATCTAACAGATCCAATAACAACTTTTTGGGAAAAATTATCTGCGGAAAGAAATAAAAAAGGCCAAAATTCCTTTGAAAATCTTATATTATTATCTCCTGATATAATATTTGACGTCGCAGGGCATTGCATAAAAAAGAGAAATGAAAGTATTATGCTATCTACTACAGAGTTTAAATTATTATATCTATTAGCCAATAATATAGGTGAAACCTTTACTGTAAATGAACTAATTGATTATATTGAAATTACAGGAATTTCCACATTATATGTTTACATTCAAAAATTAAGGGAGAAAATTGAAAAAAACCCTAAGAATCCACATATTTTGGTCAACCATAGAGGCAGGGGGTATAAACTTATAATTTCCGCTACTAACCAAGTTAATGAAAGTTATACTGAACCGATTAAATGTTGAATTAACTACCATTTAATTCAATTAGGATTACAGCATGATTATTAAATCCCTTAATAATCAGAACATAAAAACTTCGTAGATGGGACTGCCCTTCTTGTCGTACACACTATGATAGGGATATTAACCAAAATATTAATCTACAGAAGGAAACGATAAGACTTCTAACCGCAAGGACTGTGGAGCTATCCTAATAGATTAGAGTTTGATAGAACTCAGTACTTAGGAATCCCCTCTTCTAAATGAAGGAAAAGTCGAGGTAGTTCAAAACAAAACCTTGTTAATTAAAGGTGGATGAGTACGATGAATAATTTTACTATAAAGAAAATTACTAATGAAGGAAAAGAGATCGAGCATCAAAAAATTGAAATTTTCGGATTTAATTCAAAAGAAATCAAAGCCATTAAAATTATAAGCACATCAAAAATGAAAGAATTTTATGATGGTCTGTATAGTCAATACGATTTTTTTTTAGAGGTTTATTATGATGATTCTAGTTTTAAATTTATAACATGCAAATGCTTGTCAATTACAGACAATGGAAACGGCTTATATCATTACGAATTTCATTTGTGACAGAAGCTGTTTTACGCTGTAATTTGGAGAATACTATACACTAGTCAATAATTTAACAGTAGAAAATAAATAAAAAAAGTAACTCCTGTGTTTGCATAAAAGTCTTTTTTAATTAACTAGCAGTCCTTATATACCATTTTTAATTCAACTCAATTTATCTTTCTCCGACAGAAGACGCCCTCTCAATTTGCGGGAGGGTACGAGAGTACCAGCGAATAGTTGAAAGGTAAATTTCAGCTGGCCTAGACCAACATATTTGCTACCATGTACTTGTACGGATTACTCGTTGAAAGTTGAAGATATGAGGCTGATTGCAGAGGATAATCGTTAAAATTGTAAAATCTTCAACGTTCTATCGTTCCACACTTGTCGAAGTTGCGAAAACCAAGATAAAGTTGATAACGGAGTTCGCCAACATACAAAATACTCCAGTTCTCTCTATAGGAACTATGGACAGAGCACTAGTGGATACATCTGTGTTCACAGAAATCTTCCTTAGAGTGCTAAATAGGAGTAGTTCAACTTAGTATAAACTATACTGTCCTGATAATTATTCTTCCTCCATTCGAACTAGGTGTTTAATAATTTCTTCACCTACACAAATATAATTACGTACTGGCACCTCTAAACCAAGTGCCTCCTAATTTACTAGCTATCACTAAAACTTTTTACTCAATTACATTTAATTACAGGTTAAATTCAAATTTCCTTTTTATTACTCCACTTTTATCGTGAATAAAATACCATTTAATCATGTTGTTTTTACATATTTAAATGGTATTTTTAAATCCAAACAAACATATCTGTTTATGTTTCTCTAAATAGATTTTTGTTGTTTGGACTTGCAGCATAAGATACACCCCTGATAGGAATCTATACGCCTTATTACCTTTTATACTATTTTTACACCAAAATCATGTTAACTCCTTTATGAAAAATACACCCCTTCTTTTCATTTTGTTATTTCTTTTTACCTATCGATTTAAGACCACGTTTAATAACGTCATAGAAACTTAGAGATTGTGCCATATGATCTGGATCTACATATTCTCGTATAGCCCGAAGAACTCTCTTAGGTTCCTTAGAAGAAAAGGTGAAGAGCCCATTTCTCTTCGTTTCAATCGCATAACGTGGAATCCATTTCCCCTTAAACATCACGGAGGCTATAACGTAATCTACTTCCTCCCACGGGATTTGAATAAATTTACGCGTATCACGAGAATTATAAAATTCAAATCCTTTATCACCAATCATAATTTTCCCATAGTCTGTAAGTCCCGTGAACGCGGTGGCATCTATTACTAAATCTACCTTTGTATTAATTGATTGAACCATCATATCCACTCCATTTCATTTATCCTATTTAAAATTCGTTACTTCAAACTATTAAATCAATACAAAAAGTGGCTGAAACAATAATATCCAGCCACTTTTTGTATGCGAACTATTATCGTTTCACAGATTACTAAACTACACTTCAATCTCAACAATTCCTAAATAATAAATCTTAAGAATTGACAACTTCAGCAACTTAAATTATAAAAGTCCGATTACGTGACCAACTACCCCAACTACGAATAATGAAAGAATAATAACAATTGGGCTGACTTTTTTCTTAAGCAACCACATACAGAAGAATGTCAGAAGCAATGCGGCCAAACCAGGAATTAATTGATCTAAGTTATCTTGCAAGGTAGTCACTTTCGTAGGTGACAGTGCCATTCCTGAGTTTACTTGTTCAAAAGATTGACGAATCCCTTCACCATTTCCGGGAAGTTTGTCCCACTCAATATACGCACCTTTATCTAACTGAACTTCAGATACGACTGGCTTAAATTTAATTGATACCCACCGTTCCACTAAGGCTGCAAGTACAAACATACCAAGGATTGATGCACCTTTTGTAATATCCTGTAATAATCCACCTGAAAGATCATCAGTGATTTTAGAACCAGCTTTATAACCAAATTCTTGTGTATACCACATAAATCCCCAACGAATCAGATTCCAAGCTAAGAAGAAAAGAATTGGCCCAAGGATATTCCCACCCATTGCTAATGATGCTCCTAAAGCACCTAACATCGGACGTAAAGTAAACCAAAACACTGGATCACCAACACCGGCTAAAGGACCCATCATCCCAACTTTAACCCCTTGAATTGCCACATCATCAACTTCTGCACCATTAGCGCGTTCTTCTTCAAGTGCTAATGTAACTCCTAAAATTGGTGAAGCAATATAGGGATGTGTATTGAAGAATTCTAAATGACGTTTTAACGCCGCTTTTCGATCTTCTTTTGATTTATATAATTTTTTAATTGCTGGAATCATCGAGAAGGCCCAACCACCATTTTGCATACGTTCATAGTTCCAAGAACCCTGAATAAATGTAGACCGCCATGCAACGGCTAAGCGATCTCTTTTTGTTAATTGAATTTTTTCTGCCATTTGTCTTCTCCTCCTCCTGAATTAATAATCGTTTAAGATATCGTCAAGTGGATCACCAGAGTTACCTCCACCACCATTTGAAGAACCACCCATTTTAGAAAGACTCAAATAAATAAGAGCTAAAGCTACACCCAATGCACCAAGTGCAATAAGTGTTAATTGAGAAATTGCGGCTATTACGAAACCAATAATGAAGAATGGCCATACTTCTTTTGTTGCCATCATATTAATAACTAATGCATAACCAACAGCAACAACCATTCCACCACCAATAGCCATTCCATCAGTTAACCATGCAGGCATTGATTCCAAGAATCCTTGAACGCTTTGTGCAGGGATAAATAAAAGTGCTCCGGCAGGAATCGCAATTCGGATTCCTTGTAAACACACCGCAGCGATGTGTAACGCTTCAATTTTTTTAATATTTCCTTCTTCAGCTGCCGTATCCATCATGTGTACGATAGGAACAGCAAGTGTACGAACAATCATTGTTAAGAAAAGTCCTGCTACTGCTAGTGGTACCGCTACTGCGATTGCTGATGCAACACCACTAACACCTTGTCCACCTAATACTAAAATGATTGCCGATGCAACAGATGCCAATGCGGCATCTGGCGCTACGGCTGCCCCAATATTTGCCCATCCAAGTGCAATCATTTGAAGTGTACCGCCAAGAACAATACCTGCCTCCAGGTTACCAGTTACTAAACCAATTAATGTACATGCCACAAGTGGTTGATGGAATTGAAATTCATCTAATATTCCTTCCATACCGGCTAGAAATGCAATTAGTATTACTAAAATTATTTCTATAGTAGACACTATGATCCCCCATTTCATTTAAATTTGCTATGTCACTATGCTAATTCAACCTTCGCTTTTTTTAGAATTTCATCCATGTTGGCACGGGAATCATTAGGTACTTTACGTACATCAAAATGAATGCCTTTTGCTTTCATTTTCTCGAAAGCTTCAACATCTTCTCTTCCCATAGAAAGTACCTTATTTACAACAACCTTTCCAGTTGAATGGGCCATAGAACCAACGTTAACTTCTTTAATATCCACACCACCCTCTATAACTCTTAGGACATCTAGTGGGTTTTCAAATAATACTAGTGCATTAGTATTACCAAAACGTGGATCTTTTTCAACTTCAATCATTTTGCTGATTGGAATAACATTGGCCTTAACCCCTGGTGGTGCCGCCTGTTCGATTAATTTCTTACGAAGATCGTCTTTAGACACTGCATCTGAAACTACGATAATACGATTTGGTTGTGTAGACTTTGTCCATGCAGTCGCTACCTGACCATGCAATAAACGAGAATCCACACGGACTAAAACGAACTTGATTTTCCCATCACCAACTACTGTACCGGGAGCAAGTCTGCCTTTTGCTTTTTCATCTTTAGCAACTGCAGTATCAGTATTTTCTTTGGGTTCCAGCTCTTCAGGTTTAATCCTGATCCCTTCTTTTGCTGTTTTACAGATATTTGCTGCGATTTCTTGAGCAGACGTTATTGATAAACGGGATGCATAAGCTTCAATCACCATTGGTAAATTCATGCCCGCAACGATCGCCCAATTTTCTTTGTGTTCTTCATACAAGCCATTAGCTTGATTGAATGGAGTACCGCCCCATAGATCAACTAAAAATAATACTTCATCTTGATTATCAAAAGATGCAACTGCTGCTTCCATTTTTGCTCTCAAATCGGCTGGACCTTCGCTTGGCATTAAGGTAACAGCTTTAACATTTTCTTGCTCTCCAAAAATCATTGCGCCAGATTGTAAAATGCCTTCAGCAAATTGGCCATGGCTTGCTAGGATAATCCCTACCATCTCTATACCTCCTAAATATTTCATCCTAATTTTTTTCCGTATAGACGCAACCAACACAACTTTTCTTCTTCGTTTCATCAATCTTTAACTATTAAAAAACAACTTTTTCTATCCCTGAGAAAACCACCCCCTAGGCTATTTAAAGCTCATTTTTTTCATAAAATTTCTTTACTACTGATAATGAGTTTGCGAGTCTCCAATTCACCATCTTTCAAATCATTACTTAAAACACATAATTTCTTGCGGAAAAGGTTCGTAATCTTATAAAATAATCCACTAAAAGAAAACGCTTTCAAATTATAGAAAGAACATGCTATTGAAAATTTTTGATTTATATACGCTTACTCTAAACTTAATCAACTAAAAATAGACTGAGTTCCAACAAACCAAAATAAGAGTGAAACTCCACTTGCGACTTTCCTCATCGATAAGGAGAGTATTTATCTCGAAAAAAACATGAGTATAAATGCAATCGAACATGAAAGAAATCAATTTGAAATTCTGTGAATGATAAAGATGCCATGTATGCGTTTAATTGCGCATATGTTACTTACGAAAAATTTGATTAAATGACAGACTATACATATTTCCCCTTTTTCCAACTAAAGAAAAGCACTGTTATTCGCAAAATGAAATCGATTCCATTTACTAAAAACATTGCCGCTCTATCTGATAAGATGGTTTATATCGCCTGCACACAAAGTTGCAAAGAGAATGGTTTTCTCCTTCTTGAAGTTGTTAATACAAATGGAAATGTACTTCTCCTCATCACCTTTCACTTATACATTTTGGCTAAATAGCAAATAAAAAACAATAAACCTCTCTTACGAATCATGCGTTTCCTAGAAGCTGCTTTCTGGAAAACATCTTATATGTGTTGATAGAAGAGCTGGCCCGTCGTAAAGGAACATTTGTCATTAGCATTTTTAATTTTGGTTAAACTGAATATTTTATCAAATTTAGAAAGAGTATGTATCTAAAAAATCACGATTATATTTATAGAATTCTAGCGCATAAATATAATAATATGAAAGCAGCTCATTTATCAGTTCTTAAAAAGAATAAACACTATAATTTCTAAAACAGTTATGTTTATATATATACATTATATCTATTGTGAAAATTTTCACAATAGATATAAATTGAACATTTTATGAATAATATTTTCATTTTTATATAGCGTCACATCGATATCAAATTTAACTCATGTAACGTCAACTATAGTAGAGATTGTCTTTTTCTAAAAGTTATGGATACTTATACACATATCATGTTAGTCATATTAAATGTTAGATTATTAGCCTTAGAACAAAAAAAGAGACCCTTAAAGGATCTCATAATTAGCTATACTGAAACTGATACACATTTATCTATTAGAGAGTAAGGCGTTAACGCCAAGCTGGAGAGAATGTCATGTATACCAACATAAGAATTTTTCTCAATAAATTTGCCATCAACAATGCGTACAAGCATCATAAGAGCGAATCTAATGCTTTTTAAGCCACCACTTTTTGATTTTGGACACTATTAGTATAAATTTCTAGCTATTTCATCTTTTACTGTGATCCCTACAGCTTCTAACTCCGCAATTTTTTCAGCAAATTGTGGCAGATATCTTTTATGTGCAATTAATAGTTCATCTAGTACACGTTTTGCTGTTTCGCCGCTAGGGATTAACGGGTTTATTATAAACGCTTGTAATGCTAATCCGTAATCACCGGTTACTGCTGCTTCTTCTACACATAGTTCCATATTTTTCATTACTTGCAACCATCCTCTTTCAGCCGGTTGAAGCGTACCGAAAGCAATTGGTCTTGCTCCTGCAGCACCAATATATGCAGAAACTTCCACAACATCGTCCGGAGCCAAGTCTGGAACAGCACCGTTGTTTTTTGTTGAAACTACAATGTGTGTATTTTTATTTGCATAAATGGAAGCAATGGTTTCACATGCAGCATCTGAATAGTGGGCGCCTCCACGTTTAGCCAACTGTTCAGGTTTATAATTTAAGTTAGGATCCTTATACAATTCAAATAGTTCTGCTTCTGTCTGTTTAACTTGTTGGGCTCTTGTTCCAACGTTTGAATCATTGTATTCTTCAAGCAAATGTTCTAACATCTCGTCATAACGGTAATAATAACGGTGATAGCCGCAAGGGATCATGTTCATCTGTTTCAATTGTTCTTTAAAAAACGGAACATCAAAAATATTTGACGGTATACCGGAATCTCCATCATACAATTTATCGATGATTTCGGAAGTTACATCATTTCCCGTCAAATCTTTAACTCGATGCCAGTGAAAATGATTTAAGCCAGCAAAAGCATATATTAGCTCATCCAAGTTTTTTCCTATTAATTCTGGTTCAGCAATCATGGCATTAACTGGAACATTGCACAAACCAATAACCTTTTCCCATTTACCATAACGAATAATTGCATCCGTAACCATTCCACTTGGATTTGTGAAGTTGATTAACCAAGCATTCGGACATAATTCTTTCATATCTTCCACAATGCTTAAAATAATAGGAATCGTTCTGAAGGCTTTGAAAATTCCACCTGCCCCGTTTGTTTCTTGACCTGCCATCCCATATGATAAAGGAATTCTTTCATCTTTAATCCTAGCATTTAGTAAACCAACTCTAAATTGGGTAGTAACAAAGTCAGCATCTTTTAATGCTTCACGACGATCTAAAGTTAAATGGACTTTGACATCATATGGAGAAGCGTCCCACATTCTTTGAGCCATCTTACCAACAATTTCAAGTTTTTCCTTCCCATCTTCAATATCAACAAGCCACATTTCTCTAATTGGTAATTCTTCATATCTTTTAATAAACCCTTCCATTAATTCAGGAGTGTAGCTGCTGCCCCCACCAATCGTTACAATTTTTATACCTTTTGTCATTATATTTTTCCCCCTTTTTCTCTTTTCATTTTTGTTATCTTTTAATTCCTATTAATAAAGTGAACGTTTCTCTTTAGTTGCTGTATTTACATACAAACAAAAAATTTGTAAATTTATTTTAAGAATGGGGATAGTAATATTAAATAGATTGTTACTTCCTCCTTTCTTACCTGTAGTATAAAATAAGGGGAAATATAATCAATATAATAAAGAGGAAATCATTCTTCATTTACATTTTCATTTACAAAATCAAATCAATTTTGTAAATGAAATTTACAAACGGAAATATTAAAAGAGGTGATTAGATATGTTACTGATAGAGAAAATGAAAGAAGATATTTTTTCTTCATCTGAAAATGAAATAATCGTATATTTGTTTAAACAGAGAGAGAATATTAAAGACAAAACAACTAAACAAATTTCTAAAGAAACTTATACTCACCCATCCACCTTAATTAGAATTGCTAAAAAACTAGGATATAGTGGATGGGTGGAATTAAAAAATAGTTTTCTTAGAGAAATTGAATATCTAAATAGTCATTTCTCTTCTATTGATGCTAATTATCCTTTTGATGATCAGGATAGTATCATGACCGTTGCAAATAAGATGGCTTTATTGAATCAGACAACTATTAGTGATACTTTGTCTCTCTTAAATCATGATGATTTGCAAAGAGCAACTAATATGTTGGATGAAGCAGCTCATATTAAAGTATTTTCTATGTATCACAATTTGTTGATTTGTCATGATTTTAAATCAAAGATGAACCGAATTGGAAAACATGTCAGTCTATGCACAGTCGATCCTCATTTCGAAGCAGTAAATTCTAATACTGAAACTTGTGCAATTGTAATATCTTATAGTGGGGAAAGTGAGGATATTGTCGGTCTGTTGCCATTTCTCAAGAGAAAGAAAGTACCTGTCATTGCTTTAACAAGTATTGGAGAAAATACCCTAACAAAATACGCTGATTGTATTTTGCGAATTACCACTAGGGAGAAATTGTATTCAAAAATAGGAAGTTTTAGTACGAATGAATCCATCTGTTTTCTTTTAGATCTTCTCTATGCTTGTGTTTTTTCCGAAGACTATAAAAATAACCTCGAATATAAAATTCGTATTTCTAAATATTTCGATCACAGAAAAAGTTCCAATAAAGTTATGCAAGAGGTTAAAAACGATAATGTTTAAATGAAGTTGTAACAATTTGTATTATTAATCAATTAACAATGACACCCTAAAAGGCATATTTTTTTATATTGTAAAGCACTATACTTAAACTATCAGGTGCTTTAGTTTCATTTTCCTTTCCATAATAACAGCTAAAATAATTAGTGGTTTATTCAATTAAAGGGTGCGATTGTGGAGCAACATAGATAGTAAATAATCAAACTGAAAATATTAAGAGCGTGTTTTGATCAAACTTTTTTTCAAAACACGCTCTATTCAATAATCGTTTATCAAGGTTATTAGTATCAATTTGATCAAACTTTATTTTAAAGAAACACCCCCACCATCCGCTTTATCACTTACTTTTATTTCTCCCCCTATATTATAACCAATAGAGGAAGTCATAGTTTTTGTGTCTATCGTATTTATTGGCGAAATTTAATAAAATTGAGAGTTTTCATTTGTTAACTCCATTCCAATGTTATAAGATGAAGCCCATTTTAAAACAGCTGACATATATCCAGCCTCTGTCCATATTCATCTGTTAATCCTTCTACCGATTTATTTGCACTAATATTATTTCAATCGGTTTTAATGACAGCGATTTGTTTATTACTGTATGGATCATCAATTATTGAAACTAAAAGAGAAGTTTTTATTTTTGTTTGCCCATCGAATAGAGTAGAAAAATTATTATATACCTTTGCATTTTGTCCATTTTCTCCAATATCCACAATACTTTCTATTTTTGTATCAGCGTGTGCTGTCGGTAAATTTAAGGTAAAACAATTCCACATTATAATCAAAGTTATAGTAATTTTTTTAGCATATATTTTTTATTGTTAATTTAAATACCCCTTTGCATTGTATGAACAATAGTAAATGTGGTTAACTAATTACTTTCTAATTGAAGTTCTATATATTAATTGCTTAATAAAACAATTGAAAACATATAGCTCCTATAATTCCTCCTATGGTACTACCAACTATGGGAATCCATGCGTATCCCCAATCCGAAGAGCCTTTATTACATATTGGTAAGATTTGATGTGCTAGTCTTGGCCCAAAATCTCGAGCTGGATTTAAAGCAAATCCAGTTGTTCCGCCAAGAGATAAACCTATAGATACTATTAACGCTCCTATTATAATTGGAAGTAGCCCCTCTGCAACTTTATTATGACCCATAGCTAAAATTGAAAATACAAATACTGCCGTACCTATAATTTCACTTAACACATTGGACGGCCAGCTTTTTATTGCAGGGTTTGTAGAAAACACCGATAATATAATTTCCTGATCTTTAGTTTCTTTCCAATGTGGAAGATACTGAAGCCAGACCAATATTGCACCTAAAAAAGCCCCAATCAACTGTGCACCAATATAAGAAGGGACTTCATTCCAAGGGAATACCCCTACACAAGCAAAAGCAATAGTAAGTGCAGGATTCAAATGGGCACCACTTATGCTATTCACTATATAAATAGCAAATGTAACTGCTAATCCCCAGCCAAGAGTGATTGCAACCCATCCAGAATTCTGTGCTTTGGATTTTTCCAGCAAAGTACCTGCTACAACACCGTTCCCTAATAAAATAAGAATCAAAGTTCCAATTAATTCCCCCATAAAAGGAGACATATTCCCCGCCCCCCTTTGTTATTTTAAAAACCATTGTATAAATACAAGGGCATCATCAGCATCTTTACCATCAAGAACTACATGTAAGTCTGCTCCTTTTTTTACTGCTAAACCGATTAATTGAAGAGTACTTTTTGCATTAACTTTTTTATCTTTAAATATAAACTCAACCGAACAATTATAATCCATTAAGCCATTAACAATTTCACTTGCTGATTTTGCATGTATTCCATCCTTACGAGTTACAATTAATTTCTTTTCGATTCTCATAAGATTAGCTCCTTTTATATTTTTATAATGGTTTTGACTTCAAATACAGCCTTACATATTTCTTCTAATGTTTTTCCAATCCCCAATTCAACAACTGCTACGTAGGACCCTCTATTACTGTTGAATCTGCTATTTTCATTTGATTTAACCACTCTTAATTAGAGCAATCCCAAAATTTATGATTACAGTTACAGCTCGTTTATTATAAATAGCCTCTTGAATTTATCTGACGCTTTTACCTACTCTATCGTCATCTATTCCTCCTGCAGAAGCTATTAAAACACCGGAACTTAATTGGGCTAGTAAAGCTTTTAACTAGTAGATAACCATGAAAAACTAAAGCTATCCCTACATTACTAATCACAATTGCTCCCTAAGTTCATTAACAATATCTTTTTCACCTATAAGAGATAAACATAGAGTTTCAAAGATAATAAAAGATGAGACTGCTCCTGGATCTAAATGACCAATGGACCTTTCTCCTAAAAAAGAAGCACGCCCTTTTTTAGCTAATAATGGCTTAGTTTTTTCCATTTGTTCTCTTGCAAAAATGATAAGACCAATAGGTTTTATTTTTTCTCCATGTCTTTGGATATACTTCAAAACAGGATCCCAAACATCAAGCATTGTTTTATCTCCTATCTGAGTTTTTCCTCTTAGACAAATGCCATTTACAGATTCTTGAAAAGCAAGCCCCAATTCGTTGATTGTAATTTTATCTTTCCCTTTCAACACACTACCAGCCCTTAAAAATGCTGTTCCATATAAAGGTCCTGATGCTCCTCCAACCTTTGAAATAAGTATCATTCCAATATCATGAAATACATTTCCAATATCATCATAAGCTTTATATGATATCTTTTTTTCAACCTCTTTAAAACCTCTATTCATATTAATACCATGATCTCCATCACCTATGAATTGATCAAGTTGCGTTAGGTTTTTTTTTTGATACTCAATTTGTTTTGCAGTGAGTTGCATCCAATTGATGATATGTCTTGGTGTAATATACATGTTGGCCCCTCCTATTGTACACGCCAGTTAGTGGTATTTGCTGGATCATTAAGCAAAGCAGTTAATTGTTCATCTAGTTTTAATAAAGTAATAGAAAAACCGGCCATATCAATTGCTGTCATGTATTCCCCAACATATGTTTTACAGATATCGATACCAATCTTATTTAATATTGTGTGAATCATTTTATTTAAAATATATAATTCCATTAACGGCGTTCCACCCAAGCCGTTTACCATTACTGCAACTTTGTCACCAATTTCCAATTGCATATCAGTTAAAATATGCTCTAAAAGAAGTTCAGCCATTTTATTTGCTGATGTCATACTAATACGATGAGTTCCAGGTTCACCGTGAATGCCTATACCAACCTCTACTTCATTTTCACCAATTTTAAAACCGACTGTATCAGCTCCAGGTATATTACACGTTGTTAATGCTATGCCCATACTACGTATATTAGCGATTACTTTATTTGCAACATCTTCAACTTCTTTAAGCGATGCTCCTTTCTCAGCCATTGCTCCAGCTATTTTATGTACAAATATTGTTCCAGAAATTCCTCTTCTTCCCATAGTGTGTGAACTCTTCTCAATAGCAATATCATCATTAACAATGACTGTAGCAATCGGGATTCCCTGTGCTTCAGCCATTTCAGCTGCCATTTCAAAATTCATAATGTCTCCTGAATAGTTTTTTACAATTAATAAAACCCCACTGCCAGTATCTACTTTTTGAATCGCTTTAACAATTTGGTCTGGTGTAGGAGAAGTAAAAATTTCGCCCATTACGGCAGCATCAAGCATTCCTTTACCAACAAATCCAATATGCGCTGGTTCATGCCCACTCCCGCCTCCGCTTACAATTGCCACCTTTCCTTGAAATGGACTATTAGCTCGAATAATTATATTAGTTTCAGGCATATTTTGTAGTGTATCGGAATGCGCAAACAACATTCCATTGATCATATCCCTAACTACTTTTTCTGGATTATTAATAATTTTTTTCATGGGCCTCTATTCCTTTCCATTAAAAAGATAGTTCCATTGTTTGCTTGCTCAAATTTCCCGTTCCTCATGTGAAGTGCTCCAGTGAATACTCCTTTTCATGTCCGAATAGTTCACTTTCAATTAAATTAAGAGAGATAGCCTCACAATTTACTCGAATAAACGGCTTGTCTTTTCTGAAACCAGCTTTATGGATACCTTTAGCTATAAGTTCTTTTCCTGTACCACTCTCTCCAGTAATAAGAATCGTAGAATCTGATTTTGCCACTTTATTCGTAACAAAGAGCGTTTTCATTAAAGTGTCACTGCATCCAACGATATCTGCAAAAGAGTCATTTAGTTTTTTATATTTCGAAAATTCATTTTCTAAATACTTTATCCTTTTCTTTTCTAGAGTCGATTGGTCTAATAATGATTGTATTTCATGAAATAGATCCATCGTTAAAATTATTCCGTACAATTTTTCTTCTACCATTATTGGACTTAACTTTGCTATATAGGAATTTCCTCGTTTAAAATCTAGTAATTTAGGAATACATTTTTGGGATTCAATGCAAAACTCCCATTTTTTTATCCTGAAAATGTATTGAACTTTATTCGGATTATCTACACTTTTAAGAAATTCTGCCATTTCAGGGTTGTAATATATAAATTCCCCCTTTGAATCAGTTAATGCTATTAAATCCTTTACGGATTGCATTATAAATTCCAATTGTTTTTTTAACTCTTTAATCAGCTCTTCCGCTGTAGATATGTCTTGAAATAGAGCAACAGCCCCTACAATATTCTGATCTAATATAATAGGAGTTCTACTTGTTATAATAATTTTCTTACCATATACTTTCCTTTTTGCAATTCCTTTCTTTCCAGTTTGTAGTACATGCTGAAGCCTAGAATGAGGTATTACTAAATCAGCTCTTTCATTTAGTAATTTCTCCACTGGAATTCCAGGTAACTTTACTCCTGCACTATTGACATAGGTAATGAGATTTTCTTTATTTACAAGAACAAGTCCGTTCGGGAGACTAGAAAGAATCTCTTCAATTGCAATAGAATTTTCTAAAATAAGATGATCTGTTTGATTTTTTTCAATATAGTTAACTTTTTCTTCTTCCAAATAAATTTTTATTATTTCTATAATGGTCGTACTTACTTCTTCTTCAAATTGAATACTAACTTTATCACCTTTTTTTATCTTATATGAAATGAAAATTTTCTGTAAAATACGTGTAACCTTTGTTGTAATGCTCAATTTTGCTATAAGTGTAGCTGCCACTCGAACATTTAGGCCATTTGTAGTATGAATAATAATTTCACTATCTTGCATAAGAAAACCTCATTTCATAAATATAAATGCATAAAAATACATAAAATTCCACTAGTGAATTTTATGTATTTCACCCTTATTATTACAACTCCAACTTTTATATAATAAGATTATTTATACAAAATCTGATAATATAGGCTTTTAATACTATTTTTCCCATTCCCTCTCTCTTAATAAATAGTATTTTATTTTTGATAATCATAACACTATCTTCTAACTCGTCATATAACAGACGAAAAATATACATAAAATATTCACAATTCTGTACTCTGAATTTTGATAACATTAAATTTAGGGCAAGATTTTTCAGCTTACTTACTAAAAAATCAAGGAGTGATTATCATGGAACGTATTCTAATTAGCCCACAAAAATATATACAGGGAAGAAATGTAATCGAAAAAATTGGAGAGTATGTAAAACCTCTGGGAACCAATTTATTAGTTATTGCAGATGAATGTGTTTGGCATCTTGTTGGTGAAAAAGTAATGGAAAGCTTTCATAAACAAAATCTAAGCTTTGAAAAAGTCGGTTTTAATGGTGAAAGTTCTGAAAATGAAATTGCAAGAATTGAGAAAATAGGAAAAGAATTTGGTGCTGATGTAATCATCGGTATTGGTGGTGGTAAATCAGTAGACACAGCAAAAGCGGTAGGAGAAATTCTTTCAGCTAAAGTTGTAAGCGTTCCCACTATTGCCTCAACAGATGCACCAACTAGTTCTCTTTCTGTTATTTACTCTGATGATGGAGTATTTGAGAAATACAAATTTTATTTGAAAAATCCAGATATTATTTTAGTAGATTCCCAAGTCATTGCACAAGCTCCATCCAGATTTTTAGCTGCTGGGATTGGAGACGGCATGGCTACATGGATTGAGGCTAAAGCAAATTTAGAATCACGAAAACCTGCTATGGCTGGGGGACTATCTACCTTAGCAGCTGCTAAGATTGCAGAACTCTGCTGGGATACCTTATTCCAATACGGGGAAGCTGCTCTTTTAGCCGTTAAACAAAACACAGTTACTCCAGCAGTTGAAGCTGTAATAGAGGCAAACACCTTGCTTAGTGGCCTTGGATTTGAAAGTGTCGGGTTAGCTGCAGCTCATGCCATCCATAATGGTTTTACTGTTTTACATGATAAAACTCATGATTTAATGCATGGAGAAAAGGTTGCATTTGGTACGTTAGTACAAATGGCATTGGAATCTTGGACAACTGAAGAACTATATAACTACATTGATTTTTGTATCAAACTTGGCTTACCTACTACACTTGAAGATCTGAACTTAGGTGATGCAAGTAAAGAAGAATTAATGAAAGTGGCAGAAGCTGCTTGTCAAGATGGTGAAACTATACATAATATGCCATTTGAAATTTCACCAGAAATGGTTTTTGATGCAATTATTGCTGCTGATGCTTATGCTACTGAGTACAAATTAAAAAATTAGTTCAAAATTACAATCCAAAAAATTAATAAAATTAAAATAAGTATCTTGCAAAATTTAATTAAGTGTATATTACATATCATTAAATTTTGTATGGGTACTTTTAAGAAATTAGCAAAATAATATTATTATTTAATACAACCTAAATAGACATTAAAATTATATATATCATGAAATAATCTGAAGACTTCATCCAACATGTAAAAGCACAAAAAATTTAAATAAAACATAGCATTATGTCAAAATTAATTTTACAACTGAATTTTCACACCAAAGATAAATATAGAAATAAGAAAAAACCTCTTTATGAGGTTTTTTCTAGTCCTATACTTTTGATAATAAAATAAGCTGTTTTTATTATAAACAATAGGTTAGCAACACCATCTTAACATATAAAAACAAAAAATCTATGTGTCAATTTTTCAAACATCCTATAGTTTTTATTTAAAATAGTAAACATAATAATCTCATCGTACTACTAAAAATTATCTATATTTAGTCAAAATGTAACTATTCTTCTATTTAAGATATAAGTTTTATAGTCAAACTTGATTATTAGAATCGACACTTTTGTGTACATTTATATTACTTCTGGCTTACTATTAATTCCCATCTTACAAAAATGGTATATATATATACATTTTAATTCAATTTCCTGTAGTTAATGAGCAGAAATATATTGTTTTTGAATGAATATTATTATATTTCCCTCTAATTTGTTTCATTTTTTGTATATTGTTATCCTACTAAATGAGGGGAATCATAACGTACAAAAACTAGTATTAACTAGAAATATCAAAGAAATTCATACTTTTATATCAGTATCCGGAGTTACGGCAATAATTCTTCAATATATATTCAAAGAATTTATTTCATGCCAAATATAATTTGTTTTTTAGAATTATAAATTAGAAGTGAGGAGATATTATTATGATTATTAAAAAATATCCATTTCGTACTCTTGCAAAAACAGCTGTAGCATTAACTATGATAATTCCTACATCCCAAGCCATTAGCCATCAGTTTGCGTACGCTCAAGAAAATATAACGAAATCTCAACAACAAGTAGCGCCATTTTGGAATAAAAATAAAGATTATCCAGGTGGATCTTACGTTACATATGAAGGTAAGGTTTATCATTCTATATATTGGGTAAATGCAGGTACATTACCTACCCAACAATTTAGCGGATGGGAATTATATACCGGTTCAGAATATATACCCGACAATAGCGATCCAAATGATTTATTTGGTGAAGGAATAACTTGGCCAACCCATGTTTTTGCACCATATGTAGATAACGGAATGAATCCTCAAAATCTATTAAAATACGCCCAAGAAACAAATACTAGTTTCTTTACGCTTTCGTTTATAGTGGCTGATAAAAGTGGAAATCCAGTATGGGGAGGAAGTCATACCCCTATTGGAGATGGTAACTTAGATGATCAAATTAAACAAATTAGAAAAATAGGTGGAGATGTTAAAGTATCTTTTGGTGGAGCAAATGCTGGTAATATCCCTGGATTAGGTGCAGATCTTGCTGCCGCTATTACAGATGTAAATAAATTAAAAGATGCCTATAAAAGTGTAATTAACACATTACATTTAACACACATGGATTTTGATATTGAAGGAGCCCTAGTCGCTCACCCAGAATCTATCGAAAGAAGATCAAAAGCGATTGCGTTATTACAGAAGGAATTAACAGCCGAGGGTAAAGATGTTAGGATTGGCTATACCTTACCAGTAATGCCTTATGGTCTAACTAATGATGGAATAAATGTGATCCAAAGCGCTATAAAACATAATGTAGATTTAAATTCTATTAATATTATGACTATGGATTACGGACAACAAAACCAACAAATGGGACAAGCTGCGATAGATGCTATTAATAGCTTGCATGGGCAATTAACCAATTTATATAAAGATACTATTAAAGATGCTGATATTTGGAAAATGATTGCTGTTACACCTATGATCGGAAAGAATGATACTCAAAATGAAACTTTCACATTAAATAATGCAAAAGAATTGTTCCAGTTTGCCAAAGAAAAAGGTATTGGGGAAATTAGTATGTGGTCAGTGTATCGTGATAAAAAAGCTACTGAAAGTTGGCAAATCGGTCAGGCAACTGGAGATGCTTCTGGATTACCCGATGTAGACGATGGTGCCTTTTCTAAACTATTTTCTGCTTTTAATAGTAGTACTGAAATTGACGTAATAGCTCCAACAGCTCCTTCTAAACTACGCTCTATTAGTCAAACAACAACAACTGTTGAGTTACAGTGGGAAGCTTCCACAGATAATGTTGGTGTGAAAGAATATGAAGTTTATCGTGATGGAAAAAAAGTAGGAACAACAAAAACAACACGTTATGAAGATACGGGCTTACAAGCCAATACAAAATATAATTTTACAATTAAAGCTGCAGATGCAGCAGGAAATAAGTCAAAAAGTAGCAATGAAGTTTCAGTTACAACAAAGGAAGAGAATCCAGAACAAGTAGCTCCAACAGGGTTACAAGCATCAGAAACTACTACAAACAGTGTGCATTTAATATGGGAAAAATCCATAAGTAATGTTGGTATAAAAGAGTATGAAGTTTATCGTAACGGTACGAAAATAGCTACAAGTCCTTCAACTTACTATACAGATGAAAATTTACTGGCTAGTACAGAATATAGATATATGGTAAAAGCTATAGATACTCAAGGAAAAGTTTCAGTTGCGAGTAATGAAATCAAAATCACAACAAAAGATACCCCATCTTCTGAGTATAAGGCATGGGATTCGTATGCTGCATATAAAAAAGGAGACAGAGTAGAACATCAAGGTAAAATCTATGAGGCAGTTCAAAATTATCAAGGATATGGTGATCCAAATTGGATTTTCTCATTAGCTTTATGGAAAGTAATTAAATAAACCGTAATATTATTAAATAAAGGACATCTTTCTTTTCAGATTGATGTCTTTTCTGAATTGAAAATAATAATTTACAAATCTATTCTTTCATTTACCTTAGACTACATATTTTCTATAGGTGATTCTTATTTTACATTACTATGATTTGATTAAGAATCATCTTTTCAAGCCAAGAGGAAATTTGCATTTTTTAACAATTTTAACGAAAGTCCTAACACCAAAATCTTTTTAACTATATATACAATTAAAAGAAGGTTGTAAGATGCAGACGAACACAAATACTATAGAGGACATCTACCAGGAAATTTTAGATGGAAAAAGAAATAGATTTCCACCCAACACTTGGAAATTAGATAAAAATAATGAAATGGCCAGAAGGGTAACAAAGTATTTAATACTAAAAATTTTGAATTGGAACGAAGAAGAAATAAAACAGAATTGGAGTACCAAATTGATTGCAAAGTATCGTTTACGAGGCGTATTGAAGCATAAATATGATAATAGTCCCTATGCGATGATTAATGATTTATATCCCAATCAATTTAAAGAATGGGAATTTAGAATGACACCGTTAAATTTTTGGACGAAAGAAAAGGCCTTACAATTATTAAAATGGTTTATTGAAGAAGAGGAGAAATTAGCACCACAAAAACTCTTACAAATTTATGGACAAAAATGGTTAAATGAACATCGACTAAGTGCACCTTTAAGGGTGATTTGGGCTGGAAGCCCGTATGCGATGATTAATGATTTGTATCCAAATCGATTTAAAGAATGGGAATTTACTAAGGCTCCTAATAAATTTTGGACGAAAGAAAAAACATTACAAGCACTGAAATGGACAATTGAAGAAAAAGAAAAATTGAATCTGGATCAATTGAAGAATATATACGAGAATAAATGGTTAGCTCAATCAGGATTGCGAGGAGCCTGTCAATTATATTGGAATGATAGTCCCTATGCAATGATTAATGATTTATATCCCAATCAATTTAAAGAATGGGAATTTAAGATGACACCTAATGGTTTTTGGACAAGAGAAAAAGCGCTAGATGCATTACGATGGACAATTGAGGAAAAAGAGAAGCTGACAGATAATCAATTATTACAGCAATACACAATGCAGTGGCTTAAAAGTCATAGACTATGGACACCTGTAGTAAGATACTGGAATGGAAGCCCCTACGCAATGATTAATGATTTATATCCAAATAAACATATAAAAAGTTCATTCAGAGGATATATAAATAAATCTTAATATTATTAGACACAACTTAATTAAAATGAAAACTTAACTTGCTAAACAGCAAACTATATTTTCTTGATGAGAGAAATATTTAATGAATAATTAGCACGATGAATAACAATAGAAAAATGGAATCTAAGCGTCATATGGTTGAAGTAAAATTGACAGAGGTGTGTAAAATGGCTCGAAGTATTGGAATCCATAATGAAGAACTCTATTCGATGTTAGATTTAATATTCAAGGAGGAAAATGAAGAATGAATGCAGTATTAAAAGTGAAAAACTTAAACAAAGCTTATGAGAATTTTTCATTAAAAGACGTGACATTTTCACTTAACCAGGACTGTATAACTGGTTTTATTGGTACTAATGGTTCTGGGAAAACTACTACTATTAAAGCTATCCTCGGGCTCGTACTGAAAGATTCAGGTAACATTAATTTTTTGGAAAATGATATAGATAAACATGAACGGAAATCTAAAAATAAAATTGGTGTCGTGTTAGACGAAGGGTATTTTTACGATGAATTAACATTAAAAGAAATGAAAAATGTAATCGCCCCTTCCTATACCGAATGGGATGAGCAAGTTTTTTTAAAGTATATTAAACAATTTAATTTAAATCTAGGACAAAAAATCTCTACCCTTTCCAAAGGAATGCGAATGAAATTTGCAGTTGCTCTAGCTTTATCCCACCACGCAGATCTATTAATAATGGATGAACCCACAAGTGGGCTTGATCCGTTGGTTCGAAGTGAACTGATAGACATACTTCTAGATTTTATGAAAGAACCAGGAAAGAGTGTCTTTTTTTCTACTCATATTACCTCAGATCTAGATAAAATAGCAGACATGATTATTTTAATAGATAATGGTCAAATTTTAATTGATGAAGAAAAAGATACACTAGTGGAAACACATGCATTAGTAAAAGGTGATAATCAATTAATTAATAATCAAACAAAAAAACTCTTTTTGAATTTGAGTCAAACTACATACGGATTTGAAGGGATCACTCATAAAATTGATGATGTGTATCGGCTAATGCCTGGTGTTTTGATGGAAAGACCAACTATAGAAGATATAATGCTTTCTTATATTGGAGGAAACCACTATGCTTATTAATCTTGTTGTAAAAGACATACTGTTAGTAAAAAAATATTTTTCTATTTTACTCGTTTTTGCAGCCATTGCACCAATCTATCTTTCTACTCAATTACAACTCAACGATGGTGGACTTATCGGCTTTCTTTTAACAGTAGTTTTTATGGAGCATATTTTGTTTAGTACAATATCCAAGTTCGAAGACCAATACAAAGGAGCAGCTCTACTTTGTGCAACACCATATACTAGAAGTGCCTTTGTAAAAGCAAAATATCTCTTTCTATTGGTAGTTTTTCTTTGTGCCTCAATTATTCGAATGATAACTTCAATTATTATGCCATCTGATATCGAGAATCTTAGTATAAACGCTCTCGGAATAACATTCTTAGTTGTTAGTATTTTGTTTGGAATACTACTCCCTTTCCAATTTGAATTTGGTTTTGATAAAACGAGAATGATTTCTTTTATTGTTGTTTTTTTGATACCTTTTGTAGCTCCTACTCTTATAAAAGAAATTCAGTTGAGTCATCTGAATTTTACACTTCCTCTTCCATTCCCATCAATTATCATGATATGGATGCCTTTTCTCATTTCAATAGTTATTAGCATTATATCAATGATAATATCACTGAAGGTATATGCAACAAAAGATTTATAATTATTTTAAGGGGCATTTTAAAAAATGTGTTTTATCGTCCCATACTTGTCAAAGTTGCGTCAACGCACAAGATACTTCAGTTCTCAGCTTAGGAACTATAGACAGAATCTGCTAAGATAGCTGGTGGACACATCGGTATTAGCAGGAATCTTCCACTTCAAACATTTCGTTAGAGTGTTAAGTGAGAGTGGTTCAATTAGCGGATAATTATATATTCCATTTTCTAATTTAATGAAATAACATCAAAAATCTGTTAATCATTATTTACACACAATTTTAAAATACGAATTGACAGTTAATGAATGTTCAATCAACTGACACAACTACTCTTTAGGAAATGTGTTATAGTTAATTCAGAATCAATACTGCATAGCAGCATTAATTCTCACCTATCTTTTATTATATTTGTTTTTACACCAACTTAAAGGAAAAAACCAACTCTATTTTAGTTGGTTTTTTCTGTTGTTATTAGAATAAGACTAAGAATCACTTAATTTATATACAAAGTACTATTCATTTTACGATAATGTACATATACTTGCCGTTGAACTACCCCCACTTTCACTTCGTTTAGAAGTGGGGGATTCCTAAGTAAAGAGTTCTATCGAACTCTAATTTATTAGGCTAACCCCGCAGTCCTTGCGGTTAGAAGCCTTATCGCTTCATTCTTTAGATTGATACTTGCGTTAATATCCCTATCATGGTGTGTATGGCAAGAAGGGCAATCCCATTTACGTAGGTTCAGATTTTTAACGTCTTTGTTTTGATATCCACAACAAGAACATAATTGGCTGGATGCAAATGTTTTCGACACAACAATGATTTGTTTGCCGTACCATTTTGCCTTATATTCCAACATAGTTCGAAACTGTGACCATGATACCTCACTAATCGCTTTTGCTAACTTATGATTCTTTAACATATTCGATACTTGCAAATCTTCTATACCGATAACATCGTGGTTTTTGATGATTTCAGTTGAGATTTTGCCCAAGTAATCTTTTCTAGCATTTGCCATGTATTCATGAATTCTAGCTACCTTTACTCGTTGTTTATTCCAGCGAGAAGATCCTTTCATTCTTCTAGAAAGAACACGCTGTGCTTTCGCCAACTTCTCTTCTAATGACCGAAAAAACTTCGGATTTTTATAAGTTGTTCCATTTGACAAAATGGCGAAATCTTTTAGTCCCACATCCATTCCAATGTAAGATTGTGTTTTCGGAAGTTCTTGCACTTCTGTTTCAGCTAACAATGACACAAAGTATCTGCCGGAAGGGTTCTTTCTAACCGTAGCATTTACAATACGTCCCTTTACTTCGCGACTCTTGGCAAATCGAACAAGACCAAGTTTCGGCAACTTTATCTTTTTTCCTACAATGGCAATGTTTTCATTTGTTTGTTTTGTGGTGTAAGATTGTACGTTGTTTTTCTTAGATTTGAAACGCGGGGCACTCGTTTGTTTTTTGAAAAAGCGTGTATAAGCATCCGCAAGGTTGCGAACAGATGACTGAATCGCAATACTATCCACTTCTTTGAGCCAAACAAACTCTTTCTTCATGGCAGGAAGTTTGGCAGAGCATGTACCATATGTCAAACCTTTTCCTGTTTCTCTGTATGCATTATCCCATAGAGATAGGAAGTGATTGAATACAAAACGAGAGCAACCAATCGTTTTTTTGATTAGGATCGCTTGTGCTTGATTTGGATAGATACGAAATTTATATGCTTTATTAATCATCATTCCTTTCACCTCCATTTCGGCATGTGTCTATTATACAACAAACGTATATTCGATAGATAGTGAAGTGACAGTTTATGTATGATGAACAATTAAGATGGCTTTCTGCCATCTCTTGTCCGAAGCCAATTCATCTCCCACCTACTCACTTCGCGTTCCTTGAGGAAGGAGTCTTCTTGGCTAAAATGATAAAATATGAAAAACATAACTAGTTAGAATATCTTTCACAAAAAAGATGGGAACAAAAAGAACTTGTAATATATAATTACAAGTTCTTTTTATCGTAACCTCAATACATTGGAACTATAAACTTGTAAACAACAACATCAGAGGAAGGGGATTAATAACCCCTTTAAAATAATTATATTACTAATATTAATTTTTTGAGAATAGAACCTTGAACATTTTGTTAATTTTCAAAATCTAACCTTGGAATAACTACTTTAATGCTCCTAAACATAAATTCTACATAATAAAACTATAATGGCTATGATCTTCAAAATTGGATTTTGACAGCCACTTTAATATTCTGTATTTATTATTCACATGTACATTTATAATTCTATACATAACAATAAAATTGAATAACCTAAAAATAAAAATATGTGTGAAATTTTTTTATGTTTTTTTGATATCAATAGAATATTTTATGATTATTATTTCATTTTCACTCTAATATTGCCATGTTTTTAGATTACTATTAGAGATTTTCCTTCTAAAACTTACTTAAAATTGGTTAGTATTGAATACATTGACTGAAAATTGAGAAATTAAACACATATTGATACTATTATAATATAAATTATCTGTCAGTAATTTATATTTTATTATCATACATTAAAAAGGAGGAAGTAAAATTATGAAAAAGAAAATCATTACAGCAACTGCTCTGGCTGCAACATTAGCTACAGGTGCATTACCTACAACATCAGTATTTGCTGCTGAGACAGTTGCTCCTATCCAACAACAGGAATCACAAGTTAGTATTCAACCGTTTGCACAAAATAATCTAGAAACGGCTGTTCAAGCTGCATTAAATGGTCCCGAAGTCAAGAAAATAAAAGTATTCGAGCATGAATTTAATGTAAAAGAAATAGAAGTTGTGGATCGAGGTGCAGCTGGTAAAGATGTATATGGACAAATCTCTCATCATTTAAGCTTCCGTCCTGATGATCAACTTTACTATAAATTCACAAAAAAAGATGGTGAGGTAACGGGGTTCGAATTCCATATTGATAGAGGGGGCTGGACACCAATCGTTGCTCCACTTTTATCAATTCTTGCCGCATATAACGGAATTCCTGTTAATCCAAATGATTTAACTTCACTTGGCCAACAACTTGGAAAAGTTATCGATGGAAGTTGGGAACATGCAGGGCAATCTATTGCCACTGCAGTTAGTTTAAGCTTTAATGAGAAATAAGCTTATAGTCTTTATTTAACCATACAGGGATGTGTCATTTATACATTTAACTAAAATGATATAACGTGTGACAAATGTCTCTCTAAATTTAATGCATTAATACGAGTGAGAATCCCCCAAAAATTTTTCAATCTCAGATATGGGATTCATTTGCCACATAATTTCTTAACAAATAAAGGTCTACGTTAATTAAAATTAAGAATTATGTATTCTTACTAATTGCAATAATTCATTGTACTTCGCAAAACAGAAGTCTAGATTAAGACTTCTGTTTTCTTTGCATATAGAAGATTTAAATTGTATGACCTATAAAGTACATGAAGTATGATAATATACTTTATCATCATTTTACATGTAAATCATTTCATTTTATTAAACTTGAATATGATTATTTTGACCTTCCCACCCCTGCATGATTACATTTCTAAATTTATGCTCCCAGCGAACGATGGCTATTGAGTAAATCTAAATGAGAATATCACTATCGAAATTTTAAAGCTAACATATTATCTTATTTGACTTACATTCCCATACTAGAATTTATGTATATGATAAAAGCCCACCAATTATTGTATAAGACTAATCTGTTTAAGAGATGGAGGGATATAATGAAGAAAATAAAGATGAAAAAATTCATAAAATCTGGAATTCTTACTTGTTTTACACTAACGTCTTTATGTACGGCTTCAACTGCATTTGCTGATAGACATACAGGATATTCTTATGAATCCGATATAGGTTATCGAAATCCGACATGGATGTCAAAACTAGAAGATACCCAAAAAATAAGCGAAATTTCTATTCCAGGTACTCATGGTACAATGGCTTTACATGGAGCAAGTTTTATTGATGAGGATTTGACAAGAAATCAAACAATGCCCCTCTCTCAGCAATTTAAAGCAGGAATACGTTATGTAGATATGCGTGTTAAACGGGTAAAAGATTCTTTTGCTATGCAGCATGGTATTGTAAATCAAAAAGCAATGTTTGAAGATGTATTAAAAGAAACAATCCAATTTTTAAGAAGTAATCCTCAAGAAACAATTTTAATGCGATTAAAAGAAGAAACCGATCCTGAAAGTGGCTCAAAATCATTTGAAGAAATATTTAAAAGTTATAGAGACCGTAATGCGTCCTATTTTTGGGATCCTAATTCTGTATCATTTTCAGAAAGAAATAACCCTAAGTTAGGAGATGTGCGCGGAAAGATTGTAATACTTCAAAACTTCTCAGCATCTCAAGAATATGGTATTAATTATGAATCATTGAATATCCAAGATAATTTTGAAGTTAGCGCTGGACCAGATGGACTGTATGAAAAATGGAATGCGGTAAAAAACCACCTTTTAAATGCGAATAAAAACTCTAACAATAGTAATATTTATCTTAACCATTTTAGTGGCACAGGTGGTGCGGCAGCATTATGGAATAACTATTACCCTTGGTTTATTGCAAGCGGAAAGGAAAACCGAGATACCGGTAGTAACCCACTGTTAATTCAAGCACATACAACAAATGAATGGGAAGATTTCCCTCGCGACACAAATGGACAAGTATTTTATGGTGGAATGAATACAATGGGGACAGATTTCATACAACAAGGTGGAATAAAACATTCTGGTATCATTGCAGCTGATTTTCCAGGACCAGGTTTAATAGATAGTATTATTAAATTAAACGGAGTAACTGTTAATGAAAAAGAAATATTAATTTCACAAATTTCTTCTGACTCTAAGCCGTTACCTGGCGAAACAAATCGATCCAGCCAAAACTTTAGTATAAATAACTTGCCTACAGGAACGATGGGTTTAAAATGGATTATTGAACCTACCGAGGAAGATACTTCTGCCATTATCTCTTTCAACATCATGGTCGATGTTTTTCTAGGTCTAGATCGTGTTAGTTGGAGCAATATTTCGAATGAGTCCAGGACTGCAGCAGATACAAATTCTAAATACTATATAGCAAATCCAAGTGGTGCAAATCACCAATTTACAGTAAAAATATATGCTATCACCAATTAATTCTTTGAAAGTTTACTTTATCTCTCTGTCGACTTAAGAAGTTCAATTACCTTATTTATGTATCAAAAGAGTATTCTCTCCAAGTATGTTCTATTAAAAGCAACAAAGAATCCCGCGAACATAAAATAATAAAGAATCTAGAAATATCACTAGATTCTTTTTATTTTTCGAAACAATTCATATTTTTATAAAAATAGTCGAAATAAAAATTTATAAATCGCTGACTGTCCTAAAAGTAAAAGTACTATAACTAAAATTTCATTCCATTTTGGTAATTGATTCATGTCATCTTTATTCGCGGGAACACCTTGTATAGAAAATAACCCTTCTTGATCTCGTTCCCCGTTACTTTCATATCAGTACATAATCATATCACCTTTCTTTATATATAATTTACTTATAGCAAAGACGTCCATTCTTTATTCCAAATAACTACTTATGACCAACGAGCGGTAACTATTGTATCTTAATGATACTTATAGCATAGAAAAACTGACAGTAAAACACATTCTGTTTTCCAGAAATTACGCTGTAAAATCAATAAGTAGTGGTTGATTCTCCTATTCTTTCTCACAATTAAAAGACTGTTATAATAATCATTACAATAACTACCCATAAACTCCATATATACTACAGATTGTGTTTGTATGATACATATATCAATAGAAAGGGATGATATATGTTGCTGACAATCTATATAATATACTTGTTTTTATCAATTGCTATCATACTATTCTTATTTACAAGCACACTCGGTTAATTTTATTGATTATATCAAGCCCGCTTCTTTTCAACAAAAAGGAACAATAGAAACGGAATTGAAATCCAAGCTTTAATCAATTTCCATAATATTTCATTAATTAGTATTCAATTGAAAATAATATTTGATTAAGGTTTAATAACTGCTTACAACACAATTCAAGGCTAAGCTCATCATCACGGATTATAACTTT
>NZ_JBBOTW010000002.1:0-454710 GCF_038050415.1 Bacillus sp. FSL M7-1020 | reverse complement strand
CATCTGTCTTTCTCTCTGTACTTGGCATCTATTTTTGTATTGTACCATTCAGTTATATTACAGCTTATTTACGACTTATCACAGGTAGTGTTTGGCCGTCGGTTATCATCCACACCACTTGGAATGCCATTATTCAAGGACCTTTCGCACGTGCAAGTACAGGATATCAAACTGAGATTTGGATTGGAGAATCTGGGTTGATAACCGCTATTATCATCTTGATTACTGCAATAATTACGTCTCGAATAGTAAATTTCAATAAATAGCATACAGATGTGTTTCAAATTCAATTGGTGAAATATGATAAGGAGAAGATACGTGTAAAAATAGGCCACATTATTCCTTTTATTTCCAATATGATTTGAAATCGGATTTTTTATTTTTTGGCTTTATTAAAATTATATTGTTGATAATTGCGATATAAAAATGACTTATCGATAGGATAAGTCATTTTTCAATTTCCAGTTCGGTTATTGGGGGTTTTTGCCCATCCCCACCACGAAAAGGGGGAATAAGAAAACGTATTACTCTTCATTCCTATTTTTTTATCGCTTCTACAGCTGTAATTTTATTGTACTTCACCTAAGGAATTGAGTCTCTCACCACTCAATTCCCTTTTTTGTTTATAAATCCTCTATATCATATTCAGTATATCCCTCATAATAGTAACTAATATCAATGCCTTTCATGAATACTTCACGACTATTTATTTTATCTACTAGTGCATTTTGGAGTAAATGCTTAATTTCAATATCTTTTATCGGGCTGCGTTCCATTGCCAGTAAATAATCTTCTTTATCAATCCTATTCCAGTCAACCACCTGTTGAATTTCATTCTTAAAGATTAAATCTAACCATATTCTAGTCGCTCTACCGTTTCCTTCTCTAAAAGGGTGGGCAATATTCATTTCAACATACTTTTCAACGATTTCATCAAAGGTTGTTTGTGGCATAGTATTTATATGTTCTAGTGAATGGCTTAGATACATAACAGGAGCAAATCGAAAGTTCCCCTTCGCTATGTTAACCTTTCGAACCTTTCCAGCAAAGAAATAAATATCCTCAAATAGATAATTATGTATGTCAGTAAGCCCCTTAAATGTGCCAACTTCTATGTGGTTTATTTCTCCTGAATCATATAAATCTTTGGCTTTCATTTTTGATAGTCGTTCTTCCTCTCGATTCAACTCCAACTGATTTTTGATACCTAATTTATTTTCTAACACGGTCATTCTCCTCTTTTTCTGCCATTAATTCTTTTAGCATATCCAAATCTTCTTGTGTGGCTAGATTCTTGATGAAACTTCTAGCCATAGTTTTATAATTGAGGTATTTCGCTTGTTGTGGATTACGTTTTTTATAGTTTTTTGTGGCTTCATTTTGCGCCTTGCTGTATGCCATTCTCCACCCTCACTTTCAAGTCTATAAGCATATTATATATGACTTAGTAATATATTCAAGCGAAAGACTAGGACAAGCTAGAGCTAGAACTCAAGCCCAAGTCTATGTCCATAACAAATATATAATTTTAGATTTTATCATTTCACAATATTTATCTTCTTTGAATAAGATAAATTCGAGGATATGAATACTCCATCAATTCTTCAATTTCTTAACACTATTCTATATTTAAACTATTCTAAAAACAAACTTCAATTTCAATAGATTAGGTTTCATATCCTCAATTGTTACAATGACTTTTATTTGTTTTTCATACAGTATTTCATACAAATATGGGTAACTCAGTATCCTAATTTTAATATCCTGATGATTAAAATTAGGATAGAGTACGTGATTAAATTTCCTACTATTGTCTAAGTCTACATAGAAAATGTTAGTTTTCATAACCATTTTGATTCAATATGATAATGCATATAAGAAAAAACTTGTCCAAGCCTTAACAATTCTCTTCTCAATAGTAACGTTCCTATTTATTCATCCCATGTGTCTTATAATATCCATCTTCTGATTTGCGAATATTTGGTGACACATCTGTAGTGGAAAATAAAGACTTCCATTTATATATCTTGACAATGAATAAACGAACATACATATTATTTTATTATATAAAAAATATATAATAAAATAACCTCATAAACTATATACAATTCAAACCAACATATCAGCGAAAGTAGATCCAACGTTATTTTTACGCTTCATATGCTTTTCTAAATATATTTTAGTCGTTTGAATATTTTCATGACCAAGTGTTTGCATTAAATGATATAAATCTGCATTACCTTGTTCTACTGCCATAATTGCAAAAGCATGACGGAATGTATGCGCCGTTACTGGATTTTCACGATACTGTAGAAATTCTAAATTTGTCTTTTTTATCATATCTGTTACCTGATTCGATAACGTTTTCGAATTATAAAAATTCCCCCTTTGATTTACTAATAAAGGACTTTCATCTCCTCGATCCAATACAGTTTGGAATCCTCTTCTCCGTCTCATTTCACAAATACATCGGAATAAATGTTCCGAAATGAAAAGTTCACGCACTTTATTCCCTTTTCCAGTGACTTTTAACCAGTACTTTCCATCAAAATGTAAATCTTTCACTCTCGCGGTGCACAATTCTTGAATTCTTGCACCAGTACTTGCCAAGGCTAGTAAAATTGTATAGTTTACTAAATGTCCTCTTTCTTTATAAAATCCTAAAATTTTCATAACCTCATCATAGGAAAGATCCCGATTTGGCCGATCCTGTTCATTTACATTTGCGCGTTGCAGTTCTTCATGAAGAGGCTTTTCAACATAAGAAAATACATGAAGATGTTTTAGAAAAGAACGAATGAGCACTGTTTTCTTTGCAAGTGTTGCCACTGCATATATGTCACCATTCCTACCGTTCTCTACCTGCTTCAACCAAGAATTGTATTTACGAATATGCCAAGGTTGTAATGTTTTCAATAAAGAGTCATTTTGCTGTACCTCTTCTCCATCTAATTCAAATTCTTCTGCATGCTGCACCATGCACTGGCAAAATGATAAGATTTCAGAAACATAACTCTTTTTCGTATCTTCTTTTCTATTTTTCTTCTCATCCATATCTTTTTGTAAATGTACGAAATGATAAATGACTTCCAGATCACTTAAATACGTATATTTACTCTTTCCCTCTTTTTCTGCAACTTCCATCTTCTCTTCCAACTTATCTACATAACGACTATCATGCAGGAATGAAACCATATCTCTTATATTATCTACATATGTATCTATATTTTCACTTTGAATATTTATTATAGATAAGTTCTCTTTTTCATTTTTGTTATCCATATTTCCAATTCACCTTTCCTATTGAAGATTATGAATATAGTTCTTTTTATTACCTCTACTTATCATTTTATTTTACTTCTATCCATTATACAAATGATAATTCATTTTCTTTCTGTAAGAATGCATCATTCTTCTCTATTTAACTATTTTTATATTTTTTTATAATTTATTATTAAATAGATATTATTTAATGATTTATTATCTAACATTAAAATTATATTTATAATAAAACCAACTATAAAAACTTATTAAAATATAAAACAAACTACAGATATTTTTAAATTATAATGATGTATAAGAACTTTAATAAATTCTATTTCTTATTTTAAATATAAATCATATTCTGATATGATATAAACATATCTAAAATACTAGTAAACAATAGTTAAGGAGGTATCCTTTCATGACACAGGATTTATTATTTATTACAAAACCTACTGTAACGACAAAAGAGGCAGCAGACTTATTAGGAGTAACCGTACAGACAATATTAAAGAAAGAAAAAGATGGATTAATAGAATGTGTATATAAAAATAACTGGAAACAATTTGGCAGTAAGATTTTCTATTTGGAGGATATTGAACGCTTAAAAAATAAAGATGAAGTTAAAGGCCTTAGCACAAAAGAAGTGGCTGAAATTCTTAATGTAGCACCATCTACTATCTTTACATACATCAAATCTGGAAAATTACCTGCGACAATGGTAGAAAAACGAGGAAAACAAGTATATCTTATCGATGAAGAAGAGCTAGAGATTTTTATGCTTGATTATGAAAAAGCTAAAACAAAGGAGCGAAAAACATTCATCACTAAGATTCAAGATAAAGATATATATCTATATCAATTATTAAGACATCTACATACCGGAAAAACAGCTAGGGTAATAGAGATTAATGGAGCAGATGGAAAAATTCTTACAGAGGATGAAGAAATTTTCCCATTATCCACTTATAAGGAACATGATTATTCCTTTGAACCTCTTCAGAAACAAGCGGTAATTACAAAACGTGGGTATTTATCTTTTTCATTTAAAAAACCTCAATTATTTAATTCCATTACTTATAATCTAATTAACTTATTTTATAAAGAACTTGGTGTCACAAATATGCGATTAACTATTACATCAGATACTATCAAATTAGAAATTAAACCTTTCGTATTACAAGTAGAGCCATTACAATTTCAAGAAGAGATTAAATACTTACATTCTCATATGATATCCGGCACGATCCTTCCACATGTAGAAGGGATTTACTTTAAAAGTAATGTAGAGCCATTAACTTTTCATGCTAATCATGAATTTAAACAAAAAATAGTTCAAATGGCCGCTGATGCTGGTATTGGGCAAGAAGAATTCTTATTGCAAGCTGTAAAATCTTATATAACAAATCTGGAACGAGAATAAATTTGGGATCAATTAGAAGAAGCGTAGAAATTAAATCTTTCTAAGCTTCTTAAGTTGCTCAATTTAATATTCGGTAATTATAAATTATTTACTTTTGGACATATTCATAAAATCATAGGACATGAAATAAAAACGTCTTTCACGATGTTACACATAGAATACTAAGATACGAAGTTCTGATATTTGACTATATAGGATTTCGTCAGATCGTCATCAAGCTAAAGTTTCGAAGTACCCCCTAAATGCCATCCACGCTTAAAAATGGTTATGAAAACTAACTCACAGAAAGTTCGAATAAACAAAAATGCGAAGTCATAAAATAGAGTTACATCATTTAACTCAAAAATACTGGTTCAATGGTCGAAATACTAGCTAATAAAATGATGAATTTACTAAAGCACTGCATTGTTAAGTGAAATCAGGGAAAAGTTTTAGAAATAATTATTTGAAAATGAAAGCGCAAGAACGTTTAGAAGGAAAATAAAAAGATGAAAAAAGTGATGCACTCATAATGCATCACTTTTTTAGATAAATACGGGAAGTAACTCTTACGATTCAAAGATTCATTTTCCTGCCTTCTACCCTTCCCACTTCTGTTTCATAACTTGCAAATAGAGATCCTCAAACTCTTTATAATGGACGCGAAAAGCACCTAATGAATCGATATAAGCAGAAATCACATCTTCTTCATTAAAATGGATACCTTTCTGTGCTAAGTCATAGCTATCATCAAGGCTGTATAAATCAAAATATTCCTCTTCCCAGTACAGGCCTCTGTTTACTAGTAATCGAGTGGAGCAAGTAATAGCTTGTTTCACATTCCATTTCTGAGCTACTAACGTTTCATTTATAATAGAAAGAAGGATGTTTACTGAAGTTTTTTCATCAGCTATACGGCTATATGACAGTAAAGTCGATTCTATACATACCATTTTTGCTGTAGACATTAAGGATATTTCTATAATTTCATATGGCGGGTGATCACTTGCTTCAATTAACCCATCGCACCATGAAATTATCTCCTCCCTATTCCAAAGTCCACAGCCTAGTCCTAATGCATACAAGTGGGCTAACGTTTGATAGGGTTTCAATATGTTTCACCTTCTATTTCACTTTATAGTGGTATTGCATTCATTTTGGAAACAATCATGCTTAGCAATAAATACAATAAGCTGCCCATCTGGACAGCTTATTTGCATCATAAATACTAGTAAAAATCTTTTTTAAACGATACATGATAACTTCTCCTTTTTTCCGTCGTATAAACCACCAAACTAAAGATAGCAATAGTAGGGAGAACAGCATTACCTGAATAAAGAAAAATACTTTCCAAAAATCGTGCATCGTACTACCAGGGGAAGCTGTTGCCATCCCGCCAATAAAATAAGACAATGGAATGACAAGTATATTTATCATTTTCCGACAAAAGACTCCTTCCTCAAAAATGTGAAGATCTGAAACACCAATTTTAGGTGGGAGATGAATGTCGGTTGGCATAAGCCAACATATTTGCTACCATATACTTGTACAGATTGCTCTTTGAAAACTGAAGATATAAGGTTGGTTGCAGAAAAACGTTGCAACTGTAAAATCTTCAACGTTCTTTCGCCCCCCGTTTGCCGAAGTTGCGAAAACCAAGCTAAAGTAGGAAGCGTGGTGAGTCAACGTACACGATACTTATGTTGTCACCGTAGGGACTACGGGCAGAGCCTGCTAAGATAGCCGGTGGAAACATTGGTGTTCACAGGAATCTCCCACTTCAAACAGTCCGTAAGGGCGTTAAGTGGTGAGTAGTTCAAACCTAAACTAATCATTATGAATGATAGATTCTTCTTCCTGATTACTGGTAATGCAGACGCGATAAATAAAACCAATGCAGTACCCAGTATAAGAAACAGTGTTCCAAAATAAAATACAAAGTATAAAATAACATCGATTAAAGGTTCCATAATAGCCCTCCGAGGGATTCATTCTACAGAATACACTTATGTTATATAGAAAGTCAGGATACTGAACTTAGTTATCCACATCTTCAACCTCATTTACATCTCTTTAGGAGATTTTCAATCCCCTCTACTACTGATTTCATATTAGTGTAATGAACTTCATTATTTTATTTTTTATATACTCTTTTTATACGAGATTACTTCTGTTTCTTCGCTTTTTCAACGCTACCTCTTTTATCGGCTATTCGTAAAGAATCACCTGTGAAAGACTTTACTGTGAAGGGTAGATTCTTTTCATAATCGTTCTCTTCGTTTTTCTTACCGTTTTCAATAAACTCTTTTAATGATAAGGTAATTTGTTTTTTGTCTCCATCGTATGACCAATTTCCTGTTGCATAGTTTTTCTTTTGTTGTTCTTTGTCTTGACTTTCATACATGGTCATCGTTCCGTCTTTTTTGAAATCTATACTAAAAGTTACCTTTTCAAATTTATAAAAGTCCCATACTCCGACTAACTCCTTGCCGCTTGAAGAAAGTTCAATTATTCCATCTTTAGGATCAGGCACAGAATCATCATCAATATAGGTTTTATTGACAGAATCCTTCATATCCTTCTTCATCTTATCAAGTGCTTTTTGCCTTGCATCAGGGTATTTCTCGTCTATCTCCTCAAACAGCCCTAACCACATATAAATCCCTTCTTCTATACTTTTCGTACCATTTTCTACGATTTCTTTCATTTTAGATGTACTGTACGTACCGTCTTCATACCTTTTAACCGCCTCTTCTACTTTCTGTAAGTTTCCTTTAATATCCTTTGTCCCTCTTAGGATGGCATGCTCATAATAGTCTTTAAAATGGGAAGGTGGAGTTAGGCTGGCAAATTTGTTTACATCATTCTTTGTTGTATCTATTTGGTCTAATACACGAGTTATATGAACTTTATCACCTGTAAATAATAAATTGTTTCTCTTCTCTAGTTCCTTCGCTTCATATTGAATGTTTACAAATTGTTCGTATAGACGATACGGATACTCTTTTTCTGAAACTTTTACCATCTTTATATCTGCATTATCTACTTCGTCTGAAGGAAACCCCTCTACATCGTTGTCGTATCCTGACTTGTTTGTTTCTGGTTTACTTTCTCTACTATATGACTCAGCTTTCACTTCAGCCTTCTTTTCAGATTTATTCTTCTCATCTTTTTCAGTTTTAATTGTAGCTAATGCACCTCTTAATTGTCTTTCAATCTCTTCATCACTATAGTGCAAACGCTTCATGTCTTCTACCATTTTATCTGCTTTAAATTCTTTATCTACCAGTTTGTACTCTGACTGTGTAAGTCCATATGTTTCTGTTGTGCAACCCGCTAGCAAGAAACTTACACTTAGCCCTGTTAATGCGATACCTTTGAGTGATCTGTTCATATTCTTTTGCCCCTTATCTTTTCGTACTTCTTCTCTCCATCCATAGATAGTCCATTATGAACGTTTTCACGATATGTATTGTCTGCTATTACTGTTTTGCTTTCCTTACTACCTATTTCAGCCTGATTCATCTCATTTACCGTATCAGTATTAGGCATTAATTCGTAATATCATTACAAAAAAGGACATACCTATGCATATAACCGTTAGCCAGATATATCCTTTTATTATTTTATAGTGAAATTAATAATGGGTCAAAGTAATTTTGATAAAATTATACAAAATAGGCATAATTTATTGATTACTCAGAAATAGATAATCTGGATAAAGAAAAAACACTAGAGAATATCACCGTGTAGAAAACTCTAGTTTCTTTGTAGAGCATTTTGATGGATATGCAATACGGAGAGATAAAAAAGGACCTCTTACGGAAAGATAAGAGGTCATCAAGAAGATAAAAATGTTGTATTTGAAACACGCGAGTTTCTCCTTCATATTATAACACGATATATCCGTATATACAATATATATGTTATAAATGAAGAGTGTATGCTCAAAAAACACGCGGAATGTTAACTTGGAACCGTGTGTTTTCTTCTGTTATTCTATCTCTTTTCTATGCCATGATTGTAATGATTGATGGGTATCCCTGTAAACTGACGAACAATTGAACCAAGTTCATCTAATTTCTCTTCCGTTACCCCATTAATAAACAGAACAAAATTACTATCGGACTCAGAATCTGTTGGAATGGAACCAATTGTGATTTTATAATCTGTCTTTTCTGTTATCATTTCTTCGTACGCTTCAGGAATGAGATAAATCGTATCTGTAGTATCTTTTCTGAAGCGGATACAACCCGCTTAAAAGAATCATAAAAAAGATCCCGCTATAAATTATAACTTTTCTCATAGATTCTCTCCCGTAATATGTAAGAATCATATAGTATATATTATATAATTCAATATATCCCCTTGGATAGAATAATTTTTTAGTTCGGAGACGATTTTTCTATTGCCATATGGAGATTTTTATCTGTGGATAATCACGAGGAATCGGAATAGATGAACAGGCGTTTTGGATTTACATATGAAAATAAGATTTTGAGAAGAATAATGATTACCGTAAGCATTGTCATACTCGTCTTCATTGCAACAGGGTGTGATTCAGGCCCAAATGATGCAAAGGATGTTCCGATTAACAGCAAACTAGATTTCCTTATTTCAGAAAGTATCATTGCCTGGAATCAAGACAAATTAAATCATACAGAAAAGCAACTTGAGACGCATGTAATCTATGGAACTGAGATGAAGGATGAAAAAATGTATGTCTACCTTCATTCCCTCATGCAAGGATATAACCGTGAAACGCAGACTGTTTCTCAAGCAGGACATTTACTTCCAGTCCGTGTGACAGTCTTAAAAAATGGGGATAATTACATCATTAAAGATTACCGTGAACCAAGTGATGGTGCTGAAAACGAACCTACTTTACGCAACATGTTCCCTAAGAAGTATGAGGATCAAGCACTTGCTATATCAAATGAAACGATACAATCATTAGAATCTCGTATGCAAGAATCCGTTTCTAAGTGGTTGGAAAAAACAAATAATGAGAGACAAGAAAGATAACAAATGTACTATTTATAATCGAATATTAAACAAAAAAAGGAGAGATATAATCTCTCCTTTTTCTAATTTGCATCTAGCATTATTTGTTATATCCACCAAGTTGCTGTTCTGCCATAGCAACGAGACGTTTTGTGATTTCTCCACCTACAGAGCCGTTCGCTCTTGCAGTTGAATCAGCGCCTAATTGTACGCCGAATTCTTGTGCGATTTCATATTTCATTTGATCCAGTGCGCTCTCTGCACCTGGTATCACTAAAGAGTTGTTACGATTGTTTGCCATCATATATCACCTCCAGTAGGTTTATTATGCTACGAAATAAAAAAAATATTATTGGTAAATAAAACCATTTTTAATTTGTGCATTTTCAACCATTTTACTTTTCCATTACAATTTCAGCAGAATAACAGTACAAGTTTTCTTTATTTGCATTAATATGCAGAATGGAATATATGTTTATGAAGAGATTTCTTTTATATTTTAATTTATTGATGAATGTTTTGACCTGGCTGAATGAAGGTTCAGTTTGTTTTCCCCTTAAGTTGATTGGCATGGGGTACAATCGAAATGTACAAAATATCTTTACTGAAATTCTCCCAATTCTAATTTAAAGGGTTCTTACGTTAATTACATATGTGGTAAATCTTAATGTATCTAAATTTATTACAGTGTTTCAATCAAAAAAAAATAATCCTAAAATTGTCAGGATCATTTTTTTTATTAGTATAGTAATTAATTCGATTTTACTATCGTTGAAGATGCTTCATCATTCCACGTTCTAGCCCCGTCACCCATACTATAATTTGTCAAATTATAGACGGCACCCGTGTTCGCAAGTGCAAGTCCACGCCCTTGTGCATTAGCATGCTCATAAATAATTGTGTGGTCTCCATACGAATGCGTACGCACACTCGATACAGCATCGTTACTCCAGCCTGCGAAATTTGTAACTACAACTGGGTTTCTACTAGCATTTACATTGAAGTTTGGTCCACTTGCATTAATATCGTGATAAAAAGTAGAGTAAATTGCTGCTAGCGGTTTAATCGTGCTATTCTTTGAAACAGTGTGCGTTTTAATATGATTCTCGAAATCTGCTTTTGTATCAAATCCAATTGTCGTTTGTTCTCCATTAAACCCTGGCTCCACTACTTTGTAAGGCTTATCTGTCTTTTCTGCAGCTTTTGCCTCGATGTTGGATACACCAAATAACATGACACCAGCTAATAAACTTGTTGAAAGTACACCAAAGATTCGTTTCAAAATCATCCACTCCCCAATTAGTATATGTTTCGAATCCATTGTATAATTACTTTTCATATTTTTATATATTTGTAAAATTTTATCAATATATAGTTTATATAGGAATAATCGGATGGTTCCACATATTTTATATGACAAGAATAATGAACTTATTATACAAGAGAAAGAAACCCCCTTGTATATTCAGCTCTCTTCCCTTTCCAGGAAAAAAACTGATGATACATACCACTCTTTCATCAATTGATTTGTAGAAAAAATCTTTACATGTATAATACATTAACATTAAAAATAAATAGAAAATTGATAATATTTTTACAGAACATTCACAAAGTTTAGCTTAGAAACACTTTTATATAAAAACGGTCAATAAGTAATTTATACAAGACTTAATGTAAGGTATATATTGCATTTTAAATTGTTATAATTTAATATATAGAATATAAATTTATTGCAGGGTTATTTTCACATCGCACGTCTTACCTAATTTCAGGCGATACACTGAAAGCTTCTCATAGATTTCGCGGTGTACAAAATACAATATGAAAAGAGATATTTCGGGAGGAAAAAATGGAGAAATTAAAAAATTGGTTTTCACTTACTACACATCCAGATGAACGGATTCAAAAGATTGAATTGAACATTTGGGCACAATCGGGTGTATTCATCCTTTTGATTGCCCTTGCTGATGTCATCATACGAGGCTTCTTTTTACATCGTCCCTTTATAGAATGGGCTACAACACTTGGGATTGTTGTCAGTTTTGGTGTGCTTTTTTTTATCAGATGTTTGTTTGCAGGTGTGTATGAGCCAGAGGTCGACAGTAAAGAAAAAATGAATCTAAAATTGAAGGAGAAGTTTACTTTTACTTTCCTTTTATGTTTAGGTGGTGTTGCTTCTATTACGTAGCATAATCCATTACCGCAAAGTCTAATGGAATGGTTTGGTGTCATTATGAAGTTCATACTAGTTGTTTCGTTTTTGTTTGCTATTGAATATATAATGGCTAGAATTAGCTGGAATAGATCTAATAAAAAGGTTATCAAAGGCTGAACGAAACTCTCAGCGGATGATAACCTTCTGAAATAGCGTATCAATGATTTAAATAGATACCCTCACAAATATATTATTGAGCCACTCCAAATACATTGATTTCAGCGGCACTTGTCCATGGATTGTTGTTTACCTCGCTTAATGCACGTAGTTTAATATAACGACCTGTCTTGCTTGCAAAGCTGACCTCTTTCAAGTTAGTATTGTTTGCAAAAGCACCTATGGATACAGCTGTTCCCCAGTTTACCCCATCACTACTGACGTAAAACTCATAGTCCTTAATCGTTCCATTTATTTGGCCGTCTTGCCTTGGCAAGTAGCTGAATTTGGAGAGGTTATAGGTTGCACCTAAATCAATTTGAATCTCGTGCGGCATTGGAGCTACAGGGCTCCAGTTAGTATGCCAAAACGTGTCTTTGTTTCCATCAAATGCATAAGTACCTAAATTGTACCAATTATAACTATCTACATATTTTAGTGTCCAGTTTGTTTGCGAAATTAAACTAGCTTCTTTTGTTGTGACTGCTACATTCATAGCTGAATTACTTGTACTTGTAGTTGTAATCGTTACTCCTGACTTTTCTCCCGTGTACGTATTACTATTCGGATTAGTGTCTGGACCAAACGTAGCAGCATGATTTTGATTCGTGTAATAGAACGGGTCTTGGTATTCACTGACTGATTGCTCTATATCAATGAAAGGATGAGGATCACTGGAATTATTATTCATAGATTCATCAATATGCCAAACCGCAATACCACCAGAATTTGTTGGTAAGCTCGCATCATACCCAACCTTTGCGCGATTCTCAACTAAAAAATACGTATTATCCTTTAAAGGAATCTTTAACACATTATAGTTATTTGGGATCGCATTTAGAGTAAAGTTATTAGTGGTATTTACTACATTTGGTGTTACAAATCCTAATTTTACTTTTGACCAAGCATCCATATGACCGGGTGTGGCTCCATAATCTTCTCCTTGAAGACTATTCCAAGATCCATTACCCATTATACTTAGGCTACCCACACGATTATTATCACCATATAGATCTGGCAAGCCAAAGGAGTGACCTAACTCGTGAGCAGGAATACCAATCGTTGCCATATGACCATATTGTTTTTCACCCTGTGCCGTATACATGCCTGATACCGTAACACCATCGTGATTTGTATTTGGAGCATACGACTGATGTGCCCAAATATAAGGAAGTGGAGCACCAGGAGCAGCCTGTTCATTACCAGCAAGAAAACTTACAATGTAGAAGCCATCTTTAGAGTCAATGACTTGATCATTATTAGTATCAAGACTAGCAAAATTCACTTGAGAATCAGCTTTAGCCAGTGCATCTGTTATAACCGTACCCATACTTTTTCCCGATGTACTCGGATGAGCGTAATCTAATTTCACTTTAACCACTCCATCATTTTGAGTACCATATGTTTCAGGAGCTGGAGTTATCTGTACTTTTCCGTTACTTACCTCATTATAGTAATTCTTAACTGACTTTTGATTTGTAGAAAAGAATTTGTTACTCCAGTCGTTATCGTTATATGCAATATCAACATCTGTAAACCCAATTAACAAAACAAGTAATTTTTTGTTTCCTAAAACTGGAGTGACAGTTCCATCAATATTTTTTGGTGATTCTTTTTGTAATTTATTCATGTGCTCCTGTTTTTTCTTTGCTTGAGGATTGTATTTTTTTATCCATTTATTCAAATTGTCTTCATTTACCGCCATTGAAGGCTTCTTATCAATTTTATATTTTGTACCCGTTGATTTCAGTTCATCTGATGTAAGCTCAGCGTATTTCCAATATCCCTTCTGATCTTGTAAAAGTACGTCGCCATCCTTTGTGCTTACCCAATGGAACCATTCATCTCCATGTAACGTGCCCTCAAAAGATTCGCCTGAAGGCTGCTTCATTTTGACAATTCCATCGTGTGCTGGTGCGGCAAAAGCGTTCGTTTGAACATACAAAACACAAATTAAAGAAAAAACGGACATGAACAGGAATTTAAAAATTCTTTGCATTAACTTTCCCCCTTTTTCAATAGTATGTGGCATATTCTGTTGATAGCCAGACTAGATTCATACATGGAATGAATCGAGAGATACATCTGCATAAGACTAACAGAATACCTTTAATTATAATTACAATAAATTAAAAAATGTTATTTTTTAATTAAATTAATATTTTCTCAATATTAGTCAATAAAACTTGATTGATGAAAGTTACATGTGGAGTTCCGAAAAAAATTATACTTTTTTAGAATGTATATAATGTCACATGTTGACTAACCCAAATTACATAAAGCAGCCCAGTCTTGTGCACCATTCTTAATTTTTAGTTTTATAAATCCTGGCTCTTTTGCAAGTTGTTGAAGAATATGTAGAGATTCATAGAAGAAGTGAAATTCATCTCGAATCGATAAATACATAGAAAAACGCCATCCTTTCCTATAATTCTGTAGAAAGAATAGCGTATTTTTCATTTAAGGATTACTATATAAAGAGACTTCACATTTTCAACTTACAATGTACTTTAACGACTACTACCTACTTCCTAAACGTTGTCCTCATTTACTAATCTGTTTATGCTTTTTTAAAATTTGCAAAAGGACCAACAATATCTTCGTATTACTTATTGGCTATTATTGGCTGGATCCTCTCCTGAATCCCCATCATTACTTGGTTGCATCGGCGTTCCATGGCCATCCTCATTGTTTGGCAGTGTTGTATTTCCTTCGCCACTACCGTTGTTTGGTGGCTTTGTATTTCTTTCGCCACTACCGATGTTTGGTGGCTTTGTATTTCCTTCGCCACTACCGATGTTTGGTGGCTTTGTATTTCCTTCGCCACTACCATTGTTTGGCGGCTTTGTATTTCCTTCGCCACTACCATTGTTTGGCGGCTTTGTATTTCCTTCGCCACTACCATTGTTTGGCTCACTTTGCTTTTGCTCTTCTGGTTTCTTTAATTCTTCTTGTTTCTTTTTCTTTTCTTTTTGCTTATTTTCATTCGGCTGTTCAGTCGTATTTGCTATATTTGCATTTGGAGAAGAATCACGCTTCTCACCTTTAATACGTAATTCGCTACCTTCTTGAACTACACTGTTCGGCATTTTAAATTGCGACTTATCTGTAGCAAAATTAGTCATCATTTCTTTAAAAATCAACTGAGCAATCTTCGTATTTTTACTACTAATATAATTTTCTTTACTATCTTTTATATATCCAGTCCATACTGCCATCGTATATTGTGGTGTATAACCAGCAAACCAACTATCACGGGTTGCACTTTCTGGTAAATTATATTTTGCTATTTGTTCTAAAGAATAGTTTGTTGTACCTGTTTTACCCGCTATATCTAAAGAACCTATATTAGCTGTTGTACCCAATCCAGATGAAACAAAAGTACGAAGCATATCAGTAATCATATATGCTGTAGAATCCTTCATAACTCGTTTTGGCTTTTGCTCAAAGTTTTTTGATTTACCATCTGGATAAACGACTTTCTTAACAAAATGCGGTTTAGTATACTTACCATCATTACCAAATGCCGCATAAGCACCTGCAATTTCAGTTGGTGACGCTTCATTTGTACCAATCGCTGTTGATTCGGTCGGTGCTACATTAAATGTAATACCTAGCTTTTCAGAGAAAGCTTTTGATTTATTAATTCCTACTTCTTTAGCAGTTTTTATTGCCGGGATATTTCGGGACGTTTTCAATGCATCACGCATTGTAATTGGTCCTAAATGCTTTCTATCTGCATTTCTAACTTCTTGTCCGGTTGAATACTTGAATGGAGAGTCATCAATTTGATGGTAAGTAGCCCATTTTAAATATTCAATTGCAGGAGCGTAATCAAAAATTGGTTTCATCGTTGAACCTGCTGAGCGATTTAATTCAATTGCTATATTATGCCCTTTAAATACAGCTTTATTTTCACCACGTCCGCTACCAATTGCACGAACTTCTCCAGTTTTCGTATCCATAAATGTAAAAGCGCCTTGGAATTTCTCATTTGGATAATTAATAATATTTTCATTTAAAAGCTTGTCCGCAAAATCCTGTGCCTTTGGATCTAATGTTGTATAAATTTCTAAACCGTCAGATCCAATATTAGCATCTGGCAACTCTTTTTCAACCTCTTTCACAACCGCATCCATAAACGCGGGATATGGCATTTCTTTTTGTTCAGTTGCTTTCTTCAGTCCATCTGTTACTGGAATTTTTGATGCGTCTTCCATTTCCTTTTTTGTAATATAACCATGTCGATTCATTAATTGAAGTACAACATTTCTTCTTTCTGTTGCTTTATTGATATTTTGTTCTTTCGTTGGATCATAGTTATTAGGCGCTTTCATTAAACCGGCAAGCATCGCGACTTCTGGTAGTGTTAAATCTTTCAATTCCTTACCATAGTAATTTTGTACTGCTGTTGCGATTCCGTATGAACGGTTTCCTAAGTAAACTTTATTTAAATACATTTCTAAAATTTCATGTTTTGAATACTGTTGTTCTAGCTTATACGCTAAATATATTTCTTGTACCTTTCTCTTTGACGTTTTTTCCATTGATAAGAAGTAATTTTTAATAACTTGCTGTGTAATCGTACTTCCACCTTGAGAGCCGTAATCCCCTTTTAGGCTGACTAAAACTGCACGTGTAGTACCTTTAAAGTCAACGCCTCTATGCTCATAAAAACGTGCATCTTCTGCCGCTAAAAATGCATTTTCTACTAATTTAGGAATTTGATCATACATAATATTTGTTCGTTTTTCTTTCCCATATTCATATATCAATTTCCCATCTTTATTATAAATTTTTGAGGATAACGGATTAACAAGTTTTGTTTTCTCAAGTTTTGGCGCATCCTTAATCATAACGAAAAAAGTAGCAACCCCTGAGACTAACCCTACAATACCAAGTAATAAACAACTAATTAAAAACTTACGAAAAAATGATGTTTTACCTTTTGGTTTTTGTTTTTTAGCTGCTGGCTGTTTTTTCTTTTTAACTTGTCGTCGCTCCTCTCGAGAACGATAATTTTCTGACATGCTACTTTCTCCTACCTTTCAATTCTCCTGTTGATTTACTTAAAATTATTGAGGTTACCTTCAGAAATATACTTATATTTAAAAAGTGTGCTAATCAGAAACAGTACATATTTTTATAATCTATAGATTATAAAACTTAGATTAACTCTTGAACTAACTATTCCATCTCTATTCTGTATAATAATGCTGCCCCTTAAAGCAAGAAAATTGTGAGCTGTTCCTCATCTCTTTGCACTTTATCTAATATTTGTAATAGTGAGTTCTTACATTACTCGTCTAATATAATGGTTCTTGTTAGCATAATCGTAATGAAAAGAATGTAAAAAACGATTCTTTTAATGTAAAAAAGAATCGACTTCTAATTTTTCGAATAAAATGTTCCCCGCTGTGTTATCACTATAATGAATATCCGTCTCCGCAATTTCCCCCAAGAGTCATACCGGTATCCACTTGATTCTCTGTAATTGGTGAATACTTGACTAAATCATATTTTGTATAAGTGAAAATATCGCCTAATTTGTCAATTGGATATTGTAGTAAAAATGCCCCTGCAATCAGAGCCTTAAAGGTAGATGCATAAACAAACCGTTCGTAAAGTAATCGATAGGTAACTGCCCATTTTGTATCAGCGTCGATTGGATAGTAACCCAGTCAAGCGTCGAACTTTTCTCAAGTTACGTTAGTACTCAATGAGGCGTATGTTTTGCATATTTAGTTTTCTCTACTTTTCCTTTTGCTTCCATCTAAAATAGTTCACCTGTAAAAAGTTTTACACTTGCAAGACTTAAACTTAATACTTCAACACACATCCCTATTTTTAACATCCTTGTACTTTTCAAGATAATCAGTCCTTTCGTGTTTAGCAGTACTTAGAATAGATGTCAAACCAGACTCAATGTATCGTGTTTGGGCACTAAGTTTTTAGGATTACATTTAATAGACAATTTAAGTAATAAATTTGTTCCACTTTAATACGAGGAAGAAATTTGAGTTTTTATAGTAACGGAACCGAAACTTTAATAGGGGTGCAACAACGAGAAATGGAATTTCATAGAAAATCCAATCTTAGCTTGATAGACATGTAATACCATCAGCGTTTTGGAACATTATCATGCTAAGCAAAAAAACTCACTTTTCATCTTTTTTCAGATAAGAAGTGAGTTTTTTCGTTTTGGTGTATTTATTTTTCTTAACTTGATGGTGACCAGTTTTTACCCATATAGACGTAATTTTTTACTTTTCTGTAATAGTTACAAATTCAACGGCTCCCTTCCCCTCAGTACCTAAAGCCGTATTCAATTTATTTATTTCCTTTGTTAATTCTGGTTCTTTCCCCTGATTGACTAAATTAAGATTCCCAAAAGATTTATTAAAAGATAGAAATTGTCTTGTTTTTTCTTTCCCATTTATTTCTTTAAATAAAGTATCATCTACAATTATTAGGATCACATTGGATTCACCACGATATGGTGCTAGCCATACATCACCTTCGTACTTTGTACTCATTTTTTTCCCGTCATATGTTATTTCTTTTAAGTCCTTATATTCTTTATTTGCAAATATGATCGTTTCATCTTTTTCTATTTTTGGTAACGAATCAAGAGGGTCTGAAGATAGGAGCCCCTCGTTATTATCGCGTTCACGTATGAGTCCTTTTTTATTCATATTTTTAGCAGTCGTTCTACTTATAAATAGTAAATTACTAGTAGCGCTATCACCCCCAAAATTATTCGGGAGCTTTATGTTGAGCTTGTTATTATCTATAGTCCCTTCTTTTAATTGATATAAGTCTTGTGAGATTGTTATACCTTTGTACGAATCTATAATAGAGTTTCTTGCTTGTTCGTTTATTTTTCCTACTTCTATTGAAATTCCATTTGCTGGAGAATCTTTTACACCAAATAATGAACATGCTCCTAACATGGTAATCGAAATACCAGCTACTATTAATAATCCAAGTCTCTTTTTCAACCTATATTCTCCTTCTTTTAATTATATTTGAATTAAAAAATCGTTTTATACATTTTTTTTAAGTATTGAGATCGAACAAAGTAAAAGTATATAATTTGCAAAATTAAGAAACAAATTAATACCATAACGGAACTACCCAAGACTGAAAAATCGGCTAACTCTTGTAAGGCTGTAAAAGCTACTGCACTATGTGTAATTGCAATTACAATGGGTAAAAAGAATAGTAATGCAAGTTGACGAGACACAATTTTCTTTAATTCAGGTTTACTTAAACCAACTTTTGCTATCATTTTATATTGCTGCTGATTTCGTTCTAAGTCCGTATATAATCGGAAATATAAAAAGCTTGCAGCAAACGTAAAGAAAACAATACCTATTAATACACTCATGATAGATGCAAGTCCAAACCCTTGCTTCATAGCTATCCATGTAAAAATTAAAGCCGAAAATTGATATGATTCGTTGTATACCAAAGGATCATTTATATCTTTATTCCCTTTCTGTAAGGAAGCCAAGATTTTTTCAGCAACTTTTTTTGTTTTCTCCCAATCTTTCACAACAAAACCATTGATGGTGAATTGACCGTAGTGATTCTCTGGATCCACAATCATTTGATTATATACAGTATCCGGAATAATAATTGTCGTTATGTTTGTATCTTGTAGTTCTTTTGGCGTTAGTATTTTATTTACATGCATAGCTTTTTTTATATTTCCATGCAACAATTGAAAGTTATTTCGATTAGATTTTGTATTAATAACTTTTCTTGAAGGTATGACAAAACTATCATTTTCATCTTGTAAGCTTTCTTTTTCAAAACCAAATGCCTCAGCTAACTTATTATAATCACTTATTTTTATAACACTTAATAAAATATTACTGTCATAAATGGTATCCGAAATTTGTTTGATTGAATAAGTCACTCGTTTGAAATTAAACCCGCCATCATTGAGTTCACTTTCAATCCTTTTTATATGTTCTTTTTCTAAATTGTTATTATTATAAGACCGATAAGAAAATGCAAAAGGGCTATCTGATTCAGCCATGGATGAGTTACCTAACCCCATACAAGTCCCCACTGCAGTGAAGGCAACAGCAGAAATAATAGTGACCATAAAAAACATTTTTGCATTATCTTTTAATTGATACACTAAATCTGAAATTGTGAGTATGTTTGTTTTCTTAAAGAAAATATTTTCCCTTTTCTTTAATGCACGCAACACATACACACTGAGCTGTGTAAATAAGAAGTACGTTCCAAGTACAACAAAGCTCACCCCTGTCGCCATCATGAATAATACATATTTCATATCCTTATAATGAATTGCGTTAACACTATGGAAAACAGCTGTATATCCTAATCCAATACAAATTAATGCGAACAAAGATAGCCAAAGGGATGCTTTTGGTTCAGGCTTTGGCTTTTCTTCTGCTTTTATTAATTCTACTAATTGCTCTACATTTACTAGTCGAGAAGTGAAAAGTGAAATAAGTAAAAATAATAAGAAGAAAGCTCCAAATGTTATTCCAATTGCTTTAAAGGGCATGTAAAATGGGAGTCCTTTATCAATCATTAGCAGGTTGTTGCTCATAATTAAGATAAACTTAGAAAACGCCATTCCAATTGTAATTCCTGTTAAAATAGAAGCGATTCCAATTATTATATTTTCAATAAATACTAATTTATTTAACTGTGAACGTGACATCCCATGTAGCATTAGAATTCCAAAATCTTTTTTTCTTGTTTTTAAAAATGCACTTACGGAATATAGGATAAAGAAGAATGAGAAAAAAAATATTAACCCCTGCGATATCTTTAATCCTGACTTTGCAAATGTATTAATTGTTACACTTGCAGCAAGGTCGCCTTGTAAATTAGGATGAAATGCAAGTAATGCATAAGTAAAGAAAATCATAATAGCAAACGTACTACTTAAAAAATGAGCCAAATATGTTCGTTTACTTCGAATGACGTTATTAAATGCGAACTGTCGAAAAGTCATTTGCATTTCCTCCTAATAATGCTAGAACCTCTAGAATTTTTTGATAGAATACTTTGCGATTATCGCCACAATAAATCTCATTGTATAACTGTCCATCTTTGATAAACACAATGCGATCACAATAACTCGCAGCCATTGCATCATGTGTCACTAACATCATCGTTGTGCTATTTTCTTTATTAAGCCTTGTCAATAATTCCATCACATCACAAGCAGATTTTGAATCCAGATTCCCTGTAGGCTCATCCGCAAGTAATAATTTTGGATTATGAATAGTAGCTCGTGCGATTGCTGTTCTTTGTGCCTGGCCACCAGAAATTTCATACGTACGCTTATCTAATATTTCAGTTATCCCTAGTTTTTTAGCAATAGCTTCCACTTTCCCTTCCATTTCTCTAGGGCTTACACCATCAAGTGTAAGTGGAAGAACAATATTTTCTTTCACTGTCAATGTATTAAGGAGATTAAATGATTGAAAAACAAACCCTAATTCACGTCTTCGAAATAAAGACAACTGATCTGGAGATAACAGATATGGATTTTCTCCATGAATTAATACTTCTCCTGACGTTGGAGCATCTATAGTAGAAACCATATTTAATAGCGTTGTTTTACCACTCCCAGATGGTCCCATAATTCCTACAAATTCACCTTTGTTTATTTTTAAATCAATATGGGATAATGCTGTATAAGAAATTTTTCCAGGATAAACCTTCACTAAATCTGAAACATGTAGTATCTCCACAAGTATTCCACCTTCCATTTCTCTTTTCGATACATGAAGTGTAACCTATATTTAGTATGTCCCCTATCGATTTCCCTAACATTTATCTAACAAGTTTGTAAGATTCAAAAGAAAAAACCGATGAATAATCTTTCTTTCATCGGTTAACGAGAGGCATATGGGAATACGATTCTAACTTTTGTTCCCTTACCTACCTCAGATTCTAGCTCAATCTTATGATTTAATTTTTCACATACTTCTTTAACAAGATATAACCCCATTCCCGTAGACTCTTTGAATTTTCTACCATTTTCTCCCGTATAAAATGGATTAAAAACACGTGGTAAATCAGCAGTAGGAATACCCACTCCATAATCTCTTACTTCCAAAATAATTGCTCGTCCTTTTGAATACGCCGATACTATTACTTTCCCTTTCTTACTTGATGAATATTTAATTGCATTTGACAGTACTTGATTGAGTATAAATCGAAACCATTTCTTATCTGTTTCTACAATAAGACTCGGATCTACTTTTACTTCTGGATACACATAGCTACGTATAAACAAACGTTTATTTTCATGAATAACAGAATCAATCATTCCCAATAATTGCAATCGTTCTACATGAAAATCCTGTTCAAATGTTTCTAAACGAGCAACATATAAGACCATTTCTAACCCTTTTTTGATTCTTTCCGTTTCTTCATTAATACTGTCAAATTGAGAGTCATCTGCATCTTGTGTAATTAACTCAATAACAGAAAGAGGTGTTTTCATTTGATGAACCCATTGATTCATAAAAGTCATTTGTTCTTGTTGTTTTCGTTCCCATTTTTTTAACTGGTTTTGATAATATTGATATTGAGTTTGTAGTAATGTTTCTAAGGCCATTGATAACGGAGTCAAATCACTATCTTTTATTGATTCATTTAATGTTTCCATTGGTGTTGATAGACGCTTGTAGAATGAACGATGACTATAATAACGATATATTAAATAACCCATTAATAAAAAAACACCTAAAAATACAGAATATAATGCTGTCAAAACATGTGGATAACCATCAAACCAATATATAAAAAGAATGATAAGCAATTGGGCAAATGTATAACAAATGAGTGGAATATGTTCTTTTAAAAATAATTTCATTATTCCTTTCCTTCCCTCTCCCAAGTAGCATGCAAACGATATCCAGCACCACGAACTGTCTCCAGTGCGTTTTCAATACCTAAATCTTGCAATTTCCTTCTAATTCTTCCTATATTTACACTCAATGTATTCTCGTCTATATATGAACTATCCCATAGTTGTTCTAAAATCACTTCACGTTTTACAAGGAGTGGAGACTTTGTTATCAATATTTCCAATAAAGTTGTTTCTTTTCTAGTAAGTATAATTGTCTTATCTTCTAGTTGAAGTTCCATTCTTTCTGGGAACAGGAATAATCCTGATTGCTCAACTATTCGTTCTTTTACTTTAGGAGCATATTCACCGTATGCTCTCCTGAGTTGACTACGGATTTTAGACATTACAACTTCATAATAAAAAGGTTTCGTAATGTAGTCATCACCACCATTTTCTAAAGCCATAACTTGATCCATCTCTCCACTCCTTGCAGATAAAAATACAATTGGACAAGTAGAAATAGCTCGTATTTGGCGACACCAATAATAACCATCAAAATTAGGTAAATTTACATCTAATATCACTAAATCTGGTTTTATCTCTTGAAATATTTCTAAGATATTTTCAAAATCCTCTATAATAACACTTTGGTATCCATATTTTTTTATATGAGTTCCCAGTAATTCAGCGATTTTCATATCATCTTCTACAATCATGATTGTATTCATTTCGTAATCTCCTTTAATTTAGGGGTAATTTTTAAAGTTCGTTTAGTGTTTTATATTTTATTTATTTAAAAAAGATGATATCTTATATCCCCCCTAAAATGCAATAAGTATCCATTAAAGTGTATATTTATTGTTTCTAAATTAATAAACGGAATAGAGATGGTATCCATCTTTTTTTCTTTACTTAAAATAGTATGTTAATTCTCCAATTGGATGAGTAGGATATAATTGAAAAAGCACCCTGTTTACAGGGCGCTTCATTAAATACAATATCCAATTTACATATTAACTAAAAATTTTATACCGATAAGGGCTATCTAAAAGGGGTAATACCATGATACCTTTTTTGAGCCACTGACAACTGATTAAGCCAAGAAGATCAAAATGCATCGGAACAAATACATATTAACCTTGGTATATTTTTAACATTCTAAATGTGCATAGCCAAACATAATTAGTGATTAAGTATGCACATTTAATTTTTTGCCTATCTTTTTTATGAATACATTTTTGTACATATACGTTTTAAATAGTGATGTCTAATAATGAGGAAGTAAATCATTTGCATACAAATAAAGCTTACTAATACAATAATTGAGCTTTGAATAACAGACATTTCCCTACTTACTGTTTGTCCTAGTTGATGCAGAGTAAGAAATGCAAAACTGCTGTGAACCATAGCCACTACAATCGGTAAGAAAAATAGTAGCATCATTTGTCTTGTCACGATTTGCTTTAACTCACTTTGGCTTAAACCAAATTTTGAAATCATTTGATATTGCTCTTGATCCCGTTCTAAATCAGTAAATAGACGGAAATATAAAAAGCTTAGCGTAAATACGAAAAATACAATCCCCACCATTACACTTGAGATAGAAAGTAATCCGTTTTGTTGTTTCAATTCAAGCCATCTTAAATACAAAGATGAAAACATATAATAATCATCTTGATTCTTACCAATAATCTTCATAAGTTTAGTAGAAACTGCATTCGTTTCAGACCAATTTTTAACGATAAAACCGTATATGGTGTAATCTCGAAGTACGTTTTCTTGTTGAGCATTTTGGACCTTATTATAAACAGCATCAGAGACAATAACAGGCTTTTCGATTAACGATAATTCTGGGATATAAATTGTTTTTTGTACAGAAAGTGGAACCTCTATTTGACCATGTATTATTTCAAAAGTTTTTATATCCTCCGCACTTTTCACGTTCTTATTTAGCCGTATTGCAATGCTATCATTTTCATTTGTTAATTTCTCTATGTCATATCCTAATTGTTTTGCATATTCATTATACGTAGATAGATTAATTAACGCCAATCCGTTTAGTGTCCTTTTAAATTCTGTTGCAACAAGTTTATAAGAAAATCCATATGCTTTTAATTGCTTCTTTATCTCTTCAATATGGGCTTTTTCTTGTATATTCCCCTTATCCGATTGATACGTAAATGCATATGGGGTCTCATGTTTTGCTAATTCTGGATTTCCAATTGCTGTACAAACTCCAATTGCTGTAAAAGAAACTGCAGATATAATTGTAACGATAAAGAACGTTCTCGCATTATCCTTCATTCGATACATCAATTCTGAAATAACAAGAAGATTAGTCCTTTTAAAGAATGTAGCTTCTTTATTTTTTAAACTATATAACACATAGACACACAATTGATTGAAGAAAAAATAGGTTCCACATACAATGAATAAGACGCCTACTCCTACAAGTAATAATAATTGATCTAAATCCATGTAATCCACCGCGACGATACTGTAGTAAACGCTGGAGTAACCTGCCCCCAATAAAATAAGTACCAACAGAGATATCCAACCAGAGACTTTCGGCTCTGGTTTTGGTTTTTCCTCTGATTTTATGAGTTCCACAAGCTCATTCATTTTCACCATTTTTGATGTAAACAATGAAATAAGTAGAAATAAAACAAAAAAGGACATTGCTGTTACTAGCATTGCCTTTGAAGGAAAGTAAAATGCTAACGTTTTCTCTACTCCTAATAAAGACCCACTAACTAGCAAAAACAATTTAGAAAAAACCACCCCAAGTCCGATGCCTACTACAATAGAAGGGATTCCAATCAACATATTTTCGAAAAAAATTAATCGATGAAGCTGTTGATGAGACATTCCATGTAACATTAATAATCCAAACTCTTTTTTTCTATTTTTTAAAAATGCACTAACAGAATAGAAAATAAATAAGAAAGAAAAGACAAAGATTAAGTAATAAGATAAATGAAATCCTATTCTCCCAAATGTACTCATAATGGTACTTACATGAGTCAGTTCGCCTTGTAGATTTGGATGAAAGACAAGTAGTCCATAAGTGAAAAAAACCAATACCGCAAATGTACTACTAAAAAAATGACCAAGATATATTCGTTTATTCCGTAAAACATTATTGAATGCGAGCTGTCGAAAAGTCATGTTTATTCCCCCCTAACATAGAAAGACTATCCATAATATTTTTATAAAATAATGAGCGATCACCCTTGTAGCAAACTTCATTGTATAAATGTCCATCTTTAATAAAAATAATGCGGTCACAGAAACTTGCAGCAACTGGATCGTGCGTTACTAACATCATTGTTGCCTTTTCTTCTTTATTTAATAGTGTTAATATCTCCATTACGTCTTTAGAGGCTTTAGAATCTAAGTTTCCTGTCGGCTCATCTGCAAGTACCAATTTAGGAGAGTGAATGAGTGCACGGGCAATCGCTGTTCGCTGTGCTTGTCCTCCTGATATTTCATATGTTCGTTTATTTAAGATTTCGTTGATTCCTAATTTTTTCGAAATAGATTCTACTCGTTTATTTATTCTCTTCACATTCATGCCATCTAATACGAGGGGAAGAACCATATTCTCTTTTACTGTTAATGTATGCAACAGATTAAAGGATTGAAAGACGAATCCTAATTCCTGTCTGCGAAATAAGGCCAAATCATGGGGTGAGAGTTGATACGGATTTTTATTATGAATGAATACACTTCCTGATGTTGGCGAGTCAATAGTAGAAACCATATTCAATAATGTTGTTTTCCCACTACCCGAAGGGCCCATAATCCCAACAAACTCCCCCTCTGTAATTGTTAAATTAATATTTGAAAGTGCTGTATGTGAAACATTCCCTTTATATTCTTTACTAAGATCTTTTACTTTTACTATTTTCATATGAGAAATTCCCTCCAAATTTACATACTAAGAATGAGATTTGATAGAAGATGTCTGCCTACATTTTGACATTATTAAAATACGAGTAAAGTACCATTCATTAATTTTCTAGTTTCGAATTTTCATATTTAAACTGGAATAATTGGTCAAATGTATTAAGCATCAAAATAACTTGATATCGTATCTCAAGATTTTTATGAATGATTCTGCTTTTCATTGTAGTAGTAAGATTGTTTTTCTCATATTGAATTATCTTTCATTTATCTTACACGCTTGAAATATTTCTGAAAATACAGTCTATCCAATTAACAAGCATGATTTTTTCGAAAGATAGCATAGAGGGATTTTTCACATGCACCATGCTATACAGTAAAGAATTTCCCTATAGATTTTACTTACATTTCATTGTATTTTCTTTACCATTCACCAAGTTCTTCCTCTATTTTTCTGTACATTAAAGGAAATGTTGAGATATGATTAAAATAAATGAAAAAAGGTGTTGAACAAAAGTTCTACACCTTTTTTTGTAAATAGAAATAAAACAACACACCATCAACTGTATTATATACTCCATACTCTGCTCCATGAAGTTCTAAGATGTTTTTTGAAATGGCAAGTCCAAGTCCCGTTCCACCTTGCGACCGTTGTCGCGCTGTATCAACCCGGTAAAAACGATCCCAAATTTTATCTAATTGATCTTCGTCGATATGGGCACCTTTATTTTCGATACAGATTTTTATTCGACTTGACTCATCTATTGTAGAAACAATAATGTCTTCTTTTTCTGGTGTGTAACGAATAGCATTCGTGATAAAGTTTGTGATTACTTGTTTCATAAGACGATGATTAGCAATGACTTCAATCGCAGAAAGATGTGTGTGAATATGTAATTGTTTTTTTATTATCTCCAAAGATAACTGTTCACATATATGCTGAATGGCAATGTCAATATAAAAAACATCCATCTGCATTTTATACGTACCGGATTCAAATTTTGCTAACTCAAGCATATCTACAATCATCATATCCATCTTATCTACTTCTTTTTCCATAGCCTTAAAGTAATACTCTCTCTTATGATCTGCAACACCATCTTTTAAAATAGAAATACAACTTTTCATAATACTTAGAGGTGTCTTTAGCTCATGCGATACCCCGGAAATAAATTCTTTTCTTGTATTTTCTAATTTTTTTTCTTTCTCTATATCTCGTTGTAACTGTTCAATATGTGAGTGTAATGTATTTGAAAGTAAATTAATATTTTGAGATAAATCACCAATTTCATCTCTCGATTCGACTGAAACCCTTTCTGAGAAATCTAGGTTTGCAATTCGTTTAGTTGTCTTGTTTATTTGTAATAAGGGTTTGGCTATCTTTTTTGAATAGTAAAAAGAAGATAGAAAAATAAGAACCAACACAAGCAAAACAATATAGACATAGTACTCTTTTATCATTTGTACAGCTTCATCAACTGGCTGCAAGGAAGCCATTGAAAAAATGTATGTTACTTCACCACTCTTGTCCTTTATCGGTTTTATTATTATCTTATATTTAATATCATTCTGTTCATAATCTAGTTCCTGTAACGAATTGTAGTTAGCATTCGGTTCATTAAGCAATAAATTTGCCTGAAACTCCTGTATCCTTTCCTTAAATAAATTATTTGTATAAGCAAAATTAGATTGTTCATTCCCACCCGAAAGTTGAACATTTGTAATATTCCCTTCTAGGTATATTATAGGTTGTTGTTCTTCGAATGCTCTTTTATATTCATTAGTCTCTACTTTGGGTATTTCTTTAGAATTATATTTATTTTTTTGCTGTATTAAAATATCATTTGTTCTTTTTTCTAATATCGGATTTATCCAATTTTGATTTTTTGTGTTAGAGAATAAAAGATATGGAATAAATGTAGAATTATTTTTTATCCCCTGCAACATAACTGTTTTTCCTAAAGGGAATATTTCATTTAACATATCTCTCGTATAATCGCCCTCAAACTTGAAATTATACAGTGGTATAGAAATTTTAGAGTCCGCGAATTGCTTTTCTTTATTTTTAGACGGATTTAATTTTACTTCTATATAAAAATCATTTACATTCTTTAAATACCCCTTACCATCTAATGTGGTAATCCATGTATTATGTTCTCGATAGAAATCTTGCTCTAGTTTTTGATTAACTTGTGAATTGCCTTCACTTTTCAAATAATCCTTTTCAAAAGAATTCACGTTTATTTTGACATCATTTACTTTTTTATTCGTATAAAATTGTTTAAAGAATATTGTTTGTCCAACAATAATGGTTGCCAAAATGAACATACACAACACTGTTGTTATCATAAATAATTTTAATACAATTCCTCTTTTCAATATTTAACCTCCAGTTAACAAGCTGCTCGACAATAATCATAACACTCTTAAATTTATCTTCCCATTCATTCCATGTTTCACCAACATGTCTATTCACTATACAATCACACCAATTAATAACAGCTAAGATACATGTTTTATAAAAAACTCCCTTAATCAACTTGTTTTTGCTTTATATATTTACAACTAACCATCTACATATTTTGTCATAGCTTTTAGTTACGATTATATGATACATGTTTTATGTAAAGATAAAATGCATTTTATCTTTACATCTGCAAAAAAAAGCCCTACCCACGTGTCAACATAAAATATATGTATAAAAAAGAGAGGTGAATTTTCCCATGTAATTATTGATATGGAAATCCGGAAGAAAAATAGATTTTGTTGCAAGATATGTATAAGATTTGAAATTTATAATACAAAGCTTCTTTACACATAGAACGCTTGGAATGGATATGGCTAAACACTATATATAGCCATTGTTATTTTTTGTACGAGCTCACTGTATTAAAAAAAGAAATTATATGTTTAGACATAATTCGAAATCATTTCAATCGATTTTCTGTACGTTAGAACACTCGTTTTAAAACTTAACAGATTATGTGGACCTAACTATCTATTGAATTAAGATATTATAAGGGCCTTTGGCGCAAATCTTCTCAATATTTTTATCAATCCCTATTTGAGTTGTAGAGGCACAAATTAATCCTACAATTTCTCCAGAAATGAGCAACACAATAAAAAAGTTGAGGATTCCCCCAACTTTTTTATACATTTATTGTCTTATTAATCCTGTAGATGTAACCTGATATGTTCTTTTCTTTCCTATATATTCCTGTTTTCCATTCTCAAGGTTAGTTAAAGTCGCTCGTGTTTTTTCCTTTGCTGCTTCCCCTTCTATATGAGTTAATTCTATATAATCACCTACTTTTATAGGTACTGTTTGGGTTTCAGCATTTTGTTGTCTATTTCCCACGATTTCCTTATTGTACATAACGCTACCGGATGCGTTATGGACTTTAATACTTGCATATGTACTATTAAAGTAAGAATGCGGTACGCCAGCTTCTAATTTAACTTTCAGCTCTTCTGCTGTTTTATTATAATCTACTTTTGCAATTTCTCGATCACTATACCCTTTTAAGGACCATGCAAATTGTTTCCCGTCTAAAATTGTTGTCTCTGGCATTTTTTCTACTTTCTTTAAGCCCTCTTTTGTAAACTGATACCTTGCTGTCTTTCCAATGGTCTCATTTTTGTTATTTTCAAGATTCGTTAAAGTTGCTCGTGTCTTTTCCTTTGCTGCTTCCCCTTCTATATGAGTAAATTCTATATAATCTCCCACTTTTATAGGCACTGTTTGGGTTTCAGCATTTTGTTGTCTATTTCCCACGATTTCCTTATTGTACATAACGTTACCGGATGCGTTCTGAACTTTAATACTTGCATACGTACTAGTAAAGTAGGAATGTGGTACACCAGCTTCTAGTTTTACCTTCATCTCTTCTGCCGTTTTGTTATAATCTACTTTTGCAATTTCTCGATCACTATATCCTTTTAGGGACCATGCAAATTGATTTCCTACTAAAATATCAGAATTTCCATTTGTAATTCCTACTTTTTTCTCTACAGTTCGATCAAATATATCTGTTAATGTAATTTTAGCATAAGCAGTTTGAGGCAATTGCATAGTTTGACTTACCTCAGTTTGATAGGATTTAATATTGTCAATTACTTTCAAAGCTTGTCCCGTTAACTTTTCATTGTCATAGATTTCAATTTTCCCTTTAAACTGGGGAGTACTTTGTTCTTTCAATTTCCAAGACACATTTAATTTTTGATATTCAAAATGAATATTTTGAATATCAAAATCCAAATTTCCCATTTCTGGTTGACTAGGCTGATTTATATTAAAAGTCTTTCCAGTACCAATCGTTGATTGCGTATTTCCTCCTGCCTTAACCCATACATATTCTGAAGTTGCTCCTCCATCGTATTGATAAGAAGTATCATGTTGCCCAGAAATACGTTGATTATTCCAAGAATTCCATTGTTTATCTGAAACTTTTCTGCTATATCCATTTTTAAGACGTGCTTCTCTTACATCTTGTCCATTACCAGCCCAGTCCTCTTGAAACATCGATAAACCATAGTTGAATGCAACATTCGCAACTGGATGATCCATAATAGCAACTAACTTCCATTGATTTAATTTATTATCTTTTATCCACTGGCCAAACTTTGTATGTCCATCTTCTTGCCAAGAACGTAGTGTCATTCGATACCATTCACTATCTTTCCAATTATAAGTTGTTTGAACCTTCAGACCTGTTCCTTCTCCCCCAAATCTACTGGCTTCTGAAGTCGGCGATAAATATTCGGCTTTTATTGCTTGGTTTGATGCTATTGGATCCCAAAGTGCAAAATGAAGGGTACGTTTACCGGTTTGATCAAAACCACTTTGTTGTTGGAAGCCAGCATACCCGCCACCCTCTCCTCCCTGATTCCAGTTATGTACCGCCCAATACGTATAAGGTGCCGTTTGGACTGGTGACCAGTCTATACTAATAATATCTGAAGCAGCAGTATTTTGTGGTGTTACATAAACTGATGGGGCATGAGATCGAATTGCTGCCTCTGTACTAGAAATTGGTGTTCCATACATTGAGATCATGGTGCAAGTCGCAGTAATCATAACAATCTTTTTTATTCTTCCTCTTGTTTTGACTTTAAACATAACTTCCTATCTCCTTTTAAATTATTTTATTTACATTGAATAATAACGATATACATACTATTAAACAAATTATGTAAAAAAATAACACTAGCTATATTACTTAGGTATGTTTAATGTTTTTTTCACTACTAACACTAATCAAATTATAGTATTTTCTTATAAAATCGTAAGATTTAGTACTAAATGTAGACTGAAAATATTATAAAAATTCATAAATATGTAGTTTTAGGATATTTATGATGAAAGCCTACAAAATAAATTCACTGATTTTGTGATAGATTTCTTTCCTTTATTAATTACACAATAAAACATATATTGTTTACCGAAATAATATTATGTAAACTTATCAATTTGCCAGTGCCTTATCATTAGATAAAAAGAGTCCACTAAAAACATAGACTCCTTTAGTTGCCTAAACATTACATATATTGCAACCGACCAAAAAATTAACATTAGATTCTTCTGTTAGCTTATTTAATATTTAATGACGTAGATAATGTATTCCAAGGTGCATTTGTAGATGTGTTTTGATATTTGAATTGTCCATTTTGCTGTCCCGAAGCATCCCATTTATATTCCCATCCATCAACTGTTCTATCACCATTAATATCAATCATCTTAGAATCTACTTTTTTTAATTTTTGACCACTCATTTGAGCAATTGGATTTCTACCATATCCCATTTCATTTGTATAAATGTATAAATAGCTTCCTCCATGATCTTTAACTGTACTTAAATTGTTGGGACCAATAAACTCAACTCCGCCTAATTGAGATTCAACTTTTACTACATTTAATGATGTTAAGGGTGGTGCTGGTGCTGCAGATACATCTGTTGCTAAACCAACTGTTGCTCCCACTACTAATGATGAAACCCCTAGAATCATTCTTTTTAACATACACTCATCCCCTTTCGATTTAATACAATTTGATTCTATCATACTAACTTCATACATTACTTTCCCTTTGAAAGAGTTAACAAAAAGTACCTATTTATATATGAAATTGTGCATATTCATTGCTTTTTACCATTTACACTTACCATTAATCCTACTAAAGCATAATTAGTTCTCTACTCTAATTGACTTACCACATTTGGATCCATTTCAAATTAGCTATTTTAAAAACGAATAAGTTGTGAGTAGTCCAATTTTAGCAATCCTATAATACATATCCCCCTCTAAAATGCACACACTTAACATATTAATCTATAATACTCTTCTTACTATTTGCTTTTTTAGATAGAACGTTGGCTCATCTTGCCGGGACGAAAATACAAAATTTTCGCTTCAAGGGAACTTTAAACCCTAGAACGAAAGCGTTTTCGAGCTATCCCATGCCCGTTAAGCTAAGAAAAGCGAATATCCAAAACAAAGAAGATGACATGGTTTAGATTATAATATATGAAAAACAACTATTTTCTAAAGGTTTGTTAAGCAGCTACAATGAGCCAGTATACTATGTTACTAATGAAAAAGGACCTGATATGAATATCAGATTCTTTTTCATTATGTATAATTATTTCACTGCTTCTTTTAATTCTTTTCCAGCTTTAAATGCTGGTGCCTTAGAAGCAGCGATTTGCATTTCTTCACCTGTTTGTGGATTGCGCCCTGTTCGTGCAGATCTTTCACGCACTTCAAATGTACCAAATCCAAGAATCTGTACTTTCTCTTCATTTGCAAGAGCATTTGTTATAGTTTCTACTACAGCTTGTATTGCTACAGCAGCATCCTTTTGTGTAAGTTCTGCTTTTTCTGCTACTACTTTTGTTAATTCTGTTTTATTCATTTTCTGCACCTCTTTATATATAATTTGGGACTATTATAACGTGCCTATACTTATGGTGCAATTATCAATATATAGAAACTATCTAATTATGATACGTAAAATTTTATACTTCCCGCCTTAGCTGATTTCCTTATATTGAACTCCTTCCACTTTCACTTCGTTTAGAAGTGAAAGTAAAGGTAGTTCAATATAATTGTGTATTTGTAGTTAATGGGATTACATAAAAAAAACATAATTTTGTACTAGAAACTTTTTGTTCCAAAAACGACGACCATTTTTGATTAAAAAGAATTTCTTTTTATTTATTGACTATGAAGTAACCACATAGTTTATAGTATGAATATTATTCCTTATAGGAGGCAATATAAATAGATGGATAGCTATAAGTTAACTAAAAGTGATGTAATTAAGATTTTTAATACAACGAAAGAAACACTTCGATTCTATGAAGAAAAAGGATTAGTTCAGCCAAAGGTAGGTAAAAATAACTATAGACTTTATGGAAATGAAGACCTACAGAAAATTAGCCAAATCTTCTTTTGTAAAGATATAGGCTTTTCAATTGAAGAAATTGATTTAGTAATAAATAAGAGAAATATAATAAACAATATAAATATCTTACAGAACAAAAAAAATGATATTGAAACTGAAATTTATCGATTTATGGAAATGCAAAAGAAAATTACTAGGCTCCTCGATCTCCTTCAAAATAGAAGTAGAAGCTTCAATAAAATTCAGAGTGTCTATTTTGAGGAAAGAAAATATTATCACATCAAAGGAGAAAACTTTAATAGTGTAAAATCCTTTTTTGAGAAATTCCGTTCTATTTTTAAGCAAGGTGAATTTTTTCAAGAACAATTTATAACAATGTGTTCTATTAAGAATTTATTCAATGATGATCTGGGACTTTCAGTTTATTATCCTGTTTTGAACGATACAGAGATAGAGCATGTTGAAATTCTTAGTATACCTGCAGGTAATTATCTTTGCGTTGATTACGTATGTACAGAAGAGCATATGGATGAAATACGGCGTCAAATATATACAAATATTACAGACTATATAGAGAGAAATGGTTTACAGTTTAGATCATGTAATGTAATTGAAACAGATTTACATGAATTGAATCTGTTTTATCCAGAAGGACAGATAATTATGAATATGCAAATTCCTGTTAAAGAAAAATCGAAACACCAAAAGAAATGAGCATTTTATACTGCCCCTTATCCCCTGGGCATTTACTATACAAACAAAGGCGAAGTCTTTAAACGGACTCCGCCTTTTGGAAGTATCATGAATTACAGCAAGTACTAGTCGCCTCTTCAAAATATTTCTTAAAAACCTTTGCAACAGAACCAAATTTACGTTATTTCTTTGCGGAAATAGGTTGAGGCCAACTATCTTTACCATTTAAGTGTACTTCAAAAACATATATAGGCTGAGAGAAACCTTTTGTATCAGTATAGTAATCTATACTATATTTTGTAATGGATAATGTATCACCTGCTTTGAAAGATACTATAGGATCGAAGTCTCCTTGTTTCAATTTTTGAAATGCTTCCTTTGGAGAAAGAATTTCAACATCTCGAACATGTGATTTTTTTGTACCGTAATATTTGTAAACAGGCATTTTTTTCCCTTCGTCTTTTAACTCTATTGATGTTTTTATAGCAACTTGAGACATATCAGTTTTTGTAATGGGATCAATAGGCATATTTCCAAATTCCTTCATTTGATACGTAATCATTATTCCGAGTGCGACGAAACTTACTGTAATGGGAAGGTATAAATATTTGATTATTTTTGTATCTGTTTCATTTTTTTTCAAAAATATAAGAACTATGTTTAACACAGAATATCCTAGCATCATACCTAAAGTATTATGCAGTAAATCTGCTAGTTCCATACTTCCTCGTTGCAGTGTAAATTCAAGAATTTCAATCAATAAACTTGCTATAATTGAGATGATTAACATCCATTTTGTTTTTCGAAAAACCTTACCAAATAAAGGTAATAAAATTCCTAACGGAAAAAGCATACCTATATTCACAATGATATGGAAGAAGGAAGTAAATGAAAATGTATTCCATGCTTTTTTATAAACACTAAGTACATCAAAGTCAATTGTTCTTGAAAAAGCCATATCATCTGAACGACCAAATGAAGTAGCTGATAATGCAAGGGAATAATATCCTGTTATTAAAACAAACAATATAATTTGTTTTACAGTAAGTTTTTTTTCTCTTTTACATATCTTTTTGTATACTACAAAATAACTAAAAACAAATAAAAGTAGTAACAAGAATGTGAGTAGTATCGTAGGAATCGCATAACTAGCGATTAGATTGAAAATAATGTTCATTTTACACCTCTGTTTTTATGAATATAATTTTGTACATATGCATTTTATATAGTGATTTCTAATGATAAGGAAGTAAATAATTTGCATGCAAATATAGATTACTAATACAACAATCGAGCTTTGAATCACAGACATTTCCCTATTTGTTATTTGTCCTAATTGGTGCAAGGTTAGAAATGCAAAATTGCTGTGAATCATAGCCACTACAATCTGTAAGAAAAATAGAATCATCATTTGTCTTGTCACATTTGATGGTCTAGTTTTGAATTTCCTTATTTAAACTTGGTCGAATGTTTTAAGCACTAAAATAACTTGATATCGCACCACAGATTTTTTCATGAATGTATCTGTTATTAATTGTAGTAGTAAGACTATTTTTCTCATATTGAATTACCTTACATTTTTCTTACACGCTCGTAATATTTCTGAAAATACAGTTTATATGTCTCTCAGCAATGACTCTTTTTGGGGGATATAACAAAGAGGGCTTTTTTATTTGTTAATTTTTAATAGGGATACCGCCACATCGCTATCAAGCTAAGGTTTTTAAGTCCCCCCTAACCGAAAAATTTATTTCTCTATAGCTAGTAATTTGAGGAAATTAGTTCATTTTTTGTTTTTAAAATGTTTACTTTTCTTAAGTTGATAGGCATGTGGCGGTACCCCACATCCATCAACTTAAGGTATATTTTTATACAAAATGCGGTCTTTCTATATAGTTTTTGATTATCTTTTATAGATTTTATAAAAGTGGGCATATCAAATAAACCCTGACGGTCTTCAATTTTTTTACTATGCTACCTGATGAGTAGAAGTGGTATACTCATAAACAACACCCAAAATATCAAAGACTGTCTTTTTCTCATATCGATGAGATTTTCGTCCGTTGTGCTGTAGGAGGTTAAACAGACGAAGGAGAACCTTTGATAATTCTTGGGTGTTTTTGTGTAATACTTGGTAAAAAAGTAAAAAATAATCCTTAATTATGTACATTGCTTTATATTCACTTAGCTCTTTCTATTTCTTACGTAACAGGAGTTCTCGCATTTTAAACATAGTAGAAGAACATAATAGAATACTAATGAGTCGCCCATAAAGGTGACATTCTAATCGTTCTTGTTTAATAGATTTACAACGATGAATTTGAAACCAAGATTTCCATATTTTAAATAACAGCTCAATTTGCCAACGCAGTGAATATAGATCATAAATTTTCTCTTTTGGTACCCATTCCGTAGGAATGTTTGTCATATATACCGTAATACCTTGTAAAAGTTTTGTACGCTCTGTTATGTAATTCTTTTTTTCTTTTCGCGAATAGCTCGATCACGTAGACGTTTTTGTTTTTGCTCCTCGGTACATCTATAAACTACAATTCGAGTAGGCAGTTTGTCTTTACTCCCTACATATACATCATGTAATTCATACACTTGGCCAGGCTGCAATTGTTTCATGATGTCTTCCAAATAAATTTGTATATATACCGGTTTTAATTGAGCGGGTTTTGTTTTAAATACCACTGTTTCAAATTCTTTTCTATATATTTTAGTTGGTAACTTTAGACGTGATAAATAATATCCTTGCTTATCTTGAATAGACTTAAAGTCTTGTAGACGAAAATATCCTAAGTCACGAATATATAGTTCATTCTTTTGTGCATGCCTGTTCGAGTCGCACTATATGCCTGATCACTTCGTTTTCCTGGTTCAATTTCCACATCAGAAAATTTTCCACTCAACAAGTCATACTCTAGTTGGATTTTCACACCAGCTGTATGACTACACCCTCCGGCACCAGGATAAGTAGTTGCGAATCGATCTGGAACTTGGAAGGTTGTAGAATCAAGGACGAGAATTCGCTCAAAATAAGAAGAAAGAGAATGAGAAATCTTAGATACTCCTCCAATTTTATCTTGTAGAAGTGTAGTAAATACAGTGCGAAAGAAGGCTACAGAATCCGAATTAAATCTTCGATTAAGTCCCTCCAGACTTAATAAAATTCCTGTTGAAGTTTCTAATTGACTACAAAGTTGAGTAAGAGAGGTAGTAGCGATTTGTTGATTTAACCATACACACAAAGATAAGAAATGGTGCCCGTGGCACTTGCGTTTTCGTTTCATTCCGCCTGCTTCTATAGCTAATTGATTAAGTGTAGCGGGAGACATATATCGATATAGCTCTTCGGCAAATAAAGATAACTCTTGTTTTTGATGCATATTCATAAAAAGCACGTCACCCTTTCTCATTAACATAAGAAAATAGTAACGTGCTTTTAACTTCAAAAATAGTCTAAATCCTTAAGTTGATGGATGTGTGATGCTATCCCTAAAAGTCGCGACTTTATTTAAAGGCGACATAAAAAATATCCTTCTAATCCTGGAAGCATAGCTTTGCCGTAAACAAAAGAACCATAAGCTTGCCGTTCCGGCAAACTTATGGTTCTTATCATAGATACGGTCATATAGGTATAAAAAACTAGTAACAAAGCATCTTGATGTTTATGAGATGCTTTGTTACTAGTTTCTCTTCCCCCTAATCTCCTGCGAGACCATATTTGTTTAAATTTTCCATATATTATTTGATTTACTTATTCTGTAACACCAGATTGGATTACCTTTACATCAGCTGTTACACGAAAACGTAAATGTTTATAGGATTCTTCCCATTCTTGACTGTTCCATTTTCTTACGTGAGTTCTACCAAGCTTTCTAAGTCCTATAGGATCTGTGCCTTTTTTAATAAATCTCTTTATCAATGTAGTTGCTTTTTTTTCTATTTCTTTTTCCATAATTTTTCTAATTTTTTTATTTCTTTAGGATTATCTAGATTTTTTGTTTTTGTAAATTCTTGAATTTCAGCTTTAACTTGAATATGGGCATTTACGAATGGATGCTTACTATTCCCCTTCATCTTATATTTTGTTCTAGCCTTTATATTCTCTATCGTGGCGTAAGTATTTGAAGAACCAGGTAGTTTGAATTGGTATGTACCTTGTTTAAAATTATCAGTCAACAATTTAAATACAAATAAATCTTTAGGTTTCACTGTATCAACCATTTTACATCTTTTAAAAAGGACTATTCCATTTAACTCCAACACGTTACCTTTTTTAGATATCATCGGTAAATATGAATCTCTCGCATCATCATAAAGTTGATTTAAAAACATAAAAAAATTTGTTTTTGGTTGCGTTCCATTGTCCATATTTTGCTCCAGTAAAGAGGATAGATAGGAAGCAATTTCTTTTTCTTTAGAATAGTTCCCCTTTAATAGTGATTCCCCTTTTACATTTGTAATTGCTAAATAAATTGCATTTCCTACACTAGGATTTCGGTTCAAAGTCTCTAATATTTCCTGCATTCCCTTTTCAATTATTTTTTCATTAAATATAATAACACGCAATTGCCCTAACTCTAGAGGTCCAGAAGATTTTTCGGATGCTCTTGCAAGAACTTCTCTACCAGTCTGGCCTGATGCTGAATAGATTTTCGTTTCACCTTCCCCGCCTCCTTTATAAGCTGAAATCGCAAAGGTTCCTTTTAGCTTACCTTCTGCTTCAGTATCATATGCCGCAACTTGAACTAAATCAATGTCATCCACAATTTTCGTTTTAGCACAACCTATTAAGAAGACACTTAATATAAGGAAAAGTATCCATCGCTTCATGTTTATCTCCTTAACTTTATTTTGGCGGTTTGAATTAGCCATAGTACAGGTAGGTATACATATATATATACGAAGCCAATTTGACCTGTCCAAGTATTTAATAAGTTAATTTTATTACGGTTATTCAAGAAAAATGATAAAACAAAGATGAATAAGATGATAACTGGCAAAACATATTTTTGCTTTATTCCCAGTGCCTCTTTTATACCACGACTTACTCCCCATAATGTAAAGGAAACATTAGGTAATATAAAAAAAGCCCAAACAGAAACTATAATGTATTCAAACCGCTCTATAAAGGGGAATTGTATAATTTTAATCATGCTTAAATATGCCCATATCGCGCTCGCAAGTTGTTTTTCACTAAAAAACGCAAGAGTTAAAATCATAAGGTATGTATAGATAATAGTCGTTACTACATTTGCATAATGCGCATATTTTTGAGACGTTTTTGCCTTTCTAATAAATGGGTAGTACAACAATAACATTTCAAATCCAAAAAAACTAAACATATTTCCTTTCATTCCTTTCATAATTTCTAGGAATGAATGCTGTGCAATTGGGAATAAATTTCGAAAATCTGCATACTGCAAAGGATAAAAAAATGTGAAGATTAGAATGCTTGGGATAACGATTCCAAAGAAGCCGATTCCGGCAACTACACGAAATCCTCCAGTCACAATGTAATAACATAAGCCTAAAAAAGCCCCAGCTATAACCCAAGATGAAATGGAAGGAAACATCCAAACATGTACTACTTCGATATAAGTATGGAGTGTTGTTGCACCTAACAATACAATATAGGATAAAAAAATGATGTTGGACAATCCACCAATCCATTTTCCCAGTACGTTTTGATTGACTGCAATGATGTCTCCATTACCCTGATTTAAAATCTGATATATAATCCAAATCATAAGATTAACAGATATTCCAAAAAGTAGCGTGCTAATCCACGCATCATTTCCAACTAACTTTGCACCAATCCTTTCAAAACCAAGCATACCAACTCCCAGCTGTATAGTAATAATCGAAAAAAACACCATAAACGGAGATACTTGATACTCAATTGGGATTTGTTTCATAATGCTCCTCCCTGTTAAATTCAATCATCAAAATCATTTCGTGATACGATTTTATTTTTCTCTACCTCTTCGGGATTAAAACGAAAACGCTGTTTAGATCTTGAAAAAATCGGACGTCGGAACATCGCTGAGATTGGCATACGTATAATGCTGTCTTTCCAATCTGTAGGGCGTGTAGGATAAAAAGGGAACAAATAAGGACGACTTAATGATTCTGTACGTAATAAGCGTGCTAAAAGGAAAGAACTTGTTAAAACAATTCCTAATAAGCCCAACAGGTGTGCAGATATTATAAAAGGAAAGCGAATTACTCGAATTGTATTACCAATTCGATATATTGGTGCTGTAAATGAACTAAGAGCTGAAAGTGCAACAATGATAATAAGTACGTTACTTGTAAGACTTGCTTCTACCGATGCTTGTCCAATTACAATACCACCTACTATACCCACGGTTAAACCCACTTTAGTTGGTAAACGCGCCCCCGCTTCTCTCAGTAATTCAATTGTGATTTCTAAAAAAAGTGCTTCAATTAATGGAGGGAAAGGGACTTTACTTCTCGATATGATTAACGTTTCAAGAAGTTCTTTTGGAATCAGCTCGTAATGATATGTTAAGATCGAAACATATAATGGAGTCGTTAAGACAGAAAACATAAAAGCAAAAAGCCTTAATAGACGAAAAAATGAGGCAATAATCCAAGGCATTGTGTAATCTTCTGTCGTAGAAAAAAAGTCAATTAATGTTGTTGGAAGGGTGATAGCGTAAGGTGAGCCATCTACAAAAAGTGCAATTTTCCCTTCTGCCAATACAGCTGCTACACGGTCTGGACGTTCTGTATTCAAAAATTGAGGAAATATAGAATTAGGATTGTCAGCAATTAATTGAATCAAATACGTGCTATCTAAAACATGGTCTGTTTTTATTTGACTCACCCGTTTTATAATTTCTTGTAGATTTTGATCATTTACAATTCCCTCAATATATACAATTGCAACGGTTGTGTTAGAGAGAGAGCCTACTTTCAATTCCTTCATTTGCAAATAAGGTGTTGGAAGTTTTCTACGTACTAAATTTAAGTTTACATCTAAATCTTCAACAAACGCGATTTGTGGACCCACGATATTGTATTCAATTTCAGCTTTTGTAATATCTCTTTTTTCTTTCTTTGACACATTTATTAACAAGCCATTTAATTTATCTGTATCGAACTGAATAAGTATATAACCGCTTAAAATACTATCCTGAATATCTTCCATTTGATTTGTTACTTTCGAATTTTCAAAGGGTAAGACAGACTGCATATCTTGTAATGAATCGAAGCTCTTCTCCTTTATATAAGTTAAAATCTCTTCATGGAATATATTCACATCGATTAATGTTCTAAAATATGAAATGACTATAGAGGAATTGTTTGAATTGATTTCCAATGTTATAAAATCTTTAGATTTTTTTAGTAATTGCATTAAATCCTGTAAAGATTTTATAGATTCATCAGGTACTTTTTCATACGGTTTCAATTGATAATACCCTTCCTTTCAGAAAGAAGTTACATAAAGTTTTTAAGAAATTTATATTTTTAAAATCAGGCATACTGATATATAAATATGTCCATTGAATTAGCAATAACCTCTATGAAAATAACTTAACCAAAATTGGTTAAAAAATGCATTGAAAGTAAAAGTTAGAAACAGTTGTAAGCGAAAATATGATATAGATAAAATGAAATCCCCACGCTGTGCTTTTACCAACTTCTCTTCGAGATACCCGCCAACTAAATATATAAAATCTAAGCTAAGACATTTTTTTAAAGTTGAATAACTGATTTTCCTATGTAAGGATTTATGAGAGGACAAAAGCCACCTTTTTTGTTCTACAAAAAAGGTGGCTCGGGTGTATCATTTCTATTTTATCGGAACTTGTAGCACGTAAATTTCTTCTTCAATAACATCCATCTGAAGACGTAATGTTTTACATGCATCTTCTACAGCTTGATTATATACAAGTGGGCCAATTTCTTTCATCATTAATTCCAATATATATTCAGCTTCAAGTGAACTAAAGTCTAGTTCGAATTTTTTATTTAGTCTCAAAGAATAGAATCGAGAACTAATAAGAGGGAGTATACCTAAAAAGATTAAAACGGATCATAACACGGAAAATATAATCAGTCCATGTCATGATCCATTTTTATACGTATAGGCTAAATTTTCAAACTATCATTATGTTATTACATTTTATGTCCCCATTGGTCAAAGTGATAATCTTTACCGTCAATTTTAAACCAACCGTCTGCATAAAGGGAACCATCTTCCTTAGCACAATACCAAAGGTATCCATATGCAAGAGGCCAAGGCCTATATCCACCACCAACTTGGAACCATCCTGTTTTAGCTGCCCCATTCTCATCGAAGTAATAATATTTATTATCGATAGTTTGCCAGCCCGTTTGTGCTACGCCGTTATTGTCAAAGTGATATAGTTTACCGTCGATTTTTTCAAAACCTGCTCGGTTAACTGATCCGTCTTCATGGAAATAAAATCTTTTTCCGTCAATGTTTTCATAATTATTGAAAATAGTATTGTGGCCATTTGTGAAATAGTATCTTTTACCGTCTATCATTTTCCATCCGGTATAGAAAGCGCCATCTTCTAAACTATAATATGCTATTGTGTTCGCATTTTTGTTGATTCCTGTTTTCAAAATTGAACCGTCGTTATTAAATGCTAATATTTTGTTGTCAAGCTTAACATTAACAGCGTTGTTTATAGCTTCCCCATTTAGATTAGAAACTCTCTCCAGCACACCTTTTTCGGAAAAGTGAAGGATGACATCTTGATCTTCTAAACGTAGTTCTTTTTTATTTGGCACGAAGTTTTGGAAATAATAAATTTTCCCATCTATATCTTTCAAGCCTTCTTTAACAAACGCTCCAGAAGCATCAGAATAGTATAGGTCTCTCCATGCTGATCGTTGCAGAACACCGGAGTCATTGAAGTTATAGTACTTCCCATCAATTAGTGAATCACTTCCTCCTCCAGTAACCATGTAGCCATAAGGGGATGAGAAATAATAAGTCTTCTCCTTAATTTCTTGCCAGCCTGTCAAAATGACTCCTTCAGCATCTGCAAAGGAATAACCAGTACCTCGATTTATCCAACTGTTCTTTATCACGTTTCCAGAGGAATCTTTTGCACTATATTTAGTAGGGTCCTTTTCATTAGATATAATCTCTATTTTGTCATAATTTTGTTTCTCATTTTCTTTACCCGGATACCACTCTATTAACCAATTCTTAATTTCATTGTTGCTTTTATCAGAGAAACGAATTTCAGATTTGAAACTCCAATCAGTACCAAATTGAGAAGTATATTGATTACCAGCCAGACTTACCCCATTTTTGTTATTCAAACGGAATTGAAATTTACCATCGTTAGAATTTCCTATCTGAACAAGTTCAAACACTTCATCATCGCCAAGCGAATCAGAATATTGAAGTCCGTTTCCTTCTTTTCCTGAAAGATATCTTGAACCTGTCTTTACGATTACTTTATTCGTTCCTTTTTTATAAGGGATAATTTGATAACCTTTACCGTCATTTAGTGTAATGAATGGCAGTGCCATAGATGTCTCTAGGACGTTAGTACGCTCCGCCAATACATCAGATAATCGATCATAAAAATCTGCACGAGCTTTAGGATCATTATTAACATAGTTGTCAAGGACATCTTTAGATACTGGCTTTGAAGTTAATGTTATCAATCGTTTTTGTTCATCCGATAATTTATTTGCTATCTGATCAAATAGGTAATCTGAATTTCTAGCAATCACCGTCCAATCGCCAAAGGAGTCACCGGAATATTTTTTGTAAAGTGGACCAAGAAATCTTGGGTTTTTACCAGATGCTTTTTCTACAAATGCATGTTGGCCTTGATTTATCACAACTCCGGTCTTTCCTTCGTCTAATTGAGCTTGTGTAATGTAAAGAAGATCGTGTTCTGAAACATTTGCTGCATTAGGGTTTAAATCTATAATCGCACCTGCTTCAGTAATTTTAAGCTGCTGTCCAGATTTTAGTTGATGAATTTCAATTTTTCCATTTGGATAGCGTACTTTAACTTGTTTAAGAAAATTCAAATCACCTTGTGTATGATACATAGAAATATTAAATTCCCCAGATTTAAAACTAGGAGCTTGGTAAGTTTCGTTTTCTGCATATACATCAATGTGAGTACCTGGGTCTCGATCCCCTGGGCTTATTCCAAGTGCTTCATAAGTGTTTGCTACAGCACCTAATACAGTAATAGTTATATCTACTACCGCACCTATCCCTGCACTAGCCTTATTTTCTCCAACAGGAGCCATAGAAAAAAGAATACCTAATGCCGCTGTTGCAGGGATTACCTTCTTTCCAATTCCTACAGGGAGGATCTTTTTTACCTTTTTTGTTTCTTTTCCATTCATAACGTCATTCCTCATTTTTTATTTTTCTATTTATTAATCCGAATCTTACGTTCAGAAGGTTATTTTAATTTAAAAACCTTTCAAATCTCTTACGTAAATATTACAAAAGTCTTTCATAAGGTGATTTTATTGTTTATTTTCACTAATTCTCCATAATTGACTTTTAGCCAAATTAATATTCCTATAATCTATCCCTAGAAACCTGTATAAAATTAAATGGTTTAAGTGGGGTCACAAGACCCAAAAAAGAAAATTGTACGTTAAGGAATATTTTACATAAAAAGGCGATTCTTTAAATATAAAGAATCGCCTTTTTATATTTTTTCAATTCTCTTACTTCCAGAGATAAGATGGTTGGATTTCATCTTTAATTGCACGAATCCTCTTAATTGTGTATTTTTCTTCAAGTAAATGCTCTTGTTTTAACCTGGTTAAAATATCATCTTCATTGATGCTCTTAATGATTGTTTCTAAATTTACTACTGTTGAGGGCATTGTTCGAATGGAGCAAATACATGGTTTCTACTCACCCCGTTGGCAAATGGAAATCATCATTTTATGGAAAACTCATCGCGCAAGCGCTGTATTTTTTGCACCAGAACCACAATTTCTGCTCTATTACACCTAAATACTGACTTTGGTCAATATTAGGTTTTGACGCAAAAATGATTTCATAAAAGTTTTAACCTGAACATTCAATGATTGTGAAAATACTGCTCTGAAAAACCAAATAAAAATTACGGATATTATTAATCAAAATATGTATAATGTTTATAAGTAACCTTATATTTTGTTGTATATTTTAACATTATTGAATGCTTGCAACAGAACCAGTAACAAGTAATGGATCGTACGGATGCTCCCGTAGATGGATAAAAGAACTGTCTCCTCTTTTCTATATATTTTCTTAAGAATAGATTTGTGATTAACAAAATTATTTACACGAATACATGGGAGAAGCCATATCCGATATTTCCGGCAGCGAATCTTTTTAATTGTAATTTTTTTACTATCAAAACTGATTATCCCTGAGCCTCAACATTTTTTATAGGTGTGACTTTCGATTTCCCATTGGTGGATATATTTATTGAAACGTTCAGATCTAATGTATTGTTTTGGAGAGGTATCATTCCTTTTTTTTGATATTTCCTCCATAAAGTTAGCTGATCACGATATAGTAGATGGGATAATTGATAAACATCAATCCCCTTTTCCATCCCTGTTTGATAGGTCATTCTAATTTCTTTTTCAACTAGATTCTCAGCAATTTTTTTAACCTTATGTATAGGCATCGACTTCATTACTTGATACATATCGCCTTCTAGCCGGATATTCATGACAATATGTGGTTTTCCTTTTTCTATAGAAACTTTCGTATCTATTTTAGGATTTTTTAATGTGATTTCTCCAATGGCTTGATTCTTAAATTTTAATAGTAAAGGGGCTCGATTTGTATTTTTGTTGGTCCACCGAACTCCTGCTATATCAGAATCATTTAAATGATTGACATAGGACTTACCAGCTATACAACCATATCCATTAAATTCTAACATCTGGAATGGTTTATGCCCCTTTTTCCAATGTTCTGTAGTTGTAGCTAAAAAAGGAATCCGAGTTGTCATTCCGGGCTCATAATAATTGGATCGAAACGTATACAGTCGTAAGGGATCCACACTTGCATATTGTCTAATCGTTTCTTGTGGTAAATTCATAAGAGTATATAAAGAAGAAATATTAAATATATTATTCGTTGCTAGTATGTTTTCTAATGGTTCCGTTGTTCCAAATACCCACATCGTGTTTCGAAACTGAAAAAAACGAGAGAGAAAATCATTAAGTTGATTTAAATTACCATTTTTGAGGAATCTTTCCGTCACAACGATACTTTTAATATGTTCCCATGAAACTTGCTGTTGTGTACTTTTATAAAAATCAAAAGCTGTGTCATATAAAATTTCCCCTTCCCCTTTTCCAATATAAACGGGACTGTAATTACGACTTGCGGTTCCTTCTTCTTTCGCCATATTGGTAAAATTAATAAACTGCGGATAAATAATATAATGATTGTCTTTAAAGTCAATTCCTAGGGTATTTATAAATAAAACATGCTCTAATTCTCGTCTATCCCAACAACCTGTGAGTAAAAAAAGAAACATGAGAAGGAATAGCCCACCTTTTCTATTTATTTTCATCATTATTTGTCCTTTGCCTTGTATTATCATACGTATGAAGTTCTTTTGGTCGCTTCTTCATCTTTGTGAAAGGAATCCGAAATGTGGATGGTAACATACTACTAAACACGGGAGGGGAATATGGCGCGAGAAATGGGAGACCGAATGAACGTAAATTTGCTACGTGTATTACAATTACAAGTATGGAAAATATAAAACCTATAATTCCTAAAAAGGAAGACATTAAAAAAACACCATACCGCAAAATACTTAATGACCCAGTAAATGATTGATTGACTAAAGTAAAAGTTGAAACAACGGAAATCGCTATCATGACGACCATAGATGGTGAAACAAATCCAGAACTTATAGCTGCTTGCCCGATAATTAACCCACCTACCACAGATAAAGTTTGTCCAAATGCCGTAGGAATACGTAGGCCTGCTTGTCTTAGCAGTTCAAATAAGGTAATCATAATTAGTCCCTCTAAAGGAGCCGGAAAAGGAATCCCTTCTCTTGATAAGCTTAATGTAGCTAGTAATGTGTAAGGAATTTGATCAGGATGATATGTAACTAAGGCTACCCAAAATCCAGGAAGGAATATAGATATCCCTATTCCCAAAAGACTTAATAATCGTATAAAACTACCGAATAAGTAAAAATAATTTTGATCTTCAGCAGTATTTACAAAAAACGGGAAAGAAACTGGTGCAATCGTTGCAGTCGGTGAACCATCAACTAATAGAATAAAACGCCCATGTAATAAACAATTCACTGCATAATCTGGTCTACCTGTATATTCAATTAAAGGAAATAAACTGAATTGATCCCCCGTAATGAATTCTTCAATCTGGGCACTTGAAACCACACCATCAATATTAATTTCTTTTAGTTTAAATTGAACTTGACTAATTGTTTCTTGTGATGCTACATCTTTTAGATACAAAAGTCCCACCTTCGTTTGCGTCCTTTCTCCAATAATAAATTCATCGTAGCTAAGTGAGCTTGTTTTGAGCCTTTTTCTAATTAAACCTATATTTGTACTAAGTTCTTCAACAAACCCATCCCGGCTTCCGCGAATTGTCATTTCTGTATTGGATTGTTCAATAGATCTTGTAGGTAATTTCGCAATATCAATTGTGTACCCTCGTTTATATTCTTGAAAAATAATAAGTAGCTTTCCTTCAAATAACATTCGAGAAACATTTTCGTTTGAGTTTTCTAACTCTAACGTTGTTACTGGGAACTGAGAGTTAGATGCTAGAAGATTTGAATCTTTAAATGAGCTCTGTAAAAGGTCGGTACACATTTCAGGAGCTATCGCTTGCTTTAACTTTGTATGATCAATTACATGTTGACAATACACCAATAAAATCGTTGTTGTAGTTGTATCTGCACACCATTTACGGTTCATTATTTTTACATCTTTGCAGCCTTCAAACCATACACGGAGTATGGATTCATTTACTTCCACTGTTCTTTTCATCTATATTATCCCCTTTGCATCCATTAACCGAATATATAATATTCTAAGCTCTTTTCTTATTTTTAGAGACCCAAACAAATACAAGTAAAAGCATAGAAAACAAGAATAACCCTATTGCTGAAATTGGTAAAAAAACATAAGATAAAAACCAATAAAAACTGGCATCACTGATGGGTAGTATACAAATAATCACCATAAACATAAGCAATGCAAACCTAATTTGATTACTCGCTTTCCGTTTTGTAACTTGTAACACGTCTGGAATGAGAAAAATAACGAGTGATATACGAATAAAAACCCCTACAAGCCACTGGTACACAGAAAGAAAGTCTAGATGTTCAATATACTTCCCAATTGACACAAGTCGCCATTCTTCAAAGGCTGGATATCTCTGATTTGCAGCCACAAATGGACCAAACTCTACAATAGCTGCCATGGTAGGACCTAGTGTAATACCAGCTAAAATGATTCCTACTATAAGCAATTGAGATAATTTAATTTTGGTTCGCATATGATGTTGTAAAAAAAGAATGAAAATTAGTTCGATAAAACCTGCAGCTGGATAAATCATCCCTTTTATTACTGGGTCTATCCCATGCTCCATTATCGGTTTAAGTAAAGAATAATCTTTATGTGGAAAGTTTGCGATCATTACAAAAAATCCAAGCAAAAATACAACCGGTAATAAAATGCCTGTTGTCAGTGCAATAGATTGAACCCCTCTTTGTATATTATAAAAACAGATAATCGATAAAAGTACTCCCAATAATATTCTGGGTGTTTCTGGTAAATAAAAAGAGAAGAATGTAAGTGTTTCTTTTAATGTGACTGTGCCTAGAATAATCAAATATAAAACAATTATAGAAAGCAATGGATATGTGATAAATCCGCCATAATTTCTCATTAACCACGAGAATAAATGTTCTTCCCTTGTATATTTATGAACGATAAATACACAAGGAATCCAAATGATATACACTAAACTCAAAATTATAATTGAGATCCAGGAATCTCGACCAGAATGATCTAATAGCATCGGAATTATAATGACGTGATTAATAATTCCAGTACTACCAATAAGGACAAGAGCAATCTGAAAAAAATTAACCATCTGCTTCGCCATATCTACCACCATATTTTGTCATAAATAAATGTTAGTATTATACTCGGTACGTTACACATTTATTCAACATGTATCTCTATTTGCAATATTCGGCTCTGGTGCAAGGTTCGAATGATATTAAAACATAAGATTAATTACGAACATTAAACATATTTAGATTGCTAAGAATGTATTTTCAAAATCATTGAATGTTCTGGTTGAAAATCCTCTGAAATCATTTTTGTACTGAAACCGAAAAAACAATTGAAAATTGCTTATGTAATGCCCTTGATTTGTTAAGTTTTTTCTTTAAGAAATATTTTCACATGAAAAGGCAACTCTTTTCTATTTAAAGAATCGTCTTTCCATTTTTTTCAATTCTCTTAATTTCCGATATAACGCAGCTTGACTTACACCTGTGATAGCACAAATTTCTTTAATTGTTTTCTTCGTTTGTTGGCGTAATTCAATCGCATGGTTCATTCCTGCATGTTGTGCTGTATATTTTTTTATTCTCCCCCGGTAAACTCCTTTTGTTTTGCAAGTTTGATTCCAGCAATTTGTTTTTCCTTAATCATTTCTCGGTCTAACTCACTAAAGGCTGACATAACTGTTAAAAAGAATTTTCCTGTTGGAGTTCTTGTATCAATTCCTAAATTTAAAACCGCAAAGTGTACGCCTTTTTCACGAAGATGTTCAACAAATTGTAGCAATTGAAGCTACATAAAATGCAGAAACAATAGGACCAATTATGACACCACTACTTAAAAACTTATTTGTTTGTAATTGAACGATTACTTGGTTGACTTGATGGGCATGGGGTCGCCATACCAAAAAAAGAAAACTGTACATTTCGACACAATTTAGACACAAAATATCCGATTCCTTGTACGCTAAGGAATCGGATATTTGTTTTACTGTTTTATATAATGGACAATTTTTCGCTTACGAGGCCTATGTAGCAACCGAACCAAATCTTACGTTAAGTATTAGTGGACATCAAAAATAGTAATGATTAATCCAGATTAACATCCATCCGACTCACAATTACATATACCAATATGTTAAATGGATAAATAGTACAAACGGTATGAAAAGAATTTCTACTCTTTTCATACCGTTTTAAATTTGTTTATAAGTTCATACGAAATTCGTGGAAAGATGGCAGCATCTATTTTATAAACAAGACTCAAAAGTTACCATACCTGACAACGGAAATATTAATGTAACTCTAGTTCCTTTATTCACTTCAGATTCAATGCCTATTTTCATCCCTAATTTTGAGCACATTTTTTCGCATAGATACAAACCCATTCCTGTACTTTTGCTAAATCTCCTTCCATTCTCTCCAGTAAATCCTTTTTCAAAAACTCTATTTATATCTTTAGTTTTTATCCCTACTCCATTATCCTCTATAGTTAGTATTACTGAGTTAGCTTTCTTAATTGAGCATATACGTATCATTTGTTCTTTGTTATTTGAGTACTTTATAGAATTTCCTATTATTTGATTAATAATAAATTCAACCCATTTCCCATCACTATATACGATTTCATCAATATCCTGTATATCTAACTTTATTCTCTTATGAATAAAATCCCTATAGTTTCTTTTAATTACATTCCTTACTACATTATCAAGGTTGATTGGCTTGATAATGTAGTCTTTATTAACGTTATTGCTTCGAGAATAATACAGAACCTGTTCAACAAACCCCTCAATCCGATTCATTTGAGAGTCAATTTTATTCGTTACTTCATTTTGATTATTTTCAATTATAAGCTTTGTAGAAGCTATTGGTGTCTTAATTTCATGCACCCATGTCTCTATATATTCCCTATAATCCGATTGCATATCTCTATAATACTTTACATTTTCATGCATATCTCTGCTTACTTCTTTCAGTATAGCGTTAAGCTTTTCCCCATGTATAAAATTTGCTTCCTTTACTACCTCTGGAAGTAAGTATTTTTTCTCCAAGTTTTCTAATATGCTGTTAATCTCATTATAATAATTTTTACATCTTATAAATTCTATAGCCATATATGAGATCAATGGAAAAAACCAAATACAAAAGACAAAGAATATGATAATGAACGGAATGTGCGCAGTCAGCAATATACCTGCTAGTATGATATATACCAGTACATTTGATAGTATTACTACTATTTTATCTTTAATAAATTCACCTATATTCATGGCATTATATACCCTAAGCTTCTTCTTGTTGCAATTGGATTTTCTATACCTATCTCTTCAAGCTTTTTTCTTAATCTATTTATATTAACAGTTAAGGTGCTATCATCCACAAAATAATCAGATTTCCATAAAGTTTCTATGAGTGAATCTCTTTTTACAATATTTCCGCGATTATTTATTAAGCATGAGAGTATTTTAACTTCATTTTTAGTTAATTCTACAGACTTGTCTTGATAAGTAACTGTTGCATTTGAAAGATTTAAATTAAAATCCCTATAAAGTAAGATATGATTCATCTTGAAATCTCCAGATGTTCTTCTTAAAATATTTGTTACTCTTGCTAATAGTATTTCTGTATTATACGGCTTTGTTATAAAATCGTCTGCTCCTAAATTCATACTTATTAGTTCATCTACATCACTATCTCTGCTTGTAACCATGAAGATTGGAACATCTGAAGTTTTACGTATTTCTCTGCATATATAATAGCCATCAAACACAGGAAGATTTATGTCTAGTAATATAAGGTCTGCATTCTCACTTTCTATATATTCGATAATATGATTAAAATCTGTGGGAGCCTTTACTTCATATCCATACTTTATAAAAAAATGTTGTAATTCTTCTCTGATGATTTCATCATCTTCAATCAGAATGATTTTTTTCATGACTTTTTCCTCCCTATACAGAATATAAGACTATTACATCTTGAGAAACAAGGTGTAATAGCCTTAATGAGCATTATAAAATCAAGTATTACTTTTTACAATATTTTTATAACCGACATATGTCGTGTAGAAATATATTACATAAACTACAAGAAATACTAAGCCAGTCATCAATGCTGGTAAAGTAATGTCTACTTGTTGAAATGCGTTAATAAAATCATTGACTACATAAATTCCAACTGCAGAATGAATTAAAGCAAGAAAAACTGGAAGACTGAAGTATACGAAAGTTTGAATGAAAATCGCTTTGTCGATCATTGTTCCGTTTGAACCAATTCTCTTCAAAGATTTATATCGATCTATGCTATCACTAGCTTCTGATAATTGTTGAAGAGCTAACACAGCCATACTCGTTATTAAAAATACAATACCTATATATATCCCAATAAACAGTACGATAGTTTTCATTCCCTTAATTTCTGCACAAACTTCATCCTTTGATTTGCCTGCTATACGATTAATATTTAATTTCGGGCCATTTTCTTCATGAAAGCTCCGTGCAACGTTATCATATTTTTTATTATATTCTTCTCTATTTCCATCTAAATAATTTACATTAAGTACGGATTCAATAATTTTGTAGTCTGATAAAAAATCATCATTTATAACGATTTTGAAGAAATAAGGTTGCGTATCAGAAGTGTAAAGACTCTCTTGTATAATTTTAGCGTATTTTACCAGATATTCTTTTTCTTTAATATTCACCTTATTGCTATTTTTTAATCTTTCATTTATCGAATTAAGCAACTGCTTATCATTTGATAAAAATAAAACTTCATTATTATTTAAAGTGATTTCCTTTTCACCTTTAAGATTTAAAATTTTATTATAATCAGATACTTTAATGAAATCCATACCGCTTTTCTTATAATCTTTACGTACTTCCGGTACTAAGTCCCCCACTTCCATCTCTGTTGGATATACATTATAAGATACATATTTTTCGTTATTACTTATTTTAAAATTAGCTTTATTTAATACGTCTTCTATAGTGTAACTTTCATCCTTATTCTCCAACGTAATACTGGCATCAAATGGTGTTACTTCTTTCGTTGTTGCGTCCATCATTCTGTTAAAGCTGATTCCTGTAGATAGAGCCACCATTGTAAGGAATAACATTAAACAGATTACAGACATGGATATAAAATTTGTATTAACCTTACTATTTATTTGTTTGATGATAAATATATTTAAACCTTTAAAATAGATTTTTTTATTCTTCTTTACAACATATAATATAAATCCAGATAAACTAAAGAAAAACAGTAATGTACCTAATATGCCAAGTATGATTGATACCATGAACATAGGATTATTATAATTCAATCCGATTTTTAGTACAGTCATATATGCATATCCAAGTGATGCTACACACATAAAAAATATGATTACATAGATAAGAGGATTTCTAAATTTTACATCTTCGTTTTTTTTACCTGCTGTTAACAAATCAATTATTTTGTATTTAGAAACAACATATACATTAAATAACATAACAAGTAAAAACATGATTCCAAAGTATAATACACTTTTACCTATAGCACCTGTTGAAATTGCAAATTTATATTTATTGATGGGCAAGTCAAATAGCTTTAATGCAAATGTAGATAACCCCTGCGATACTCCAATACCTATTAGAAGTCCACTCACTAAAGATATAACGCCAACTAGAAATGTCTCTGTTACTAATATTCTGGATATGTTTCTTCTTCCCATACCTAAAGTCATGTATATTCCTAATTCTTTTTTACGTTTTTTAATTAAAAAATTATTTGCATACAATATTAAACCACCTAATATTACAGATACAAATACTGACACATTTGAGATAGCGTTCATTACTGTAGGCACATACTTTCTATCTGAAGCGTTAATTTCCATAAGTGCCTTTTGTGATTCTATTGAGTTAAAGCTATAAAATATACAAACAGCCAGTGTTAGTGTTAAGAAATATATTGCATAATCTTTAAAACTTTTCTTTACATTCCCAATAGCAATCTTAGAGTACATTATTATCGTCGCCTCCAAGAAGAGTTATAACTTCGATAATTTTAGTAAAGAATTCTTTTCTGGAATCATTCCCTCTTACCAACTCGATAAATATTTTTCCATCTTTAATAAAAAGAATTCTACGAGCATAGCTTGCTGTAAATGCATCATGAGTAACCATAAGTATTGTAGCTTTTAAATCCTTATTTAGACTTTCAAATCTTTCAAGTAATAATCTAGCTGATTTAGAATCTAATGATCCTGTTGGTTCATCTGCAAGTACTAAAGATGGATCTGTTACGATAGCTCTTGCCGAACCAACCCTTTGTTTTTGTCCGCCTGACATTTGATAAGGGTATTTGCTTAATACTTGTTCAATGTCTAAATACTTTGCAACTGCTTGTATTTTTTCATCAATTTTTGAACTTTTCTCACCTTTTATTGTTAACGCTAGGGCAATATTTTCATAAGCAGTAAGGGTATCTAATAAATTAAAGTCCTGAAATATAAACCCTAATTCATTTTGTCTAAACTTATCTAGTGACTTTGATTTTAACCGAGTAATGTCACTATTATTTATCATTATTTTTCCCGTAGTAACATTATCAATAGTTGATATACAGTTAAGTAATGTGGTTTTGCCACTTCCTGAAGGCCCCATTATCCCTCATCTACCTTAAAACTAATATTATCTATAGCCTTTGTTACATTATCTTTATTACCATAATATTTTTCAATTTTTTCTACACTTAATATATTTCGCATTAATACTTCTCCTTTTTCATTTTAAAAATTCTTTAACTCTCATTCATTTATGTAACTAATTTTATATAATTTCATTTATAGTATCGATGGAATTACATTTCATTAACATTACATTTTTGTTATATTGAGTAATATCTCTACATATAAGTTATCAGGAATCTCGATGGTATAAGTAAGGTTTATTCGATGCCTTACCAAAGAGGCAGATAAATGTAGGGATATCTGTTCTGGTGCAAAAAACGACAAGACTTATGTAATTAATGGAAATAAACAAACTGATTACGGCGTAACAACAGCTCTATTTAAAAGACATGGATTCATAGTCATTTCAGAAAAAGATTTTGAAAACAGAAAAGGATTCGACCGTTAAAACCAAACCCTTTTTATTTTTATTATTTCGCAGCTAGTTTTTCTTTCACTTTCGCAGGAATCTCGTCCTGCTTCACTTCTTCCCAACCTGATACATCTTCTTCAACTTTTTTATCAGAGTAGTAGACGCGTAGGAATGCTTCTTTACGAAGGTTTTTTTGAGTATTGAATTCTAATTCTTTTTTCTTTACCGTCTTTATCAAATACAATTAAATTATAATTAAAACGTTTTGATATTTCTCCGTTACCAATCAAAATACGTACAGATTTTAAATTCGGATGGTTTGCTAGCGTTTCGTTAAAGTGTTGGTCGTACGCTTTATAGGAAAAGCCCTAATTTACTTCTTCATATTCCTTCATATTTTTATAAAAGGTGTTTTTCTTTAGTTCTAACATTTCCATAAATATAACAACAGTTATTTCTCCATTCTTCCATTTTGAATGAGTTTCCTCTATTAAAAAAATTGATTGTTCCCCAAAACACAAAAAACACACTAAATTCTCATAAATAACTGTTGTAGTGATATGAATTTTTCGTTTTGGGATACTTTAAAATATTAGCTTGATAGCGTGGTGCTACCCCATATATAAAAAATAAAACTAAGTTTAGGTATTTATATACTTTGTAAAACACGGCGTTGAATATCCAAATAAAAACCCAGTAATATCATACATAGGTACCGATATTACTGGGCTTTATGAGTTTAACATTTTGTATATTTTGTAAAACTAATTTTCTTTTGGAATTACAATTCTTTTATACAATTGAACTGTAATAAAATAGTAAATCGAGTAAATTACTACAAAAATAATAATTGGTACCCAAATACGACTGTACGGATTAGGCAAAAGAACTCTGAACATGTTCATACCAACTAATACGTGAACAATACCCACAATTGCTGGGACTAAGAATACAAAAAATAACTCCTTATAAATTGATTGTGCTAATAACTCTTGGCGAACACCGATTTTACGAAGCATTTGATAACGTGTACAATCTTTGAATGCACCAGACAGAACTTTAAACATCAAGCAACTTGCCATCATTGCTAAAAATGCAACTCCAACGAAAAAGCCCATAAACATTAGTCCGCTGGCAAAATTATGACTCACAATATACGCTTGATACTTACTATCCAATTCTTCCGCTCTCACATTTTTATATTTTGCCATCTGTAATTCATCAAGTTTTTTCCATTCTTTTATGTATGATCCAAAATCATCTGTTTTCCCCATAAACACAGTACTTTCTTTACCCTTCATACCATCGTATATGTTTTGATCTACAATTTTCATTTCATAATCAGGATACATATAATCTGGCTGGATCGTTCTGAAAGCCTGGATCCATTGTTTTGTGTTCGTCTCTCCTTGAACCCGTTTTATTGAAAATGCACCAATGGGTATTTCCTCTGAAACTTTCTCTATTTTCATACCTTGCAAGTAAGGGCGATTTTTTTCTACATCTTCTTTAAGATAATAAACATACCTATCATCAACTTTGTAATGATATTCATGTTTTTCTTGAAATAAGATACCACCCAAAATTTTCTTTTCTTCCGCTGTTGGATTATGAATGACTGAATCGTAAATTCGCATTTGATCTGTCGTTTTTAGGATGTTGTTTTTAAATGCCATACCACAAGCAATTCCACCAGCACCAAGAGCCACTAAGATTGCTACTGTTGCAAGCACATTTGTTAGACCATTAATGCGGAAATTTAATTGTGCAAAAGTAAAAGCATTTAAGCCTTTTTCACTATGTTTTTTATTACCCTTTAGCTTGTTAATCATAACTGGGAGAAGTGATCCAAATATAAGGTAAGTACCAACGGTTGCTGTGATTAATCCAACAGCCATTAATCCTAAAGCAATTAGCGGATTTACATATGACATATAAATCAATGATGCATAACCAATACCCAATAAAAGAATACCAAGGAATGCAACTACAACGGTCATTTTTCCTTTCACGGCGACACGTTCAGTTTGTGCATCTGCATGTACAAGTTGCAGTACAGAAATACGAGATAATTTAATACTATTCATAATTGCAGATAATACAAAGAGTGCAAAGAAGAAGATGCAAGTAATAGCTATAGATGGCAGATAAAATGCTTTATAACCTTCGCCAGCAAACTCGAGTTGTTTCATTAATAGCTGACCGATACCTTCTGCAAGTCCTACACCAATTGTAATTCCAATCAAAAGAGAGGTGGCACCTAATATGATTGTTTCGATAAACATAAGTAATGTAACTTTATGCTTTTTTGCTCCTAACATCATATACATACCAAATTCTTTTTGACGAAGAGCTGATAAGAAAGAGTTTGCATATAAAATATAGAAAAATGTGATAATCGCTAACAAAACGGAACCAATTTTAAAGACAGCCACAATATCCCTAATAGAAGAGTTAGATTCAAGGAACGTTTTATTGGATGCTAGCGTTTGAAACATATAAAAAGTTGAAATAGAGACAATAAGACCAACAAGTAAAACAATGTAATCTTGCAACTTACTTTTTAGGCCTGACATAGAAAGCTTAAATAACATGATTGAACTTCCTTCCTTACGCTTTTTGTGTGCCTAAGTTTGCAAGCGCGTCTAAAATTTCTTTATAGAATTCTTCACGGGTACCACTGCGATGAATTTCTTTATATAACTCACCATCTTGAATGAATAAAATACGCTGACAGTAACTTGCACTATATGGGTCGTGAGTAACCATCATAATAGATACACCTTGTTCTTCATTTAAGTTTGTCATCGCATCAAGTAAACTTGCTGCATTTTTAGAATCAAGCGCTCCTGTTGGTTCGTCTCCTAAAATAATTGCTGGCTCATGTACTAATGCACGTGCTGCTGCTGAACGCTGTTTTTGTCCACCAGATACTTCAGATGGATACTTTTGAAGGATTGCTGAAATTCCTAACATATCAGCTACCTTTTCTACTTTCTGTCCAATATTACGTGATGAAACACCTTGAAGTGAAAGTGGAAGTGCAATGTTTTCATAAATAGATAAGTTTTCTAATAAATTAAAGTCTTGGAAGATGAATCCTAACTTTTGTGAACGGAAATCTGAAAGCTCACCTTGCTTCATTTTTGTAATATCCGTACCCGCAATTTCAACAACGCCACCTGTTGCTTTATCTAACGTTGAAATTACATTTAATAATGTTGTTTTACCAGAACCAGATGGCCCCATAATTCCGACAAACTCACCCTCTTGAATTGAGAATGAAACACCTTTTAACGCGTGTGATTGGTTCTCACCTTTTTTACCGTACACTTTTTGGACGTTTTTCACGTCTACAACTGGTTTCGTCATATATATCCTCCTACGTTTGTTTTTTCATTTCTTTAAAATAAGTTGCTATTCACATTTGCTACTAACAAAATAGTCATGTTGCATCTACCTTTTCTATAAGGCTGTCACGATGTATCCAATCGAAAGCCGTAAAGAAAATTTTATTTTTAATTTCTCCACTCACCTCATTGCTCTGAATACATACATGATAAACTATGAAAATTAGGAAACACCCTGTAAAATCCTTAAGAATTCTTAAGTTTTAAAAAAAAAAGCTTATGGAACCTGTAATTCCATAAGCCAATCTATTTGATTGGATGTTCAACAATAAAGGATATCCAGCCTTCTTTATATTCTGCATAAATATTACCATGATGAAGTTCAACAATTCTTTTTGAGATAGCAAGTCCCAGTCCATTTCCTTGATCATTTTTTCTTGCCTTATCACCCCTGAAAAATCTTTCAAACAATTTATTAGGGTCGCTAACAGGCGGCTTCTCGACTTTATTTGATACTTTCAAAATTGCTTTGTTACCTATTAATTCAAGACATACGGATAATTCGGAAGGTCTCATGCTGTACTTTATCGCATTCATAAACAGATTTTCATAAACACGTACCATTTTTTCTACATCTATGAAGATAGGTATTGTTTCTTCCGTGATTGATTTTTGAACGATTAAACTTTCCTTTTCAAATATAGGAATGTATTCTCCAACTATTTGCTCCAACAAACCTGACAAATCAACTTCATTAAGGTTTAATTTTGCATCGATATCTGATAAACGGGTGTACTCAAATAGTTCATCAATTAGATATTTCAATCTCTGTGATTTTAAATAAGTGGTTTCGAGATATTCTTGTAATTGTGCTTTACTGTCGTATTGCCCTCTTTTTAATAAATCTACATAGCCGATAATAGATGTCAATGGTGTGCGTAAGTCATGAGATACATTGGTTATGAGTTCATTTTTTGTACGTTCCAATCGTCTTTCCTGTTCAAATGTATTTTCCAATTCCTTGGACATATAATTAATATTTTGAGCAAGTTGGGTCAATTCGTCCTTCCCCTTAATCCAAATTGTCAAACCCAGTTTTCCATTGGCAATATCATTCACATTATCAGAAATGAGCTTCAAATATACTATTTTCTTTCGAACCAATATCAAAAAAAGTATGATAAAGTTACAGATTGCGAACGCAAATAAGAACAACAATGCCAAATTGCCTTCAAACACACCAAAATCTTCGTGTTTTGTAAATAATGGATCGATGACGTATTGCAAAATAAGGATTGTTAAACCAAATGAAACAAAAAAACTAACTGCAACAGCACCAAGAAGTTTTATAATGATCTTATTTCTAAAACTAACATTCTTCATATTTTATATCCAATTCCCCACACAGTTTTAATATAAATGGGATGTTTAGAATCCTCTTCAATTTTGTCTCTTATTTTTGTAATATGCACCATAACTGTATTATCTGATTTATAAAAAACCTCTTTCCAAACTGCTTCATATATTTTTGCTACACTCAGGACAATCCCTTTGTTACGGGCAAGTAGTACGAGGATATCAAACTCTTTTGGAGTTAGCCTTGTTTCCTTTCCCCTTACCCATACTTGACGTGTATCTGTATTCACGGTTAAATCACCAATTTCTAGGATGTTTTTATTATGATCTATTGACGTATTGTATTTTTTAAACCTTCTTAATTGGGATTTTACCCTAGCGATTAATTCCAATGGGTTAAACGGTTTTGATAAATAATCGTCTGCACCAGAGGCTAGACCCTGAATTTTGTCTATATCCTCCGATTTTGCAGATAACATGATGATAGGTATATTGCGGTCTTCCCTAATCTTCATACACGCTTCAATACCATCCATATTAGGCATCATAATATCTAAAATAATCAAATCAAACTCCTTTTCTTCTAACAGTTGTAAAGCTTCCATAGCATCTTCAGCTTTTTGAGTTTTCAGACCTTCATTTTCCAAATAAACAGAGATAAGATTTCTAATCTCTTTATCATCATCGACAATAAGAATTTTTGACTCCATATGATTCCTCCATATTTTTTCTCGTATTGGACAACTAAAGACATAAACAGTTGAAACATTTCTATCTTATTTTCCTCAAATTAATTCCATAAATTTTTTTGACTCCAATAAACCTTGAAATTGGAAGGGCTGCACCAACTGATTTCTAGTTCATTATATAAAAAAATAAGAAAATGATTTTTTTTCATACTTAATCCACCCACAGGTTTGAATTCATAATTATACACTAGCATCCAACTCTTAAAAAAAGGGGGGAAAAGTTCTTAAGAATTCTTAAGCTTTCTACAGCATTTTGTCATAAGGATATATAGCCACTCTTGAAGTGTTCACTATTAGGCCTCACCATACATGCCCATCAATCTAAAATTTTATAGTACCTCAGAACGAAATTTTGTACTAACTTGTAACAAAATGCTCATTTTTTTATTTTGAGATATTTGCATTTCTAAGCTTGATGGGTATGGGGTAAACGTTAATGAAAAAGAAATATTAATTCCCCAAATTTCTTCTGACTCTAAGCCGTTGCCTGGAGAAAAGAACCGATCCAGCCAAAACTTTAGTATAAATAATTTGCCCTAAGGAACACTTGGGTTAAAATGGATTATTGAAACTAGCGAGGGAGAGACTTCTACCAGTATCTCTTTCAATATTATGGTCGATGTTTTTCTAGGTCTACATCGTATTAGTTGGCGCAAATCAGCAATTTACAGTAAAAATATATGCAATCACCAATTAATTTTTTGAAAGGTTACTTTATCTCTCAGTCAGATTAAGCAGTTCAATTACCTTCTGTATCAAAAGAACAATCTCTCCAAGTATGCTATATTAAAGGCAACAAAGAATCCAGCGCACTTGATAAAATTTTATGTTACATATCTTTAGGATTATAAAATAATATAATAAAAAAGAATCTAGAAATGCTACTAGATTCTTTTTTATTTTTGGAAACAATTCATATTAAGATAAAAATGCTTTTATTTTATATAAAATAGTCGAAATAAAAACTAATAAACCGCTGACTGCCCTAAAAATAAAAGTACTATAACTAAATTTTCATTCTATTATGGTAATTGATTCATGTCACCTTTCTTGTTCTCGTTCCCCGTTACTTTCATATCAGTACATAATTATATCACCTTTCTGTTTATATAATTTACTTATAGCAAAGGCATTTAAAATCCACACTTTAACTAATTTCCATAATATTTTATTACTTAGTATCCAATTGAAAATAATAGTTGATTAAGGTTTAATAACTGCTTACAACACAATTAAACGCTAAGCTCATCACCACGGATTATAACTGTAAAAGCATGTATGACAACATTTCACTTCCAATTATTAATAAACATAATAGGGTACAGAAAAACATCCTTTTAGTATAAAATTCTATGAGGTATCTAACAAATGAAAGTAGAACCTGCCTTACTATCCCCATCAAGCCAAGTTTTGGTGTTCTATGAACTTTTGCCTATAGAATTAATATTTTGATACGCTTGCCAAATAATTCTTGATGGATAAATATATCTCACCGAAATTTTTTAGCAAACAAATGAAACTCATTTTTAAATAAAAACGCCATCCTTTCTATAGATTTCTATAAAAAGAATGACGCTTTCTATTAATTATAAGCATAAATTCATCTTAGATTGTTGGTAATATAACTAGACTTATTCCCATGCAGCAAATGCTACATAATCTTCTTTACCATATTGTTTTGATATTCATCTGCGTGAATTATATCAACTTCTCCAACATGGTCTGGCTGAAATCCTGTTCCATCTCCATTATCAATAGGTTTCACTAGAGAAACTAACATAAGCCCCGTAACTTCAGATTCTTTAGAAGTTAGCTTCAATGGAAGACCTTTAGATTTAATAGATGCGTTTACTACACCTAATTTTAAAAAGATTTTATATACCATGCATTCATAGTGGAGTGTTCAGAACCTGGTAGTGGTTCATTTAAAAGTATAAATCCAAATTTTTCATATAATTGACATGCAGTTTTTAATTCATGCATTGTTTCTAAATAACACTTTTCATAATGTTTAGAGGCAAATGACAAAGCTGTTTCCATTAGTTTCCTGGAAAACCCTAAACCTTGTGCTTTTGGACTTAAGTATAGCTTTTGTAATTCGCAAACTTTTTCATGTTCGTTAAACGGTGCTATACCAATTCCACCAACAACTTCTCCTTCCATGTCTACTACCCAATAGTTCGCATGTTTTAGATTATTATAATATTGGTGTAGGTCGTTAAGCTGAGGGTCAAAATAAGCTGTTCCAGGAAGCGCTAATCCAAGTGATTTTAATGAATCTTGTATAATTTCTTTTATTTTTGCATTGTCTTCTTTTTTCATTTCTCGAATAATCATATACGATCTCCTTCAATTAGGTTTTAATAAAGATTGCAATAGATTTTTGAAAATGGCAACCCTAAAATGTTGACTAAGTCCATATTTCATGAGTACAGTTATATTAATATTAAATGTGGACTTAGTCAACAAAAGGAGGATCTATGGATAAAAAAATTATTTATGAAATCAGACTATTCAACCGATTTTATACAAAGGTACTTGATTTATTTAATAACCAGATTCTAGATACAGATTACTCATTAACCGAAACACGAATACTATTTGAAATAAGCGAAAGAACAGAGTGTATTGCGAATAATCTAGTACAAGAACTTAATATTGATAGAAGCTATATGAGCAGAATTTTACGTAGATTTGAGAAGGAAGAATTAATAGAAAAAAGAAGCTCAATAAAAGACAGCAGAAAAAACTTGCTCTTTTTGACAAAAAAAGGAGAGGAACTACTAGATATAATTCATATTCAGTCAGATGAACAAATAAATCAATTGTTTAATGGACTAAGTGATAGTGAGATTAATGAAATTCGCGTTTCCATGATGGTAATAAAAGACAAATTAGATAAAAATATTAAACAAAAGTAAAAACATGAATGAGTTTAAAGAACTAATTGGAGTAACGTCACACATCCATCAACTTAACAGAACAGGTTACCCCTAAAACGATAAAAATGAACTTTGATGCTATAAAAAACACAAATTTTTGTTTAGGGGATACTTTAAAATATTAGCTTGATGGGCATGGGGTACAGCCGAGTAATTGATAAATCTCCTATCTTGTTTTTCTCTCTATTTTTTTGCTTACATTAGAAATGCTAAATTGTATAATGACTCATATTAAGCTTACACATAGACTTGCTAGTAACTTTTCATACTAATTATTCCTTTCTTCATGCTGTAATACTTAATAGATAACCTAAATAATAAAATTGTTCCACATTTACAAAAAAAATAATTAACTATAAGATGAAATAGACTATATAAGGGAGGGTTATATGTTACATATAAAAAGATGGAAATTTTTTGCGATTCTTTCTATTGTAGGTTTGATTTTACTACTTTTAATAAAAATCAACTTCATTTCAATTACTATCGCAACTTCTTCAGCTGAAAGAGGAAAAATTTCCGATCAAAATGGGGTCATACTAGCTACAAATAAGAAAGTGAAGTCTCTATATTGCACTTCTAATGATGAAAAGCTATCGAATCAAGATACATTAGACACATTAGCTTTTTTCAATCAATTTTCAAACGAGTTTCAACATGACATTTCTGCAGAGGACATAAAATCACACTTACAACACTCTTGTAAAAAGCAGACTATGAATGATATACCGTTATACTCTGACATAAATGAGAGTGAACTTACATTCATAAACAAGAATAAACCCAATAATGTAATAATTAAAGATGAATGGATTCGATATTATCCAAAACAAGAAATTGGTTCACAGCTAATTGGATATGTAGAAAATGACCTTAATTCTAAATATGGACCTGTGGGAAAAAGTGGGGTTGAGCTTCAATATGAAAATGATTTAAAAGGAAAACCCGGAAAAACTCTGATTTTTAAAATGAATAATAAAAAGTTCTCATGGAACATTCAAAAAGTACAAAGAGGAAAAGATGTCCGGCTAGCTTTAGACTCGAAATTGCAGCAAAAAACAGAGGAAGCATTAAGATCTCAAATTAAGAAAATACCTGATGCTAAAGCTGGTTATGTTGTAGTAACTGATGTAAAAACTGGCGCAATTTTAACTATGGCCAACTCGGCAGTTTTTAATCCAAATACATTACATACACATGTATCATCTAAAAATGAAAACATTAAATCACTTTCGCAGAACAAAGCAATTCAAAAATTAAAGTATGGTGAATCTTATGTAAATATGGCCTCTACTATAAAGCCGCTTACTATTTTAATCGGATTAAACGAAAAGCTTTTTCAACCTGAAGATACTTATTTAGATAAGGGTACTTTTCAGTATGATAATCAAAATAACATTACGAATGCACCTGGAACACCAACAGGTGAGATTACACCAAGGCAGGCTATCATTAATTCATCTAATACATTTATGACAGCAAAAGTAGCTCTGCCCTTATTCAACAAAAATAATGGGAATATAGAAAAAGTGGCACATATATGGACAGATTATTTAATGCAATTCGGCCTACGTTCTAAAACCGGGATTGATTTACCCTTTGAAGAAGACGGACAATATGAATTCCATCCATCTAATAAGTTTGAAAATGGAATCTCCGCTTTATTAAATGCCTCTTGGGGAGGAAATGAAGTGCATACCCCTCTTCAACTCGCTCAATATGCAGCAACTTTGGCAAGTAAAGGTGATAAGTATAAACCTCAAATCGTAAGTGCTATTATGAGTCAGGACGGTAAGGAAACAAAAAAGTTTAAACCAATTTTAGAAAGTTCAAATCGTTATCCTATGGAATTTTGGAGTGTCGTGCAAGGTGGAATGAGTCAAAATATAGAGGAGATTAAAAATTTACCCTTTCATGTCGCAGGTAAAACGGGTAATACCGATTCTCCGAATGAGCAAGAAAGAATGATAAATCATTCACTTTTCATTGCATATGCTCCTACCGAAGATCCACAAATCGCCATTTCTGTCGTTATTCCTGGTAGTAATTCAGAAAAAAACATCGCTGCTCTCGTTACAGCAGAAGTTTTAGAGTTCTGGCATACACTTCAATAAGAAAATAAAAACAAAGAGGAAGGTTCATTAAAGTGAACCTTCCTCTTTTACCATATAGAACCTATATCTATTATTTTCCACATGCCTTCATGATCCTTTTCGAACACGAATGAATATTTAATATCAGTTAAAACATACTCTTTTTGTACATACCCAGTATTACCGTTAAATGTCGATATTTTTATATATCCATCATTCTGCTCTTTTTCTGGAATCCAAGCTTTTACCATTTCATTAGATACTTCATATAAAACTTGTGATTCTCGTTTTGGTTCAGCTAAAATTTTCGTTTTATTTCCAGTAACAGTTACATATATAAAATGTTCTCGCTTTGATTGGTTACTTTCTGTCATTCCACTTGGTACTTTATATACTTTCTTTGTATCATTTGCAAATTCTCCCCCCATTGTAAGAGCGACTTGCAACTCATGAAAAATATCTTCATCAAACTTCAATTCATGCTTCTTATAACTCTTCCCTTTAAATAGAACTTCATTATTTAATGCTCTATACAAATCATTTTCATTTTTTGAATTTGTGCTTTGATATAAATCATTCATAAATTGTTTTAATGATGGATCTTGAGCAGACTCATCTTTTGTTTTCGGCTTAATTTGTGTACTACTTTGTACCGGTGATTTATTATCATCAAGCCCAGGTTGTTGAACAATAAAAAATAACATTGTACAAACCAAAACAACTGCAACAGGCAATGCTTTTTTACGAAATGGTCTCTTATTTGTTACAGAATCTACTTCACTATTTTGATATACCGATTGCTTTATTTTATAAATAAATTCTTCTTCATCTTTCCGATGCTCCATTGGGCCTTTTTTCAATTTACTATACCAATCAGGATTTTTTTTACTGTTCATCACTACTACCCTCCCCTATTAGTTTTGAAACTTTACTTCTCGCTCGGCTTAATCTAGATTTGACTGTTCCAATTGATACACCTAATGTTTCAGCCATTTCTTCATAAGATAATTCATATTTCGCGTCCAGTATTAGTATTTCACGGTGTTTTTTAGGTAGTTTTAATACAACATCCCACACTTCATTTAGTTCCTCTTGCTTAAAAAACTCTTGTTCTGCCGAGGAAGATTGCTTGTCGTCACTAAAAAATCCCACTAAAGATATCCTTTTAAAATAAGAGGATTTCAAATAGTTTATCGCTGTATTTCTTGTAATTTTTAATATCCACGTTTTAATAGATGACTCCTTTCGAAACGAATGCCAATGTTTAAAAACCTTTATAAAGACATCTTGTGTGATGTCATCTGATAAGTGTGGATCTTTCGTAATAATAAATGAATAATTCCATACATCTTGCCAATAGTCTTTAATAACATAGTCAAGCTCATCATGATTACATTTTTCAATAAACTTCTGTTCCATTTCCACACCTCAAACGTATTTGAATAAACATAAAACTGCCCTCACTTTTAATATGGTTTCAATAGATAGACATGATACAAGTCTCATTTGTTCCATAGCTCTTTTTTCTATATAACTGCTCTTTCTGTATTTGAATACGTTGTCGTTCTTCTTCCTCTTTCTTTATTTTTTCTTGATGGTTATTTAGCTCTTCTTGATCCCTTTGTATTTTGTTTCTGGTGCAAAAACAAAGTAAAAGAGAATAAAATATATATTCCTAACGGAATCGTATTTTATGCTACACGTCCTTCTACTATATTATTCAAGTACTTTTGTTGTCTAAGTTGCATACCATCAGGTATGCTCTTTCTTTTTTCAACTGCTCAATTGCTATAGAATAAGCCGGATGCTTATCGACTGTTATTACACGTGGCTTTGAAACATAAAAAGGCCGCAAAGCTTTCCTAAAAAAGCGCTTTGCAGCCTCTTGATTTCTTGTTTTGTTTAGACAAAAATCGATTGTGTTGCCTTTCGAATCAACAATACGTTACAGGTACATCCATTGCCCTTTAAACTTTTATAAATGTTTTATAAATGTTTCATCAGTTTCTCGCACCCTCTTTAATGTACTTGCCCATATAAAATCTGGTGGAAAGTCATTTTTGACTTTATGTACTAAACCTCCCACTTTTCATCTACCCATTTCCGTTAATTCAAAATCTGCTCTTACTTCATGCACGTTTAAAATATCCGCTTCCGATTCCCCGTACCTAATTAATAGCATACCGTTTCCCCCTTACATCTTTTAAACCGAATGGATATATCATTATATTTTATCTATTTATTCAAATTAACGATAAATCCTTACTTTTAATAACATATTCTTTTAATTGGCAAAATCTATTTTCTCTTCATACTACCTGTACTCTTTCCTCAACAAAAACAATACAAAATGCGGTCTTTCCATCAATAATTAACACTTTTTAATAATAAAAAAGATGTCCAAAAAAATTTTATTTTTTTAGACATCCTTTTAATCTATTTTATTAATAATCCCGTAGGAGTAACTTGATATGTTTTTTTCTTACCCACAAATTCCTGTTTACTATTCTCAAGATTAGTAAGTGTGGCACGTGTCTTTTCCTTTTGTGCTTCTCCCTCTATATGAGTAAATTCAATATAATCCCCTACTTTGACTGAAACGGTTTGGCTTTCAAAAGGTTGTTGTCTATTTCCTACAATTTCTTTATTGTACAAGATATTGCCCCATGAGTTTTGAACTTTAATGCTTGCATACGTACTAGTAAAATAGGAATGGGGTATACCCGCTTCTAATTTAATCTGCATTTTCTCTGTTGTTTTGTTATATTGTACTTTCGCGATTTCTCGATCATTATATCCCTTTAATGACCAAGCGAATTGATTTCCATCTAAAACCGTTGTTTCTGGCATTTTCTCTACTTTCTTCAGGCCTTCTTTTGTAACTTGATATCTTGCTGTTTTTCCAATGGTTTCATTTTTGTTATTTTCAAGGTTAATTAAAGTTGCTCGCGTCTTTTCCTTTGTTGCTTCCCCTTCTATATGAGTAAGTTCAATGTAATCCCCTATTTTAACGGGCACAGTTTGGCTTTCAGCATTTTGTTGTTTATTTCCCAAAATTTCCTTATTGTACAGGACGTTGCCAGAAGCATTCTGGACCTTAATACTCGCATACGTACTAGCAAAGTAGGAATGTGGTACACCTGCTTCTAGTTTTACCTTCATCTGTTCTGCCGTTTTATCATAATCTACTTTTGCAATTTCTCTATCACTATATCCTTTTAATGACCATGTAAATTGATTTCCATCTAAAATTGTTGCTTCTGGCATTTTTTCTACTTTCTTCAGACCTTCTTTGGTAACTTCGTATATGGCTTTTTTTCCAAAGCTCTCTTGTTTACTATTATCGACATTCGTAAAAGTAGCTCTATGCACACCTTCTAAATGTGTTAACTCGATATAATCTCCTACTTTGACTGGTACCTTTTGTGATTCAGCATTTTGTTGTTTGTTTCCATAAATGTCTTTCTTGTATACTACTTTTCCTGATGCATTTTGTACTTTAATACTCGCATACGTTTCATTAAAATAATGATGCGGTACGCCTGCTTTTAAGTCGATTTGCATTTCTTCTGTCGGCTTATTGAAATTGATTTTAGCAAACTCAAAATCACTAATTCCTTTTAGTGACCATGCAAACTTGTTTCCTTCTAAAATATTATTTTCATTAGGCATATCTGGTTTAATTGGCTTAGAATCCGTTCCCTTCCAAATCTCTGCTGTTAAAATTGGATATCCTAATGCAGTCACTTTTTGAATAGTATCGTTATTTGGACGTAATCCCCACTTCTCAAAGAAAGGAATCAAATTTTGTTTGGCTACTTTTGATGCTGAAATCATAAATAATTGTTTTTTATTTTCATCAGTTTGTGGAAGTTCATTTGAAGGCATGTCTCTATACAATTGATGCAATTTAGGATAGAAATCCTCTCCATACGCTAACTGTAGCTGCCAAAGCATAACAAGCTTAACCATAACATCGCTAATTTCGTCATAATTTTTATTGGTCTGTTCTAGATATTGAAATGCCTTCGTATAATGTCCATATTTCTCTAATTGAGATGGTTGATTAAATGCTTTTTCTACAGAAAGGCTGTAAATGTTATTTTGCACTTCTGTCATATTTTTAAAATTCCAAGGCCATTGCTGTCTCATATGTCCCGCCTCATGCCAAGGCCCCCAACCATCTTTTATAAACTTATTAATATCTAACACGTGTTGGATAGCATCTCCTACATATGCGGTTCGATAAGAAGTTGCATACATATAATAATCAGGAGAATGATTTTCCTCTACGTAATGAACATAATGTTTATCTACTTGTTCTTCGGATAATCCAGCTACTTTGTCTTGAATTCGAGTAGCTTCATCCATCTTTTTTAAGAGTTGTACAGGATCTGTATTAGAACCCAACAAATATTTCTTAACACGTGCAGGGCTGGCTGTAATTAATACACGTTCTCCTTTTAACTCCACTGCATGTGCATTTGGATATTGGTCCAGCATGTTTATTAAATCTTGTTTCGTATGCTTTCCTAGTTCAAAGAAAGGAGTAGTCGTCCCACCTGTTGTGACTGTTGTTCGAATGGTACCACCTTGTTGTTTATTATAAAAATAAATCAATCCCCCATTTGGAGATTGGATTGTGTTTATACCCGGTTTTAATGTAAATGATTTTATTTTAGAATCTTCTCTCCAAGAAGCATCATACGAATACGTTCCAATGTATGCTTGAATATCTTGATTTCCTTCTACATTAATTGTTATTTGTTCATTTGGCTTTGCATATAAACCAGTTGGTTCATATGGACTAAATGCCATACTTTTTCTTTCCTGTTGTTTCAGTACCTCAACATCCCCTTTTCCTGGGACTGTAAATGTTCTATTTTCTGATTTAACTGACTTTTCATTTTGCAGTGATGTCGATAAATTTTTTTGCTGCTGCCTTTCCTCTGCAAAAACATCTGGTGAAGAAGCCATTCCAGAAGCAAGTATAGTTAATGTTGCAGTAGCTACAAGTATTCTTTTGGTTTTATGCTTTGATTTATTCCCCATAGTATCTCCCTCTCATTTTCCTTGATAAATTTAAAAGTTTTCATTTCTTTAGCATGGTTTACGTGCAAAAACAGTTCATGAACTTGTATTTATTACTTTTTACATAGCCCTCCCTTTACTCTGTTTATAATTATATTTAGATGTTATTTTATGACACATATAAATACAACTTTATAAAATATCTATCAAAAACGTGTATTTATGTTTTAATCTAGTATTCCTAACTGTCTTACAAATCAAATAAATTACACAAAGGTAGTCATTTCGTGTGAATAATACATTAAATCTAATTAATTACAGAGTAATAATTCACAAAAAATTAATATTATGTAAAATTCAAGAAAATAAATAGCTATAGGCGGAATTGTCATATATACATTTACACCGCTAAGTCATTTACTACCATCAGAATACTTCATTCTTTTTTCTCTTATAGTTTAAGTTTTTAAGTTATTGGGAGATAAAAGCGTCATCTTTTCCTAGGATTCCGCAGAAAAGGTAGCGTAGTTTTTATATTTTATCATTTTAGCCAAGAAGACTCCTTTCTCAAGGAACGTGAAATGAGTAGGCGGGAGATGAATTGGCTTCGGACAAGGGATGGCAGGAAGTCATCTTAATTGTTCGACATACTTACATTGTTACTTCAATATCATTCGAATGTACGTTTGTTGTATAATAGGTACATCAAAATGGGTGTGAAAGGAATGATGATCAATAAAGCATATAAATTTCGTATCTATCCAAATAAAGCACAAGCAACCTTAATCATTCATTAGTTAGCTACTGAAAATACTTTGTTTCAATTGTATGATTAGGGTGTATGATAATAAGTTTAAAAATTATAGAAAAAACCCCGATTTGATTATCTTTCAAAATGAAAGTAAGCCTATGACTCAAAATTACATGTATCTTGGCAGTACCCCTATATTTACCTTTAACAGTACAATTTTTTCATTTGTAAGTTTCTTCAAAATTGCCCCATCACTTAACAAGCCTAATTATCATTTATTTTTCTTTATAACCTGATTCTATGATATAATCATAATGAGTCGGGGAATCACTCTCCCCTCTATGTACTTATATTTTATCTATTCATTTTGGCGTTTAGTCCTGTAAAGCTAAGCGTCCTTTTTCTTTTTTCCCTATTATTCAGCATCTCGTACTAACTTATTTGCTAATCTTCTCATAACAAACAATACAGTATCTGTTTAGCGTATTAATTCAACATAAGATTAAATGTAGACTATTAATTAGGCTTTCAGTTTTTTATTAAACACTATGATACGTGAAATTTTATATTTCCCTTATAAAAAAAGCCCCTTGAAAGGAGCAATTATTTTACAAGATACTGTTCTACTTCTTTTAGTAATAATTCTGCACCTTCTGGACTTAATGTTATCTTACCATTTGCTAATGCTATGTTATGATTTGACACTTCTCCTGTTAATGCACAAACACCGCCAGGCTGATACTTCTGTAAAACAATGTCTTCCCCTTCTACAAAAATCTCTAATGGTGATTTTTCTTTAATACCAAGCGTATTTCTAAGTTCCTTTGGAATTACTACACGCCCTAATTCATCTACTTTTCTAGTTACTCCGGTTGCTTTCATCTAGTCTCTTTCCCCATTTCATTATCAATTTGTACCTAAGTTATTATTAACTATTGTAACAGGCTTTCGCCATAAAGAGGTATTACCACATTACTATAAACCTAACAGAACAGGTTACCCTAAAAAAGCCAAAAATGAAATTTTGTGCTATAAAAATTTTTTTCTATTTAGGGTGTACCTTAAAATATTAGCTTAATGGGCATGTGGTGCTATCCCAGTAGGCGATTCAAGCAAGGCATTGTAACAAAAATGTACAGTATTTTTACGGTGCAAACAATTCTTAATGCGGGTTTTATGTTAGTACGTTGGCTGTACCCTATATCACCTATAAAAAAAGAATTTTTTGACAATTAACCCTATCATTGTTATTATTAATATAATTTTTAACTTTATTAAATAAAAGGTGGGATTCTATGATAAAAAAAGAAAACAGTGTATTCTATATCTCCATCTTGCTTACAACCTTATTTATTATATGGGGTATAATTCCAGCAAGTTGGATACAAAGCTATGATTTACAAAGTGTTACCTCTTCTTTAAACGCATTTATTCTCAATAAGTTTGGATGGTTTTACTCTCTACTTATGACCACAATGATTATTTTAGCTGGTTATTTAGCATCTTCAAAGTATGGCTCCATTCGTCTTGGTAAAGATGATGAAAAACCGCAATATAGTTACCTCTCTTGGCTTTCCATGTTATTTGGAGCAGGAATGGGCATCGGACTTCTCTTTTATGGAATTACTGAACCCATTTCACACTTTGGAGCACCGCTTACCGGTGAACCTGGATCTGAGGAAAGCGCAAAACTTGCTATGCAATATTCATTTTTCCACTGGGGTCTCTTCCCTTGGTCACTTTATGCAATGGTCGCTCTAACAATTGCATATTTTACATTCCGAAAACAAAAAGGTAGCACAATTGGCGCTACTGTTACTCCATTATTTAATCGATCGAAACATTCTCCTATTGGAAAAACAGTAGATATTTTGGCTGTTTTAGCAACTGTATTTGGAATCGTACCATCCGTAGGCATCGGTGCACAACAAATCGCTGGAGGATTAAGCTATTTATTCCCTTCTATTAATAACACAATTGGTACACAACTCGTACTTATTGCCATTTTCACTGTACTCTATTTAACAAGTGCACAAACTGGCTTAGATCGTGGGATTAAATATTTGAGTAACTTAAACTTCTCACTCGCTGGAATATTACTCGTTTCCTTTTTAATTTTAGGGCCAACTGTCTTTATCATGAAGTATTTTACTTCCACACTGGGCTCTTATATTGGAGCATTACCAAGCATGGGATTAAATTTAGGTGCTTTTAGCAAAGAATCTTCTTCTTGGATTGAAAATTGGACTATTTTTTACTGGGGCTGGTGGATTTCTTGGTCTCCATTCGTCGGTACATTCATTGCCCGTGTTTCTCGCGGGCGTACAATTCGTGAATTTATTATCGGCGTCGTATTAATCCCAACATTCATTTGTACATTTTGGTTCGCTGTTTTTGGTGGTACAGCTATTCATATGGAAATGTTCCAATCACTTGGAATTGCTGATGAAATTGCGAAAAATGGTACCGAAATTGGTTTATTCGCTGTCATTTCGCATTTACCATTCTCAACATTTTTGACCATTATTGGACTAACTTTAGTCGCAACATTCTTCGTTACCTCTGCTGACTCCGCAACATTTGTTGTTGCTATGCAAACAAGCAATGGTAACTTATCACCGAAAAACAGTTTGAAGCTTATTTGGGGTTTAACAATTGCAGCTATTGCAGCCATTCTCTTGCAAGCTGGTGGATTAAATGCACTGCAAATTGCAGCGATCATAGCAGCTTTACCATTCTCTATTGTAGTCGTTCTTATGGTCACGTCGCTCTTTAAAGAATTACGACAAGAGAATATCATTACTCAAACGAAACAATCACCGCAAAAAATTAAAAAAGTTATATAATAGAAAAGCACCTCTTCTTTGCTAGAGAGGTGCTTTTCTATTATTTAACCTTACTGTAGCCACACATCTATCAACTTAAGAATTTGATAGTTCCTCAAGACGAAGAAATTTTTTATTTCGGAGACACTTTAAAATATTAGCTTGATAAACATATGGTGATAACCTTTTATGAACTAACATTAACAATGTGTCCACTTTCACCTTTCATTTAGTTCTAATCCTTTTGATTTCATTTAACTATTCTTTATCTTTTTCTGAAGCTTTTTCTATTTTATACATTTTAAAACTATCCCTTATCTCAAAAAAAAGCTTTATCAAGAGAAGAAATTACCTTCCCTTGATAAAGCTTTAACTTTGTCTAACCTTCTTTTACAAACCCTTTATATTCCACTCTAAAAATTACAGGCATTGTATTTCACGAACAACATATTGTTATGACTACTGTTATTCTTCTCTAATTACATCTATAACATTATCCTTTTGAATTTTCCGAAGTGGTATTAGTACCGCTACATAACTAATCAACAGTGCAGTTATAAATGTGGTAAAGATAGATTGATAAGGAATAATTAATTCAAAAGACACCATATTCGAAAGCGCTATATAAAGAATATATGAAAGCATACAGCCGAAAAAGATTCCTTGTATACTTCCAAAGAGACCGTACAGGAGCCCTTCATAAGTAATCATCTTTTTTAAATCCTTTTGCGACATACCAATCGATTTTAAAGCAGCTAGTTCTTTTCTTCTCATAATGATGCTGACTGTAATGGTATTTAAAATATTCACACAACCAATCAGTGTAATAACAGCTATAAATCCGTACCCTAATATTTTTATATAAAGTACATTGTCTGTATGAAAATTACTTTGAACAATATTATTTTGTACATCTATAGATGCATCTCCACCCAGTTTCTTTTGTATATCTAAAATTGTAGCATCAGCCTGAGATTGATTCTCTAAATCAATTTCAAAACCTGATAATTTTTGTGGAGATGGTGTAATATATTCAGCTATTTGTTCACTAGTAATAAAAGTTATGGTATCCATCACTCTGCTCATATTAAAAATATCCAATTCTACAATTGCAGCTATTTTTAAAGTTTCCAGTTTTTCTTCATTGTAGGAGATTTCCTCTGTAGATTTTCTTTCCTGCTGACTTGTTATTTGGATTTCATCCCCTACCTGAAAAGTGCTTAGAGAACCTATATATTTTTTACTTGTATTCATATCATTCGTTGCAGCTTGTTTTACTAAAATAACCTCTTTTTCACGATTTAATTTTGAAATATCAATTCTTCCACTAGTTACATTTTCAGCTAGTTTCTTTAAACTATTCTCATCGTATGCTTTTATTTGTGTTTTCATAATTTCTACAGTTTGATTATTATATTTTACTTTTTGATACAGCGATTCATTTCCTTGTAATTCTTTAATTTGTTTATTTTTTGGTACTTTCGTATAAAAATCATTTGCCTGATATTGCTTGTACAGCTTCTCTACATTATTGACTTTATAAATATTTCGACTCATACGATCTATGCTAGGCTTGTCTAAATTTGAATTAAGCATAACTGATATGTCCGATTTTAGAGCTTGAATTTCCGGTTGTTTACGCTGAATGACAGTATCTATGAGAAACGTAAACGTAATATACAGTACACTACTTATAATAATAGACAAGATTGTAACTGTATATCTATTGGGATTCCTTTGGATATTTTTTAATGCCATACTTAAGGGAAAAGATAGTGGTTTCTTTAACTTTGTTCTCTTTTTTTTCTTTATTTTTTCTTTTTTTATAGCTAATCGGCTACTTACGGCCAGTAACGGTGAAATTCTACCTGCAAAAAAAGCAGGAAAATAGCTTGAAATATAGACAGTTATCAATGTAATTAGAGAACTTACACATATAATTAACCAATCTAATTTAATTGTATATCCCATAGAGTTTTTAAGTACGTTTATCAGTACTTGATTAAGTAAAAAGACTACTAATATACTGCACATAATCCCAAAAAAGATAGCAATAATTGAAAGAAATGTTGCTTCCCTTATCACAATTTTTCTGATTTGTTTTTTTGTAGCTCCTATACTCCTCAATAACCCAAACTGTTTCATTCGCTCTACTATACTAATTTGAAATGCATTGTAAATAATAACAATCGTAGAAATCACAACAATCCCAATACTAATAGCGGCTGCCATCATTATCTCCACACTAGGCTTTAAGGCTCTCTTTAATCCATCATTCACTCTTATATTTTCTTTATTCGTTAATAATTTAAATTGATTTTCAACTTCATCAAAGTTTGCGTACTTATGCAATTCAATCAATACGCTACCTTCTCCAACTTTAAACCTATTTTTATATGTCAATAATTGACCTGTTTTATTTTCCTGAGTACTATTAGACTTATTTAGCAAACCAACAAGTTTATATTTTTTATCATGAATAGTAAACATACCGCCTAATTTAAGATTGGGCTCGAAGTAAGGTAGCATCCATTTTTCCAAAACAGCCTCGTTTTCATTTGAAGGTAGCTTACCTTGTACAGGCATACTAGAATGTAACAGCTTTAATGCTTGTTGGTCTGCATACATATAAGAGACAGCTATTTCATCAACATCGAGCGTCTCTCCTGGAGTTATGATGCCATAAGAAGATATATTCGGATTACTTTTTATCATATTGAAAAGCTTTTGATTATAATTTTCAACTAAAATATTTGCGGAACCCATAGAACCTTTTTTAGCATTGTCAATTCCCGAAGTGTATCCGCTATTAAAAAACAATCCAATCGTTGTTATTAGCGCCAATGCTAAAATAATGCCTGTTAATGTTAGCAGAGTACGTTTTATATTACTTCTGAGATATTTTTGACTTAACTGTTTGTAACTACGAATCAATACTCCTCCCCTCCACATTTTGCTTGATTTTGCACTAATTGTTTATCTGAAATAATCATGCCATCTGCAATGGTTATAATTCGATCAGAGTTTGATGCGATAGCAGGGTCATGGGTAATTAAAATCACCGTCTGATTATATTTTTTAGCCGTTACTTTTAATAAATTCAGAACTTCTTTTGTATTTTTTGTATCTAGATTTCCGGTTGGTTCATCTGCTAAGATGATATCGGGTTTATTTATAAGAGATCTACCAATAGATACCCTTTGTTGTTGACCACCCGATAATTCAGAAGGCAAATGATCTCGCCTTTCATTTAATCCTAGAGTTCGTATAATTTCATCCAGGTAATGATCATCTACCTGTTCCTCGTCCAGTAGAGCTGGCAAAGCAATATTTTCTTGTACATTCAAGACAGGTATCAAATTAAAAAACTGAAATATAAAGCCAACTTTTCTTCGGCGAAAAATAGAAAGTTCATTATCTTTATAATTATAGATATTTTCACCACCTATAAACACATTTCCTGAACTCGGACGATCCAACCCTCCTAAAATATGTAATAGCGTACTTTTACCAGAACCTGACGCTCCAACTATGGTTACGAATTCTCCCCTATGAATGGAAAGATTAATTCCATTTAACGCCTGTACTCGCGTTTCTCCCTCTCCATATGTTTTTTCTACATTTTCTAATCTAACAACCTCCATACAACTCATCCTTTTCACAGATTAATTTTGAATCTCTACAAAATAGATTTTATCTCTATCGTATTCACTATTCTCGTCTTTCACTTCATACACTTTTGAAATGTTTTCGATCACCTTATTTACCTTGTTTTTATTTTTATAATCAAAATTTTCTTTTGCAAACTGAATTAACGAAAGGCTTACTTCTTTTTCTTTTAATTGTTTATATGTGTCCTCATTAACAATTACTATCGGTGATGAAAAATAGCCAATCCAATTATTTTGTTCAATATGTTGAACAGGTATCATCTGTCCATTTAAATTTAAATTTCCATCCTTAACTTCCTCATCTTCCGCTTTTTTTCTATAAAATAAATTTTTTTCATTCGCTAATTCTTTTATTTCTTTTACTGGGGTTGAAGTCAATGAACTATCTTCTTTTGATAAGGGCGTTCTTACAATTCCTTTTTTTAAGAATTTTTCTGCTGTAGATTTTGTAATAACCGCGTATTGTTTCTTTCTAACAGATGACTTATCAAGTTCTTTGTCCATCTCTTCTTCAGTCATATTTTCTCCTTTTTCTTTCCATTCTTTCTTCATATATTCTTTCTGTTCGGTAGTGAGTTCTTGTTTTATTATTTCTGTGACCAATTTATAACTATAATCTGCTGTTTGTACGTTTTGATCTTTATACAGATTTTTAACAGCAGATATATTTTCTTTCGTTCCAGATACCATGATACCGTTTACTGGTTGTGAGGGACCATTTATATAACGATTTACAGCAAACCCTATACCTATAAAAATTGCTGTTACTGCTAGAAATCCTATTACCTTTTTCATTTTCTTCCTCCTCATATACTATGTTTAATCTGGGATTAGAACAGTGGTTTTCTTCTTTAAATAAAACAGTGACTAAAATGCTACAAGTCTTAATAAAGAATGATTACCTTCAGTATAGACGCCTTTAATTGTTAATTGAATAACTCTTGTCTTACTATATATACTTTAATCTTACAGTTTAGTAAGATTACTAAATCTAACTTTTTATATACTCGTAACTCTGCTCAAGATATATTTTAAAATTGTACACTTAAATGGCTTTTATACACTTATTTAAGGACACACATACTTTTCAAATTCTCGAAAATCCGCTCCCATTCAGCTCTTATTCTCAATGGGCTGTTTTTAAAATTCATTTACATAATTAATGCGAATTCAATTTTCATTTAACATTTTTGTATAAGTTAACTTAAATAAAACATTACTGATTTTATAAAAACGGACAATTTCTACAAGATTCTATTACAAGGTTTTTCAAAATATAAGCAATAACTTGTATGAATTACGTAAATATTCTGCTTTAAATAATTGTTGTATCTCATTATGTGCTGAAAAGCTGAAAGCCGATTTGGGTATTATGCTTATACTCAGAAAAGCCTCTAAAAGTCCATTTCCATACTAAACTATTTTAAATTAGCCAATCAACGTGTAAAATAACTGTCATAATCTAAAATACTGCCATAATCAAAGACAAATGAGGAGAGATACTGTGGATAAAGTATTATTCGTTGAAGACGATAACGATCTAGGAATGGCTATTGAGTTTACTCTAAAAGGAGAAGGACTCGAGGTTATAAGAGTTTCTACTGTACAAGATGCAAAAGACCAATACGAAAATAATAAATTTGACTTAGCTATATTGGATGTTGGACTCCCAGATGGAAATGGGTATGATTTATGTACCTATCTTAAAAGAAAAGGTGATATACCTATTATTTTCCTCACAGCACTAGATGAGGAGGCGAATGTAGTAATGGGCCTTGAAATTGGTGGAGATGATTATATAACAAAACCCTTCAGGGTAAAAGAGCTATTATCTAGAGTAAAGGTACAATTAAGAAAAAAAATTAAAACAGCTTCTAATACTATATTGAGGTCTGGAAATATACAGCTTGAAGTTGAGGCGGCCAGAGCTTTTAAGCATCAGAAAAGTATAAATTTAACACATTTAGAATACAAACTTTTATTAACGCTAATGCTAAATCCTCATAAAGTGTTACAAAGAAATGAGATATTGAAAAAAATAGTAGATGAAAGTGAAGTGTTTTTCGATGAAAATACTCTTTCTGTTTATGTAAAAAGATTAAGAAGTAAAATTGAGGATACTCCACAAAATCCTAACTGTATAATTACACAAAGAGGTGTCGGATATTTCTGGAATAAAGACGTCAGTAAGGAGTAATTTAATGATAAATAGAGAAATAAAAATTAATATACTTACATTAGCATTAATCTCTTTTTTATTTATTATATATCAAGTTATCACAGTTCATATTCTATATGACCATTTAAAAAATGATTATATTACTATTTGGAGTGAAATTACCGGAAAACTAATTACACAAAACCCAGAAAATGAATACGAAATAATACAAGCACTTACAAATGATACAGCGAATAAAAAAGATTATTCCAGTGATGGAGAAATGCTATTAAATCAATATGGTCTATCTGCTGAATTGGATTCAAGACTTTTTCCTTATTTAAATAAACATATATCCCAAAACAATATATACATGTTCCTTGGAGCAATAGGGTTCAGTTTAATCCTAATTTTTCTAAATTACTTACAATATAAATCTTTTTTCTTAAAAATTAGAAATGTAACAGCTGCAGCGAATAAAATTATTGAAGGTGATTACACCATTGATATAAAGGAAAATAGAGAAGGAGATCTAGCAAAACTCGCTAATTCTTTTCATAAACTGAAAAATGTTATTAGAAAAAGTATGCATAATTTATTGGAAGAGAAACAATTTTTAATTCAAACTTTACAAGATATTTCTCATCAACTAAAAACACCACTCTCAACACTAACAGTGAACAATGATATCTTATTACAAGGTAAATTAAATGAACAGCAATATCATTTTTTACACAATAATGAAGTTCAAATTTCAAGAATCAGCTTTTTAATACATAATTTATTAAAAGTTTCAAAAATAGATGCTAGGGCAATATTATTTGAAAAAGAAAATTCTGATATTATTGATACAATTTATGAGGTCATTGCTAGTTTGAACAGTAAATTAAATAAAAAAAATATGAACATACATTTAGAAACCAATGAAAAAATATCACTTTTGCATGACAGTATTTGGATGCAAGAAGCTTTATTAAATATTTTAAAGAATTCCATTGAACATTCAAATGATAATAGTTCTATTTATATTGAAGTCACAAACTCTCCTATTCATACTGAAATTATAATTCAAGATTTTGGTGAAGGTATTGCATCAGAAGATTTGCCATATATATTCGATAGATTTTACAAAGCAAAAAATTCTAAAAAAGAAGGATCTATTGGAATTGGCTTAGCACTAGCAAAATCAATTATCGAAGCTCATCATGGATTTATTAAAGTAGAAAGCCAAAAACATTCATTTACAAAGTTTACAATTACTTTTATGAAGTATTAATAGTCATTAAATTTTTTTAACATCCACACTTTTAAGTATAATTTTCAAAAATTAATTAGCGTTGAAAAAAGAAGAATGACTGTGGAGAGATAAATTTTTCGTTTTTAGGGTATTATAGGAACTTAGCTTGATGGTCATGGGGTCTTGTCACATATCCATCAACTTAAGCATGTGTGACAAGACCCCTAACACTATAAAATTAATTACTATTTTCACGTCTTTCTATAAATGTGATTTGTAGCATACATCTGCCACAATTTAAACCATAACTTTACCCGGAACTTTAAATATAAATAACTATAAATAGACATTGAAAAATAAAGCCTACATCTCCAATTACTAAGTAATTGGAGATGTAGGCTCTTTTATTTTTTCCCTGGTCCAACTTGAAAGTTAAGAAATTCTCCACTGTGCAGATCATATTCTAATTGAATTTTGATTCCAGCTGTTTGGGCACACCCTCCAGAGCCTAGATACACATTCTCTAAAGCATTTGGCACTTGAAATACGGTGGCATCTAGAATACAGACTCGTTGAAAATAAGAGAAAAGGTGGTTAGAAATTTGTGTTTGTTCACATATCTTTTGTTCTAACAGTAAAAAAATATGTTTTAAAAACAAAACAGCTTTAGCATTTAAACGTATATTTAAGCCCTCAGGGCTAAGTAAAGTGCCTGTCGCTGCATGAAGCCTACTACATAATCGAACCAAGGAATCACTGCCACCCGTTGACTAATCCAAATGCAAATAGCAGCTAAGTCTGATCCAGAAAACTTACGTTTTCGCTTTATAAATCCTATTTCTCTTGCAAGTTCTTCTAAGAATACAGGTGTAACATATCGTTGTAATTCTTCTGCAAATGGTAGTAATTCATCTTGAATCGAGAGATTCATAAGAAAACATCATCCTTTCTAATTTAGCTTGTTTAGAAAGGATAACGTTTTTTGATATTTGAGGGTATTAAAATCTCCTGAGTTGATGGTTATGTATGGTGACCCCATAGCCAAAGAAGTAAGAAGATATTTAGAAGTGCATCAACTTTTGAGGAAGTGTTTGTGAACCGTATCATAAATAAATGAGATTTTGTATGTTCGATTTTTAAATAATACCCAAGAAGGAGTGGGTTGCAGTTATAGTAATACTCTATTTTTTGTATTTCTATAATAGATAATTTTTTAAAAAAACAGAATTATCTTGACAGTTATTGAATGGATTGATAAGGTTATAAAAAAATATTTCTTATCCAGAGAGGTGGAGGGACTGGCCTTATGAAACCTCAGCAACAGGTCTGCTTATGTAGACACTGTGCTAATTCCAGCGGGTGATAATCCTGATAGATGAGAGCTTCCGTTTTTATTTGTCAGTAGCGCCCTCTTTTTTAGAGTGCGTTTTTGTTTTTTCTGGATAGTAACTAAAGGAGAGTAGAAATGGAGAACAAAAATGGGCAAGAATTTCAAAGAAAAATGCAAGCACGTCATTTAGTCATGCTATCACTTGGTGGGGTGATTGGAACGGGGTTATTCTTAAGCTCGGGTTACACTATTCAACAAGCTGGCCCGTTTGGAACAATTCTATCCTATCTGATTGGTGCGCTAGTGGTTTATCTAGTTATGCTATGTTTAGGAGAGCTATCCGTACATATGCCTGAAACGGGCGCATTTCATAGTTATGCAGTTAAATACATTGGACCAGGTACAGGGTATACAGTAGCCTGGTTGTATTGGCTAACTTGGACTGTTGCTTTAGGTTCTGAATTTACTGCCGCAGGATTACTTATGAAGCGATGGTTTCCATCGATTAATGTTTGGGTATGGAGTGCTCTTTTTGCCATTTTGATCTTTGTATTAAATGTCCTGACTGTTAAATTTTTCGCCGAATCCGAATTTTGGTTTTCATCGATAAAGGTTATAGCTATTGTGATTTTTATTGTTTTAGGAGTAGCGGCAATGCTAGGGTTTCTTCCGATGACTCATTCAAAAGCAGCACCATTCTTTTCTAATTTTACAAGTGGAGGTTTATTTCCTCATGGTGCTACGGCCATTATGATGACCATGCTTGCGGTTAATTTTGCTTTTTCGGGAACAGAATTAATAGGCGTTGCAGCTGGAGAAACAGCGAACCCGGAAAAAATGATACCGAAGGCTATTCGAACTACTCTGTGGAGATTGATCATCTTTTTTGTAGGAACGATTGTTGTTTTATCTGCGTTATTGCCTATTTCCGATGCAGGGGTATCAGAGAGCCCTTTTGTTGCAGTTCTAGAACGAATTGGGGTGCCATATTCAGCTGACATAATGAATTTCGTTATCTTAATAGCCATTTTATCTGCGGCAAACTCAGGCCTATATGCCTCTTCTAGAATGCTTTGGTCGCTTGCTAATAAGAATACGATATCCCCGATTTTTGGAAAAATGACGAAGCAAGGTGTTCCAATCAACGCCGTCATTTTCAGCATGGTGGGTGGAGCTTTGGCTTTGCTCTCAAGTATTGTGGCACCAGATACTGTCTATATCGTACTTGTTTCCATTTCCGGTCTAGCAGTAGTTGTAGTTTGGATGAGTATTAGTGCTTCCCAGTTCCTATTTCGCAGACAATTTTTGAAAGAAGGAAATTCTGAAAAGGACTTGATTTATCGCACACCACTATATCCATTAGTACCAATTGCTTCTTTTATCCTTTGTTTGGCATCGTGTATTGGAATTGCATTCGATCCAACACAGAGAATTGCCTTATATTGTGGCATACCGTTTATTTTGTTTTGCTATGGAAGTTATTATCTAACAAAAAATCTAAAAAAGAGGGGCGTAGATTATGTCGAACAAAACCAACCCAATTGATGCTATTTTATCCCAACATTCCATTATGCTTCTTGACGGAGCATTAGCTACAGAATTGGAGGCGCATGGATGTAATTTGGACGATCCCCTTTGGTCGGCACGTGTGTTACTAGAAAATCCGGAACTCATTTATCAGGTTCATTTGGACTATTTTCGTGCTGGAGCGGACTGTGCCATAACAGCAAGCTATCAAGCTACTATTAGTGGGTTTTCCGCGCGTGGAATACAAGAACAGGAAGCTTTGGAATTAATTAAGAAAACGGTGTTACTTGCAAGAAGGGCAAGAGATGATTTTTGGAAGGAAAATACGCAAACGAATAGGCCTAAACCATTGGTTGTTGCATCAGTTGGGCCGTACGGGGCTTATCTTGCAGATGGTTCAGAGTATGTAGGCAACTATGGTGTGACAGATAAAACATTAGCAGACTTTCACCGTTCGAGAATGTCTGCGTTAATCGAAGCAGGTGCAGATTTATTGGCATTTGAAACAATCCCTTCCCTGCAAGAAGCAAGAGTATTAGATACATTATTGCGTGAGTTTCCAGAAACATATGCGTGGCTTTCCTTTTCGCTAAAAAATAAGAAAGAGATTAGTGAAGGTATAAAACTCGTGGAGTGTGCACGAGCTTTTGAGAAAAGTAAACAAATTGTAGCGATAGGCATCAATTGTGCGCCAGTAACCGTTGTGACTGGTGCAATCCAAGAGTTGAGGGCAAACACCAAAAAACCGATTATTGTTTATCCAAACTCTGGCGAGACTTATAATCCAGAAACAAAAACATGGCATGATCATGAACAATGTAACGCGTTGGATATTCAATCTGAAGAATGGTACCAAGCAGGTGCACGTTTAATAGGTGGATGCTGCAGAACGACACCTTATCACATTGAGGAGATATCGAACAAGTGGCGTTCTTCCGAGTTTTTCTATTCGAACGAAGCAAAACAGTAATGGTGTATGTAGATGATAATCTATCTTTGTGTGTATTTTCATGATTTAGCTTGTTTAGGAATCTACAGTTTCGTCTAGTGGCACAAAATGTCTTTTCAGAGACACAGATGTGGATGGTAGCCTCGGGAATCCAGTGGACTTTTGTGTACCTTAGGTATGGAAAGGAATTAGGGAAAATAAAAACCGCTAGTTTAATAGATATGGTAGACAACATGCTGAATCTTTTAATGAAGATGTAGTTGATCCAATTGAAGGTGAAGGGGACCATTTATTCGTAATTAAAGTTAACGAAGAGGTTTATTTAGTTATTCAAAAAATAGTTCAATAACTATATGAAAATTTGTTGTGGTAAAAATCCTTGTTGTAGTAGTAAATGTGGTCATATTGTTGTAAAAAAGGATAGATGTAAACAGGTATACTCTCCTGTTTATCTATCCTTTCCTTTTTACCTTATAAAATGTGTGACATTATATTCAATCGCATAAATATAGGATTTCATTACTCTTGCCTTGACTTTTAATAAAACGATAGGGTTTATTTGGTATGCGTATTATTAAGAGTATGCTTCTATTTTAGGAATGCTTTACCCCACAAAATGAAAGTACACTTTGTTTCCATTCTTAAGTTGATGGGTATGGCGTACCGCCACATCGCTATTTCCTCCAATTCGCAACATGTTTGCGGTATCCTTGCTCAAATCATAATAAATATCATATATCTAGCAGCTTAACTCTTTTAATATAATACTTAAAAATGGATATGCTTAATTGCATATCCACTATCAAGATAGTATACACTTTCCTTATACATACTTTCTTCCTTCCTATTTATATACTTACCTTCGCTTCTCCAACATCCTGTTTTTTAATTAGATCTAAGTAAAAATGTGAGACAGTTGTGTTGTAATAAGGAGAAATGAAAATAAATGATAGATTAAATGTAAACATTCCTATAAATGCGGCTAAGAAAAACCAACCAATAAATGATAACCAAATAACAAATAACTTTAACTTTTGTCCTTTCATTATTCTTTTACTCTCCCTCAATGCTTCACTTGCTGTATAATCTGGATTCTCTATTAATATGTAATACGACATGGAATAAGAAAAATATTTAATAATACCTGGAACAATTAATAAGAGACTCCATAAAAAAAGAAAAATAGCCTGCAACAGGCCTAATTTTATTGACTTAAACAAATTGTTCTTCTTAAACCCCAAAAATACATCATCTACTTTAGCATCTTCATTTTTACCTAAATGTAAGGTGAAAACAGAGTATCCATAGTTAAAGATACCTTGTATGGAACTGTAAATTAAGAAACAAATAAGTCCTAAAAATATATAACTTAGAATAAGTAATACTAATGCAATCGGATCTACTTGTGGTTCCCCACTAATTGAATAAATTAAGAACACATCCAAACCAATTACTCCAATAAATAGGCCAACTATTAAATACATAAAACCCGCGATTGCTGATGCACTAAGAGTAGGTACAAAATAGTTTAACGCTGATACTCCTATACCCAGCCCCCATTTACCATCTAACGAATTAATTGCTGCTTTCTTTAAATTTCTTGTCATACTTGTATTCCCTCCTTTTTCTTATTTTCCTTTACTGAAAAAATTAAAGAACTTGTAGCAGGCCCCGCTACAAGTTCTTTTAGCTAAATATTTTAGCTCATCAAAACAAATTATTTATTCTACACAATCGGGGTAATGCCTAAAATATGGTTTGTTAACATCATTATATAACATAATTATGCATCTTTGTTGAAAATTCTATATTTTTAGATAAACCACTCTGCATTTTTTTACTTGCTTTTAATTTTCATGTAGTTTTATCTTTTGTAAAAAGGTTTAAAAATTATTTGTATTAGATCAATAAAAAATGCATTTAATAAACATTAAAAGATCACCTATAAAATAGGTGATCTTTCTTGTGATTTTGCACTCGTGCACTACTTTAGAAATATATCATAAATTCATCTTTTTTGTTAAATATTTCATTCTATCAATTCTAAAACAACAATTCTAGGAACTTAAAGTAATACTGTCACCATATAAACACTTCGATTATTATATTATCCCTTATTTCTTAAATAAAGGTGCTATTTTATCAATGCGATTTGTCCAAATTCCACCTGTATAATCCTCAGGAAGACGCTTTATATCTTCAGGTGAGTCAAATCCACTTGAAAATCCAAATCCATTTCCCCCTACAATCATAACTCGAGTATCCGCTTTATCCATTCGATTAAGAAAACGATTTGGCCATCCCCAAAGCCAAGGAGCTACTTTGTCTGGTATATGCAACTCACCATGCTTCAGGCTTGAAGGCATGTAACCAGTCCACCCTAACGCAATATAAGTAAGAAGATCCTTTTTCATAGTTGCTTTTGACATTGTTCGTAAACTAGGGATGCGCTCTTCTATTGCAGCAATTGGCTTATCTCCACCATATACAGTTAGTTGCTCAAGGCGTTTAGCTGGTAGTTTCTTTAGGTAATCAGCCAATTGGATTCCTTCATTTTCATCATCACTTTTGATATGAATAAGAAAAGTACGATCTGGAAAATGATTAAGTACTTCATCGAGTGTTGGCATAAGATTAATCCCTTTACCACGAAACGGGAATGTTTTCCCCCCATCAGCTGTATAACCATAACCAATATCAAGTGCTTGTAATTCTTTTGTTGTAAAATCTCTTGTAACACCTTTACCATTTGTACGGCAATCAAGAGTCCAGTCATGGAAAATAACAAAATTATTATCTTTAGTAGGTTGAACATCAAACTCTACTAGATCAGCCCCAGCTTTAAATGCCGCTTCCATCGATGGAATTGTATTTTCTAAATAAGGATATTCAGGTTTATTTATACGTTCTGCTGTACATGTATCACCCTCAATCCCTTCCATGCTAAATGTTTGTGAAAGTCCTCGGTGAGCAAGAAGAGTAGGAGCTCCCTCATCCCTCTTAGCAAAAAAAGAACTATTATTTACATAAATAAATACAAATAGGATAAGAATTATCCAAGTCGTTTTACGTTTTAGTAACCTTTTTATTTTAATCATTGTATTCTCCTCGTAACTATTTGTTGAAATGATTTAAACAACGTTTGTCATTTAAATACTGGTAAATGTTACAACCTATCTTATTACATTACAATGGATATCATTGGTATTTAAAGGTTAGTAATTTGATATAAAGCGAGAGTAATAGAAAAGTACTATAAATATGTTGCGATGATTTTTCTTTTAGATAATTGTATGACTTATGCATTGATTTGAAAAAATCGTAGTGTTTTCTTCTCTTTCGATTAATAAATTTCAAATAATTTTTAAGCAAACTATTTAAAAAAGTTATTTATTTGCTCTGACATATGGACAGAAGTAATTTCAAACAACATTATTTTAAAGCATTCATTTATTTGGAATAAAACAAAATATTTTATGTATTATGTGGAGAACAATAATTTTTAATTACAAACAAGGGAGAAGGAATAAGAATGAAAAAATTTAAAATGAGTATGGTGGCATTCGTAACGACGTTGTTAGTATTGTCGGTCCCTTCTTCTACATTTGCAAACACAATAGATCCTTTTAGTTCTGGATGGGATTACTTAGGAGAACAAACGCTATATTCAAATGGTGCTGAAAGTGATGTATATGCCTCTACTGGTGGAGATTATAAGATTTGTCGAGCTGCTGAAGTAGGTTCAACTAGTAAGTTAAAAGTTGAACTATGGGAGTACGATCCTGATAGCTATAATGATTATGTAGGAGTACGATATTTAGGCCCCGGTGAATGTGGAGTTTTCAGAAATATTGGTGGCTTTGTGGATGGAGGAAATGAAGCGGAATTTTTTGCGAAATCAAGATCTAGCAGTAAGATGCATTTAATCTTTTTTGATTAATCCATTAACAAAATGAAAAATAATCCAGGTTTGATACGTAAAAGTCAAAACGGCAGATGGGCAAGATTAAGTTGATAGGTTGCAATACAGCTCGCCATAGAAGTGTTTTTGGTCTATTGGTAATAATTTTTTTACGAGTTGAGGTAAATATATAGGTTACAGTATTTTTAAATGAAGTCGCCATGTGCACAAATCAGTTGCGACATTTTGATGTTTTTTAAAAATTCTAAGGGAGTTTTAATCAGAAATCTTCACCTGGCGGACCGCTGTATCCCCTACTTGTTACGCTTATTCTTTCGTTGTTACCTTCTTTTTCCTCAATATATATCTTTGCACCTGTGCAGCAAGTTTTATCCTGTCCTATGCTGTTTGAATCACTAATTGGGTTTCTTTACCCATCCCCTTAAAAAGGGTAAATTTTAAACAAACTTAATTGAGTTTTTACACCTTCTCAATATTACAGTATCAAATTTCTTATATAATTGAATTATTCTTTTTATTTATTTTTATGTATCTGTTCCCTTTGAACCCTATTATAGGGTTCCTTTTTTATATTCAAATATTTATTAATTAATTTATCAATTTCTTGACTTAAATGGATTACTTTTGTATGACTAAAGCCATGTTTATTTACAAGTTCTACCAATTCTAATTTTTTATTTTCTATTAGATTATTTAATATTGTCACTAACATACACTTTTTTCTTTCACACTCCCCCTGAGCAAAATAAAAAGAGCTGCTCCCAGCCCTTGTATACTTAAATGCAGTATAAAATTTTCCATATTCTATTATAAATGAATATACATAAAGCTAACAACAATAATTTTTAGTGTATTAATAAATAAAAAAGCAGCAATATTTAATTACTGCTACAACTTCTTTATAAATCATTATTTATAAAAACATTTTCCCCTGATCCATCAGCTTCACCATACCAAACTTCCAGCTTTATAATATGTGTCGCTACTTCTTTTAATATCACATTTATAAATGAGGTAATAGGTGCCACGTTATGTTCTGTATCTCTGTAGTTCTTTAAATTGGTTATAAATGCCCTTTCATTACCTTTTAAATTTGTATAATAGTCATTTTCTTCTTCCCAGTTGCCAGGCTGCCATCTCATATATAGACAATCATCTTCTGCTAATGCTTCATTTATTTGTTTCTTTGTAAATGGAATATCCTTGCTCTGATAAACTTTTGTATATTATTTAACGAGTAGTAATTTTAGAGTTGCTTCTTCCCAGCTTCCTGTATTTATTAATTCAACCAACACTTTATATTCATCCTTTATAATTACTTTACCGCGAAAGACTGTATACATTTAAAATGGCACCTTTTTCACCCTCTTGAACCCATTATGAATTTAATTACCATATATCCTTAACTACACAATGGAAGGTTTTAGAAATCGTATTATGTTTCCCTTTTGATTAAATTCACTATCGTTGTTACAATTCGTAGAGGTAAGATCAACTATATAACTCTCTGAAATTTTAAAAGTTCTTTCCTCATTAAACATTTTCAAAGGAACTGATACTCCAACATTATTATCCAAATGACTTAGTACCATTACAGGGATAGTTTCTCCTTTTAGTAAATCAACATATGAGGTCTTAACTTTATAATAATGCCCTTCTAAAAAATGCATTTTTCCGTTTATTAAATCCACTGCAACTCCATTATTACAATACGCTAAGTTTTGATTTGAAAAATGAATATCGTCCGATACTTTAATAAATTTCAGCGTTTTATTATCAAATATATAGTAACCGTCTCTTACTACAAAAAGATTATGTGGATTGATAAACTCTAGCAGATAATGTGTGATTTCAAATCTAGTATCTCCCTCAATCATTTCTCTGTATTCTACATAAAGTTTCTCTAACTTTTTAAATGTACTTAGTTTGATTCCCTGATTTGGTCTTGATGCAAGTGTTAAGTCATCTAATACCCATTTAGCCACATATGTTGACATTGGAATCATTTACAATTTACCCCCTTCAAAATTCTATATATAAACATATAAACTATTTAAATTTAATAAATTGGGCTCTACTTAAAGTATAGGCAGAATCTATTTAATAACTAAGATAATTCTCTAACTTTTTCATATTTACTTTTTATAAATTATATTTATCAAACTCTAAAATGAAATATTTATAATCAATTTATATTTCCAGGAAAATGCGGGAGAAATTAGACCAACTAGCCAAAAGAGAACGATACAATCTTTGTTTTTCGACTTATGAAACTCATAATACATAGCCTTTTTGTTATAAGATTTATCTTAGTCAATATTAGCGATTAAAGTAAGATTTGACGTGTACTTATTTATATAAAATATATTAAACATATGGTGCGTGAAATTTTACAGTGCTCCCAAAACGAAATTTTGTGCTAACTGGTAAGTAAAAAGCTCATTTTTTCGTTTTGGAGTATTCACTTTGCTTGTTTTGATATTGATAAACTGGTACCCCTAAATCTAAACTACCCATTACCCCCTATAATCCAAATAAGAGGAATAAAAAATACTAACACGTTTAACATTATTCCGATTTCCGCCCAAATATTTTTATTTTCTGTATATGATAAAACAGCTAAGATAAATCCAATTGCACAAAGAAATGTTGTTGAAATAATCGAAGCTCCAAATAATGCAGTTAATAGGATTCTGTATTTAACATTAATAAAACATATGATTAATAAAATAGGTATTAAAATTGATATGCTTATTTTTATGCTACTTTTTTTCATCAAAATATCCCTTTCTAAAATAGTATATGAAGAGAGCACAAATCGAAGGTTCTTTATAGGGTTACGGTCAGCATTTCGGAAAAACCCACAAGTGGAACAAGTAATAAAAAGTAAATTTTATTCCTACATTAACTAGGTGTTACTAAACAAACATATCTATTATCACATGCTATTACATTGATATAAATATTTAAAACAAGACATAAAATTCAGATAATAAAACTTATAAACATTTCATAGTCTTGCAAAAGACGTAAAATTATATGAGAACCAACAATTTGTACGGTACGGTATGGTCACAGTACTATAGCCCACAAACTTATATAGTCTGTTGTGGGAGGGATGATGGCACACCGCAATCTTGCACGTCAGCGATACTAGAAATAGACTTTGCATTTGGTAGCAAGAATCCCACTGACGTTAGTCAGCTTGTAGCTTTAGCCGTGGGAGTGTCAAAATACGCTAACTTGAATATAACAAAAGTCTTGCAAATCTATAAAAGAATAAAATTAGTGGTTCTGTTGCAAAGTTTACTAAATGAGTCTATACTCCATCGCTATCTGATGAGTATGCTATATTTGCAAAAAATCCCGATATACTTGTGACCAAGTAAAAAAGCACCCTGTAAACAGGGTGCTTCACTTCTACCTAATGACTAATATTAGCAGTTGGGTATAAAGTTGTTCCTCCAATTGAAACTTTTATTTCATTTGTTAATGGAACATTTTGTTCATTAATAATTGTTCTCCACCATTCCCATGCAAGACCTGTACATTCTCTCGCTACGATTTTTACATTTTTTGAATTTGGTGGAAGTGGTATTACTGTAGAGTAATGAACCATTTTATCTTGGTTGTTTCCTTCCCAAGTATTATGTGTTAGTACTTCTTTCCCATTTTGATTATATGAGAGTTTATTCCAATGAAGATTTCTAATGATAATTCTTGAAAAATTAAAGCTATTTTAACTCAATTCCTTTCACAGAAAAAAGAGAGAATCGCTTCCCCCTTTACTTCCATTAAAAAACTTATAAATACTAGTTTACTTTTCTATAATCTACGCGTAACTTAGCGTTTCCACTTAACTCTAAATATTCTACTTTGACTTTATGATCCCCTGCTGTAATAGGGACTGTCACCGATCTTACGTCGTTCCCTCCTATTGATCCCCAGGAATCAATAATTTTTTTATCATCTACGTATACACGGACTCCATCATCTGCCATTGCTTCAAAATAATAATTTCCTTGTTCAAATGTCTCTGTTTTTGTAAATCTTGCAGAGAAATTATCTACCTGTACTGCACCTGGTGATTTGGCCCCCCAATCAAAGTTCAATTTATCAATTCTTGCATTAGAGTTTTCTCCTCCAGTCACTATTGCAGTACCACTTAATTCAGTATTATTATAGTATTCTGCTGTCCAAGTAGGGTGTTCCACAGATTCTTTGTATGGTTCAATGTTAAACTCTAAATTACTGTTACCGCCTTCTTCTAAATACTGTACTTCTATAAGATGTACATCTTTCTCATTTTTCTTCCCAAATAATCCATTTGCTGCATTATCTTGAATGGTAATTTTTCTAGCATCTTCAACGAATCCGCCAGCTGCATAAAAACGATCGATAACAAGTTTACCATCAACAAATACACGAATACCGTCGTCAGCTTTTCCTCGAATTATATAATCCCCTGCAGGTAAGCGCTTTACTGTTGTATATTTTGCAGAGAAATTATCAGGGTTAATGCCCCAAATTGGAAATCCGGTTCCATTATCTTCAATTAGACTCTTTTCTAGGCCTTGTGGAGCAATTATTTTCGACTTATAAGGTGCCCCTACTAGATCCTTATTATTATAATAATAGGCCAACCAAGAATCAAAAGGTACAACGTGAGAAAAGATTGCTGCAATTCCCTTATTCTCTTGGAATGCTGTAGTAATATAATGGTGCCCTTTGTTTAAGTTTGTAACTAATGCACGTTGAATAACCCCAGTGGAACTATCACTCCATCCATCGATAATTAAGTTCCCATCAAAATTAACTCTTACATAATCATCTGCAAGGGCTTGGAAAAAATAGTCTCCAGCCCGTAATGTCTGCGATTGATCATATTTAGCTATAAAATCATCATTTCTAACACCAAACGGACTACCATTAAGATAATTATATTCCAGTTCCTTTTTTACCTCTTGATAAATAGAATTTGTAAGCCAACCAGTTGGGAACGGATTAATAATTTGATAATTCGAAATATATTTAGAATATTGATCATAGTTTATATGTACATCTACTGGAGTCGTATGCCAGGTATCATGAACAATTAGTTCTTTAAATTCTTCATTCAGTTCAGGAATAAAGACTTTTTGATATCCTACACCAGTCATCATATGATTTTTATAAAATGGGTCAGATTGTGTAGAGACTAAGAGTGGTCTCCCCATATCAATCTCTCCTACAAATCTATCGTATGACGGACTATTATCCTGATAAGCCTGTGGGAAATACCCAAGATTAGAAAAATATTTCCACACTACTGGAGCAACTTTAGATGTGTATGTATATCCTTTATCATCTGTTTCTAATTCAATTGCTAAATTACTTATCAATTGATCAACACTTACATTATCTGCTACTAAATTATGATATCCATGCTTATCCCAATAAGCAACTAAATTTGCTAACGCTGTAGGTGCACATCCTTTATACCAATTATAATCTGGTACACCTTCTATTTTTTTGAATTCTTCATTATCGGATGCAAGTGCAGATTTCATAAAGGTCTTATTTTTTTTGTTGGAATCATTTTTATTATTATGCTGTAACTCTTTTTCTTCCCCATTTTTTTTTGCTTCTTTAATGCTCAGCGTTTGATCCCCTGAAATGCTTGTAACATTCTCTTTTTCTTTCTTTAAATATTGAATAGGTCCTGTATATATTGCTTTTCCCTCTTCTACCCCTTTATACGGATTAGTACCTTCCCTTGTAGACTCTATAATTGGAGTACCATTTTTATCGCTGTTAACAATAATATATCCAAAATCTTTATTCTCTTTTTTCACTTGAAATACATACCCTTTAACTTTTCCCTCTAAATCATATAAAGTTTTACTTTCACTAAAATTAGCCTCTTTCCATTCCGGATAAGATTTTTTACTTATACCTTTTAAATAAAACTCTGCTTTACTTTGTGCATCTTCTTTTGTCACAATTTCTACTGTTTCTTCTGCTCTTGAATTAATTGGATCACTTAAGAAAAATCCTAATAAAAGCGCGCTAACAGAAACAAATAAACGCTTCTTATTCATACATGTTCCTCTTCCCTAAATTCTATTATTTTACATTAATATCCTGAATATACCATAAGTGATTTATTAAATAAATAGATATCGAGAATAATAGTCAGATATTTTTTTAAAATAAATATATTGAAAAAATTATGAACTTAAAATATAATACAATTTATGGTAAATACTTAGATTAATAGGGGTGGAGTTGTGAAGAAAAGTATTGCAGTTTTAGGATTATCATGTGTTTTCTTTTCTAGTTTTACTTTAACGCCAGTTTCAGCAGCGACTGAATCTTCAATCAAAGGTTCAGCAGAACAACAATTGCAAGATATAGAAAATTACGAATTATCTCCCGAACTAAAACTTCAAGCGGAGAAATTAGCTGATGAAATTGCTCAAGATACCTTAAGACAAGAGAAAGAATTAAGGCTTCGATTAAAATTACAACCATATAACTTTAGTCCAGGAAGTGATGGAGTTAAGCCAACTACTTATCCGGATCTCACCAGTGATTTTACTAGTTTAATGAAGGCCAATAAGAATCGTATGAAAGTTGTAAAAGCATCAGCTGACGAAATTGCAAAAAAGAGTAATAACCCTCTTGAAGGTGCTGCTGCATCAAGAGCTTTTAGGTATACTGTTTTTGTAAAATTAGTAAAATCAGGAGGTCCATGGGACTATAAATTAAAGTATGGATATGGGAATAAATATACTTTTGATAACAGAACATTGACTGGAGAAGACATCGGGAACTTCCACTTTGGATATGTTGGTAAAGCAATTGGTTTTACAGATTTTGAGCTTAAAGGTGGAGCTGGCGCTTATCAAATAAAAGAATGGACCTGGGAATGGGAATACTATAAAACATTTTTCGATGATCCTAGAGACCAAGAAATGATTCAACTAGGTATAGATTATTATAACAAAGGATATTAATTTATATAAATTTAAACTAAAAAAGAACAAGTTTATTTTTAACTTGTTCTTTTTTGGTTTAAAATATTATTAAACTGATATATATTCGACATTCAAGGAATAAATGAAAAAATCAATCACTAAAATCACATATTAATTAAAAGTGAAAGGACATACAAAATATGAAAAAAAATTTAACCAAAATCACAATGATAAGCGGTATTGTCTTAATATTCTATCACTTTTCAAAATGGTATTTAACTCAATTCCTTACTCCATTTGTTATGCCACTTCTTTCAATAGCAATTCATGGATGGTTTTTCATATTATTAATTTTATCAATTATACATCTTGCTAGATATAAAAATCCGAAACCTTTAATTATTCAATTAATCATAATAACTATTTGGATATATACCCCCTTTACAAAGATATATACAAAATTAGATTTTTTAATTTACAAAGATGATCGTAAACAAGTTATAGAACTTATAGAGCATAAAAAATTAATCCCTAATGTATCTTATGATAACAACCAAATTCATTTGCCTCCAAAATTTAAAGCTACCTCAAAGGGGGGAGGAGATGTAATTGTCCACTATGGAAAGAAAAATGCTTCAGTTTTCTTCTATACTTATCGTGGCCTAATAGACAATTTTTCTGGATTTATTTACTCGCCCAATGATGTAAAACCAAATGAAGACGATTTTAATAGTATCTTTAGAGATATAATGAAAATAGAAAAAAATTGGTACTATGTTACATCTCACTAAGAACACAATTATTTTTTCCTGACTTTTTCAATGGTTGCACCGATATACGCGCTCCTCTTTACCATGCCACGCGATACGTATGACGGAATCAACTTTATTCAATAGAATGAATCATTTGAAAGAGAAGGAATCTACTTAGAATGGTAATTTAGTAGGATAGGAAACCGTAAACGGAGCGTGTCTTTGGGGGCACTGACTAATCCCCCTTTTGGAATCGTATATAACGTAACTTCTTTTCCGATGCATCCTCCTAGTAAAATCAAGATCAAGAAACTAAGGAACAATCTACATTTATTGAACTACTCACCACTTAACGTCCTAACGGACTGTTTGAAGTGGGTGATTCCTGCGAACACCGATTATTCACCGGTTATCTTAGCAAGGCTCTACCCGTAGTCCTACGGTGAGAACATAAGTATCTTGTACGTTGACTCACCACACTCCCTACTTTAGCTTGGTTTTCGCAACTTCGGCAAGTGTGGGCGATAGAACGTTGAAGATTTTACGGTTGCAACGTTTTTCTGCAACCAACCTCATATCTTCAGTTTTCAAAGAGCAATCTGTACAAGTAAATGATAGCAAACATGTTGGCCTATGCCAACCGACATTCATCTCCCACCTAAAATTGGTGCTTCACACCTTCACATTTTTGAGGAAGGAGTCTTCTGTCGGAAAACGATAAAGCCCTGACCCTCTTTAACATGCAATCCAGTGAAATAATTTGTTTCAGATATGTAGAAATATGGTTTAACCAGCAATCAATGATTAGGTGTTTTTACCCTAAGTATACCTGAGTCTATTTATTTCCCAACCCGAAAGAGATAAATAGTTTTGTTCCCATTCATGAAATAGCACGATGTATGCATAATTACATATCTACTTAATTGCTTTTAGTGTTATATTTTAATAGCGATGAATGCTATTATTTCATAAGTTGTCAACAAGCGTTATGTATGTATGAGAAAAAGGAAGGAGTCAAATAGGACCCTTCCTTTTTTTCTTCCAATTAATTAAATTGCTCTCTGGTAAAAATTTAAATAGTGATGCTGATTCACAGGCGTCTAATTATTGCTGGTATGATCACTTTACCTATTGTGGCAATACTTACAAGAAGTAAGTACTCTTTTATTTACGATACAATGGAATTATTATCGTTTATTTCTCAACATTTAACATATTGAATTAAATTCCCTTTATTGTTATTATAATGGTGACAGTTTGTTTTCTAGTGCTTTAATTGAAGGACCTGATGTAATACATCAGGTCCTTCTTAATTTTCTCACTAATAAGATAATATTTTTTAACTAGATAGACATAAAAGACTTTTCGCTCATAAAAATCTACCTTTTTTAAGAGCATGCTTATGCGCTTACTCTTCCTACTTGCTATGAAATAAAGGTTTCGTTTTTGTACACCTAAATTTTCATAAACACCCCATTTATTTCAAATTCATTCTAATCTTTAATCAGATATAGCCTTAATAAGTTAGCAAATCCCTAAGTCTTAAATACCAGATATGAATATAAACAATTAATAATATATTATTAAAATTAAAATACAAAAATGTGGGACAAATTAAAATTTACACAATGCCTTAGGATAACAAGATTGTTTTCTTCTCATTTCTATAGGATTTTTGTCCGTTTTTCTGCAAAAAATTAAACTGCTACGATGATTGGCTTGTTAATTCTTTAGTTTCTTTTATCAAATATTCATAAACAAATGGAGAATAGTAGGAAACAAATAAGACCGCTAATCAAATGCACGTATAAGTGGCATATTGGTTTTTCTAATTTTACAGAATCACGATAATCAATACCTTAAAAATAAACTTCATTTTTAAAAATCTATTAAATTTGGAACAAATATATAATAATCATGTATTTGTTCCATCTAAATCTATTCCATAGGTATAATCATTATTCTCACATACTTCAACTTAAAAATTACTCACTATGCTTGTCATATTTTAATTAAATTGTTATATCTGCTACTTGTACAAAAACACTTGATTAGAATACAAACTTGCTAAATATTCTAATACTTGAAAATGGTTATTAGCAAATTTAAAATGACTAAGGTTCTATAGACTTTTTAAAAGTAATAAATAATTATAAATAAAAAGAGAAGAACCCACCATAGTTCTTCTCTTTTTATTTATAAATTTAGGGTTTTCATATCTGTTGATATGAATAGCAGTAAATTAATGGATGAATAATTTACTAACAAAATTATAACATGTTAAACAAAGGCTTTTATATGCAATATTGCATATAAAAAATTCAATTTTCAAACAATCACATATTATAAAATAACAGCTCAATTAGTTTTTATTTTATAATTAAACAGATATTGAACTACTCACCACTTAACGTCCTAACGGACTGTTTGAAGTGGGAGATTCCTGCGAACACCGATTATCCACCGGTTGTTATCTTAGCAGGCTCTACCCGTAGTCCCTACGGTGAAAACATAAGTATCTTGTACGTTGACTCACCACACTCCCTACTTTAGCTTGGTTTTCGCAACTTCGGCAAGTGTGGGAGATAGAACGTTGAAGATTTTACGGTTGCAACGTTTTTCTGCAACCAACCTCATATCTTCAGTTTTCAAAGAGCAATCTGTACAAGTAAATGATAGCAAACATGTTGGCCTATGCCAACCGACATTCATCTTCCACCTAAAATTGGTGTTTCACACCTTCACATTTTTGAGGAAGGAGTCTTCTGTCGGAAAACGATAAAAAAGCAACTCGGATTGGGGTTCGAGTTGCTTTTTTAAATAATGCTTATATATGTATTATAACATTTCGCGTAATAAATCCAATATGAAGTGACTGACTTTTCTTATTTCTCAATATTTTCAGTTTTATAAAATTACTCTTTAGCGTTTGGAAAACTATTATAATTACCAAGGTCTATTAAATTTTTTCAATAATATACTTCTTAATGAATGATAGAATGTTATACTATTTCATGAGAATAATTGCTTTTACAATTTGTTGAAAATAGATACTCAATAACTTTTGATCATCCGATGCTTTTTTCATAATATAAATTCCTCCTTTTAAAATTTTTTACCATATAATATCTTATATCTATATCTGAATACCTTTATAATACTAAACCCTACTTCGTCTTACCATTTCACCTGCAATGGAAAAAGGTTATATTTTTTCTATTTGAAACTAATTTGAAAGGATTTTTTATCAAATGAAAAATACCGTTATTCAAACTAAATCCACTAACATGATTGGAACGGAAAATAGCAATAAAGAAACAACTACAAATTCTTTACAAGCAATATTAGAAATAAAAGTTAAAGAAGGACAATATCAGGAATTTATGGATTGTATTCAACTTGAAACAAATATTGAATTTTGTTATAGAGTTACAGGAAAGACTGACTTTATTGCTAAAATCATAATAGCTGATTTGAGAGAATTAGAAGAATTTGTTGATAATTATATTTCTGTGGCTCAAATAGTATCTAATCTTATAATATTCAAAACAAATACTAATTATGATTTGACAGAGAATTAAGGTTATAAGCGACTTTTCCTAATAATAAACACCATAACTAAAAACTACACTCCTAACAATTTGGGTGTAGTTTTTTGACGATATAAATTAAGTTTAAGTCACCACTCTAAAACATAATATAAATACATTACTACACAAAATGCATAGTAAAATGGATCTAATACTCTCATATCTATATAAGGAATTAATGTTGATATTGTTTCATTTGAGAAATCTATTAATAGAGTAGTTGAAATTTAATTGCTTATTTGAATTGGAATTAGGAAATGATATTGACTATTTTAATTATAATTAAAGACGAACTAAAAGAAATGAGCACTGTATAATACAGTACTCATTTCTACATAGTTATTTATACGTTGTTTCGACGTTATAAAATTTACTTCATTAGCTATTCTTTTCATTTAATACGCTACTATTAAAATGATTTCGGAGCAACTTCTTGTTGTAAAACCTCTATTTTCTTTCTATGATTTAGTTCGTTAAGATAAATTACCATCATAGTAGCGGCAACAACCGTACCTATCACTCCAAACAGATGGCCTGCATTCATAATCCCAATCCATTGAATAGGTAATGCTAATGATAAAGGTAAAGCAGCTTTGGTAAACTGGAATGCTAGTGTAGATCGACTTGACCAAATAACCGTTTCTTCTTTTGTTTTAATAAAGTCAAACATGACAGTTCTTTGATTGATACGTGAACGATTAAAAACAAAACCAAGCATAAATGAAACGGCAATTGCTAAATACCAGGAATGTACTAATCCTAAAGTAATATCAAAAACAGCAATTAATAGAAAAATTGACCTTGGAATAAATTTTTCAAATTTCCCAACAAGTGTAGCTAATAAAGCCCCTAAACCTGCTGCAGCACTAACAAATCCATACTGCATAGGATCCCAACGATATACATCGTGAAATAAAATTGGTACTAAAAAATTAAATGAGGCAAGTTGTATTGTTAAAACAGCAATACCAGTAATTGTAATCCATAATATTTTTGAATTATCTATTGGATTTATTTTTTCAATATGATTTGATACAGGTTTTTTATTTTGCTGAACATCTTTACTTTTTAATAGAGGCATTAGAAGAGGTAAAAATACCCCAATACCTAAAGAGAATGCTAAACCATAAAGTACATTATTAAATCCACCTACATTCATCATAAATCCTGCTATTGCGTTCCCACCAAATGCTCCAATTTGTATTGCAGTTTGTAACATATTTGAAGCCTTTCCTGCTGGAATTTCTCCTGATAATACCATTTGAGACATATAAGTTTCCAAGCTTTGCGTAGATAAAAATAAAATAATAGAAAAAACACCTGCAAAAATATATAAAGTAAAAACATTGATATGCTCACTATTTAAAAGACTTATTATAATCAGAATAATACCGATGCAACGGACACCAGAGAAAATTAACAATGGACTTTTTGTTAACCACATCTTAAGACTTTTCGAATATTTTTGCATAAAGAATGGTAACAAACTCATTAATGTTAATATAATTCCTAAATGAGTAACTGATCCCCCTTTATCCAAAATTGTCCAGGTTAGAGTTACCGTTAACATACCTTCCCCACAAAGAGTCAGCGCCAATAGTACTATAAATATAAATTGAATTGGCATTATACATTCCTTCTTTCTTATATCGGTTGTTTGACCTTAAATTTGTTTTAACTTGTTTAAAGAAAGGGATTTGGAAAATACATAACAAAATTGCACATTGAAAATATTCTGTTATATCCGCCCTAAATACTATTAGATTGCTATTTAAATACTGTAAACAATCCAATCACTCTTATTTGCTTTTTGTTTTTTATAGAAATTTTGGGCAACTATATTATCTTTTGCGGTAACCCATTCCATATATGCATAATTATTGTCTTGGACGTACTTTTTACAAGTATTAAATAACATATCCCCAACACCCAATTTTCTATAATTAGGGATAACAAATAAATCATTTAAAATCATTGCTCTTCCCATACTTAACGTACTGAAAGTGGTATATAAAGTAGCAAATCCTACTGGCTCTTTATTAACCGTACAAACGTAGAATAATCCCAAATCTTTATTTTTTATTATCGTATTTACTAATGTATCTAAAGAACTTTTTTCATGCACAGGTTTTTCATAGAATTCCATATACATTCTAATTAAATTGATAACAGTCTCTCTATCATCATAGGTCGCTTCAAAAATTTCAATATTCTCGAGATTGTTCATAGTCTTTTCTCCCCTTATACTCCAGTAATCATTTTCGCTATTCTCTTACCAATACCAGGAGCCAACTTTACTCCACCACCACTCCAGCCAGTTGCAACGATTAAGCCTTGTGCTTGTGGAAATTGTTCTATAATTCCTCGATTATCTGATGTATATGCATCAAAGCTTCTTCTTCCACCTATAAATAATTTTTTATTTAGATATGGCAATCTATTTTTTGAATTTTGAAGCATTTCTTCAAAGTCATTTGGGTCAATTGACATTTTTTTGTCCGGATCAATATCATACTTATCTACTGGATATCCTACTAGAGAAGTACCTAGATTATCAGGTCTGCCATATAATCCAGTACTATCATCTATAAAAATTGGATGGTCTGTTTGTCCTATTCCATCAAAGAAATGAATTTGAATAATTTTACTTCTTACTGGAATTTTAATGCCTATAGTATCTAATATATTTCCACTCCAGGCTCCAGCTGCAACAACAACATGTTTACAATGTATAGTCCCATAGGAGGTTTTAACACCTACAACACAGTTATTATCCATTAGAATTTCTTTCACTTCGATTCCTTCACAAGCTAATGCACCTTTAGTTCTAGATGTTTCAATCCATGTATTCGTGGCTAACGATGGGCTAATGTACCCTGCTTGTTCCTCGTAAGCCACACAGCTGTTTTTAGGGAAATTTATAAATTTAAATTCTTTCTTTAATACTTCAGGTGAAAGGATACTAATTTTATGCCCAGATTTTTCAAGTTCTCCAATTTGCTTTTCCATTTTTATATGTTGTGTTTCATTTTCAACATATAACATTCCAGTCTGCTTAAATTTAACCTCTTCACTAATACTAAAAAAATCATTTATTCCTTCTTTTGCTATTTCAGTTAGATAAGGATCATTATGATAGACCCTTATAAAACCTCCGGATTGGCCTGTTGATCCACTACTAAAGGAATTTTTCTCTAATAAAATTGTATTTGTAATATTTTGCTTGGTTAAATAATATTGTATAGCTGCACCAATAATGCCGCCGCCAATAATAACTACATCAGCTGAATGTTTTATGATAATTCACCTCAACAAAAGATTTATCAATAACTTGTGCAATTATCCATGAAGCTCCTAAACGATCTCCATTGCTTGAAAATTTAATTGTAGAATTACCTGTTGCTAATTCATTAATTAAGTTATCTACATTAGATTCAATACATTCTAATAGATACGAAGCTGCAAGAAATGATGTTTCTACATAATCTTCTTTTGCTTTTATGGTAAAAGCATCGTTAGAATAATCTTGGGCTAATTCTATAAATTCATCTACATAAGAATCATCTGAAGCTATAAAAATTCCTTTATACCCTCTCATCCTTAGTTCCCTTAGATAAGTTGCGGAGTTAAAGTGTGTCCCAGCAAAGAATATTGCATCGCTATGCTTATTATTTTCACTATTAAAATCTTCAATTCTAGTAACTTCTTTAAATAAAGAATTTGCACTTTGATACAGTAAATCTGCTAGGCTTTTCCCGTAAAATGTTTCATCGGAAACTGCCGTAATCGTTTGAATATCTTTAGTTTTCAAAAAATTAATAACAGTTTCAGCTTGTACCAAATCATTAGAACAAAACCTATATACTAATTCCTCGCTATTAAGCGTAACTTCTAAATTAGTTGATGCAGGGACTAAGAATGGAATTTTCGCCTTGGAATAAAACGGTATTGCTTTTAAAGCACATGCACTATTAAAGTGTCCAATTACAGCAACAACCCCTGATTCAATCATTTTATTAGAAATATCTTTGATGGTATTTGGATCTCCTTTATCATCTTGATAAACCCATTCAATGTTATCAGCATAATTTAGCTTCGCACGATTTACACCCTCAATTAACATTTGTCCGTATACAGACCTAGGACCTGAAAAAGGGCCTACTACTCCAATTTTTATTTTCTCTTTCATAATTTGAGCTCCCTATATATTTTTTATTAGGAAATATGAGGAGGTAAGTACTACCTCCTCATATTATCAAATATTCTGAAGATAAAAACTGTCGTTTGTTTTTGAAAAATAATTCTCTTGAAGATCCACTTTCTGTCCAGCAGGCAAAAAGCTTACTTCCTCATCCAACTGCATGTCAACATTAAATCCCAAATCCCCCCATAGCATTTTACCAAATGTAGGCATGATTGGGCTAGAAAATATTGCTAAAATTTTTGCAGTATATAATTCTAGTGCAATAGCAGTATTTCTTCTTTGTTGATTATTCTTTAATACCGTTAAAAATTCTTCTCCTGCCGAGAATTTTTTAGCAATTCTCACTAATTCGTTTAATAATCTAACTACCTTTTGCGGTGAAAATGTATTTGGTTCATATGCATTCATAATTTCATTCATAATTCGATTTACATGTTGATAATACATTAAATAGTTACCTGATAGTGTCTCTAATTCTGGAGCACCATTTGGAAACTCTGCTTCTAACTTGCATTTTAAATCATGTAACCATGATTCCCATTCTTGGTTTAAATTCTTATCTACAATATGATTAAATTCTTCCATAGTGAAGTTTGTTTCAACTGTTTCCGGTCTACTATAAGATAAATAATACCTTACAACATCATGTGAAGCATTTTCTAATAATTCTTTGCCCCATACAGCATGTCCCCTGCTTGTTGAAAACTTAAGACCCTCTAGTTGATAAAATTCATTTGTTATCATTGTTTTAGGAAGATTTATATCTTCACTATATGCTAGCCAAATAGCTGGGAAAAGCACTGAATGGAAATAACCATTATCATATCCAAAGAAATTAATGATAGTCGTATCTTGATTATTCCAAAAATCCCTTAACGTATACGAAAGATTTTTATCCTGAATTAATTCGTTTGTCGCAGATAAATATCCAGGTGCCATTTCAAACCATACATATATAGTTTGATTTTCATATCCTTCTACCGGAACTGGAATTCCCCAATCAGATACATGTGAAATAGGAATATCAGGCAAATCCTCATCTAGCATTCTCTCACATAATGCCGTTAGATGCGGCCCTATTTTTAATTCTTTGTAGTACTGTTTTAATTGTGTTTTATAATTACTTAATGGGAAAAATAGTTGTTTAATTTTAGATTTCTCTGGTTCGCTGCCACAACATTTACAAGTTGGGTTTAATAAATCTATACACAAATTAGGTCTACCACATTTTTCACAAGCGTTGCCATCTGATAATTCATCACAATGTGGACAATTACCTCTCACATAAGCTTCATAAAGGTGCTTATCGCATTGCTTACAGAATAGAATGTCGACTTCTTTTTCTACTAATTTACCTTCATTCCACAGTTTTTCAAAAAACTCTTTGACAAACTCAATATGGAATGTTGAAAAATGAGGTTTTACAAAAATATCCGGATTAATTTCTGCTAGTCTTAATGTTTTTTCAATTTCATTAGCAAAATGATCTGCCGTTTCTCTAGGGGATTTTTCTAATTGTCCCGCCTTAAACGGCACATAGCTTTGATGATCATCTGCCCCACTCATATAAAAGACTTCATTTCCTTTAAGTTTTAAATATCTAGTTAAAATGTCAGCTCCTGTATATGGACCAGATAGGTGCCCCACATGTAAATCACCATTAGGTGTTGGTGGTGTGGCCGTTATTAAATATTTCTTTTTACCTGAATCTAACTTCTTGCTATTTTTTTTACTAAAAGCATTTTCCCACCATATGGTGAAGAATATCAAATTTTCATCTGATGTATTTTTCAAACTATGTTCTTCAAATGGTGGAATGAAGATGGCGTCCCCTTGCGTAACAGGTTCTTCTTTTTTACCCACTTTAACTATTCCTTCACCCTTAAAGATAATAAAAGTTTCAACTTCATGATGTCCATGAATTTTAGAAATTTCTCCAGGTTCTATGATTCCCCACATTGCACCAAATGGTGAATCATACAATTTATTAGAATGCGGAAATAATCGTTGACACATAATATCATATTCATTTGTGAAAATCTGTGGATTTATCTTTTCAATATGCATCTTTAGACCCCCTATATTATGAAACCACGTTTTTAGTTTTTTCTTCTGTTAATGAATTATTTTCTTGTACAGTTTTTAAAATTTCATTTGATCGAATAGATAAATTAGATAATAAAGTGTCACTCAGTCCATGAGTGCTTTCATTTACACCTTGCAAATAAATACCCGGTTTAAATTTATCAGTTGTTTCTAAACGATAATTTCGGGAAACTTCAATATTATCTGAAATGTATGAGTTAAGATTTTTTAATAAAGGATGGTTCTTTCTACTTTCGTACCCAGTAGCAAGAATTACAGCATCAGCTTCAATAACAACTTCTGTATGTTTAACTATGTCTTTGTAATAAACAACCGCTTTATCAGACAGTGTTTTTATCTCCGTTAATTCTAAAAATGGCTTTATTCTAAAACGATCTTCTCCATGAAATTTTTGGTTATATAAAGCTTTATTAATTTGGCTTATTAAACTTCCATCCGCAGCTGCATAATTAGTATCACTGTGGTGTTTTAATAAAGCATCTCGATTTTTTTCTGGTAAAGAATAAATAAAGTCAATCATATTAGCGTCAAATATACGATTAACAAGCTTACTTTCATTTACAGCTTTATATGAGAAAGGTCTCATCGTTGCCGTAATATCTGATTTCGGATAATTATTGATTAGATGGAAAAATAATTCAGCTGAACTTTGTCCAGATCCTACAACTAAAAACTTATGAGCATCATTTTGATTAAAGTTATTAATTTTGTTTTTAAATTGACTTGAATGAAATACTCTACTATTATTCATTTCAATATTTATTGGCGTTCTTGGTGTTCCACCCGTAGCCAAAACAATATTTTTAGTAATATAGCTCTCTAATTGATTAGTTTTTGTATTTTGCACAATAACTTCTAATAATTCGACAGAATCTTCAGACACAATAGGGTCTACTGAAATTACTGTTCGACTATAATAAACATGTTCTTCTAATTGAGAAGCAACCCAAGACATATAATCATTGTATTCAAGTCGTGACGGATAAAACTCTGAGAGATTAATAAAATCGCTTAGTCTTTCATTTTCATGTAGATAATTTAAAAAGGAGAATTTACTTTTAGGATTTTTTAGAGTTACAAGGTCTTTCAAAAATGAAATTTGAATATTTGTATTATCTAAAAGCATCCCCGGATGCCATTGATAGTGCGTTTTTTCTTCCAGAAAAATTCTTTCCATTGAATTATTTTCTTCTTCAATAGCAGTTGCTAAAGCTAGGTTCGCTGGCCCAAATCCAATTCCAATAACGTCATAGATTTTATTATTCATTTGACTCGTCCTTTTCGTTTTTTTTTAAAATTCTCGTATATAATTTTATTTTTATAGTTTTTTTATATTTTTAAAAATATTTCCAGAAAAAGTTTTATTTAGACATAGTAACTTTCTTACTTAAAAGTTCAGTGATAAGTTCAATTGTTGTGTTGACAGTAATATTATCCTTGTCTAATATAGGGTTTATTTCCGTGAACTCTGCCGCTACTAAGTTTGTATTATTTCTTAGCATATCAATTGCCTCTTTTGTATCATCTAAACTTAAACCATGTGGAACTGCCAATCCTCCTCCAGGAGCAAATTCAGGATCTAATGCATCTAAATCAAATGTTAGATGAACTGCATCTGTATTATTATTGAGAATCTTAATTGCCTTTTCCATAATACTTTTTATTCCTTGTTTTCTCACATCTTCTGCTGTAAAAATTGTTACTCCTAAATTTTTGAGAAACTCTTCTTCCCCTGGGTCTAAATCACGAATTCCTATTTGTACGATATTCTTTGGATCAATTTTTGTTTCTTTCTCTAGAAAATCTTTAAATTTTTCGTTACCGTATCCTAAGAGAATTGCTAAAGACATCCCATGAATATTACCAGAAATCGATGTTTCAAATGTATTTGCATCCCCATGAGCATCAAACCAGATTACTCCCAATCGTGGTATTTTTCTAAGAATTCCAGTAACAGTACCAATTGCAATACTATGATCTCCACCTAAAACTAATGGGAAATGCCCTTCTTCTAATTCGTTCTCAACTGTCGAAGCAATATTTTTACATATATCAATTACTTCATTTGAAAACTCTTGTTTGACAATTCCATAATTTTTATTATTGGTTGAAGGAAGAGAAATGTCTCCTAGATCAACAAAATCAATTCCGATTTCAGTTAATTGTTTCGACATACCGCCATATCTTACAACATATGGTCCAAGGTCAACCCCTCCTATACTAGCTCCGAAGTAAGTAGGTGCTCCCAAAATAGATACTTTTTTATTCATAATATTTTCCACTCCATTTCTATAAGAATACACATAGGATTACTAGGTTTTGAATTGATACTATTAAATCATTTATCGATAAATCTAGCGGTTATATTCCTCATTTAAAACAAGGAATATAACAACCAGATTTACTTAAGTTTTTATGCATGAACCGGAATTTCTAATTCTATATCTAATTGATTATCTAATACTCTAGCTCTTTGGCGCAATTTTTCTACATCAGATTTATCATTATATGGTGCTCTTAATGAAAGTAAGCCCGTTATATCAAATCCTTTTGGAGCATGATATACTTCAGATCCTACTTTTGCTACAGGATAGTAAGCCTTATACTCTGGCTGTTCAGCAACAATTCCCAATTCATTTTTCTTTATAATTCCAGATCTATATACAAATTTAATACAAGTACAAGATTTGGGTGTTGTAGATCTAGTTAAGAAGAATTCCATAATATCCCCTTTACAATCTAATAAACCAAGAATATTAACGGCTACTAAATCAATTCCATGTACATCACGTATATTACGATAAACATGCCCACCACTGATTCTAGTACTAAATTCTACAACTTTAAAATTCCCTTGCGTATCTCGGCGTAGTTCTACATTAAATAAACTGTTTTCAATAGCTAATTTTCCACATATTTCTTTAGCAATTTTAACAACTATGTCTTCATCTACACCAACATACGGTAAAGTGTATTCATCTTCCTCGAAATATGGGCCCATCATTTTATTTTTATTGTGAATTCCACCAAGGTAAAATTCTCCATTTAAAACGACTCCATCAACTGTAATTTCTTCACCAGTCAGAAATTCTTCTACTAATGCCACACATTGTTGCGTTTGGTTAAAGTAGAATCCTTTATTTGTTTTAGAAAGATTAATAATTTTTTCTAATGAATTATTCAATTCTTCTAAGTTGTTAACTAAATATACAGATTCGCTACTAGCAGCCATAGTAGGCTTAATGATTACAGGGAAAGGAATATTTTCTATTTCTTTCTCTGCATCCTCTATAGAATTAACTTTTGCAAATTTAGGACTAGCAATAGAATGCTTTAACATAAATTCTCTCTGCTTTGATTTATCTCGAGATGTCGTAGCAGCTTCAACAGATAATGCTTTATTCCCAAAGCGTTCATTAATTTTAGCAGTTAAGACAATATCAGTTTCTTGCCAAGTTACAAAAAAGCTAATTCCTATATCTTTTCCTTTTGTAAAAATATAATTTTCAGCATCTATTTCAGAAGCCTCTTCAAGTACAATTACTTCTTTAAAGCGCGCATCCATTGTTTTACTTGGTACACTCGTAAACAAGTAAAGTTCATCAGATATTCTTCCTGCAGTTTCAATATGATCACCATGAATGCTATAACCTTTTCTCATGATGATTCCAATTTTTTTATTTTTCATATGTAATCTCCTTTTCTTCTCTGTATATCTTGATATCACGTTGTAATCGTATACTAAAACTTTTAATTGTTCAATAGATTAGAAATATTTAGAAATATTTTCCCGTAAATATATTTTTATGTAAAAAAACACTAAAAATTCCCAAATTAAAAGTCATACAACTAGATATTTTTACTTAAGAAAAACAAACAAGAATTCATTAAAACGCCGTAAAGTTTACCTTTTTTAAACATAAATTTACTTTTTTTAACATTTATGTTTTTTTCTATTGATTATTATTTATTGAAAAAGTTTATTTTTCTTTAATGGAATAACATACCTGCCTATAATTAGTTGTTGTCTAATTTAAACAAACTTGATAAAAAGACATTTATTTTTACCTTTCTTATTATGCAATTATCGTTGTAATTAAAAATCTTTTTCGCAAGAGTATTCAGCAGGTGCAAAGAAAACTAGTACCGTGAGATCTTCTTCAATAGTATGAAATCTATGTTTCATGTTAGCCTTTACATAAATAATAGAACCAGATTCCACAAAAATATTTTCACTCTCTACTTCAAGTTGTGCTCTGCCATTGATAATATAATATACTTCATCTTCTGTATGTGGTTGTTGCATATCTAAAGATCCTGCTTTCAATTCATAAATTCCCATACTTAGATCCGTTTCATGCAAAAATTCATAATAATTTTTGTCTATATTTCTTTTTTCTCTTAAAATCTGTGTAAGTTGATAATTTTTCATTTGCTATCCTCCTAATGTTATAAAATTCTAGAATCAATTAACTTAGTTAACTTAATAAAAGGAATATATCAGGTATAATCTAAATTCCTTTACATGTGTCTAAAGAATTAATTAAAGATATATAAACTGCCAGCATAACAAAAAGAGATAGAAATAGTCCTATCTCTTTTCTACATAAAGGCCATGCTTACAGATTATCCTTTCATTTCAAATTTAATTTTAATAGGGGAAATCTTAATATTCAATCTCTAAAATATTTTCTCAATATGTATAATTTAATCTTTAATTTATACTATAGTTAACTCTATTTTTAACACGTTATCCAAATATATGGTGTTTTCTCACTCTTATGTAGGATATTAATTCAAGGATCACACCGAGATGAATTTATTATCAGTATTTTCAATAAATCCTTGAATGAACTATCTATTTTTCCTTACATATAATACTTCTTATCAGATATCGCGCCTTGTATAACAAAGTACTAGATAATATCTTCTTGTTTTACTTTATCTTTAACCTTTTATTATAATCCGTAAAATAAAGAAGCAATGTATGTACTAATAACATACCTAACAATCTTAATTATAAGCAGTCTTGTGAACTATAAACATCAAAGAGGATGCTGTACGCATAGTAGTAGTATAAATACCCTGAAACAAGGGGATTCATTCGGTTTTGTTAAGATTAATTCGGCGGCTATTAAAAATAAAAATTAACCAAAGTAAATACTACCGAGTATTGGGTAGTTCATATAACCATTCCGTAATATCTATAGAAATTGAAAGGAGATAAATACATATGAAAAAAATGAATTTCATTAGATCACTTATACTTATATTCACAGTTATAGCTTTAGGAGCATGCAAAGATGCAGAACTCAACAATTCACTAAATTGGGATGTGCAAAAGTTCTCATTTACAGATCAAAATGGGAAGCAATTTGGATCAGCTGAGCTATATGATAAAATTTGGGTAGCTGATTTCTTCTTTACAAGTTGCCAAACAGTTTGTCCACCTATGACAGCCAATATGGCAAAACTCCAGAAAATGTTGAATACGGACGGGATTAAAGATGTAGAATTTGTATCATTTAGTGTGGATCCTGAAGTAGACACACCAGAAAAAATAACAGAATTTATGAAGGTCTATGAAATGGATGGAAATAGGACTCATTTCCTCACGGGATATAAAAGAGCAGATATTGAAAAGTTTGCTAAAGAAAACTTCCAATCACTTGTAACTAAGCCAGAAAATGATACACAAGTTATACATGGTACAAGTTTTTATCTGATTAACAAAAATGGAAAAGTTCTAAAAAAATATTCAGGTGTCGAAAATACTCCTTATGACGAAATTGTTCAAGACATTAAAAAAATTCGATAAATAATGATATTTCGGTGACATTTCTAGCAGATGATCGTATTTCACTAAAAGTAACGACAGGATGTGCGAATGCTACAACAGATACTGTAGCTCAAGTTGAAATTTTTTAATAGACACTTAGCGTACAAGGGCACGTAGAAGAAACATTGTTGCTGCAATATTGTATTCTTCTTATCTTAAACAGAAGAAGAAAAGCGTGAACAATATATTTATCGAGTTATGAAGTTTACATTCTCATTTAATGAATGTTTATAAAGGCATAGCGAAAACCATTCCTGATTACGCAGTGAAAAAAGACCTGACGTTATATATCAGGTCCTTTTCAGGTCTTACTCTATACCAACTGCATCATAAGCCTTCGCTACAGCTTGTACTTCTTTTGAATTTTTACCATATAAATCTTCTGCGGCTTGAAGTGCAGCTTGGCGCATCATTTTAAAATCAGATTTTGCCGTTAAATATTTTGTAAGAGCACGATAGTAAATTTTTTCTGTAGCTTCGCGACCAACGCCATTTACTTCCACACCGTAATGCCAGCCACCTTCCGACAATAAATATGCTGCTTTATTATTGATACTACTGTTAATATGAACACCGCCATTATCATATGGTCCAGGATAATATTTTCTATAATGATCTGGATAACCTTGAGTGGGTTCTAATGGATTGGGAATAGATGCAGGATGACTTAAGGATCGCATCGCATCCCCTGCTATATCTGGTGTATAAATATCTTCCCCCGCCTCCCAATCATCACGGTCTACCATCGCACCGAAAATATCCGAAAATGACTCGTTTAATGCACCAGACTCATCTTGATACTCTAAATTTGCTGTATGCTCTGTTACAGCATGTGTTAACTCATGGGCGACTACATCTAAGCTCGCTGAAAATGGAATAAACAGTTTTCCATCACCATCACCATACGCCATATACACACCGTTCCAACTAGCGTTATTCCAGTTTTCTCCTACGTGAACAACAGAACGTAACTTCGCTCCTTTGTTATCATAGGAATTACGATTAAATGTTTTCTTATAATAGTCATATACTTTTTCTGCATTTGCATGTGCATCAACACCTGCTTTATCTTCAAAGAACTTGGATTTACTTTCAATTTCATAACCTGTATATCCCAGTCCTTTTGATGTTGAATTATAGGATTGTTTCAACAAATCTCTCCAATCAAACGTATAAACACCGTTTCCACGTTTACCATCAAATAAATGGAATGCACCTGTTTTTTCATTTTGAACAATTTCAAATGATTGTCTGTTTCCTAAAACACTATATCCAAAACCAGTAATATGATCGACCGCATTATATTTATTGATCACATTGCCATTTGTTGCATCAATAAAATAATGCCAGTAGCCTGGTGCTGGTTTTGAAACAGAGGCTTTTACAAGATAGGAAAGATAATATTGTCCCTCTTTTTCATAAACGTATAAATCTTTCTTCATACCATCATAGTTATCTACTTTTCCAATCTCTTTCTCAATACCAGCTTTCGCAATATTTACAGCATCATCTTCTGAAATGCTTGCAGTTGATGGGATATTTTTATTTTCTAAATTCGGTATAACTTGTCCAAAAAATGCTTTCACATTATTATTTTTATCAAGTGCTACTGTTTGATCAGATCCATATACAGGAACACCATTATATTTTTCAATAAGCTTCACATGCGTTGTTTCTGCTTCTGTGTCTTTTTCCTCTTTAACGATTTCAAAATGTTTCTCCATATTTCCTGCTAATTTAAACATGTCTTTTTTACTCTTTAAATACTCGAACACAGTCTCTTTTTTATCTAGTCCTTCTGGTGCTTTCCACTCTTCCCCAATATAAGATGGTGTTTGAAATTCTTGGTTGTATTGAATCTTTTGCTCTGCTGCATATGTACGTGACGTTCCTAATGTCGCAAATGCACCTAAAGCCATAGATACAGCTAATGTTGAAGATAAAATCACCTTTTTCAAAATACCACTTCCTATCCCATTTTTTAACACTTTTACACAATTCTAGATATAATAGTAAATCGCCTCCTGTTTGAAATTATATAAAAATAAAACAGAAAATTCAGATAACAATAATTATAAACATTTCATGGTCATGCAAAAGACGTAAAATCATATGAGAACCAACTATTTGTACGGTATGGTCACAGTACCGTAGCCCACAAACCTATATAGTCTGTTGTGGGAGTGGTGATGGCACACCGCAGTCTTACACGTCAGCGATACTAGAAATAGACTTCGCCTTTGGTAGCAAGAATCACACTGACGTTAGTCAGCTTGTGTCTTTAGCCTTGGGAGTGTCAAAAAACACTAAGTTGAATACAACAAAAGTCTTACAAATCTATAAAAATAAAATTAGTGGCTCTGTTACAAAGTTTACTAAATGAGTCTACACTCCATCGCTATCTGATGAGTATGCTATATTTTAAAAAACCAATATACTTGTGACCAAGTAAAAAAGCACCCTGTAAACAAGGTGCTTCACTTCTACCTAATGACTAATATTAGCAGTTGGGTATAAAGTTGTTCCTCCAATTGAAACTTTTATTTCATTTGTTAATGGAACATTTTGTTCATTAATAATTGTTCTCCACCATTCCCATGCAAGACCTGTACATTCTCTCGCTACGATTTTTACATTTTTTGAATTTGGTGGAAGTGGTATTACTGTAGAGTAATGAGCCGTTTTATCTTGGTTGTTTCCTTCCCAAGTTTTATGTGTTAATACTTCTTTCCCATTTGCATCATATGAAAATTCATCCCAAGATACATCAAATTGAGCAACATATGCACCGTAATGATCAAGCGTCATTTTCGCACTTGAATATTCTGTAGTTGTCGTCTCAATATAATCTGTATTGTTATGAACAGCAGCAGTTGCGTTATCTTTTAAGAAAGTGCTTGTATATGAAATTGGGTATGCTGGATTTTTAGAACTTAATTCTGCATTATCTTTAATGATATTTCGGATTTCATTAAAATCTTTTGTAACAACTTTGTTATGCTCTTTTGCATCTCCGCCTAATACGACAGCGGTAAAGGTACTTTCTTCAAAAATATCTTTGTACTGTCCACTCGCTTCAACGCCTTGACCCTTAATTAGAGCTTTAAAAGCAGCTTGTACATCTTTACTTTTAGATGATGTTTCTAATTTTACATAAACGGTTCTACCATAGGCTACATTTGACACCATAACAGGCGGAGCCGTATTACTTACCCCTTTACGAGTCAACTCATCAAACGTAACACTGTTATCAAAAAGATCGGATGGATTGTTAGGTAGTTCAGCACTTACGGTATAAAATATTTGCTTATATGCTGCAACCATCACTTTTTTCTCTCCATTTGCAACGGCATTAAAGTCAATGTTTAGACTGTTATCAAGATATTTAGCGTTGACATTAAGAGCACTTGCGATTTGTGATTTACTATACACCATGGACTCTGTATACTGCATTCTTGCAGGTAACGAATGTGTTGATGCATACTTCTCATTCCAAGTAGACACTAAATCATCTACTGCTCCAGACACATTACCATATGTCGGATTTTGCACAGATATCGTATTTTCTTTCCTCATTCCAGGTAAGTCTATACTAATATTTAAAGGTTTTCTCTTAGCCACTAATAAACTAGGTTGATTATCGGCAAAAGCTTTATTTGCAAGTTGTACTGCTCCTGGATACGTACGATTAGCTACAGAATCAATAATGGAAATATCAACCGGTGACGTTGTAAGTGATTTTTTTTCACGCTCAACTACTACAAATTTACCATTTGAATTGATACTTTCTTTCGGAACAAAACTCTCTACTTTATCACCATTTACTGCTAAAATATCTCTACTATCATACTTTAAATTTGCTATACCAGTATCAATACCAATAGCTTGTTTCGGTGCATTAGCTGAATTACTTTTAGGTGTTTCCGCTAATGAAATAGATGAATAGTTAATAGTGCAAAAGCTGATTATTAAACTTGCTAGTAATTTTTTTCCTTTTGTATTTCTTGTAGTCTTCACAAAAATCAACTTCTTCCTTTTTTCGTATTAAGGTATAATAATTATTTATAAATAATTGCTAAATAATGAACTTACATAAATGCTTTTAAAAGTTCTTGAACTAATGGAATTACTCCACCTATAAATTTTAAAATTATCATATTATTTCCGCCCCTTTTGTTGTTGCTAAGATGTGATTTATCTTTATACTCTCATTATAGTAAGCGCTTACAATTCTATCAACACATTCTTATATGTAATATTGCATATTTATAATGTTAAAGGAACTTTACTCACACAAATAATCTGTATATCAATTCATCTTTGATATACAGATCATTTGTATGATAATTTTTATAAATAATTGCTAAATAGTGAATTTACATAAATGCTTTTAGAAGTTCTTGAACTAATGGGATTGCTCCACCGATAAATTTTAAAACTGCCATTGCGATTTCCATATAATTTCCTCCTCTTGTGTTAGTACTAGGATGTGATTAATCTTTATACTCCTATTATAGTAAGCGTTTACATTTGTAACAATAGATTTCTGTATGCAATATTGCATATTTATACGTTTAGACAAAAATTAGACCTCTATTAGTCATTCTTTAATGGTACCATAGCAAGGTGAGAGTCTTTAAGGGTTCTTCTTAATAGGAGGAAATATGGAAAGAGTACAAGAGATTTACAGTAATCTAAAATTTAAGAGTTGGGTTAAACAGGTATTAGCTGTAGGCGGAATGGTAGGGTTCTGCTACTTTGTGTTATATGTTTTCTGTTTCTTATTTGATATGTAAAAATTATACAACTACACTAATGGAGTCTTGCCTAGAAAGGTAAGGCTCTCTTGTTGTACTTGAGATGAACAAACTGCATACAGTATTTCTTAGGTTCGTCAGATTACTCTGTATGGTGCCTTGTTCCTCTACGTTCTAGAACAACTAGCTCCTATCATTGAAAGTAAGTAAACTTCCATTTAAAAGCTTCCGTTTATATTGAAAACATAATTGTATTGATAAAAAATGTCTTTTTACTAGATACATATTAAAAAGACAAGCATAAGTTATATTACATTTTGGTAAAATCTTTTTGTATACGTCCATCTTTATATAACCATATAAATATAATATATTAAAAATAATTTAAATGCAAGAATACTAGTAGTGGAACCGCCAGCATTTCGGAAAAAACACGCTAAGCAAAAAATATAATAAGCTGCCCATATGGACAGCTCATTTACATAATTATCGTTATTGGAAGTGCATGTGTTGAATTATCCCCATTCAGCTTCCTTCCACTTAAAATCATTGCATTTCCTAATACTTTTTTGTTCAATACAAGTTTTGGTAATTCCATTTCTTCAGTAAGCTTGTAGCTATTTAATTCAGATACACCCTGTTTCTTTAAGACATTTAAGAGTTCTTTTTCATCTCCAAATATTTTTTCATCCATAAACAAATCTAAGAAAACAAATTTACCACCAGGTTTTAACACTCTTAATGCCTCTTTAATTACTTCAGTTTTATTTTCTCTATCTTTTACTTCATGAAATGTTAGACAGCTTACAATTGTATCAAATTCATTATCAGTAAAAGGGAGTTCTGCAGCACTTGCTTTTAGAAAATCAATTCTATCAGAGACTCCTTCTATTTTAGCATTCTGTTGGCATTGGGATTTGGAATATTCCCAATTCCCCCCCCAATAATCAATCCCAGTTAGGAAGGACTTAGGAAAGGTCTTTGCCAGTTTAATAATTAGTGAACCGCTACCCGTTCCTATATCTAGTATTTTTCCTTTTCCATCCCAATTCACCTTGGTAACAATTAAATTATGTATTTTTGACTGATAATTACCCCCAAATGCTGCAAATTGGTAAACTGAATAAGAAAGTATAAATGCTATATAAATAAAAGGCAACGCAAAAATACCTGACAGGACTCGCAGATATAAATTAACAGGTAATAATGTTATCAAGAGAAGAATGAGTGAAATAACTAAATAAATAATTAGTTTGTAAATTCGTATCCAAGTTTTATATTTAGCTTTTGTTTTCAACATACCACCATCCTTAAATAACCTATCTTTTGTTTGTTGTAATTATATAGGAAATCAATAATTTTGTCCTATAGTTTAAATACATTACTTCATAAGCTGGATCTACTTTAACATTAATATTCAATTATTTTAGGGGAGATCCTCCATAATTTGGTCCGATTATTGAACAATTATCACATGCATATGATATACAAATCCAGTTAACGTAACGCATTATTATTGTTAGTAAAAAAAGCCGGATTCTCACTCTCACAAGGAATCTAGCTTTTTCTATGGCTCTATGCATTTTTTATACATTCTTATCCTGGCGCGGTTTTAGGGCTCTTGTTTATTACTGAATTATCCGCAAAATTGTATGAAATCTTGCATATTCTTAGTTAGCATTGTTTTTTTCCGAAATGCTGTCGAGACCGAGACCCTTTTAATGTATAAAGAAAAGACCCCCTAAGGTGCCTTCCTCCGACTTGAACCACTTTAATTTTAATAATATGGTTCTGATTTTAAAAACTACAGGGATTTTTTCGGAGGCTTTGTAAGTAGTTTTTAAGAAATTATGGGTGCTTTTTTTTATTTTGGTTTTCAAAATAGTTTTCTTTAATGATTTTTATAAGATATTCTTTTTCTGTTAGTTCAAATATAAATAATGCTTTTTTCATGATATCAGCAACATCTTCTTCATTATTTTGTTTTAATCTTAATAAATTCCAACCTTTTCCATAGTAGAGTTCACCTAATAGGTATAAAGTATTTAGATTAATAGCTAATTTGATACCTATATCATTGTATTTTATTGCCTCTTCATGTTGATTTGTATGGCCTAAAATTTTTGCTAAATTAAAAATGATTTTTAATTTAATTTCTTTATCTCTAGGAAAATCTAACTTATTAAAATTAGTTAAACATCTTCGTAATATATTAATACTTTTTTCATATTCTTTATTTTCCCCATGAAATATAGCCATTGTCTGCATAATCTCTATTTCTCTTTCTGATAAACAATCCATATTGGTTAAAGTTAGTTTTAATGCATGATTTAAAAGATTTAAAGCAATTTTTGTTGATTTATTCACCATAAATATAACAATTGCTTCATGCCATAGTAGAAATTGTTTATCTTCTGTTGATTGGAAATTATTTTGGTTTTTCTCTTGTTTTACTATTTCATAAAGTTCTTTATATTGTTTTTGCTTAGTGCAATCTCTCATTACATATTTTACATTTTCTACATATTTTAATTTTTTGTTTTGAGTTAGTGCAAATATACTATTTGGATCAATACCAAGTCTTTCTGATAATTGGTATAACAATATGCTAGATGGATAAATCATACCTTTTTCTATCTTACTAATTTGACTTTGTGAACATATTCCATGACATAATTCGGATTGTGATATATTTTTTTTAATTCGAAGTTCTTTAATGGTAATACCCAAATCGTTAAATTCCATCTTTTCACCTACTATTTAGCACTTTATTAGTATAAGAATATTCTCCACCCTTAATGTAATGTAAAATTAATATAGTTGCAATTATTGGTTAATTAATAGTGCATATATTAGTCTATGTTTTTCGGTACTCGTAATTGCAGTAATGATTTTTGTTATTATGTGTAGCTTTTGAATAAAGTTTGATTAAATTAACTTACTAAACCTTGATAAAAAACAAATAGAAAAGGCGTGCTTTGAAAAAAGATTGATCAAAACACGCTTTTTCTATATTCAATTGAATCATCCTTTTATAAAAAAGTTTAATAATTTTTGTGATCCTTATTCCATTAAAGCGCCCAATTCTTGAATAACTTAAGATTGCTATAAATTCAATCATTTAAAAATCTATAGGACTCTAATATTTAATAATCTTGTTTTAGAGACCATACCAGCACTTTCTAACGTTTGTTTCGAGGGAGCGTTATAATACCAACAACCGCAAATCGGATTTAGATTATTGTCATAACACCATTCCTTTAGATGATGTATTATAGTTCTGCCTATTCCTTTTTTTCTGTATTGTTCATTTGTAAACATGCTCATATTTCCATATCTGTCGAGTAACTTACTTGTTTCTATAATCCCTATTCCAAGCAGAATACTTCCTTTGGTGTAGGTGAATATTTCCCTATTTTCAATACGTTCCTCCACTTTTCCAATGAAATCCTGACATACCTCAGTTATTTTTGGAGCATCGCTAGGAACCGCAGCTCTGAGTTCCCCATCTTTAAATAATTTTTCCTTTGGAATTTCCACTTTGTTATCTTGGAAAAAGTAAGCTTGTTTTTCAATCTTATAATCATGATCTAATACCAAACTTAAAAAAAGTTCGTCGCATGTTGGAACCAGTATTGACTGAATTGAATACTCACTAAGAACATTGTTAAAAATCTCTTGGGATTCATTATAGTATGATAAATCTAAATAAAATTGTGTTAGGGACTGATTACTATGAATGGCATAATAACCTGCAACTTCAGAATTGTAATTGATTGTTTGAACTACCCCCACTTTCCCTTCGTTTAGAAGAGGGGGATTCCTAAGTAAAGAGTTCTATCGAACTCTAATTTATTAGGCTAGCTCCACAGTCCTTGCGGTTAGAAGCCTCATCGCTTCATTCTTTAGATTAATACTTGCGTTAATATCCCTATCATGGTGTGTAAGACAAGAAGGGCAGTCCCATTTACGTAGGTTGAGATTTTTAACGTCTTTGTTTCGATATCCACAACAAGAACATAATTGGCTGGAAGCAAATATTTTCGATACAACAATGACTTGTTTTCCGTACCATTTTGCTTTATATTCCAACATGGCTCGAAATTGTGACCATGATACTTCACTAATTGCTTTTGCTAACTTATGATTCTTTAACATATTCGATACTTGCAAATCCTCTATACCGATAACATCGTGGTTTTTGATGATTTCAGTCGAGATTTTGTCCAAGTAATCTTTTCTAGCATTTGTCATGTATTCATGAATTCTAGCTACTTTTACTCGTTGTTTATTCCAGCGAGAAGATCCTTTCATTCTTCTAGAAAGAACACGCTGTGCTTTCGCCAACTTCTCTTCTAATGACCGAAAAAACTTCGGATTTTTATAGGTTGTTCCATCTGACAAAATGGCGAAATCTTTTAGTCCCACATCCATTCCAATGTAAGATTGTGTTTTCGGAAGTTCTTGTACTTCTGTTTCAGCTAACAATGACACAAAGTATCTGCCGGAAGGGTTCCTTCTAACTGTAGCATTTACAATACGTCCCTTTACTTCGCGACTCTTGGCAAATCGAACAAGACCTAGTTTCGGCAGCTTAATCTTTTTTCCTACAATGGTAATGTTTTCATTTGTTTGTTTTGTGGTGTAAGATTGTACGTTGTTTTTCTTAGATTTGAAACGGGGGGCACTAGTTTGTTTTTTGAAAAAGCGTGTATACGCATCCGCAAGGTTGCGAACAGACGACTGAATCGCAATACTATCCACTTCTTTTAGCCAAACAAACTCTTTCTTCATGGCAGGAAGTTTGGCAGAGCATGTACCATATGTCAAACCTTTTCCTGTTTCTTTGTATGCATTATTCCATAGAGATAAGAAATGATTGAATACAAAACGAGAACAGCCAATCGTTTTATTGATTAGAGTCGCTTGTGCTTTATTTGGATAGATACGAAATTTATATGCTTTATTGATCATCATTCATTTCACCTCCATTTCGATATGTATCTATTATATAACTAACATACATTCGATAGGTAGTGAAGTAACAATTTATGTATGTCGAACAATTAAGATGGCTCCCTGCCATCCCTTGTCCGAAGCCAATTCATCTCCCACCTACTCACTTCGCGTTCCTTGAGGAAGGAGTCTTCTTGGCTAAAATGATTAAAACAAATAACAGACATCTAATAATTCCTTAACGTACGAAATTCGCGTTATGTTGGCGGGCCCCCTACTTATACTTACTTTCTAACATCGCATAACGCAATAGCTTTAACTTTGTTTCTTTTTTCAATGCTTTCCATTCCGATACAGCAATCTTTATTCTTCATTCCTCCATTAAGGGATACAGACCGCAAAACGGAATAAAACCACGCTAAGGATTTTTGAGCCATTTTAACGCTAATTTAAATTGTGTTGTATTGGATGCTATAAGGAAATCGAAATAACACTTCTTAGCAAAATTAAAAATAATAAAGAAGCCGAATTCCTTAACAGGTGGAATTCGGTTTCTTACTACAATATATAACTTTAATTAAGAAAGGATTGTCCCATTTAAAAGATAATATATTTATTTATATTTCGGATCGAAAGGTTTTACCTAACTGGTTACCAAGACCAAAATAATGACGGAAATTATATATAAGTGGGCTCCATTTATTTGGGTCAATATGATTTTCTTCAAGAATGATTTCCTTATGAGCGTGTACATGTATAGCCTGTGTCTCAACAATTGCAAAATCAGGAGAATAATCAGGAATTCGAATATGTTTCACCCTTGCCTCAATTTGAATTGGACACTCCATAATTCGAGTAGGTTTTACCGATTTAGACTCAGTAGGTGTTAATCTACTAATATCATATTTTTCTTTTTCATATGTAAACCCATTCTTTTTCTTATAATCTGGAACAGGATTTTTCCCTGTATAGGGGGCTAATTGTTCAACATTCTCCCATAATGAAGGACTCGGAACATTGATTACACATTCAGGATGTCGTTCTAAATTTTCAATAGCTTTCCCACCAAGTCCAATTCCTAATATAATACAATCTCCTAATGCCCATGATGATGACATAGGGCTGATGTTTACTGTTCCATCTTCATTTAGTGAATTTAGTAAAATTACAGGAGTTCCGTAGTATAGAATTTTAGGTTTAATAGTCTCTGTGTTTGAAACCTGAGTCATTTTTTTCATCTTTATTTCTCCTCCTATTCATATGTTCTTCCCTATTTATTGTAGAATATAAACATTTCGATTATCATCGAAATATGGATTACATTAGGGGGAAATTAAAATGAACGCAAATCCAAATGTAGCAATGATTGCTACTCTTGTGAGTGAAGCTTCTCGTGCAACAATATTAACAGTCTTATTAGATGGTAGATTCCACCCTGCAAGCGAATTAGCATATATGGCAGGAATCAAACCACAGACGGCTAGTTTCCATTTGACAAAAATGGTCGATGCGAATGTAGTTATAGTTGAAAAACAGGGGAGACATCGATATTATGGAATTCGAAATCCGGAAGTTGCTCAAGTTATGGAGTCATTTTTATCAATAGCTCCACCCATTGAAATTAAATCATTAAAACAGGCTTCGGAAGATAAAGCGATGCGTTTTGCAAGAACATGTTATGATCATCTTGCGGGAAATTTAGGAGTACAATTAACAGATTCTTTAATTAAAATAGGTGTTATTTATGAAGAAAAGGACGGTTTTACTGTTACTGAAAAAGGGGAGTCATTCTTTACAAATTTTCAAATTGATCTTGAAAGGGTTAAGAAAAAGCGTCGTTCATTTACACACAAATGTTTAGATTGGAGTGAAAGACGTCACCACCTTGCGGGAGCATTAGGAAATGCCCTTCTAGAAAGACTATTAGAACTAAATTGGGTTCAACGTTTACCTAAAACAAGAGCAATAAAAATCACTTCTGACGGGAAAAAGGGACTAAAAGAAACATTTTCTTTTGATATTACAAACAACTAAGTTTTGAATATAAAACAGCCGATTTAGTCTTAAAGGGGTTAAAGTCGGCTATTTTGTGTTGAAATTTGCTTAACGTGGGGTTTTTCCGAAATGCTGGCGGTACCCATTAAATAGCAAGTGTAGAGATTGCTTGTTTATAGATTAGTTGTTGTTTACCATGAACCATCATTAGGACGGTAAATTTATCTGTTGCAAGAATCTTTCCACGTACTGGAATGCCATTCTTTAAAAATACAGTAACTTCTCCTTTTTTATCTTTCAATTGTTCATACATATCTTCTTGTAAGTTATACATGAAATGCGCCCCCTATTTTTAGCTACTTTTCTTTTAATACTTTCTGCCTTCCATTGTGGTCTATTTGTATTTCCCATTCACCTTCTATTTTTCCAAACCATTTTCCTATTTTGCTTACATTAGATAGTAAGATCCTCATGATTCAACTCCTTGCCTTTTAGATGCTTATGAACACAATATATACATTTGGAACGATGTTAATTTTTCATATAGGATACCGTCATATTGATATAAAGGCGTTATCCTTTCCTATAATTTCTCAGAAAGGATAACGCCATTTTCTTTTTAGGGGGTATTTTGTCTAGTTAGCTTGATAGCGATGTGGTTCTACCCCTTATAAATGTTACAAAAATCTTTCAAATGGCTCTAACTTGCACAATGCTTCCCGTTAATATAATACGCTGATTCTGTGAAAACCGTAAATACAACCTCTACTTCTGGAAGTCCAAAATCCATTACATATGTAGTAATGGCCTTGGCAAATCGATCACGAATTTCCTGTCCACGCTCGAACCATTTCACTTCAATAAGAGGAAACGCTTCTATTTCTTCTCCATTAAATACAAACGTAGAACTTGGTAGTTCCAACGTAAAATTATCCGTACCACACTCACAAATCTCTGCGAGCTCTTCTACTAATGGCTTGCTTATGTGTTTTAATTGTTCAGTAGTAATTCCACGAAACACAACATGCGGCATGTGAATCCCTCCGTTAGATAGCTTTATATTTGCTCACATCATAGCACAATTTATTCTGCTGCACTAGAATCTATTGATACATTTCAATGACATTCTTAAGAATGATCATATGTTATTGAAGCAATACAAGTATTGTAACTATTTAAAACATGTGAGAGCTCGGTAATTGGGTAAATAAAAAATGCCTTATCACATTCTCCCTGTAAGGAGGCATGAGGGGACCTCTATTAGGAAAGGGATGGTGCGCTTATATATTTTAAAAAGAAAAGACACCCTAAAGTGCCTTCCTCCGACTTGATAACCACTTTAATTTTAATAACATTGGATTCCCATCTGAATATTATTTTACCAAGTTAAGTAATATTGGTCATTGAGAAAGTCAAATACGTAGTGTTCATATATAGTGACCCCTAGGATCAAACAAGATTTAATGCAGTTTTTTGGTTGATCTAAAAACAAACAAGAACCCTAAAACTGCGCAAAGATAGGAGTGTATAAAAAAGCATAGATCCGTAGAACAAAAAAGAAGGTTCCTTGGTGAGATTACGGTTTCCACTGTTCCTTGCTACTGATAATGAGACGTTATGTTAACTTTACATGAATATCTTATTCATCCAAATTTGTACAAAAACGTCCTTACTAATGGTACAATTAGGATAACGGAGGAATATTATGGGATATCTTAATCAGCTTTATGTAATACTGCTTTTTATAATCGGCATGGCAGTATTCTCATTCTTCAATTCTGATTCACCAAAAACTAAGGATAAAAATCTAATATTCATAATGGGCAGTTTAGGGGTAAATCTATGCACAATTCCAGTGGCTTTTTTTATAGGTGTGATGGCAACAGACTCTCCATATAGTACTGAATTTGATTTTTGTAGTGGATTTCTCTTTATTCAGGCAATACCGCTCCTCCTACTACTTGCAGCTTTTTTGAAGTTTGCACTAACAAAGAAAACAAAACAAGTATAGAAGTACGTAGTGTTGACCCAGCTACAGTAGACCGCAGCATCTATGTAATGACATAAGAAGAGCGTGAAGAAACGGGTATCATTGACTTACCAGCAACATTAGCGCAAACATTCGCTACATTACAATCGAATGAAGTCATATGCGGTGCACTAGGAGACCATTTATTTGAGCAATTCATCGAAGCAAAAGAAATTGAGTGAGATAGCTTCCGCACGCAAGTATACCAATGGAAACGCGATCAATATATGTCTCCTTACTAAGAGGAAAAAACCTTGATACCAGCTGTATCAAGGTTTTTTGTTTTCACTTCTCATAATTTTATTATTCAATCTAAGACTTACTTTATTCTTCTATGTCTCTTATGCCATTTATTGTCATACCAAATTGCTCGAAACCATATAATACACCATTTAAAGCCGTATCACCCTTTTCTACATCTCCTTCATCTAGAGCTGTAAACAAGTCGCCTAATGCCCGTAGGAATGTCTTATTAGCATCTATAAATTCAATTTTAAAATAACTGTACTTTTCAGGTGGTTTAAGGCCTACTAACTTCTCTGCCTCTCCTTTCACTATATTAAACTGTGCTTTTAATTCGTCTTTATTTGTTCGTAGAGTTTTATCTTTTTCAACTATTGGTTTCGTAGCTTTTACCGCAGCTATGAATTTATTAGCCTGTATTTCTACTTTTTCTTGATACTCTTTCATACTATTAGGTTTCGTAGCGTCAGACACCTTGTCTTTCTCTTTATTTACTTCTTCTTTCTTCTCTACCTGAACTTCCTTTTTACTTGTTTCTTCCTTCTTTGTTTCCGCTTCTTTTTGTTTCTCTAACTTGTCTTTTTCTTCGTGTATTTTATCTACGTCTTTAATTACAGTAGCTATTGGGTCCTTATTTGTTGTTCCAGACTCGCTATCACTTGCTGAAGAGTCATTATTTGTTCTTTTATCTTTATCTTTCTCCTTCTCTGTTTCCTTATAGTCTGCTACTTTTACACTATCCTCTTTTTTCTCTTCCGCTACGTCCTTACTTGCACAACCTACACCACTCATCAACATTACTGGCAGTGCAACTGCTAATAACTTACGTTTCATTGTAATTTACCCCTTTGTTTCGTGATTGTTGTTTCTTTTCTTCCAACTCTTTCTTTTTTGTTTCGCAATCATTTCATCTACGAAAATCGTTTTTTAACCTTGAGACTTTTCCTATAAAGAAGTAGCATCTATCATAATGTATACTTCTTTTTAAAATTGTTGTAATTTATTAACATATGAAACCATATCATAAATTACGTAAATAAGATATACAAATTTTCATCTTTAAGAGGGACCTTGCCATGTTACAAATAAAAAGGATCCGATATGAATATCAGATCCTTTTTCACTATGTATAATTATTTCACTACCTCTTTTAATTCATTTCCAGCTTTAAATGCAGGCGCCTTAGAAGCAGCAATTTACATTTTTTCACCTGTTTGCGGGTTCCGCCCTGTTCGTGCAGATCTTTCACGTACCTCAAATGTACCAAATTCAAGAATCTGTACTTTCTCTTCATTTGAAAGAGTATTTGTTATTACGTCTAATACAGCTTGTGTCGCTGTAGCAGCATCCTTTTGTATAAGTTCTGCTTTATCCGCTATTACTTTTATTAATTCTGTTTTATTCATTTTCTGCATCTCTTTATATGTAATTAGAGACTATTATAACGTGCCTATACTCATGGCGCAATAAATAACATGTTGTACTGATATGCGTCACAAGTGTAATCGTCTATTTTCAATATTTTAAGAAGACAATCGTTATAACTCCTCCTTATTGTATATCCTAAAATATTTATTGTTTATATTATTTTATTTTTATATAACACTTAATGTTTTTACTTATATGCGATTACGATATATCAGAATTAGAAAAAGGGATCTTTCGGGATTCCTTTTTTCTATTAAAAATAAAAAAGCAGCAGATTGGCTCTCCAGACATATTCCTACACCTCACGATAATTCCTTTAAATCATTTTATTAAATCATCCACTTGATACTGTCTAAAAGTTATAAGTGTTTTATACATTTCATTTCAAACTAATTTTTAGATAGTTTCAAGATATGTTTTCGATTAATTTCACATCACTTTTAAATGTTGTCTAGAAGTATCAACTTTTAGATAGTTAAACAGGACAAATCTATCAATTATATCAAATTAATTAATCAAACTATTACATTTTATTGTTTTATTCATATACTGTATTAGATTGCTAGAAAGGAGGCGTAAGCATGGACAGTTGTGTTTTGTTCGTTAATGGACAACCTTTTTTAGTGGTCTCAGTTGCTGGAATCGAAATTGCTAGATTAGAGCTTTCTCTTCAAGTAGCATTGACTTTAATAGCATTAGGGATTCCGATTTGTGCGTAAGCCTTAGGTATTTATTAAAAAGAGGGCTTTTGTCCTCTTTTTTATTTATCCCTTTATCTTTCCTTAACAACAAACAAGACGCCACCCAGATCACGGCAGCGCCTACAATAATTACTATTGGGTTTAATCACTAATTTACTAACAATCCTAATTGACGTAGGATTTCTGAGAACGAATAACCATACGCAAAACCTACAATACGAATTCCTGGAGTGTATCTATGTTCTAAATCTTCATTGTACGGTTTCATATAATATGCTAGTTTAGAATCAATGTTATGTTTGTCGTTAATAATTACTTCATCGCTAGGAATTCCATCCATTTCAATTAGAACAGCTACATACTCTGCTTCTTCAATTAAAGCTTCATTAAAACACTTTTCTAACTCTTCTAATGTTATACCCATCACTCCCCTCCTAATTTAATGTCTGTTTTGCTCAATAAAAAAGAGCATCCACGTCAGTAGATGCTGAAATATGTGAATGGACTTCTCGATGAGCATTGAATAGGATATAAGCAGTTAGCTTGTCCTACACTATACTATATGATTTCTTTATTAAAATGGTTCATCAAAAAGGCACCTTATCCAGGTGCCCTTTCGTGAACATAGGGGTAACACTAAAACGCAGCAATAATTCTAATATCGTGGTGTCAATATCATTCTATGCTCGATATTTCTTTATATGCTAAATGGTTAATGTGTAATTTCTATACAATAAAGAAAAAAGCACCCGTGTTGGATGTTAATTATCATCCTGTTTCCTCTGCTTTATTCTTATCTCTAATAATTTCAACAATCCACGCTAAAGAAACAGCGATACCAAAAAGAACACTTACACCTGCAACGGTGTAATAACCTAGCTGTTTAGCCGTTAAATCTACAGTGAGGGCTATCCCTAGTAAAATGATTACAAACATTCTTTTCTTTCTTTGCTCGAACAAACTAATTTCTCCTCCACTCGAAGATCATCTATTTAAAATTCAATATTAAATAGATTGATCACATACATCATAAAATCTATCTATCACTATTATCTCATTATACTAATTAATTCTCAACATCTCATATATATCGATTATCTTTATACCTAGAACACTCTTTAAATACAGTTATCATGTAATTTCTATATAAAAAAGAAAAAAGCACCTATTATGGATGCTTTCTCACTTATGCATTTAGTATTTCTTTGGTAACTCAGGGAATAAACTGATTCCTTCCTGCTCCACGTCATTACTGAATCGCATCTTGAGTGCTATGTATTCCTTTAATACACTTACTACTTCCTTTTGTACTCTCTTATCATCGATAGCCGGTAATAAAGTTAATTGTCTCTCCATGAAGGAATCCCCTATTTCTGAATTTGTCTTTTAACATCACATAAGGTACGTGAAATTTCACTATCTTATTGTTGAATAAGGGAAACATGCATAGCGAGTAGCCCACACCATCCACTCTGCATGTTTCTATTATCCATTAAGCCTTTAATAATTTACGTGTCTTATTTGCCATCTATTCTTTTGCTGCTTCAATGTTATTTGTCACTCTCATATGATCCTGATCAATCTGAATCATTCCATCAAACATAACTGGAGCTCGTTCTGTCTGCTCTACTAACTACCCATAAATATCAAAGTCTTCTCCTGGTATAGACTTCTTGTCCTTCGGTTGATGAGACATCCTTACATAAGATTGAATGACTGATAGTGGTACTACGAATACTGATTTATCCTTACTAAACTCTATAAGAAAGAAACATATTGCTCCCATCTTTTCAGCTTTCTCCAGATAATCCAATTGATGCTGTGCAATTTTCTTTAAATCAAAACGTGTATCCTTCTCTGTAGATTTAGCTTCAAACGCAATAGCTTGTCCCTTATACACGCAATCATAGTCTACTATACTTTTAGCTTCATAGAATCCATTTAGTACACGGCCACTTTTACTTTTTAATACCTTCACAGGAGTCTGGAGCTTGTTTATAAGCGCCACTCCCCCCTCTTTGATACATTTTCGTTCGCTAGATTGATAAGCATTTCAAATGCCATTCCACGGTTACCTTGTCCCATTGTTATTCGTCGCTTTCTATTAAAATGATTATTTCATTTATTTCCCGAAAAAGGTAATTAATATATAATTAAACTGTTCAAATCTTAGGTGGTGATGCAAATGAATGATACGATCCGAATTGTTCTTTTCACTCTTGTAGGAATAAGTACCGTATTTTCTGTAATTAAAGAATTTCAAAAACCAGAAAAGAAAAAATTTTGGATTACATTCGAAACTTTAATTCTAATCTGGATAGCTTGGATGTTAATAGGGCTTCTCATGTAACCTACATAATTAATAAACCCCCTGAATAAAACTCAATATTTCGTCAATAATGTATATGACATTAGATTTTCTCCATTCCCCCTTGGAGATGAGCAGTTAGCTTTTGCTAGCTGCTCTTATTTTCTGAAATTGGTTACATTTCCCTGATGTTTTTAACTTAATATTACGTTACCATATAAAAGAGTAGAATATATTGAGCTGTTATACCATTACCCTAGGAAACTAGGGTTTTTATTTCTACAAAATGAAATTTTTATTAAATTGCTTATACTTTATTTCTCAACCACAACTTATGGAATTATAATGAAATGAATGGTAATATATAGACATCTCAATTACGTTAGAGCTTGTTTCCTTGCAAGCTCTTTTTTTTATTTAAATAGCGTTTTTGTTTAAAATAACAGCTCTAAATAAATTAGATACATTTACCAGTATGTTTACCACAACATTCATGTTAAAATCCCTTGTGAGTACGACATAACTCTACCTAATGAAGCCCTGCAGCCCTTATCGCGGGGCTCTTTTTTTATTTAAATTAACAATTTTGTTCACTTTTATAGCTTGCTATTCCTCATGGTTGTGTTTTGCTTCTAGGACTTTTATAAATTTAAAGTGTCCATCGAGATAACAATCATTGATAAAACCCACAAAATATATTTCATTAACTTCGCTTAAAGTAAAATTTTCATTTTTTCATTCAACCAAGTTCATAACATATTCTTTTCCTCTGGTAAAATAATGATTAGGTGCCCCATGCGCATTTTATCCACTGAAAATAACACCTTTTACGTACTTAACTATTAGAAACTTCATTTCTGCTACTTCTGCAATAGCAATTTTGTTCACTTTTTTGATACATTTATGAAACATTCATATGTTATCTTTAGTACGTTCTTTTCTTTTTGTAGAACCATGTGAGAATACCAAAACAAGAAGCCCTAGAGCCCTAACTCTAGGGCTTCTTCATTTTAAATAAGGATATTATTAAATTTTCAATTAAAATTTTTATACTCTCTTTATCACTACCTCCAAAAAATATTCAGGAACCTTGCAAACTTGCAATGACAATGTAAGGTTATTAACTATGAACAAATGTATTTACGTAGTAAACTATTTAGTCAGAAATACATATTAAAGGAGAAACATTTATGAATTTTGAAGACAACCGTAAACTAGGTATTCAGTTAGGATGTATAGTAAAAACAGATAATACTCAATATCTAGTTTTTAAAAAGAATGAAAATTACTCATTATTAAACATAAAAACGGTAGAATGTATAAACTTTGAAGTCCCTTTAGAGCATCTTGAGGAAATGATTCTTGAAGATTTAAAAGAAGACATCCAAAGCATTATACCTCCGGAGAATATTAAGATTGTAGCTCAAAACAAAATATAGATTACGTTTCATTCAAAGAGTACTAATGGGTAGTGCTCTTTATTTACAATCAATCCAAATAACTATTTTGTTAAAATTGATTCACTATTTATTTTTATAAAAGCACCCTTTTTGGACAAATTTACCGGCTGAATTAACAGGAATTTCATTTTATTCTTAACTTGTTGAATAACCCAATACATTCAACAGTGCTCTTGATTGCATACTTAGTATGTAACCATCCAGATACCTTAGCTAATACGTCCCCTAATCGTCGTTATTACTAAGGTATCTTTTTAGATGCCCTGTGTGCAGGGCTTTTTTATTTCAGTGATAATGCTCTATTTCCCCTACAATTATCGATGCTTGTAATCCCATTTCATAACAAAATTCAAATTTGGTCTTACTTTATTCCGGTCGATTCAAACCCAAGATTTCCTCTTTCCGATTCTGATAGCTCGTCCACTTCATAAAAATTAGCTGTTATCACTGCCGCTATAACGCCTTGAGCAATCCTTGTTCCTCGTTCAATCACATGGGCTTGCATATTTAAACTTATTGGTTTTTCAGTGTGATTAACCAACACTCCAACTTCTCCGCGGTAGCCACTATCCACCGTTCCAAAAGCGGCCCTTAACTTTGTATCACGCGTCATACCGCTACGCGGGCGCACCTGCAATTCATATCCTGGCGGAATTTTGAACGCCAATCCCGTTGGTACAACCTTTGTTTCGCCAGGCCAAATAATCGTGACCTCTGGTACAACTAGATCAAAACCAGCATCAAACTCCCGTGCATACTTTGGTAAATCCACACCTTTCAATCGTTTAATCTTCATTCTTAATTTCATTCTGTCCCGCTCCTTATAAGTAATTTTTCAATTTCTCTTTCTATTTCTTCAACACTTCCAAGGAAAGCTTCGTCTTCCACTTCTCGTTATCCAATTCCACTAAGTGATATTCCATCTTACGAATTTCACTCTCTACTACTTGGAGTTCACTTTGCACCTGCACTGCAGTTTCTTTTTTCATTACTTTCTTCCCTTTGCTTCGCTCATTAACTTCGTGATCTCGTACACACCGTTCTCCATTTCCATCACTACTGATACACTCCTTTTATTAGATTCCACAACTCTTGTTCAGTCATCTCGTAAAGTTGTCGCCCTGTCTTTTCTTCTTTATAAATTCCCTTTTGTAGTAATACATCGATGTAGATTTGTTTCCTGTCCATGCTGCCTCCTAGCTTCTTTTCTTCGTAGCTCTCCCTATAGGTGTAGTCGCTGCCCTTTGTGGATTCCATCTATTTATCATCATGGCGCTATGCCTCCTAATCCAAATTCATGATTTCCTCTAAGGTTCTATCCGAAATATAAGTAGTAATGATTTGTATCTTTCCGTATTTCTTTTTAGCCATTTCTATAGCTGCGCCCTCGGACTTCGCCTCAAACCAACGAAGCCTCCACTTCTCGTCTTTATCGTATAACTCTACTGAGTACGTCATAACACTATTACTCTTCAAAAATCTTTCCGCTGTACTTATTGCGCTATAATCAAAACTTCTTGCTACATCCTCCAGTGTTAGTTGTTTTATTTATTTTATTAATCATTGTTGGAGCTTCTTGCTTCTGCTAAAAAATTATCGGAAAAGGCACTCTTATATGGGTGTCTTTTCTTTATGAATAAGAGATACGTGGGAAAAATAAATTATAGGACAGGGATATAGTCTAAAACTTCTAAACTATCTTTTTATTTCCTTTCGACATAATATGACAATATAAAGATATTTAATATGTTATTATTACGTTGCAATCTAACATTTTACATAATTGGAGGAACAAACGTGGGAAAAATATTTAAGTTTGGATGCCTAGGCATTATAGCTTTATTTGTAATCGGAATAATTGCTATGGTTGCTGGTGGTGGAGATTCAACAGAAAAAACTTCAACAGACACTAAAGCGGTATCAAAAGAAGGTGTATCTTCTGATGTGAAAATCTCTGTAGGGTCTATGGAAACAGTAGATTCTGTGGGTAATGAATACTCAAAAGAACAAGCACAAGGTATCTTTAAGATTTTAGAAGTTACACTTACTAATAATCAAAAAGACGCTATCACTGTCGATACTAACAGCTTTAAATTGGTAGATAACAAAGGTCGTGAATTCACATCTTCAGTACAAGGTCAAACATCTTTTGACTTAGCTAACGGTGGAAAAACTGACTTCTTCTTAAAACAATTAAATCCTGGTCTAACACAGACAGGGAAAATTGTATTTGATATACCAAAAGATGCTGAAGGACTTTTCTTAAAAGCTAGTGGCGGTATGACAGGTAAAGAAATTAAGTTAAAAGTAGAATAGATAAAAAGGTACTCGAAAGAGTGCCTTTTTTCTCAATGGCCAATATTAATTAGCGTGGTAAAATAATATTTGGATTGGCATCTAATACCATATTACGTTGGTTCAAATCGTAAGAAGGCACCTTTGGGTGTCTTTTCTTTATAAAAAAGGACTCCTAAAACGCCTTAAATTAGTAAACTTCAATATTACTCTTTTTTTATTAATTTGTTTTAACTTAATATATTAATGTTAAGTTAAAAATTTGTTATAATTAGTAAATAATTATATTAATTAGATGGAGAGGATACAATATTATGGGTTATAAGTTTCGTAGAATTATCCAAGTTTCCCCAGGTATGAAAATTAACTTTACATACACAGGTACGGGAGGCAGCGCCATTCCACCTGAATCAAGAACAACAACTTATATACCTGGAACTGGAATCTCGTATACACCACGAATAGCTGAGTCAAACAACTATTATATACAACGAGGGTTTCAAGGGCAAAACACTTCCTATCCCACTATGAATGAACAAGATTACAATACGGTAAGAGCATTTGAGCAGGTAAGAGAAACCAAAACTTACATTGTTACTGCTTTTCGTAAGAAGGATAATCAAGTAAACTCCGTGGGTAGAAAACTAATGAAACCACTTTCCATAATTACAGGCGTTTTTGCAGGCCTATTCTTAATTATGTTGCTTGTTATACCTGCTCTAGTCCTTGCAGTCATTTCTTTCCTATGCTATAAAAATATAAAAACACCATTTGCAGTGATATGCCCAGAATGTGATGCTGAGAATTTATTCATTTTTGAGGAAGAGAAGATTGCTTGTCGTAAATGCGAGAGCACTCTTATAATCCAAAAATAAAAGGTTCTCAAATACACTTCCCACAAATGGATTGTGGTATTGAATTCCAAGATGACCCTTGAAGCTCATAATTGTTTCCATACCTCCTTGAAGGCTCCAGCTCTCTTTTTTATTTCCGTTCGACAATATATAACAATATAAAGATAAATAATTTGTTATTATATTTATGGATTTATTTACATTAGGAGGAATGAACAACTATGTTTAAAAGATTAGCAGTATTACTTATTGGAGCTCTATTATTATTTGGTTTATCCGCTTGTGACAGCGTTAAATCAATGACAAGTAATGTCACGGTTGGTAAGGTAATTGAAGAATTTAAAGCTGCAGGATTAGAAGCTGACAATCCTAGTGACCTACCAGAAAAAGAATTTGGAAATACTAGAAAAGAAGCAAAACGCATTCTTGTTCCAGCATTAGGTGAAGATAGTGGTGGTAGAATATTTGAGTTTAAAAACAAAGAAGATCTTGAAAAAGCTAAGAAATACTATGACGATTTAGGTAATGGTAATCAAATGCTATTCTCTCATACTTACGCAAAAGGTAACTTCCTTATACAAATGAATGGTGATATGGAAGATGCCCAATTTAACAAATATAAAGAAGTTATGGACAAAGTAATTAAGTAAGTTAAAGAATCCGCTTTCATTTATATGAAAACATGGTAAAATAATATTTGGATGGGAGTCCAATACATATTATTAAAATTAAAGTGGTTCAAGTCGGAGGAAGGCACCTTTGGGTGTCTTTTTTTGTACATAAAAAAGCCTCACCATCTTATAACACGGTAAGACCTTTACAACAAACAATAATTGAAAATATATTAATTTTACTTCACATTAAGATTAGGAAATATTATTATACTAATAAAGTGCTAAATAGTAGGTGTCGAAAATGAAATTTAACGATTTGGGGATTACCATTAAAGAACTTAGAATTAAAAAAAATATATCACAATCCGAATTATGTCATGGAATATGTTCACAAAGTCAAATTAGCAAAATCGAAAAGGGTGTAATTTATCCATCTAGCATATTGTTATATCAATTATCAGAAAGACTTGGTGTTGATCCAAATAATATATTTGCACTAACTCAAAACAAGAAATTAAAATACGTACAAAATGTAAAATATGTAATGATCGATTGTACAAAGCAAAAACAATTTGAAGAACTTCATGAAATAGTAAAAAAAGAGAAAAACGAAAATAATTTCCAATCAATAGAAGATAAACAATTTCTACTATGGTATGAAGCAATTGCTATATATCGTGTGAATAACGCAACAAAATTGGCTTTAACTCTTTTAAATAATGCATTAAAACTAACTGCAACTAATATTGATTGTTTATCAGAAAGAGAAATAGCTATTATGCAGGCAACTTCTATATTGTATGCGGAAAACAAGGAATACGAAAAATCTATTAATATATTAAAAAGATGTTTAACTAACTTTAATAAGTTAGATTTTCCTAGAGATAAAGAAATTAAATTAAAAATCGTTTATAATTTAGCAAAATGTTTAGACCTCACATATCAACATGAAGAGGCAATAAAATACCTTGATAAGGGCATCAAATTAGCTATTAATCTAAACACTTTATATCTATTAGGTGAACTATACTATTTAAAAAGTCAGTATTTATTAAAGGTTAAACAACATAATGAAGAAGACGTTGTTAATAACATGAAAAAAGCATTATTTATATTTGAATTAACAGAAAAAGAACATTATATACAAATGATTAAAGATGAATTGATTGAAATACAGAATAAAAAACACTCATAATTTCGTAAAACTACTTACAAAGCCCACGGGAAAAATCCATATAGTTTTTAAACTTAGAACTATATTATTAAAGTGGTTCAAGTCGGAGGACGGCACCTTTGGGCGTCTTTTTTTTTTATGATTTTACAAAAATAAAAAAGCCCCTTTATAAGAGGCTTTTTATAATAAATAGATTTTATTAATTAATACCATCCTTCAAAATAACCTGTCCATGTACCATCCCTTTCTTGCCATGCGTCTTTCAAGTACCACGTGATTCCATATAGTACAGTTGTGCTCGGTATAGAATTCCTTGATAGGTACCCTGTTAATTTAATATTTTTCTTATCTGCTGCCATAGTAACCTTGTCTGTCTTTGCACTATCAGTATTAGGTGTTGCAGCCATCGCTCCACCTGCACCAGATAGCATAATACCAGTTGCTAATGTTCCAACTACTAATTTCTTGAACATAAAAATCCCTCCTTAAATATTTTTATAACTTACACCTTAAATGTACCACTTTTGTATTTTTTGTAAATATTTTGAATATGTAGAAATATTTATTTAAATTTTATCAATATTGGAAATATACTTTATCAAATGGAAAATAAAGGTATTTATGATAATATGTAATAATGCATGTTCATTCAGAAAAAAATCGTAATAAAATCTAAGCACCTGTTCTATTTTTTCAGTTATCTTAGAAAACTTACTTCTTATTTACCCAAATGGGAGGCGCTTTATAGCGTCTTTTTTTTATTTTCAAGAAGACTTGCTCAATTCATTTTTAAATACATAAGGTAATGTGAACCCATTAAATTACATCAAATGACCCCTAGTTTTCCCCTCGGATCTAAAGGAGGCACTATTGTTATGGGATATAGTGGTAGTTGTGGCGAAGGCTGCGGTTTCGCTGGAGGATTTGCTTTATTAGTTGTATTATTTATTCTATTAATCATTATTGGATGCAGTTGCTTCTGCTAAAAAACTATTGTAAAAGGCCCCCTTATATGGGCGCCTTTTCTTTATGTATATTATTTTATTATTCAATTCATCAGTTTATTATAAACACATTTAGCTTCTCCAAAAAGACCACCTGTGTCCCATTCGCCACCATAATACGCATACTTCCCAGGTGAACCATTGTCTCGTATACTTGGATATGATTTTAGTTTAGATTCATAAACCGAAACCATAAAAATATAAATAGATTACCACAATTATAATTCCCATAACAGTCATTAATAGGAGTTTACCATCAGCACCCGTAATAACTTCTTTTAGATTTTCTTTTGCTTGTTGTTTCTTTTCTCCACTTGAAAAGAGATAAACAATGGAATGGAGAATTAGTAAGAAAAATGCCGTAATTACCTCTAACATGGCTTATGTACCCCCTAATATATGTGTACCTTTAATTATCCAGTAATTTTCTTGCACCTTGTATCAGCCTGAGTAACTGGAATGCTTACTTCAATAAAGGCCAAATGACAAAAATTACTCCTGTAACTGCTGCAGATCAAAAAAACCTACTAATATTTTCCCCTCAAGACCATTAATAAGCTCTTTTAAAATTTCTTTTGCTATTCGCTGACCTTTACCACTTAAAACTATCGAAAGAATAAGGAATATAACCAATAATTTCCTTATACATTATATCAGCTAGGGTACATGGAAATACAACAATTTATTATTATAATTTAATTTATTAATTGATACGGCATTAATACAGGATAGTTCAAATCGGAGGAAGGCACCTTTGGGTGTCTTTTCTTTATTTCTCAATATAAGAACTTTAAGAAAATGCTATGATTTAAATACAAATTCCCTTTTGTGCACTGAGATAGTAATACCCAATAAAAAAGCCCACCTATTTCCGTAGGTGGGCCTTGTCTTTATTACACAATATCAAAGTATACTCTCTTTTTCTCATAAACTTTATGTAATTATACATATTTGTAAAAGTTACACTAAATAAATATTACATGTAGTAAGATATAAATCGTGGACACGTTCTATAAAGCAGATTCTTTTGAAAGACGTAACATATCAATCACTATGGAAGATGTGGCGTCACTCTAATATTGATCTCAAATCTTTTATATTTTGTGAACTAACAATCTGGTATATATAGACGATTCTGTTTTATAGAATGTGTTTACACGTATAACAAAGGGATCCTACGGATAAGTTTATACTAAATGAACGTGGTTCAAGTCGGAGGAAGGCACCTTTGGGTGCCTTTTCTTTTTTGGATACAGACCGCAAAAAGGAAAAAACCACGTTAAGCACATTTCGACATAAAAACAAGTAATTTTAACAAAGCCAAGAATATTTAATGCAACACTATTTAAAATAAGATTAAAATGATTTAAAAACTCTTAGCGTGTTTTTTTCCAAAATGCTGGTGATGGCTCATTAAATAATTGGGATTGGGTTGAGCAATTACTAGAAAGAGGTTTATTAGAGGAATTTGCTAGGTTATGGCTTTGACTCGGTTTTTCTAAAGAATACATTTGGATTATTCAGCCCGTTCAACGTATTACGATTATCACTCCAGGCATGAAGCAGAGATTCTCGAGAACCTGTAATGACTTGATTATAGTCAGCCATATAACAAGGACCAACACCAGGATCTTGAGGTGGTCTAGTAATAGTTACTGGAGAAGATGGGTTACTTATTACTGATTCTGGATTTAAACCTCTAGTAACAGAAAATGTTTTCTTAAATATCCCGAATGTTCCGTTGCCAATTCCACCAACTCCCGCTGGATCATTAAAACGATTATATTGAATATGCGCTCCTTTAACATTGGCAGCTACTGAAGGGACAAATGCAACTGGCAGACCCTGCGTGATATTCACTGGTTGTGACCAAGTTGCCCCTTGATTTCTGCTGAATGCCAAAAAGATATTAATATCCCCATTAACTGTACCACCATTCCATACAGCATAAATAGTGCCATCAGGTCCAATGGAAGCTTGAGGAAATTCATTATTCCTGATATCCCTTTGAGCATCTACAAAAATAACTGTACGGTTAAATCCGGGTTCACATGGAACAACATTGTTCGCTGCTGCAGCGAAAGGTGTTGTAGAAACTGCTACGTCCGTATTCACTGGAAAAGTTTGTCCACCGTAAGTTGATTTTCTCATTCGAATTGTCCTATTGGCCTGCTTTAATAGTAGATTGTTGTTTGGTATTACTGCATAAAATACATAAATAACCCCTTGCTTGTCTACTATCACGTATTCTCCTTCTACAAATGTATTAGCATTTGGAGGAGAAATGATATCTATATCGGTAATCAAAGGATTTAAATTAACACCGGTTGTATATTTTGAGAAACGAATTCGTCCTAGATTAGTAGTGAAATCTTTCCAAACAATATACAGTGCCTCTTGTCCTGGTCTAATTCTATCAGTTCCTACAGTAATCCACTCTTTATCTTGAGAGAAGTTACCATTTTGAGGGTTTTGTCCTCTCCCGACGACTTGCGGCGGATTCATTGTAATCGTTTTGTTCGGATTAATCACTCCAGTTGATACACTAATTACGTCTTGTTGAGTGCCTCCTACAACTTCTTGTCCAATCTGACTATAATAAAATATTCCTTTTTTATCTACAGCTATTACAGGATCTCCGTTGTTGACTCCCCCGGGATTTGTCGGTATTGAACCGCCATCAGTCCAGGTCTTACCTAAATCTTTTGAAAAAGCAAATCCAGAGAAACTATTTCTCGTAAATTCATCATTTGAATCATTAAATCCATAGAGAATGAAATCTTTATAATGGGCTAGGCTTGTCTCACTTTGAGTTATGTTAGGAAAATTAGCTATATCACTAGCAGAATTATTCACTTGTACTTCTTTATTATTTGGTTTTGGAGGTTTTGGAGGTTTTTTAACCACCCTTTCATTATTATTTTTCAATATATAATATTAAAAAAATGAAAAGGGGTTTGTATCTTTTTATTATATTTTGAAAAATCCGTAACATTTGTTCTTGTAATTTGTTTTTTCTAAGTAGGGGTACCCAAACACTGACTTATCCTTACTAAACTCTATAAGGAAGAAGCATATTGCTCCCCTCCTTTCTGCTTTCTCCAGATAATCCAATTGATGCTGCGCAATGTTATTTAAATCAAAACGTGTGTCCTTCTCTGTAGATCTAGCTTCAAACGCTATAGCTCGTCCCTTATACACACCGTCATAGTCTACTGTACTTTTAGCTTCATAGAATCCATTTAGTACACGGCCACCTTTACTTTTTAACACTTTCACAGGAGTCGGGCGCTTGTTTATAAGCGCCACCTGCCCTCTTCGATACATTTCGTTTGCTAGATTGATAAGCATTTCAAATGCCATTCCACGGTTTCCTAGTCCCATTGTTATCCCTCGCTTTCTATTAAAAGGATTAACTTTGTTTAAATCTTCCTTAAATCGTATCACTATTGATTAACCTCAAATATCTTTCCTGTATAATACAATTAAGTAATTAATAGGAGTGTTATTCATGCCAGATATATTAAGACTCGTTATCTTTATTGTTGTTGCAATTGGTGCAATCATTAACTTATACCTAGAGTTTAAAAAGCCTAAAAAAAGTATATTCTCAATAATTTTTCTATCGATACTCCTTATTGGAGCCTCAGGATTAATTAAAGATATTTTATCTCGACTTTTATAGATGAATAAAACTCAATATTCCGTCAATAATGTATATGACATTAGATTTTCTCCATTCCCCCTTGGAGATGAGCAGTTAGCTTTTGCTAGCTGCTCTTTTGTGATTCATCGTCACATTATGATGAAATGGTCATATATTATCTCGAAGCAAAAAACCCTAATTTATTTTTCAGTATCTCACTTTTCCCTTAAAGAGCACTTTTTAAAGGTGCTTTTTTTGGGTTCGCCAGAATAAAACTTAATATTTCGTCAATAATATAGATAGGCGATGGCCATAACTCATTTAATGAAGTCCCTAACCTTTCTCCTTTCCCCCCTTTTGGAGAACCAGCCGAGCAGTTAGCCTTTGCTAGCTGCTCTTTTATTGTAATTTTCCTCTGTATATCTTCTTGATCTGCGCTTCAGTGAATCCCTCATATACCGCAAATACTTCAGGGAACTCACTTAAACACAAATCAATAACAGTATTATCTGTCGTTCGTATATAGAAGTACTTAACTAATCCGATGTAATCATTGTGTAAATAGTAACTCTTAATCTCGTGATGATAGTTGTTAGCTTTCAAAACTTCATACAGCTTGATCTTCGTTTCATCTATATCAAATATTGATAATTGCCCTTCAATCTCGACCTGTTCAATCATTTCTCCATTCCCCTTTCAAGTAAAATAGCATGTTTTCAGTTCTACTTCGCCATTATATATAGACAACTATATATTAAATTGTTACAATGTTATTGTGATTCTTATATAGAATCACATACGACTTTTTCTCTGTTTATGGGGCTCTTACTTAGTAGTAAGGGTCCTTTTTTTATTAATTTTTATATGAAAATCTTAATATATAGTTGTAAAAATAACTAGTTAAGTGTTAAAATTCCATATATACTCCTTAGGGAGTTCTCATGTAATTAAGCAAGAGTTTAAAAATTCTCGAATCTTAGCCCCTTGGAGCGCCCTCCAAGGGGTTGCAACAATTAAAATATCGTTTTTATTCATTTTTTTGATACATTTACGAAACATTCATATGTTATCTTCAGTACGTTCTATTCTTTTAATAATACCGTGTGAAGTATACCAAACCAAGAATCCCTAGCCCCTAAGCCTAGGGATTCTTCATTTAAATACGGATTTTATGCACTTTTATTCTTTTCACAAACCATTACATTTGTTATACGTAATATATAAATTTACGTTATAATGTCGTTATGAAACATCGCGTGTTTCAAATACAACATTTTTTGATGACCTCTTATCTTTCCATAAGGGGTCCTTTTTTCAAATAACGCTTTTGTTTAATTAATATTTAAAAAGTGCATTTTCATAAGGCCTGCCATTATATGCTATACTCATTCTTAAATAATTGTATAAGGAATGTTAAAAATGGATGATCGATCATCAAGACAATGGAAAGCGCGACAAAAGTTAAGGGAACTGAAAACAAAAATAGAAATGATACAAATTTTAAAATAACCGCCATTAATCTATAAAACTGGGATATACCAATGAATAAGCATTCAAACGAATGCGGACTGCTAAAATTCAATTATAAAACTATTTCTCTGTAGAAAAATAAAGAAGGGCTATGATCGGAAAAGCGATTCCTATCCATAATGTTAGGCTCCAACCACCTAAGGCATATGCCCATCCTCCAAGAGAGGAACCAACAGCACCTCCTAAAAAGAAAATAGCCATAAATAGCCCGTTTAGTCGACTACGAATTTCTGGATCCAATGAGAAAATTAAACGTTGACTAAGCACAAGGTTTGCAGATACTCCCATGTCCAACAGAATTGCAGCAATTACTAAAACAGCTATTCCGATGGGCGAACTACCTTGAATAATAAGTGGTAGTAATAAAGAAATAATAACAACAGTGAGAGCTATCCCAGTGGCGGATCGTGTCCAGCCAAAATCAGCTAGACGACCACCTATTGGAGCGGCTATTGCACCTGTAATTCCGACAAGTGCATATAATGCTATGGCAGTCTGAGAAAAATGAAAAGCAGGACTAGACAATAATAATGGAACAGTGGTCCAGAATAAGCTGAAAGCCCCAAATACACAAGCATGATAAATTGCGCGACGGCGTAAAATTGGAGTAGTTCGTAGTAGTTGCCACATTGAACTAAGTAAGGCAGTATAATTTGTTTTTTCCGTTGGTTTCCTAGTAGGGAGTACTTTCAATAATACAAACGCCAAAACAATGATTACAGTAGCAGATAAAGCAAATATTGCATTCCATCCCCAGATATCAGCTACTAGACTAGATATCGGACGCGCAAGCATAATACCTAATAACAGGCCACTCATGACATTACCAACTACACGACCGCGTGCATCTTCCGATGAAAGGTATGATACAAAAGGTACGAGCACTTGCGCTGCAACCGACCCCAATCCGATAAAGAATGAAACTACTAACAACAAGATTGCGCTCTTTACAAAAACTGTGGCAGTTAGAGCAACTGCACTTAGAATTAACAATATAATTATCAATTTTCTATTCTCAACAATATCCCCTAAAGGTACAAGAAATAGTAAGCCAACAACATATCCAATCTGAGTTAGTGTTACAATTAATCCAGCGCTACTATTAGAAAGCCCAATTACATGACTAATTACCCCAATTAAAGGCTGAACATAATAAAGATTAGCCACAATAATACCACATCCAGTTGCTAGAAGAATGATTAAACCCGATGAAATCTCCTTATTAATTGCTTTATTTTTAAAATTAGACATATCTATTTCCTCCCATACTTTTATTTCAAAATTACTGAATCACCTTGGCAAGAACTACAGCACTACCATTATTCTAAATTGAGCCTGAACTACTTTCTGTTCTTCTTTCAAAAGATCCAATTTCCCCACTTTTTTATTCCCCTTTTCTAAATTTTTTTAGTAATTCACTTTGGGGATTTGGAAACCTGTTTAAAGACCTTACCATTATAAGTTGCTAGCTAATTAATAAACTAAACGTTCAGTTTATTAATTAGCTAAAATATATACTAAACGTTCAGTTTTGTAAATAGGCTATTTTATTATCCGTTCATATTAAGTATACTAAACGTATAGTTTATGTTCTTGAAAGGAATGATTAATGTGCAAAGTAAAAGAGGTCGACCACGTAATATCGAAACCCAAAAGGCTATCCTTTCCGCATCCTATGAGTTATTACTGGAAAGTGGCTTTAAAGCAGTCACAGTTGATAAAATTGCAGACCGTGCTAAAGTTAGCAAAGCTACGATTTATAAATGGTGGCCAAATAAGGCTGCTGTGGTAATGGATGGTTTTCTTTCTGCTGCTGCTGCCAGATTGCCTGTACCTGATACAGGTTCAGCATTGACTGATATCTTAACTCACGCCACAAGTTTAGGCAGTTTTTTAATAAGTAGAGAAGGCACTATTATTACTGAGTTAGTTGGCGAAGGGCAATTTGATTCGAAACTGGCAGAGGAATATCGTGCTCGCTATTTCCATCCGCGTCGCCTGCAAGCAAAGCAACTTCTGGAGAAGGGAATTAAACGAGGCGAATTAAAAGAAAACCTCGATGTTGACTTAAGCATCGATCTCATCTACGGACCAATTTTCTATCGTTTGCTAGTAACAGGTGAAAAGTTGGATGAATCCTATGTGCATGACTTGGTAATAAATGCATTCGAAGGAATACGATTGAAGTGATTAATATTCAAATAAGTGTTTAGAATCCCCATTCCCTCCTATGCGGATGCAAATTAAATTAACTTGATAAATAAAGTGTTTTATGTTTTTAAACGGATGTATATGGAGTGATCTCCTATATACATCCGTTTAAAAATTGATAATTACTCTAAAAGAATCATCATGAAAATAATTTTCTTTATGGGATATTTATAATATCTTAACTTGATTGACATAGTTTATATTTTGGATTGTGAACTACCCGCCACTTAACGTCCTAACGGACTGTTTGAAGTGGGGGCTTCTCGGTTAGTCGTTACTTTTGATAGCTAACGAATTCGTCCTAAGACAGCCGAGCTAACTCCCTTGTTCCAAGGGTTATTTTATTGCTATTTATGCTAACGCTAATAGGCGTATTGCTTCATTTTTGATATTGATAGCTGCGTTATAATCTCTATCGAGATTTACACCGCATGTACAAGAATATACTCGCTCAGACAATGACATATTTTTCACAAGCTGTTTTCCTTGTTCATTTAGTTTATAAGCTAAGAAAGAAGTGAACATACCCCAACCATTATCAGCGACACTTTTCCCAAAATGAAGTGCTTGTGACATTCCTTTCATATTTAGATCTTCAATAGCTACAACATCAAAATGAGTAGCTAACTCTTTAGACTTATGATGAAGGAAGTTCTTACGTTGGTTCGCTACTTTTTCATGTAACGTAGCTACACGGATACGTTGTTTATTCCAACGAATAGAACCTTTTGTTCTTCTTGATACTACTCGTTGTGCCTTTGCTAATTGGTCTAACATTTCACGATAGAACCTAGGATAATTGGCTCTCTCATCCTCAGAACTGACGTATAATCGATCCATCGCAAAGTCTAATCCAACAACTGTTTCTACTTCTTTTTGTACAATCTCTTTTTCGTATTCAGTCAAGATGGACACATAGTATTTACCAGTAGGTGTCATAGAAATCGTACACGTCTTGATTATATGGTCTTGTGGTATTTCTCTATGCTGTTTGATACGTACCATTTTTAGTTTTGGCAATTTGATATGACCATTAAGCAACATAATATTTCCGTTCACTACATTCGTTGTATAAGACTTTCTGTCTTTTTTGCTTTTGAATGTCGGGAAATCATTTTGACCACTAAAGAAATTTTTATAGGCAGTTTGCAAGTTTAGTTGAGCATTTGCCAAAGCTAATGAATCAACTTCTTTTAACCACTCAAATTCTGCTTTGTATTTCGCAGGAGTGGGAAGCTTTTGTTTCTTTAGTTGTTCCTTATCATCTTTGTATTTTTCATACGCTTCTTTCCGTTCAGCTAACATTTTGTTATACACGAAACGTACACAGCCAAAGGTTTTACGCATAAGATGTGCTTGGACTTCTGTTGGATACAAACGGAATTTATATGCTTTATTATGCTTTGTCATATCATTCCACCTCACTTTTTACCTTGATTTTCAATATATTTTTTTACTGCGTTTATTGGTGAACCACCAGTAGTTGGTAAGCAAAAACTTCTTGACCAAAACATCTCTTTCCAAAGTTTCTTTCTTAATTTTGGAAAGTCTCTCTTGATTAGTCGAGAACTTGCACTTTTATAAGCATTAATAAATTTTGTCATTTCTGTATTAGGGTGCGCCTGGAACAAAATATGAACATGGTCTACATCATGATTCCATTCAACTAATGTCATGTTATAGCTTTCAAATAGTCGAACAAACATATCTTTTGCATAGCCTGACATATCATCAAACACATCTCTTCTGTATTTCACGACAAACACAAAGTGATAATACAACGAGAATACTGAATGGTTATTACCATCTAATTTCATTGATATACCATCCTTTATAATTTATAAGACTGATTATATTGGAGACAAAATAAAAAGCAAAACCTTTTGGCTACGCCAAACCGAAATTCATTTCCCACCTATTGTTAGGCTATACCATTCACACGCTTGAGGAAGGAGAATTTTTTCGGGGAATTCGTTAAATCAGCCCCATCTAATTCTCAATTATTCATTTCTAACCAAGAATTCTCATATTCTTTTTAATTAAAGACGGCCACTTTTTTATAATTTTCATAGTCGGTATATCCACACTTCTTAGAAAATAAAAAAGACAGGGAATCAATCCTAGTCTTTTTCATAACCGCAGTCATTTTTTTCTTCATATTCTATTACCATAACCAAAAGCGGTTGGCCTTGTTCACGTTCCATGAACCCGCTTGGTGTTATTTCTTTAACTACTTTCCCGTAATTAGCACAATACTTCAAAAAGCCATTCACTTCTTCATCTATTCTTAATGCATCAGCAATAACAGTTCTAATTTGTAATAACATAATAACTCCCTCCCAATAATTTTTTATTTTAAATATGTAATCTCAGAAATTCGAAATCCATCTATTTCTGGTACATATTTAAATTCCAGAATTAAGTCGTTTTATTTTACCAAAAACAATCCTTTTTTTATTTTTTTAACAGTTCTTGGTTTTTCATAATTAAATTGACTTGGTTTACTTTCATAAGTAACTTTGTAATTCTTATTTAAACTAAAATAGTCTTATGTAAATCCATCAGCTAATTCTGCAATAGTTACATGATTTCCTAAAAGCATTTCTAGTTCTTTTTTATTTTGAAAAATGGTTAAGTGGCCGTTCTTATCAATATCATCAAATATTAATTTGAATTGCCCTCCTAGGTTATTAATCACATTTTGTGATAATTCAACTTCAAACAAACAATCGTATTGAATTTTATATTTTAAATCTTCTACTTTGATTGGAGTTAAAGCATTTGTTTGATGTTTGTATTTTATAAAGGTGTTATAAAAAATAAACATCATAGCTAAAAAGCCTAACAATAAAAACAATCTCTTAATCTTCATCCTTTCACAATGTAATGTTCTCCAAAAAACGCAAAAAGGCCCTTTTCAGAGTTATATTTTCAGAGAAAGTAAAGTTAAAATACTTAAACTATCTTAGAAAATCGAAACCCCGAAAGGGCTATAGTAGTTATAGATATAAAAAATTTAAAAAGGTATACTTAATTTTAGCAAATTCCATCCACAAAAACAATAATATTCTGAATATTAAATTCATTAATTTTATAACAAGATAATTCTACGCTATAAACCATTCGATAGGGTACATTTAATTTTTTGTCGTTATGCTAAAATTTTATTTAGCTACACCATTAGAATTTGATACAAGTAAACCATTACCTTGCTCTTTAGAAATCGTTCCTGCAGTTTTCTGTTCTGGTTTTTGTTCTGGTTTTTGTTCTGGTTTTTCTTTCTCAAGAACTACCACGTTAACTTTCGCCGTTGAGCTGTTACCTGCCTTATCAGTTGCTGTTACTTGAACTGATATCGTACCTGGCTTACTTGTATCATACGTCCCTACTATTACTACTGGACTTGGATCTTTATTATCTTTTACACTCACTAAACTTCCTGGACTTAATTTATCTCCCACATGTACGGTTACACCTTGTTTCACTGTAATTACTGGTGCTTCCGTATCCTTCTCTTCTTCTTTTTCTACTACGTTAACGGTTACCGTTGCAGTTGAGCTGTTACCCCCATTATCAGTTGCCGTTACTTGAACTGATATTGTACCTGGCTTACTTGTATCATACGCTCCTACTGTTACTACTGGGTTTGGATTTTTATTATCAGTTACTTCTACTAAATCTCCTGCATTTAAGCTATCTCCTACATGTACAGTTACACCTTGTTTTGCTGTAATTACCGGTGCTTCTGTATCTTTTTCCTCTTCTTTTTCTACTACGTTAACGGTTACTGTTGTACTTGAACTATTTCCTGATGTATCTGTTGCCGTTACTGTTACTTGAATTTCTCCCGCCTTACTTGTATCGTAATCTCCCACTGTTACAACTGGATTTGGATCTTTATTATCACTTACTTCTACTAAATCTCCTACATTTAGACTATCTCCTACATGCACTGTCACACCTTGCTTCGCTGTGATTATTGGTGCTTCTGCATCTTTTTCCTCTTCTTTCTCTACTACGTTAACGGTTACTGTTGTACTTAAGCTATTTCCTGATGCATCTGTTGCTGTTACTGTTACTTGAATTTCCCCTGCCTTACTTGTATCATACGCACCTACTGTCACTACTGGATTTGGATCTTTATTATCTTTTACTTCTACTAAATCGTCTACACTTAGACCATCACCGACATATACTTTCACACCTTGTTTTGCTGTAATTACTGGTGCCACTGTATCTTTTTCAGGTTTCTCTGGTTTTGTTGTACCACCATCGTTACCATCGCCGCCTGTTGGTGGTTTTGTATCTCCTCCGCCATTAGAGTCTCCAGAAGCTGGTGGCTTTTTATTATTATTAATTGGGGGTATTAAATTATTTGCACTAGCAACTCCATCATTGATATTTAGATCGCCACCAAATACAAAGTTCTTACTGTCCTTATTATCCGAGACAGAAGGATTGTTTGTTGCGGATGCTATTGAAGTATTTAAATCTGAAAAACGATTATTTGATTTATCACTGTCAATAACTGATGCTAGATTTCTATCTGAATTTATAGCCGCGGTCGCAATTGAATCCGTTAAATCATCAAATTTCTTTTTGTTTTTGTTATTTTCAATGATTTCAGATAAATTTTGATCTGAGCTACGTTTTGCATTATCAATGATTTCATCGAAATCATTAGCATTTAAATTCTCAGTTGTTTCATCCTTACTTTCATCTTTCTTCTTTTCTTTTTCAGTATCCTTTTTCTTTTTAGATACTGATGCTGTTTTGGTGCTCTTTTTTTCCGAAGAAAACAGCGAGCAGCCTGAAACTACCCCAACACTTAGGGTAGTAGCAGTAGTAGCAAATAAAACTTTCTTAAAAATTTCCGAATAATCTAATGGCACAATCAATTCCTCCCCATTACTTAACCTGCACTAATAGTTGCTACAGAGGTAGCAGAACTATTGGGTGCAGAATTATTAATTTTTTCAAGTAAATCTTTATTTCCAACTTTCTGAGCAAACTTTTTAGCTTCCTCAGATTTATTTAATTTTAAATAACTATTAACAATAATTCCTTCTCTTCTGCCATCTAGTGGCACTTGATCTCTTAATTTGATAACTTCTTCATGTTTGTTATCTAACGCGGCAATTTCAAAATGAATTAGTAGATTTTTAGTTTTAAGTTCTTTTACCTTTTTCAAGTTATCTACAGCTATATAATATGAAACTACTGATTCTGCAAAATCTTGCTCTAAGTCAATAGCCTTTTGTGCTTTACCGCTTAAAAGATAAGTAAATAAAACTGCCTTTTTATCATCTTTTCCTAACTTTTTATAATCCACTTTATCAAATTCCAAGGCAGCATCTTGATATTTTTGAATTGCAGATAATCTTAATCCATTTATTAAATTCACATTAACTTCTAACCTATTTACATTATTTACAGATGCAGCCTGTGAATTCTTCAAATTGCTAAAGGCAAAACCTGCTAATATTAATAAAACAATCGATGCGATTCCTATAATAGCGTACTTATATTTTTTCATATTATTTAAGATTCCTTTTTTATCGAATACTACTTTCTCTTCTTGTTTAAATCTAGTTTCATTTGACGGATTTGTTTCTTTATTTAAATTGACTTCCTCACTTTCTGATTCTCTTTTGGCTATTACTATTTTTTGTCTCTTTTGTGCTTCTTCTATTTTCTTCTCTTCCTCTAATCTACGTTTTCTTACTTCTTCAAGTTTTTTCTCCTCTGTCTTACGACATGCTTCCAATTCTGCCTGTTTTCTTGCTTCTTCCTCTACTTTTCTACGTGCTTCCGTTTCTGCCTGTTTTCTTGCTTCTTTCTCTGCTTTCCGTCGTGCTTCTACTTCTGCCGGTTTCTTTGCTTCTTCCTCTGCTTTCCGTCGCGCTTCCACTTCTGCTTGTTTCCTTGCTTCTTCCTCTACTTTCCGTCGTGCTTCCACTTCTGCTTGTTTCCTTGCTTCTTCCTCTACTTTCCGTCGTGCTTCCACTTCTGCCTGTTTTCTTGCTTCTTTCTCTGCTTTCCGTCGTGCTTCTACTTCTGCCGGTTTCTTTGCTTCTTCCTCTGCTTTTCTACGTGCTTCTGCTTCTGCCTGTTTCCTTGCTTCTTCCTCTGCTTTTCTACGTGCTTCTGCTTCTGCCTGTTTCCTTGCTTCTTCTTTCGCTTTCCTACGTGTTTCTTCTATTTTAAATTCACTTTCAGAAGTGCCTGACTGTTTTTGAATTGTTGTAATCCAATCAAGAGCCGGATTATTATTTGAAACCTCATTTTTAGGTGTACATAAATTTACACTTTCTTCGCTTTGTTTCAGTGGTTGTTCTAAATGCTCTTGCTGAAATTGCTCACTTACTTGATCCTTATGGAAATCCCCATATTGTTCTTCTTCCTCTGCTAGTAATCGTTCCCGTCGTTCTTTTTCTTGTCTAATCCTTTCTTTAATTACGTTTCTTTTTCTATTATTTTGCATATAACAACAATGGCCTCCTTTCTATTGGTACCTCATAAATGAGAGTAATTAAATTATTTATCCTTCATAATTAATCATGAGATATTTCTTTAGAAAAACTAAGGGAAAAAAGATAATATTATTTTTTTAAGCATGATATATAAAAAGAAGGATAAACAGGTAGCACCCATTTATCCTTCTTTTTTATTTTGCATCTATTAAGGTTATAATATATGTTATACCCTTAATACATCACTTTGTTTCCACCTTTTAGATACAAAAAAACCTCATAGTCTCGTATTATTACAAAATTAAATAACAATTTTGTAATTCACGTTACTCGAGGGGCAAAATTTTGTGAAATAGCTATTAAAAAATACAATACGCTCGTTACACTGTATATTCTAATAAATACGAATATATAATTTCACGCCATATTAAGTTCATCCATTACTTTCAACTTTTCATGTAATAGATTAAAAATTTCATCTTTATAGTCGCATTTCTTCAATCTATTAATCGCTTCATCTTTTAATTGTGATACCCTTTCAGTTGTAATCATAAGTGCTTTTGCAATTTCTTTATGCAAATGAATTTTACCATCTAGTAGACCAAAACATAGATTTAGTACCATCTTTTGCTTCGGATTTAATACTTCATCAAATATTATCCATATCTCGTAATTCAAGTCCTCCATTATCATCTCATTTGTGGAGGGAATTGCTGAATTATCATTACAGAATGAGTTCAGTATACCTATATCTTCATTTATTGTATCTATATCTAAAGTCATAGTAGTAACCCGATTATAATATACGTTGTGTCGAACTACCTTTTCTCTAGTTACATCTAACTCTTTTACTACTTCTTCAACTGTAGGGATTCTGTTGTGCATTTGTAAATATTTATCTTCGATTTCAACATATTTCACATTAAATTGATTCACATAGTTAGGGATTTTAAAAGGCCCATATTTTTTTTTACATATAAACCCTAACATACTCTTTTTTATCCAACAGTAAGCGTATGTAGAAAAACAATAACCTAAATCAGGATCAAAATCCTCAATTGCTCGCAACATTCCCTCATTACCTTCTTGAACCAAATCATCAAATTCTATTTCTGGGTGCTTCTTTTTATATTTTCTTGCAATAGATAGTACTAGGCCTATATTTACATGGAACAAATATTCACGTAGATCCTTTTCACCATGTTTGTACCTTCGAAATAAATTTAAACTCTCTTGCTTTGACAGTACTTTATAATTCCAAATCTCCTTGACTTCAAAATTTTCATCCTCAGGTTTAACCAGCGGCCCAATACTTCTTGCAGTAGTACCTAAATTTATAGTTCTTGTTAGTGATTGGTCTCGATTTAAACTGCTATATGATTGATTCATACATATTCCTCCTTTCTGTTTTTTAGCGAAGTGTTTCTAAAAATATTTTTGTCTCTTCTTGTAAACTGTTTATTAAATTGCAATCCTTTGCACATGTATTAGCAACTTCTTTACGTGATTTCGTCTTTTTTAACTCATTATATATATCGCATCCTTTACAGATGCTGCTGATGCTTTCCATTATTTCTAACTGTTTTTTTCTTTCATATAAAAACTGTTCTTTTGATTTCTTCCTATCAACTTTTCTCCCCATTTGATTCACCTCGTATAAATGAATAGAATTTAGCAATTAAAGACTAATATTGATACTACATAGATACGAAACTTCCCCATTAGATTTATTCCAAAATTCCCCTATATATAATATATATACGATTACAAAAAATGTAAAATTAATTATTAGAACAATCTTAAAGCTTAAAGGTATCTATTTCGTCATTATCTTCTTATAGTGGTGTTACATATTTTTATATAAATCTACTTTAATACTTTACTTAAATATCAAAAAGAATTTCTATTTTTTAATATTCATTCAAAACTTAATAATGCTATCCTTTCATTGACAAGTTAGTTTCCTCTTTGAACAATAGCGTTTATCTCACTTTCTCTATTGCTGGAATATAATCGTTTAACAGTAAATCATCTAGCCCCTTTCCAAGATTAATATCCCAACTTGCATAATTAATACTTATTCCTTCTTGATAAAGCGTTTGCGCACATTCTAATAACGACCGCTGAACATCTGAATTTATAATCATATCCATATCTAAAGCGAACGTTGCCTGTTTAACTCTCATTTTTTTTAATGGTTCAATTAATATTTTCCATACTTTAACCCCAGGTATTGATACGACTGTGGTACCATACATCAATTTTTCTTCATTTGTTAGTAGCTCGTCTAAGTTTTCTGCAGCAATATCAGACTTTAGACCCCCTTCTGAAATCCATACATTATCCTTTTTTATTAATTCTCCACGTTCCCAATTTTTCAGCTCTAGACTAGGTACTGCTACATGTATTGGCAATGGGTTCCCAACTCCTGTTCCATGAAATCTCCCACCTGAGCTGATCCAAATATATTTACTTTCTAACTTTAATTGTACTTCACCTAATTTTTCACCCTCATAATTAATTTCATACCATTCTTTAACATCGACTTTATCTTTAAATATAGACTCTATCTTCCCATTGATTTTATAGGTCACCTCTATAGTATTGGGTTGCTCTATAACTTCTGCCTTAAAGCTTGGTTTATGATTTTTTACAACTGTCATATACTCAGGATCATCAATTCTACATTGAAAACCGCATATCTGATTATATATATTTCTCTGCGGTATTAATAAAGAATCTCTCCTACCTGCAAACGTGAAATATCTTCCATCCTTCGTTTCTTTTGCATAAAATCCTGGAATTCCAACAATATAGCTTGTTTTCCCTCCTACTTTTTTTATTAACTCTTTCGTAGTATCCCAAGGTTTAATAGGAAAACTTTTGTAATTTCTAACATTTATTACTTCCCTTGTAATCCTACGTTTTGATCCCCTTAACATTTTAATATGTTCATCTCGCATGTCTAAAGATTCTAAGAATAAAGTGTAAATAATATCAAGGGTGTAATCATTTTTCTTCCTATGTTCTTTAATCATCTGATCTTGAGAAAAGTCATATCCCCTTTTTTGATCTTCAGCTACTATATGCAGATAGCCTGCTTCCCCGAATACTATTTCTGATGAAATTCGTCCACATATTATTTTGGTTTCAGAATCATTAACCATGCACCATCCTTGCTTACCACATATAGGGCATGTTGTTCTATAATATTCAAACCATCTCTCATTACTCCCCTTATTCATGCTTCTCACTGGTCTTAATATTCTACTTGCTGCTAACTTTTCAATTGACATAACATCTCTCCTTTTCCCTTAATCAAATAAAAAAGCCCTTTGGAATACGGAGGTTAAATACCACACAAACGTGTAATTTAATCCGTAACCCGAAGGGCTTCATGTAATCACTAGAACATAAAAAAATTTACGTTTTATAATAAGAATATACTAAAAATTATAAATTTAATCTAGAGGTTAATTATAATATTCTTCACTTAATCAATAATCTTCTAAATATTATTAAACCCCACACTATAATTATACATGGGCCTCTCACTATTTAACTCCTTTTGGACCTTTTGAAGCGAGAACTTCTTCAGAATCAGATACTATTTTAGCAATCTATATTTACCAAGCTATAAGGATACCCGTTATTTACGGTTCACTAATGTTTCTCTGCTGAATTTTTTTGATACAGTATATATAACCTACTAATCAATTAATTGCACTATTAAGCGCATTCTTGTTAACCATAATCAATCCCTTGTAAACAATTATATAATTATCAACTTCATGTTGATATCAACAGAAAATCAATACATCTTACCCATGTTTGACATTGACATATCAAACAAGATTAACATGTCAACTGAATCGCACCAACTTAAATGCCAGTATCTATCAATTAACATTAACATAACATTAACAAGCAGACGCTTATCAAAAATGTTTGTGCCTATCAAAACTTCAAGATCTATATTAGTTGAACATTAGCCTATTGCAACGGATTGTATAGAAGTATGTTAATTAATAAACTAGCATTGAAAATGTTTCAATGCTAGTAAGATATACAAAAGAAACAACACGAAACTATCAATCTCATGTTGATACCAATGGAAAGATAACTGATTTTTAATCTCTCGTTTGTTATTAACATGTTAACCGAGATTAACATGTTAAGTGATTATTTTCTCTTGTTATCAATATCATTCTGATTAACATTGACATAACATTAACAAATCGGTGTCAAAAAGAAGGAATGTTTATAACTTTCGAGATTTCAAAATCTATATTGGCTGAAATTTTTCTTCTGTGGTAGTTTTCTTGAAGCGAATCTAGTAACGATCTGTCCTAAAAAATGTTTCGACACTATCAAAACATAGTTAAAGATTTAATCGAGTAATAAATGCTGACAGCAATTCAATGATTTTTACCCATTATTTATCATTTACATATAGTTAAAAAACAGCACATATAAAGGAAGACAGTTTGTATTGTTAATTTCATATCAACAATTTGGAATTAACATTGATATAACATTGACAATTAAGTAGTTGAAATACGCATAAATAAAGGTCTCGAGTCTTCGAGATCTTTATTTATTATAAATTTACCTACCACCACAGTTTTCCCTTCATTTATCATTGATATATAATCTGAGATTGACATGTTGAGTGCTTGTTTTCTTTTGTTATCAATATTATTCTAATTGATATTGATATAACATTAACAATTCGGTATCAAAAAAGAAGGAATGTTTATAACTTTCGAGATTTCAAAATCTATATTGATGAAAATTTTCTGCTGTGGCGGTTTGCTCGAAGCGAATCTAGTAATGATATATCCAAGAAGATGTTTTCACACTATCAAAAAATAGTTGAAATTTAATCGCAATAATAAATGACGACAGCAATTCAATGAGTTTCACACCTTGTTTATCATTGATATATAATCTAAAATTCAAACATAGAGAGAAATGCTCTTTTATTGTTAATGTCATATTAACAATTTGTATTTAACATCGATATGACATTAACAATTAGATAGTTGAAATGGTCATAGAAGTGACTTTCATTTTTTTCAAGATCCGCATTAGTTAAAAATTTATCTACCACCACAGATTTCTATTAAAAAAAAGAAAACACCCCAAAAGAACTCTAATTGTAGCTAGAAACCAACAAGAACTCCATACAATTGATAGTTTCTTATTAGTAACACACAAAAATTAATAGTTTTCTCTTCATTTATCATTGATATATAACCTGAGATTGACATGTTGATTGGGCTAGTTATCAATTAATGATAGCATCATATCAACTATCCCCAATACGTATTAACATGACATTAACAATTATTAATTCTAAAGTTGAGAATATACATACAAATAGAGTTTTAAGTTCTACATTTATTAAAAGGCTTTTTTCTATAGCGAAATCCACTGGATAAACCGGGAAAGATATCATTCTTGAAAGCATTTTGATAGTGGCTAAAAACAATAAATTGCTTTTTATTACTTCCGATTTAAAAGTAACAATTGTATGAATCAATTTTGATTATATAGAGATCACTTGTAAAGGGCGGTGCCCACTAGAAAAAGCGAGTTTATATTAAACCGTATTAACACTAATTCAATAACCTATAATAACCTTCATGTGCATTCTAAAGACCTGCTGAAACTAATTAACTATACAGTTCTTAGCTTTATACTACCAAGTATCTTAAATTATAATAAATATAGGCCTTTATTTATTATTAGTATTGGCTTTTCGCTTTACATTTATACATACTTTTTAGCTTTTAAGTCTTTAAGTTTAATACTATATCCTCATAATTTATTTACAAATCACTAATATTTTCTTATCATTAATATATTGTAGACTAATTTGTTAATTTCATAGCAACAATAATCATTAACAACTAACGAATTATTAACAAGATATTAACAATAGTTAATTCCAAACCCTTTATTTATCAACTTCATGTTAACAAGTGGTACTTTACATATTAATGATACGTTTCATGTGAATGTTAATTAATAAAGGGATTCGGGTTTATATTATCGAAAAACACTTAACATGTTAATCTCACTTTATATGTTAATTCCATTTTATTGTGGCCATTATATTTCAAGGAGGTATAACGATGATTGAACAAGATAACAAAAATACAAATGAACATATGGAGTCAAATAATACAAACTCTAGTCATGAAGATGCTTTTGAAAAAGCTTGGCGAATAACAGAGTTTTCAAAACTAGTAGGCCGACATCATAACACTGTGTACAATTGGTTCAATACCCTAGAGGAAAAGGGGTTACACGGAACATTAAGAACCAATAATACAAATGAAAAGCTATATAACACACTGGATTTAGACATAGCTTTATTTATTAAGCTAAAGAGGGATGAAAAGTGGTCGCTAGATGCAATTATTGAGCTTTTACCACATCAATTCGAACTAAGACCAGTTTCTCCAGAAAATCAAACTGGTGAAGTCTCAACCCCATTAAACATGCAGGAAGCTGCAGCGACTATTGAGAAAATAGTAGAGCAAAAGATTCAAATGCATTTACAAAACATTGAATTAGAGTATCAAGGAAAGTTTGAAGATGCTATACGTGCGGTGCTACCTGAACCAGAAGACCCTGAAATGTTAAAAGAGCGCCAAAGACAAGAAAGACTAGATAATATGATAATTCAACATAGAGCACGTACAGAGTTAAGAAAACAAGCTGAAAGAGAGTGGAGTGCACAACCAGAAGAAACTCGTATTAAAAAAGTTGGCTGGTTTAAAAAAGAGGAAGATCTTGCAAGAAAACAACTTTTTATAGAAAACTATATTGATGAGAACATGATTGAATATATGAAAAGTGTAATGAAAACAGAAAAATAAGCCTGGAAAATCCCAGGCTTATTTTTTATTTTGATCCAAACATCTTATCTGGATCCATAAATGCTGCTAATTCTTCATCATTTTGCGCTTGTGGCTCTTCATTTTTAACTGGTTCTAATTCAAAGTAATCACCAAAGTTAATATTGAAATCATCATCAAAGTCTTGCGCTTCAATTGTATTAATTTGAGACTTTGTATATTGGATTTGGCTTTGTTTTTCTTTAAATTCATTATATTCTTCAACTAATCCTTTAGATAATCGTGATGGTAGTGCATCTGTCTTATAGAAAGTATACACGCTGCCCATAAAGTCATTTTTACTGACTAAATAACCATTAAAAACAGTTCCATTGATTGGTAGTTTATTTGTCACTTCTACTTTTGCATCATCCATAAATGAATCATCAATGTTCTTCTGTTCATCTAAAATTGCTAACATCCCAAAATGATGTACCTTTGATGCCTCTAAATCTCCATTTTCATTTGTCTTCATCAGGTCAATAGGGTGATGGAATGAACTTCCTTTCAATGATTCTGAGAACATATCTACAATTTCTTTACTGTTTTCAATTTGATTCATATTACGTGAAACCTTATTAATTACTAAACAGCCTGTTCTTTCTAGTAAAATTCGTTTAAAGTCCTGAGAATCTAGAATTACTGATGTTCCTGAACCATTTGCAGCTGTATTTAACTCATGAATAATATCTCCAATGCGTTGGTTTGCATAGTCTCGTGAGTTTCCAATGCCTTTTTTCTCATTTTCGTTTAATCCCTTAAACTCATCATAGAAGTGTTGGTTATCTGCAAATACAACAAATGCAACGCCTTTCGCTGGATCATTAGCTAACTTCCAAATTTCTTGTGAAAATTTATTCACCTGTCTTAGTACATCAGGCCCATCCGCTCTAACTGGAAGTGTAACTACAATACCCATTTTAATGAAATCTTTACGCTCAATAGCATTATTGAAAGCAATTCTTGCATACTTTTGTTGATTTTTTATTAATTCTTCTCTAGGAATTTTCATTGCCATACTTTTAAGTTCTTCAGCAATTACAGGTTTATTATGAAAAGCGGAGAATTCTTCAATTGCTTGAATAATTGTAGATGTACCTGTACCACCGCCTAAACCTGCAAAAAATAGTACTAATTCATCAGTTGGTCTAACACGTTCCGTTATAAATTCTTTTAGTTTATCTTTAGCTTCTTCATTAGATTCTAAAACCTTTACAGCACGCTCAGGATTCTTACCTAAACCACCTAATTTTAGTGAAACTTGGTTACTTTTCGGTACATTTTTCAGTTCAGCTAAATCCCCATCATTACTATTCAATGCTAGGCAATTATAAACTGCTGTACCGTCTGTATGCTTATACTCAGCAAACTTATCTACCATTCTAGTTCCAGCTTGACCAAAACCAACCATAGTCATTTTCACTGCTACTTCGTTTTTTAGAAAGTTTTTTGCCATTATTTTATCTCTCCCTTATTCTCATTACTTTTTTTACGTTTCCCTAATTCAACTAATACTTGTTGTCCCCTAATAGTTGAAATTAAAAACTTATACGGATGCATAATTTTTTCTGTTATTAATGACATTGAAGCTAAAGTAGCAACACTACCTTCTGCCGATCTTCTTGAAATGTTAGTTCTTTCAAGTTCTAACGAATAGGATTTACCTTTAGGTTTCTTTACTCTCCTATCAATAACAACACTTTCTACTATTTCATTTATTGAGATTCCTCTCATATACTTTGTCTCTTGGTATTGTTTGTTTACTTGAGATCCTATGTAATGAAATACATTGTAGAGTATTTCGTCTCCTTCAATAATATCTGCAAACATTTCCACAACTTCTTCAGTGAATTTGTTTTGTTTATATTTTTCACTTAATACCTCGTTCAAGTTGTCCCCCCCTTAAAACGTTGGTTAATTATTCCTAAAAATATATTACATCATTGTAAGACGTATATCAAGTCATTATATATAAGACTTATATTAAGTTGTTATATACAAGACTTATATAACATTTACAAAATGTAAAATCGAAACAATGTCCTATATATCAACGTCAAATATATAAGACGTACATGAAGGTCTTTCATATAAGCAGTAAATAAAACATGTTAATATCAGGTTTCATATAACTAACAATAACTATTAAATAATAAATATGAGTGCAGTATTTATGTATATTTTTTCTGGAATTATAATTCCAATATATAATACTCCTAAAATAACGTACTATTATCAAGGTTATTTGATTTATACGTCTTATATATAAAAACTATATATAAGACGTATGGACAAACACTTATTATTAAAGGTTTTATTTGATTTTATATTAATTTTATGTCAATAGAATATTACCATGAATTATTACACGTCCTATTTAAAGGACTTATATGAAAGACTTATCAATAAAACGTGTATTTAACCCTATAAAAAAAGAGTAATACTTCTTAAGTATTACTCTTTTAACTATATAGTTTTATATAAAACACTTAGTTTATTAAACAGATCTTTATGATCCTGCTTCTTTTTTAATAACTCATTTTTCTGTTGGTTGTCCACAGAAAGTAAAGGGGATGTTAATGTCATGTTATATTTCGTTATTTCTTTTATTAATTCCGTAGTTATTTCTGAGATTTGCAGAAATAACACATAAAATTGTGATTCATTTTCATTCATTTGTTTTTCTCTGAAATTAAATTCTACAAACTTGTCAGTATAACTTGTCAATTTCATATCAATATAATCACTATAACTCACATGTAAAGCCATAAAGCGATTAAACTCAGATAAACTAATTAATTTCTTTGTTAAACATAGATGTACTAAATAAATCTTGTATACAGCTTTAAATGAAATAATATATTTAGTTCCTTTTTTTATTAATTGGATGTATTCACCGTATCTGTTAATTAAATACCTTAATTTATTAGGTTTTAGTCTCAATATTCTACTAACTTGTGAAGTATTGTAGATTTTATAAGGATCTAGAGCAGCAAACTGTAATGGAATTATCTCATATTCGTTATTTAATGTGTTAGTTACCTTGTTATAAAAAAAGTCTGTTTCAAATTCACTTTGTATAATCTTTTTTATTAACCCATATTCTGTGTTCCAATTCCGCATTTTTTCACCCCTTAAATCAGATTGTAACATGCAAAATACGAAATATACAAAATTTTCATTTACTTTATTATAATTATTTACTTATTTCTTTTATGATGTGATTTTTCCTCCTAATAAACAGTTACATCCAAAAATTTTTAACATTCATTTCAATATTGAATTTCATCCATTCAAAAATATATTCACTCTGTATTTTATGTATTTTGAGGACTCTACACAGATATGACGTAATACATATGACGAACTCTATTTTTATCTTTTAGCTTCGTCACATGTCTTTTTATTTATGTCGAAGGATATATGACGAACCCTAATAGTAAATAGATCCTTATTACATTTGATTTTTATTAGACCTACATGAAGATGTATTACGTGTTTTTAAATCCAGAGTCTTGATGGATAACGAGTTGTTTTTTTGTAAATTTCAGTTAAAATATTTTTAAAACATTTTTATGTTCTCAAATGTTTTATTTACCCAATCAGTCTAGGTTGGCTTTTGGATAGTTGCAATCGATTTTATGCAAGTTTCCGTATTTTATTTCCATATCAGGGGAGTGTTTAAAATTGAAAAAATCATTTAATCATGCAGTTAAATATATCGTTGGAGAAAATGATCGTGGAGTTTATTTTAATCGTTCTGATATTTTTACAGTTTTATTTTTATATGAACAGCGAACAGTATCTCAAATTCAATTACGTAAATTTTATGAATTGATAAGTGGGGGGCCTATAAGTCGAACTACTTTTTCATCAAAGTTAACTAAATGGGCAAAAATGAAATTACTAAAAAAGGAAAATATAAGCGTGAGAAAAAAGCGAGGCTTCACACTAGATTTCGTTTCTATCTCTTTGAAAGGAGCTGAAATATTATATAGATTAAAATTACTTTCTGATTGTAGCACCTCATTTGTTACTAAAAGGCAATATGAACACAATATAGCAATCACGCAATTTGTCTTAAATTTACTAAAAGCAGAATCAAACAATGAACATGCCGGCGCAATTGTAGGCGGTAATGGAGATTATCTCTTTCCACTAAGCCAAATTGTAAAGCAAAACTTACAGTTGCCCCACCTGATGTATTCCGATTCAAAAGATGTCTACTTTTTATATGAAGATGAAGAATACCGTGAAGTGTTTCAGCCAGAACTTCAACCCGTTTCTTTCCTACCAGATCTGCCTCAACTTGTATATTCATTTCGTCCATCTAAAGAATTTTATCCTGACTCAAAGGGAAACCCATTACTAATTCCTGATTGGGTTATTACTTGTAACAATTCTATTATCAATATCGAAGTTGATACAGGATCGGAAAACATTCCGTTTTTAGAAAATAAATTAAAAAAATATCTCGATATCGCTGCTGCTAACCAATCTAAGCAATATTACGTGTTATTTTCTATTATTGATGACTCCTACCATACCATTTCTACTTACAAAAAACGGACCACACGTGTTACCAATTTAAAAAAAGCTTTTGGTAATATTCCACGTTTAAGTGTGTTAAACAACCTCAATGTTTACGTATGCAATATGGGTAGTTCTGCACTTGTAGTAAATAATATTCTTCAAGAAATTCGCGAAACTAATAGTTTAAGCAAAAGTCACCTAATCAAAAAAATCACTGAACGTTTAAGCATAAATTCTTCTTTCCCTTATTCGGTAGAGTGGATATCTAATAAAAATGAAATGCAAGCGAAAGGGGTTCAGCATTCTAAACTACTTGAGCTAACAGATGACATTCTGGTATTACGAAAAAAAACATCTGATGAAGAAAAAAAATCTTTAGATTACTTAGAAATAGTTTGTATATTAACAATACTTAAGGTAGGGGAGGTTAACACACACTTTAAATTACAACAATTATCAGGATTGTTGGCCATGCAAAATCAACACCGATCACTAAACCCAATTAAAATATTGGGGATATATGAAGCGAACGAATTAGAGCATGGGCAGCAGGCTATTTTTACTGATTTGTATCACAATTCCATAGCACCAGAGAATATATTATTGGCTACTTCTGCTGAATTGCTTAATTTCACCGCTTCTTTTTATTCTTTAAAAGAGAGGGTGAAACAAGAATTTGGAGAACGCAGTTCAAAAGAATGCTGAACTTAATAATACACCAGGTAATGGGGAGGATCCAAAAGCCGGGAGGAGCAAGAAAAATTCCTATACAGTTACAATCGATATTACAAAAAGCTGGAAATATCGTTTAGTAGCTCGCTCATCTTACTATGTTGTAACTTTACTATTGCTGCTAGCTTGGTATTTCGCTTTCAGGGGAATATATAAATACGCTTCTTTTTGGTCAATACAAATGGGCGTTCCATTACCTACCTTAAGTATCTTCGGTAATCCGTTCAAAACTAATTATTACATTGAAACCTTTTTTAGCTTTTGGATTTTAATTTATACTTGGCAGCTTTCAACCAAGGTTAAAACTTATCAGGAGATAAAGAGTAGATGGTTTATTTTCTCGATGATGTTAATCGGTATAGTTGCGCAGTTCTTATGGGCGTTTAGTGTTCCATTAGCTAAGATATTTATTCCATTCTTAAACTCGAAAGCTGGAGAGGTTTCACTAAATGACAAAGGATTAGAAGATACTATCCTTTCAAATTTCAGTAATATCATGCACCTTGTATTTGCTATACCTGTAATTATTATTATTCTCGTACTCTTATGGCTCTTTAAGATTTTTTATGAACATAAAAAAGAGCTTTTAGATGAATTCGGAAAATGGGAATACGTATTTAAAATACCTGGTTGGATGCTTTCCTTTTTGAATGATGATCGCCAACGAAAACTTGCTACTTCATTACACAAATTTTTCACTGAAAAAAATCCATCAAAATTGCCAGAACCTGATATTTTTCTTGGTCCTAACAGTGCTACACGGGAAATGGCAGTTATTCAGGGCAAGTCTTTAACACTTAACATAATGATCATCGGTAATATTGGTACAGGTAAATCAGCTGCACTAGGTTTGCCAATTGCCAATCAAATTCTTGACTATATGGCTTCAATGATTAATAACTTTAAAACCCTATATGCAAGAAAAGATTATCATTCAGAGGATGTAAAAGGAACGCAGATAAATGGTCTTACAGTTATCGAGCCATCTAACGACTTCTGCGAAAAGGTATATCAATTGGTATTGGCACACAAGATTCCCGAAAGTGTTATTTTCTATTTAGATCCAACAAATCCTGATACCCCTTCAATAAATTTTGTACGTGGTCCAGTTGATAAAGTTGCTGAGATGTTATGTTCAGTATTAACGGGGCTCTCTGATAATGGCGCAGGAAATCCTTTCTTTGTTCAATCTGAGCGTTCGCATCTTAAACAACATATTTACTTGTTAAAACTCCATGATTCAAAATTTGAAGCTAGATTTGAACATTTAATTGATTTGTATAATGATGCTAATCTCGTTTTTGAGATGCATCTCAAGTTAAAAGAGCGACTTCCAAATGATATTGAATCTATACCTGATAGAGATGAACGAAATCATTGGCGAATAATGAAGCAAGTTGATGAATGGTTTGATTTAAATTATGTACCTGAAATTTCTGGCGGTCGTGGGGGAGGGGAAGTTGTTTATCATACTGAAGGGAAATACTATGGGCAGCCAAAGATTATTGATAAACAAGAAACCTTTGTTCGCGGTTTACGAAATACATTAAATGATATTTCTGCTCAACCTCTGCTCCGACGTGTTTTATGTGGTCCATCGGATTTTGATTTTGAGAAGCACCTGGAATTTGGTGGTATCCTTTTAATCAATACAGCAAAAGGGGAACTTTCTGATCTATCTGATGTATTCGGTAAATTATGTTTATATGCCGTGCAGAATGCTGTTTTCCGTCGTAAGCCTAACGTATCTCCTTACCATCCTGTTTTAGTGGATGAGTTTGCGGATTACATTTATAAAGCCTTTAAAAGTTTTCCTGCACAATCACGTAAATATAAAGCACCTTTAATTGTTATTGCGCAAACAATTAGCCAATTAGCAATTGAACATGGCCCAAGATTCATGGATATCCTGTTAGGTACATTTCGTAATAAACTTGTTTATGGTGATGTCACTAATGAAGATGCTAAATTGTTTAGTAAGCTTATGGGTACGAAAACAATTTATGAAGCACGTGAAGGTGATCAAGAAATTGATATGGTAACAGCTGAAACGAAAACTCAAAGTACACGTAGAACATCCTACTCTTATTCGAAAACAGAGGTACCCATTCTTTCTGAAAATGATATATTGATTCAAAAAGCATTCCAGTGTGCTGCTAAAATTGTAAAAGATAATGCTCCTCAAGGAGGAATACAAGTAAGTGCAAACTTTGTTCCTGCCACTGAGTTTAAAACCGCTAAGATTCAAGTTGATGCAGAAGCAGCTGCTTATTGGCTAAAAGTACGTGAAGAGTCATTGAATACGGAAATTAAATATGATGATTATGTTACAGATACAGATGTTGATAGTGAAGAAACTGTAATTGAGGAATTGAGTACACCTAAAACAGCGCCTACTGCAATAGAAGGTTGGTTACAAACGTTAAATCCTGATACTTACGATTTTTATAATAATGAAGATGATACTGACAATGAAGGTGAGTTAACAAATAATCAGTCTGTGCAAGATTACTCAAGAAATTCTGCTCCTAAGCTAGAAAAGGTGGACACTACAGCATCAATTGCCACTTCTAATACAACAGAACCCGCAAAAATTAGTGAAGTAATCAATATTCAAAAAGAAAATGTACCAGATACAAGTAAACATAGAGAACCTATTGAACTTAACAACAAAGCACCAGTTATTACTGAAACTCCAATAGAAGTGCCAAGGGCGAAGCATACACCACAATATAGAGAGCCTGCTTACACATTGACTGTAACGCATAATCAGCAGGAGCAGGAAATTCAACGAACTGCAGAAATCAATGGTAAAAACACAACCTCTAACTTAACAATGCAATGGTTACAACAACAAATGGCTGCAACTGTATCTCAAGATGATGAAAACACCTTATCTTCTGATACAACAGAAGAAGGTTCTCGACTTAAAAATCGAAAAGTGGCAGAAGTAACTCCAGAAAGTGCAGCAATTAAGGATAAACTCAGTCAATATATCGAAGGTGACATTGATCATGATTGATACACTAAGCATATAACGAATATTTCTACTGGTAAAAAGGTGTGGGTCGTAAACTCATACCTTTTTATTATGTCATATGTAACTTTCCCCAAGGAGGCCATTTCTTTATGCTAAAATTTAATTGAGTTTGTGAAGAAACAGAGAATGGATTAGATAATCAGGGGGAGGAAGGACATTGGAAATAGCCAAATTAAATTTGCCCATTGATAGTAAGCATTTTTTACTTAATCATCAAATTAAAGAAACTGAATTCGAATGTCTCAATGTTGATTTTTACACCTATTCTAATGGTTTTCTTTTAGATGTAGTAGAATGGACAAAACAAAATGATTTTTCTTTATCAATATTGGATAAAGAATTTACAGAAGCGTTTTTAGCGAGTTTAGAGAAGTTTAAACCATACCTTGTTATTGGGAGTAATATGGATTCAGGTAATCTAATTACTATCTACCAGCCCACAGGAGAAATATATGAGCTAGAACATGAAATTACGGAAAGAGTAGAAAGATATTTTGTCAATTCTTCTATAGAAAAAATGTACTGCTGCTTCAATTATTTTAAAAAGTGTTGGATTCAACTATTAGGGCAAGAACACTACAAAAGTCATAATCTAATAAACACTTTTTATGAATTAAAGAACAAATTAGTGGAGTTTGATACTAACATATTAATAAATGATGATGACTACAATAGACAATTTTGGAATTGTTTATATCACGGCAATCTAAACTTTTTTTTGGAAAAGTCAGACGAACACATAGAATAGCAAATATTAAGGCAAGATTACTTCTGTCTTTTTTATCTTCCTTTGAGTTTCAGTGTGTGTGATAATTAAATCGAAAGGTCGTGGAAGAATGAAGATAGCGGTGATACAAGCAAGTACACAAACTAGCAAAAATAAATTAATTTTTGAAGAGACAAAAAGGGCTGTGGCAAAGCATGGATATGAAGTGTTCAATTTCGGTGTTACAGCTGAAGAGTCCGAGTTAAGCTATATCCAAGTGTCATTAGCTGTTGGTCTACTTCTAAATTCAGGAGCAGTTGATTTTGTCGTCACTGGATGTAGTAGTGGTGCTGGTATGTCGATTGCCTGTAATGCACTTCCAAATGTCATTAGCGGTTATCTGCCAACTCCAACAGATGCGTTTCTATTCGGTAGGATAAATAACGGAAACTGTGCATCACTGCCACTTGGATTGAACTTCGGTTGGTCGGGTGAATTAAATCTTCGATTCACGCTTGAGAAACTATTTGAAGAACCGTTCAATACTGGGTATCCTACAGAATCCGCCGAACGAAAGAAACGTGATTCAGAACTTTTTAAAGCAATCAAAAGTTTTTCACATCATGACATTGTTCAGATTCTAAATCATCTAGATGTATCCGTTATTAATCCTGTTCTTCAAAAACAAGATTTAGTGGAATTCCTCTTACGAGATGGTACCAACACAGATATATCAAATTACCTTATCGAACAAATGAAGTATTAACACCATTGACTACTTGCGGATATGACCGACATTCCATTTGTTTTGGAGTTCTTTTACACGTAAATACATAACCTTTAGTAAAGCGTTTTCTATCAGGAAAGCGCCTTTTTTCGTTATCTTACGGAAACTTGAATTGACACTTTCGTCAGCATTACACTCTTGTGAATGACAATAAAGTTATTTAAAAACCTTTCTATCAAGGGTCAAAAGGTATTTTCAACTTAGTACAGAACTATATCATAGTAGGTTGACATAAAATAGGTTGGATAAAATTGATATGAATAGGGAGAAAAATTCTAATGAATTGCTTAGTTGCAAAAGGTAGTATTTATTATGAAATCGTAGGGAATGGCTTTCCAATATTAATAATGCATTCAATGGGTACAGACCATAAATCTATGAAAGCCTGGATAGAGCCAATTTTTGATAAGATTCAGGGTTTTCAGAGGATATATATAGATTTACCCGCTCACGGTCGAAGTTTAATTGATGAAAATTTCAACTCTTCAGATGATATGCTTTTAAATATTTTGAACTTTATTGATATGACAATTCCTAACCAAGCATTTTCTCTTATTGGTTTTTCATTTGGAGGATATTTGGCACAAGGTGTTTTGCACCATAGACATAAAAATGTAAAGAGTATTTGTTTTCTGGCTACTTCACTTCATTTGAAAAATAGGGATCTTCCTAAAAAAATAGTTATTACAAAAGAAGAAGATTTATTAACAGAATTGGATTCTGATATAAGAATGGCTTTTGAAACATTGATGAATTATCAAAATAAAGAGAACCTTAATTACTTTTTAAACGAAATCCAACCTGGACGATTATTAGCTAATAAAAATTTTTTAATGTCCAATTGGAGAGAGAAAGGGTATTTTCTTTCTGAAGAACCGCTTAATGATGTAAGTACACTTACACAACCTGTACTCATCATTCTAGGGAAACAAGATTCAATCTGTGGCTATAAAGATCACTTTTTTCTTCTAGAAAAATTTCCAAATGCTACGTTTTCCATTTTAGATGGTGCTGGTCATATGCTTCAAATAGAAAAACGTAAAATAGTACAAGAACTAATCAAAGACTGGCTAATTAGGAGCAATTCAGTTTGCGAATCAAGCGAGTAAATACAATCGATAACTTTTTCAACCAAATTTCTATATCTGTTGCTTGTCAGTTCATTTTGTTGTTCTTCAACTAACAGGTGCTCTAGTTCAATAAGGATTAAATGGATAGAAATTAAACAACTTTAAAGAGCCTTAGCACAATAAAAAAAAGCAGGTACCTCTTCATTCAAAGGCATCTGCTTCTTTTTACATTGACTCTATAATCATTTGTCTTTCATACCACTTGTTTAGTTTTTCATTAACACTTTTTGAAATACGCTTCATTTTGTTATTACAGAATCTTGATAGTGTAGCAGGGGATAGACCTATTTCATCTGCTATCTCACGCATTGTTTTATTTTGATGCATATGCTGATGCATAATTTTCTCTCGAATCATATCCTCTGACCCTACAGTAGGTTGTTTTACTGTATCTACAATATAACGCTCCTCTTGCTTCTCTTGCGTATCTATTGTTTTTTTCTTCACCATACTATCTATATTATTCATCAATTCTTGTGGTGGTAAGATAATGATTCCTAATTTTGAATAGTAATTCTTAAACCAATTACGTTCTCCTATCTTTGTTTCATCCAATTCCTCTGCATACGCCCAATGTGAAATTACATTTTCTTTTTCTAAATCATTTAAAACATTTTCTAGTTGTTCACGAATTCGAGTTGGGCGCCCCTTTGTAGTTGTAATACCCATTACAGATAGTAAACCTTTTTCTCCACCAATGGAGTATGGTCTTTTTAAAGTACTGTATTGTTGACGGATTCGCCACTGCCAGGATAAATAACGTATTAAACGTTTATGAAACTTGTGTCTATAGCTATTATACTCTAATGCTTTTTTCGATAATAAAGCAGTTGTGCTATTAGATCCATACAAATAGCCCGATAAAAAACTACCTGGTTTAATCTTACAGGATTCTATCCCCATATATTCATTAGTATTCTTATCTCTCCATAACACTACAGAGTCCAGTACGAATAGCCTTTTGATTACTTCACGTTTTACTTCAAATTTTTCCCCAGTTTCAGCTTGATCGTTCAATACTACAACTTCATTATCATCATTCAAATAAATAAAGATGCTTGCTAACGCTGCAATACGTTGCGCTACTTTTATCTTATCTTCTGCACGATAATACTCTACACCGTTTGCTGATGCTTTTGGCATATTACATAATTCCAACACATTTTCATAACTAAAATCTATGAATTCATCTGGAGATTTAGCTTGATTTAACCATTGTATTGTAATGGTATCCAAACAGTCTGCTGTAAGATCATCCATATTACTAATTACTCCATCAACCAATATAGACCATCTTTCTGCTTCGTTTGTATTCACTAATCTCAAATCCTCATCCTTATGTGAAGATAGTTGTGCAACTCCGCTTGAATTTTTTGTTTCTAATGGCAGTACCGGTTTTGCTACTGCTTCATCTTCCTCAAAATGATTTTTTGCTATTCCATCACGTAATTGATAGTACATTGCGTCATTGGTTACAGGATAGTAATCATCCGATATATCTTCTATATGTTCTGTTACCTGACTATCTTCAAAAATTGAAATTTGAGTTGGTTCAACTGCTTCAACTTTTTCTCCGAATTCTTGTTCAATGATCTTATCTAGTACATTTTGAATTTCAATTTTATATTTATTCAGATTGGCATAAATGTTTAACAACGATATTCCTTGCTCTTGTTTCTGACCTAACCAAGAAACAAGTGTCGAAAAGGAAGGGGACATATTAGCTGATGTTACTAATTTATCGTGATTCCCTTGTACTTCTTTATAATATTTATTCCATTTATCCCATAACTGCTTGTTTTCTTCATAAATTGGAGCAGCAAGTAGGAGGGCATCACTAAACAATGCTAACACTTTCTCCATATTTAAATACCTCCTAACAATGTTAATTACAAATATAATTTGAATCTTAAAAATGTGAAACGTCGTAGCTATATGATGGCTATATAACCTTTAAGTTGAAATGTTGTCTGAATAATCTACATAATCGTTGTTTTTTTTACACGTTTTACTGTGAATCATTTAAATTCTCTTTACTTGTCTTTAATTATATAAAACTGCTTCTATTTGTAAAATCATTACTTTACAATACAATTTCAATTTTTGAAAGGTTTTAACGAATTTCCCGAAAGAATTCTCCTTCCTCAAGCGTGTGAAGGGCGTAGCCCAACGGTAGGTGGGAGATGAATTTCGGTTTGGCGTAGCCAAAAGGTTTTCCTTTTTATTTTGCCCCTGATATAATCAGTCTTATAAATTATAAAGGCTGGTATATAAATGAAATTAGATAGTAATAACCATTCAGTATTCTTGTTATATTATCATCTTGTGTTGGTCGTAAAATACAGAAGAAATGTGTTTGATGATGGTATGTCAGACTATGCAAAAGATATGTTTGTTCGACTATCTGAAAACTATAACATCACATTAGTTGAATGGAATCATGATGTAGACCATGTTCATATTTTGTTCAAGGCACACCCTAATACAGAAATGACAAAATTCATCAATGCTTATAAAAGTGCAAGTTCTCGACTTATTAAAAGAGACTTTCCACAAGTGAAAAAGAAACTTTGGAAAGAGATGTTTTGGTCAAGAAGTTTTTGCTTGCTAACTACTGGTGGTTCGCCAATAGACGTAGTAAAAACATATATTGAAAATCAAAGTGAAAAGTGAGGTGAAATGATATGACAAAGCAGAATAAAGCATATAAATTCCGTTTGTATCCAACAGAAGACCAAGCACATCTTATGCGTAAAACTTTCGGTTGTGTACGTTTCGTGTATAACAGAATGTTAGCTGAACGGAAAGAAGCGTATGAAAAACATAAAGATGATAAGGATCAACTAAAGAAACTAAAGCTTCCCACTCCTGCGAAATACAAAGCAGAATTTGAGTGGTTAAAAGAAGTTGATTCATTAGCTTTGGCAAATGCTCAACTAAACTTGCAAACTGCCTATAAAAATTTCTTTAGTGGTCAAAATGACTTCCCAACATTCAAAAGCAAAAAAGACAGAAAGTCTTATACAACGAATGTAGTGAACGGAAATATTATGTTGCTTAACGGTCATATCAAATTGCCGAAACTGAAAATGGTACGTATTAAACAGCATAGAGAAATACCACAAGACCATATAATCAAGTCATGTACGATTTCTATGACACCTACTGGTAAATACTATGTGTCCATTTTGACTGAATACGAAAAAGAGATCGTACAAAAAGAAGTAGAAACAGTTGTTGGATTAGACTTTGCGATGGATGGATTATACGTCAGTTCTGAGGATGAGAGAGCCAATTATCCTAAGTTCTATCGTGAAATGTTAGACCGATTAGCAAAGGCTCAACGAGTATTATCAAGACGTACAAAAGGTTCAGGGCGTTGGAATAAACAACGTATCCGTGTAGCTAAACTGCATGAAAAAGTAGCAAACCAACGTAAGAACTTCCTTCACCATAAGTCTAAAGAGTTAGCTACTCATTTTGATGTTGTAGCTATTGAAGATCTAAATATGAAGGGAATATCGCAAGCACTTCATTTTGGAAAAAGTGTCGCTGATAATGCTTGGGGTATGTTCACTTCTTTCTTAGCTTATAAACTAAATGAACAAGGCAAACAGCTTGTGAAAATAGACAAATGGTTTCCTTCCACAAAAACATGTAGCAGTTGTGGAAATGTGAAAAATATGTCATTGTCTGAGCGAGTCTATTCTTGTATATGCGGTGTAAATCTCGATAGAGATTATAACGCAGCTATCTATATCAAAAATGAAGCAATACGCCTATTGGCGTTAGCATAGATAGCAATAAAATAACCCTTGGAACAAGGGAGTTAGCTCGGCTGTCTTAGGACGAATTCGTTAGCTACCAAAAGTAACGACTAACCGAGAAGCCCCCACTTCTAACAGTCCGTTAGGACGTTAAGTGGCGGGTAGTTCACCATCTATATTTTTGATTCAACAAGTTGTAAACCCGGGTGGTAAATATGTTGATGTAAGTCCTTGGATATCGTATTCTTCAGTTTTCCATTCCCTAAATCTTCTTCATCAACAATAATAGTTTTGGGGCGACTCGATTTGTTAGCTTAATAATTATGGAGCTTTCCTCTAAAAGAACCAAAGCAAACAATAAAAGCGCTTGCATAATTAAAAATCCGAGTTATAATACTTGTATACAAGTATACTTGATTAACACGAGGTGAATTTATGGCGAAATCAATAGAATTTCTTTATCCTGAAAAATGGCTTTCAAAAGCTTCTACAGGTGATCGTGTTGCGAGCGAACTGAGAATGCGCATTATTGCAGGTGAAATTGAAAGCGGTACCATCCTGTCGGAAAATAAATTAGCTGCCGATTTTTCTGTAAGTCGGTCACCCGTCCGTGAAGCATTAAAAGTACTAGCTTCTGAAAATATTATTCGCTTAGAAAGAATGGGTGCAGTTGTCATTGGTTTAACCGAGAAAGAAATCGAAGAAATATATGATGTTCGTTTACTTATAGAAACGTTTATCTTTGAGCGACTTGTAAAGATGGACACAAATGATTTAGTAAGAGAACTAAATAAAATAATGGAAATGATGAAAATCGCCATTAAATATCATGATTCTGATGAATTTTCTTATCAAGATCTCTTATTCCATGAAACGATTATTCGAACCATTGAGCATTCCTACATCCTGATGATTTGGAATAATTTAAAGCCTGTTATGGAAAGCTTAATCCTTTTATCAATGCGTACTCGTTTCAAGGAAAAGTACGAAGACTTTGAACGGATTATAAAAAATCATGAGCTTTATATAAAAGCAATCGAATCAAAAGATCGATCCCTCATGATTAAGGCCTTACATCAAAATTTTGATGATGTTCAAGGGAAAGTTGAAGATTTCTGGATGTCACAACAAATGTTATCTAAAGGAGTAGAGCAAGGACATGAGTAGCTATATGTTAGGTATAGATATCGGTACAACAAGTACGAAAGCAGTTTTATTTACTGAAAAAGGCGAAGTCATCCAAACCGAGAATATTGGTTATCCACTTCGCACACCGGATATATCCACAGCGGAACAAGATCCAGAAGAGATTTTCCAAGCTGTTTTACAAGCGATATCAAATATAACGAAACAGCATTTAGATAAAAAACCATCGTTTATTTCATTTAGCAGTGCTATGCATAGTGTCATTGCTATGGATGAAAATGATCAGCCGCTGACACCTTGTATCACCTGGGCAGATAATCGTAGTGAGGCATGGGCACATAAAATCAAAGATGAACTGAATGGCCATGAAGTTTATAGACGAACAGGAACACCTATTCACCCAATGTCACCATTAAGTAAAATTACATGGATTGTGAATGCCCATCCGGAAATTGCAATTAGAACGAAAAAATATATTGGAATCAAAGAATATATCTTCAAACAATTCTTTGATCAATATGTTGTTGATCATTCCATTGCCTCGTGCATGGGTATGATGAACTTAAAAACGCTAGATTGGGATGAGGAGGCTTTAAAAATTGCTGGTATAACATCAGCTCAATTATCTGAACTCGTACCAACCACCCAAATATTCAGCAACTGCAATCCAGATTTAGCCCAAAAGATTGGTATCGATTCACAAACACCGTTTGTCATTGGTGCCAGTGATGGGGTGCTTTCTAATCTAGGTGTGAATGCAATTCGAAAAGGTGAGATTGCTGTCACAATTGGAACAAGTGGTGCTATTCGGACCATCATTGACAAGCCACAAACAGATAAAAAAGGAAGAATATTTTGTTATGCCTTAACTGAAAAGCATTGGGTAATTGGTGGACCTGTAAACAATGGAGGAATGGTCCTTCGTTGGATTCGTGATGAACTTGCTTCATCAGAAGTAGAAACTGCGAAAAGACTAGGAATTGATCCATACGATGTATTAACTAAAATAGCTGAACGTGTGAGACCTGGTGCAGACGGATTATTATTCCATCCATACCTCGCTGGTGAACGTGCACCATTATGGAATCCAGATGTACGTGGCTCCTTCTTCGGTTTAACGATGTCACATAAGAAGGAACATATGATTCGTGCTGCTTTAGAAGGCGTTATATATAATTTATACACTGTATTCTTAGCGTTAACCGAATGCATGGATGGTCCTGTAACCCGTATTCAAGCAACAGGCGGCTTCGCAAGGTCTGACGTTTGGCGACAGATGATGTCCGATATTTTCGCATCTGAAGTCGTTGTTCCAAAGAGCTATGAAAGCTCTTGTCTAGGTGCATGTATATTAGGTCTCTATGCCACAGGAAAAATTGATTCTTTTGAAATCGTTTCCGAAATGGTTGGCAGTACCTACAAACATACACCAAAAGAAGAAGCAACAAAAGAATACAGACAATTACTGCCGATATTTATTAACCTATCAAGGGCGCTAGAAGATGATTATACACAAATTGCAAATTATCAAAGAAATTTAATAAAGTAAAACTTTCATCAGTAATCCCCCACGCCTCGCTTCTATCTAAATCTCGAGGTGGGGGGCCTTACTGCCCACGAATAACGGGATAAATAAAAATACAGCTAAGATTAGGGGGGAACTACGATGCCATTAGTCATTGTAGCAATTGGGATTTTAGCATTACTTTTACTGATTATGCGCTTTAAATTAAATACCTTTATTTCATTAATCATTGTATCGGTCGGAGTTGCTTTAGCACTTGGAATGCCACCAGAAAAAATCTTTAAAACCATTGAAGCGGGATTAGGCGGAACACTTGGTCATTTAGCACTCGTTTTTGGACTTGGTGCGATGTTAGGTAAGTTGCTTTCAGATTCTGGGGGCGCACAACGCATTGCCATGACCCTTGTGAAAAAATTTGGTAAAAAGAACATTCAATGGGCTGTTGTGACTGCCTCATTTATTATCGGAATTGCGTTATTTTTTGAAGTAGGATTAGTATTATTAATTCCAATTGTATTTGCGATTTCAAGAGAGTTAAAAGTTTCTATCTTATATCTCGGTATTTCGATGACAGCAGCTTTATCTGTAACACACGGATTTTTACCGCCACACCCAGGACCAACTGCTATCGCTGGTGAATTGCATGCAAACATCGGTGAAGTATTACTTTACGGTTTTATGATAGCGGTTCCAACGGTTGTGTTAGCTGGACCTGTATTTACTAAACTTGCAAAAAAACTAGTACCTGATGCGTTCACAAAAACCGGTAATATCAAATCTTTAGGTGAGCAGAAAGTATTTAAACTTGAAGAAACTCCTGGCTTTGGAATCAGTGTTTTTACCGCTTTACTGCCTGTTCTTTTAATGGCAATTGCTACAATTATTACTTTGCTGCAAAAAACAATGGGATTCAAAGATAATAGTTTACTAGCAACGATTGAGTTTATTGGGAATGCGGATACTGCCATGTTGATATCCTTACTAGTTGCGATCTATACAATGGGATTGGCAAGAAAGATTCCAATCAAAAACGTGATGGAATCTTGTACAACAGCGATCTCGAATATTGGGATGATGCTCTTAATTATTGGTGGAGGCGGCGCTTTCAAACAAGTATTAATTGATGGCGGCGTTGGTAACTATGTAGCCGAATTATTCAAAGGAACTTCATTATCACCGATCTTGCTCGCATGGATTATCGCTGCCATCTTACGTATTTCATTGGGGTCTGCTACGGTTGCTGCATTAACAACTGTCGGTTTAGTGATTCCGATGTTAGGTCAATCTGATGTTAACCTTGCTTTAGTTGTCCTTGCAACAGGGGCTGGTAGTTTAATTGCTTCACACGTAAACGATGCTGGTTTCTGGATGTTCAAAGAGTACTTTGGTTTAAGCATGAAAGAAACATTTGCAACATGGACTTTACTTGAGACTATCGTTTCTGTAGCCGGATTAGGATTTACTTTATTATTAAGTTTATTTGTATAGATCTTTCTAAACAATAAAAGGGATACGGAAGCTGTTTAATGTGATTTTTAATAATTAACCGGTTATTTTTCATGATTGATTAATAAGGATGAACATTTCTCTTTATTTTTTAACTTGATAGTGATGCGCCGTGTCCCTATAACCTTTTGCACGAATACTGGTGGAGCCTATTGAAATGAAAAAGATTGATTATTTGATTAAAGTGTTATTTTAGGTATATATACTATAATACAGAGTAACATACATGGAAAGGAACGATGGAGTATGGCAAAGTTACAAATTGGAGTTGTTGGTGTGGGCGTTATGGGAAAAAGCCTCGCACTTAACTTTGAGAGCAAAGGGTATTCTGTTGCCCTATATGATATTTCAAAGGAAAAAGTTGATGAAATCATTGAGGAAAACCGTGGTAAAAACTTAGTTGGTACTCATATAGTTGAAGAGTTTGTTAACTCACTTGAATCACCTAGAAAGATTTTATTAATGGTGAATGCAGGGGAAATTACAGATAAGGCGATTGATTCTCTAGTCCCTCACCTCGATAAAGGTGATATTTTAATTGACGGTGGTAATACATACTTTAACGATACAATTCGCCGAAACAAACGTCTTGCCGAAGAAGGAATCAATTTCATCGGGGCAGGTGTGTCAGGTGGCGAGGAGGGTGCATTGAAGGGACCATCTATTATGCCAGGCGGACAGAAGGATGCATACGAAAAAGTAAAAGATATGCTTGAAAACATCTCCGCAAAAGTGAATAACGAGCCTTGCTGTTCTTATATCGGACCTAATGGGGCAGGCCACTATGTAAAGATGGTTCACAACGGTATTGAGTATGGAGATATGCAATTAATTTGTGAAGCATATTTCTTCTTGAAACAAACACTTGATTTGACTGCAGAAGAGTTCCATGAAATATTTGCTGAATGGAATAAAGATGAACTGAACAGCTATCTAATTGAGATTACAGCCGATATCTTCAAGAAGAAAGATGAAGAAACTGGTAAGCCATTAGTGGATGTTATTCTTGATACTGCAGGACAAAAGGGTACAGGGAAATGGACAAGCCAAAGCGCACTTGATTTAGGTATCTCTCTGCCTATTATCACGGAATCTGTATTTGCACGTTGCATTTCTGCTTTAAAAGAAGAGCGTGTGAACGCAAGCAAAGTTTTATCTGGCCCTAAAGATAAAGCAGCAATTGGAGTTGAAAAAGCTGAATTAATTGAAGCAGTGCGCCAAGCTTTATATATGAGTAAAATTTGTTCTTATGCACAAGGATTCACGCAATTGAAGGCAGCTTCTGAGGCATATGATTGGAACCTTGATTTTGGCAGCATTTCTATGCTTTGGAGAGGCGGATGCATTATCCGTGCTGCCTTTTTACAGAACATTAAAGAGGCTTATGAGACAAACACTGACCTACCGAACCTTTTACTTGATCCATACTTTAAAGAAATTGTAGAGTCATATCAAGGCGGATTACGCCAAATTATCTCAATGGCGGTACAACAGGGCATTCCGATACCTGCATTTTCAGCAGCAATTTCTTATTATGACAGCTATCGTACTGCCAAACTACCTGCAAACTTGTTACAAGCGCAGCGCGATTATTTTGGAGCGCATACGTATAAACGAGTAGATAAAGAAGGTACATTCCACACAAAATGGATCTAAAATAAGAAATGGACTAAGATTAAATTCTTAGTCCATTTTTCATCCCACAATTCACAGGCTATAAGACTCCCACTGATGGAATTTCACTTTAAACGAATGACTGAATCAAAATGCGTTTATTTTTCCCATTTAGATGAAAAACTACATAGCCTTATCAGGGCTATAAACTCTTATTTGAAACTACATAGCCTTATCGGGGCTATAAACTCTTATTTGAAACTACATAGCCTTATCAGGGCTATAAACTCTTATTTGACACTATATTGCTTTATCGGGGCCTATAAACCCTTATTTGAAACTATATTGCTTTATCATGGCTATTACTTCTTATTTGAAATTATATAGCCTTATCAGGGCTGTTACTTCTTACTTGAAACTTTGTAGCCTTATCATGGCTATTACTTCTTACTTGAAACTTTGTAGCCTTATCATGGCTATTACTTCTTACTTGAAACTGCATAGCTTTAACACGGCTATTACTTCTTATTTGAAATTATATAGCTTTATCAGGGCTATAAGCTCTTATTTGACACTATTATAGCCTTATCGCGACTATTACTTCTTACTTGAAACTATGTACCCTTATCATGGCTGTTACTTCTTACTTGAAACTCTATGGCCTTATCACGGCTATTACTTCTTACTTGAAACTCTATAGCCTTATCACGGCTATTACTTCTTACTTGAAACTATGTACCCTTATCATGGCTATTACTTCTTACTTGAAACTATGTACCCTTATCATGGCTGTTACTTCTTACTTGAAACTATGTAGCCTTATCACGGCTATTACTTCTTACTTGAAACTATGTACCCTTATCATGGCTATTACTTCTTACTTGAAACTATGTACCCTTATCATGGCTGTTACTTCTTACTTGAAACTATGTACCCTTATCATGGCTATTACTTCTTACTTGAAACTATATTGCTTTATCGGGCCTATAAACCCTTATTTGAAACTATATTGCTTTATCGGGGCCATAAGCTCTTATTTGAAACTACATAGCCTTATCGGGGCTATAAACTCTTATTTGAAACTACATAGCCTTATCATGGCTATTACTTCTTATTTGAAACTACATAGCTTCATCATGGTTATTGCTTCTTATTTGAAACTGTATAGCTTTATCATGGCTGTTACCTCTTACTTGAAACTACATAGCCTTATCGTGGCTATTACTTCTTACTTGAAACTATGTAGCCTTATCATGGCTATTACTTCTTACTTATAATAATGAATAGCTATATTGTGGTTATAATTTCGTAATTTATGAAACGTTATAGCTATATGATGGCTACAACTTTTAAAAAATGAAACGAGAATATCCCGAAAATCATTCGACTAAAAAAATTTTTATTCTATGTAATTTACTAATAAACGTTGATATAAAGCCATTTCTTTAATTATGAAAGAAAACATAATAAAATCATTATAGCTATATGATGGCTACAACTTTCACCTTAAAACTTCAAACAAATCTATATATACCAAGGGTTACAGCAACTTTCAATAAAATATAACTTGTTTTAAAAACATGAAACGTTATAGCTATATGACGGCAGGAAACATGAAACGAAATGAAACGTTTATAGCGGTATGATGGCTACAATTTTTCATTTAAAAACAGTTATAACTCCATATATATCAGTGTTTATATGGAATCTACAGAAATTTCTCAGTCAATCAAAAACATGAAACGTTATAGCTATATGATGGCTACAACTTTAAAACAAAATTAGCATAAAACCCTATAAAATCAATGGTTTAGAAAGATTTATCTCACTACATACTACGTTTCATATTTAAAAAACTTCATAGCCCTATGGTGGCAACAAACTTTTTTTCATGAAACGTCAAACCCCTTGTCGCACAAGGGATTGAGGCACGTTTCATTTTTGGGTTTTTCCTCTTAAAGGGACAAATTTCACCAGTATTCGATTTGATATAATCAAAAATGAAATTCTATATCTAATTGTGGGGAAAACTGCAACTTAACATAAAAGGAGGTGAAAAAGATGGCAAAACCTTTCGTTATAAAGAACAAACGTAGTTTGAATGGTGAAACAACAACACCAGTAATTGTAACAATTAAATCATGGCAAAAGTTAGTAGAAGCTTTGGAAGGTAAGTATTACAGTTTTAAAGATACCTATCTAGAAGACATTGTGAATTCAATGTCCTATGAGGAACGAATTGCAGATGAAGAGGGATTTGTTGAACAAGCAAAGCCATCTTTTTCACTGAAAATGAAAAAGTTTGTAGATAAAGTAAGTGGATTTGATAAAAATGAGGGCAGAAAACATAAGCTATATGGTATTACAAATGCTGATCTAGAAGTATTTCTATTTCTTCATAAAAAATGTAATACATATGGTGAGCTTTCACATGTATCGATCCATATGCTTTGGGAAGATTATAAAAATTATAAAGAAGCATTTGCACATATTCACCACTCGCAATTTTATGTGGCTTTGAAGAAGTTAAGTTTCCATAACATCATTACAATTGAAAATGAGTACAGTGGTAAATATAAAATCACCTTAACTGACTTCATGAATAAAGAAACGAATAAAGCAAATGCATATACATTTATTAGCCCGATAGTATTTACCAAAGAATTCTTTGAGTTATCCATTGCAGCTAAGAAACTATTCATGGATGTAGCAATGCAGCAGAAACGCGAAACTACCCTGAAACGTTCTTTATTCAAAGTTGATGAACAAGGAAACTCAACGCACTTTGGTGGTATGTATCGTTACTTACATAAGAAATACCCTCATCAGATTCGTACTGTGCTTGAGGAACTAGAAACAAAGCTATCTGCTACTGGATCTCCTTTATTTAAAATTTGCAAGTTAGAAAAAGGGAAGAGGAATAAAAAGCAATACACAACATTGCATTTATCTGTACATCCTGATTTCTTATGCGCAAAAGAAGAAGGAGCAGAATACCGTGATCCTTTTACACCAAGAGATACATATAAGCGTAAAGTTAAATTCATTGAAAATCTGTTAGTGGAAATGAATATTGCTGAATTTGCAAAGGATATGAACCAATTCATTAACGTTTTAAAACACTCTTGTCATCGTCAAATTCGCCAAGTAGTTCGTGGCTTACGAGAAATGATTGATCGACAAGAAGGATATCCTAAAAAGCTTGTTTATACACTAAGTAAATTATTAAAGCAATCTTCTCAATATCGTGTATTAGACACAGCTGCTAAAACTGGTATTTATCCTTTAATTACACACAATGTACCTAAACATGAACAAGAAGAGGCCATTTTTAAATTTGGTACTCATTTTGCTATATACTCTTTACGCAATGTTCAAAAGCTATTCCGTAAAGCGCATGACCTGCTTCATGCGAAATATGCTGTACCTGTAACCTTAGATGCTTACCATCGTAATTACATGCAGTATCAAGAGGAATCACTATTTAGAAAATATGCTTATGAGCAAGGAGTAAATATTAACGCATATACAGCATTAGAAATTGAAATCCGTGAACTATTAAAGTCTAGCGGGCATCAAGGAACTAACATGCCTAGTGATATTCGTGAACTGTTCATTGAAAAAGTTGATAAATTGTCGAAGGAAAAGATTCGTGTAATTGAGGTCCCTGAAGACTTTGATTTAATTCAGTTTCTACAGTCCTTAGAAGCATACTACCGTTCAACAAGTGAAACACCACATTCAGTTGATCAGCTGCTTCCAGCAATGTAAAGATACAGCTCTCTATTTTTGAAAAAACAAAAGTGGAGGGCTATTCGTGTTGAAGATACCCTATGAAATGCATTACTTCAAACAAAACAGAGAGAAAGTTTTCAATTTTAATGATCACGCCTCTCTATTTTTTATGCAATTACATACATTGCATGTAAATCAAAATGAGATATTCACAATTTCTGAGTTATTAAATCTGAATTTTCAATCCTTTTGTGTCATTTCATCTACAAAAAAGCATAAATATTTTTTATAATTCTGTTGATATCTTAATAATTTTGACTTGATGTGTATAACATAAAGCCTTAAGTACTGTTTTTATCATGTTCTAGCTCTAAATCTACTTAAAATCAGAAAAACTTCTGTTAGTTATGTTTAAAAAGTGGATTCTGTTCCTAACTTTGACCAATTTGTTAATAAATTGTGTGTAGTTTTTAAGAAATGTGGAAAGCTTGTTCATAAATCAGCAAAATTTGTATTTATTATTTATTCATTCACTCGCATCAAATTAACGATGATTATATGTAGTTTTTATATACCTACTTTACGATATTTTGTAGTTTTTAATCATCATCCAGCTCATTAAGTACGTTCCCAGTATTTACTTTTTATGATTTTTTACGGCTAGAGTAATGATGAACCCTTAGCACAGCAATGTTTTAAGACGATTTTTTCTCTGTATAAAAGTATTATCTTTTTTCTTTATATATATTAAAGATATATATTATATTAGGTTTTTATATTGTGTAATACTTACTATAGAGAATAGACCCTGTGTAAAACCAATTTCATTTCTTAATGGAATTGGTTTTTTTATGTACTTTAATAAACATTATATTTAGGTTTAATCTTCCTGAAAAAAATTTGATATAAAACATAATTTTTTTTATTTCTCTTAGATTTCCGAAAAAAGTAAATCATACTTAAAGTAGATAGTTAATTAGTGGAAATTACAATGAACCTTGTAATCTCCTAACCATTTAAAAAGAGAGGTGAAGACATGGTAAAAAAGAAATCCCAGAAAAACGCCGAAAAAAAGAAATTTACATTCTTTAAAAAGGCAAAGAATAAAACAACTGAACTATTAGATATGCAACAAGAAAATTCAGAAGCACTTAAAGAAAAGAAGACACGTAAAACAAGGGAGAAAGTTCCAGTTATAACAGGAAGAAAAGTAGGTAAGGTTACATTTTGGTGTGTAATGGGATTCGTGTTTGCAGGAAGCTCTCTTTCATTTATCCAACTTGCCGGTCCTCCTAGAGCAGTAGCTGTTCAAGAAAAGAAGGAGGAAGCCGTAAAAGTTAAGATGTCGGAAGCAGAATTAATTGCATATGCCAATAGTTTTGCCGCTGATTATTTTAACTGGAAGGTTGATATGAATGTAGCTGAAACACGGAAAAAACGATTAGAAAAATATTTAGTTGAAGGATCCGATGAGCAAGGAGGATTAAATAGAGATACTTTAAAAAATGCTTCTAGTACGTTAGTTAAGTCAGAAGCTGTAGAGGTTCGTCAAAAAGGAAATGAAGCAGAAGTTACATTGAAAATCATTCAAAAACTAGAACCTGTAAATAATCCAGCTCCTGGAACGACTCAAGCCCCAGATACACCAAAAGAACCTAAAGAAGTGACAAGGTACTTCTCTATTCCAATCTTAATGGAGAAAGGGAAGATGGTGATTCCTGACAATCCTACAATCGTTCATGGAGAGAGAGAAAAGGCATCGTATAAAGTGGCTACATTTAAATCAGAAGGACAAGAAATTAATACAGATGCAGAAATAAAAAAAGTAGAACAATTTTTACAATCTGTATTTAAAGTATATACAGAAGGAACACCAGAAGAAATTGCTTACTACTTTGAAAAAAGTAATATAACAAATGGACTAAAAGGTATTATGACATTTAGCAAATTAGAAAATTTGCGGATTTATGAAGATAAGGATAAAAGGTACAGAGTCTTAGTTGATGCCAAATTAAAAGACAACGATAGCAGCTTAGAGTACACATACACATATGATTTAAATCTAGTAAATAAAGATAATAAGTTTTCAATTAGCTCTATGAAAAAATTTGAAAACACATTAGAGAAAGTGGAGGGTAAATAATTATGGAGCTTTTGGGATTAGGTATGGTTGCTCACCAATTACCTGCTATTACAGATGCAGCTGTTCTAGGTAATATAAATTTTGGAGTAAATATTAAAAACTGGTTAGTAGCTCAATTGGGTCCTATCTTTTTAGTTGTAGCACTTATTGGAGTAATCGTCTTTGCAGTTAAACGACAAATGGCTGGTTTACTTGGTTGGATAATTGTTTGTGCACTATTATCAGTTTTTGTATTCTCACCAGACGTTTTCAAAGATCTTGGCACAAAGTTATATAATTTAGTATTCAAGTGATAAATTAAAAATCTCTAAAAATATTAAAGGGGTTGGTAGAAATGACTCAAAAGCCGACTCGTAAAGAAGTTAGGACATACAACTCGATATGGGATATTCCTAAGAGTTTATACGGGATAAGGGACTTAACTCTCCCTTTCCCAGTTCCTTATAGACAGTTGGGCTTCTTTGTTGGATCTTTACTTTTAATTTTAATTCTAGATCAGTTTTTACCTTTAGGAAATAATGTGTTTTTAAAATATTTAATATTACCAGGTGGAATAGCATACTTCTTTGGCAATGTAGAATTGGATGGAAAAAGCCCGCATAAATTTTTATTTCGATTTTTCGTGTTTATGTTCGAAAGTAAGAAGATTAGCCGCTATAAAGATACAACTGGTAATATTGGAAACTATCAATATAAAACCTTAATACGATTCAAGGATGATTCAATCAATAATAAGTAGCTAATTAATCTATACGGAAGAATTATTTTAGTCTCATATTCTTCTCTAAGGAGGGTAAAATGAATCAGGTTGAATTTCCAGTCAAATACTTTCACGAAAATTTGATTTTTAATCAAGATGGCTCTTGCTGGGCGTATTACGAGGCATACGGAATACCATATGAATTCCGAGGAGATGATGATAAAAATACCTTATTCATGCGCCAACTTGGCTTGTTTTGGAATTTTGATGAAGAAAAGCACCTCTTAATGATTCCTGTTTATCAGAACTTCCAAGAAAAAGCAGATGAATTCAAAGAAACAGTAAGCGGTGAATTAAAAGAACTTGCAATTGATCATACAGATGATGTGGTACATGAGCTAGAACGAAAATTTGGTAAAAATGCAGTAGAGTACCGATATTTTATTGGCGTGAAATTAAAGGTAAGACACATACAAGAAGGGTTTAAAGAAATGTTGTATACAGCATTTCATACCTTTAAAAACACTGCAGAACAGTTTGGGTTACTTGGTGATACCAAAATACTAAAAACTGATTTGGAGATGTTTAAAAGAGAAGCTAGCGCTTTTAAAAATAAAATAAGAAAACATTTGGCTGTAAGGGCTCTAGAAACTAATGAAACGCAATGGGTTATATTAAGAAACTTCTATCGCACATTAGAGGCGCCAGTAACTGCTGGATGGACACCTCCCGTACAAAATGACGACTCTGCAATCATACCAAATCAAGAAAGCTTATTACGTTTATCAGAGGCAGAATTTGATGTTAAAGGAAGACATATTGAAATGTCTCAAATTGGTACCGACGGGTTAGAATATCCAGCATATATGAGCTTTTTATCGGCTTCTAAAATCCCATATACGATGGAGTTTCCAGACCAAGAATGGATGTATATGATTCAAAATATCGATTTTCCAATTGAACTGAGTGTTCACACTGAAAATATTAACCATCGCAAAGCTCTATCTAAACTAAATAAAAAGAAAAAAGATTTAGAAGATCAAGAGGCACATGCAAGAGAAAATGCACAAACTGTTGGACTAAACGTGTATGAGGGTGTTCAGGAAGCTACTGAGCTACAAGCCCTTATACAAAAGACACGTATGCCACTAGTTAAGACATCAGTATCTTTCTGTATATGTGCTGAAGATCTAGACACAATGCGTCGAAATACAAATTCACTTATTTCTATTTATAGAGAGATGATGATTGAACTAGTAAGGCCGTATGGAGATCAGTTCCTGCTGTTTAATGAATTTATACCTGGTTCAAGAAGATATGTAAATGATTATATACACTTTATGGAGCCTGGAGTTCTAGCAGCCGGTATGTTTGGTGCAACACAAGATTTAGGTGATAATATCGGATTTTATATAGGTACAACTGGTATTTTAAACAAAGCAGTTTATATGACACCTTCTCTCGCAGCGACAAATACCGTTGCAAATCAAAAAACAAGCGCACTTTCAGTTGCAGTAACAGGAAGTACTGGTTCCGGTAAATCATTTGGAACGAACTTAATTGTTTACCTAGCCGTACTTGGAGGAGCTCAAACACTGATAGTCGATCCAAAAGGTGAGAGGGGAAACTGGACAGAAGATTTACACGGTCTAGAAGGTAAAGTAAACGTAATTACACTAGGGACTGATAGACGAGATGAAGGGAAACTAGACCCATTTATCATTCATAAACATAGTCGGAAAGATGCAATTGAGTTAGCAATGACAATTCTTACTTTCATTACAGGTATTAAACCTGATAACTCGGAAAAATTCCCGCGCTTGGCTTCAGCTGTAGAATTTGTAGCAGGAATGGAAGAGCCGTGCTTAACAGCTGTATCTCAATATCTTGAAGATAGTGAGGATAAAGTGGATCAACAATTAGCCGCACACATTCAAGCATTTGAGAATTTATCATTTGCACACTTAATCTTTGGTGATGGAACAAATAGAGATATTGAACTTGATACAGCAGTAAATATCATACAAATTCAACATCTTGACATGCCAGATATTCAAAAAGATCCAAAAGATTATACCTTACAGGAAAATTTATCAGTTAGTATGCTGATGTCTCTATCTTCCTTTGCAAGAAAATTCTTTCAAAAGGACCCTACTAAATTCAAAATTGTTCTATTAGATGAAGCATGGGCAATCATGGGAACTTCTCAAGGGCGAGAGTTAGCTCGTAAACTAGTTCGTGAAGGTCGTGCTTTAAACTCTGCAGTATACTTTGCAACTCAAAGTGCAAGTGACCTTGGAGATGAGACATTTAAGAATAATATCGGTATGAAGTTCTCATTCCGTAACACAGACAGTAAAGAGATTTCTTCAATCTTAGATTTCTTTGGATTACCTGATAATGAGGAAAATCATGCGATTGTTACTAATTTAGAAACAGGACAATGCTTATTCCAAGATATCCAAGGAAGAACAGGTGTTGTCACAATGGATGTAGTGTTTAAAGATTTATACGATGCATTTGATACAAGACCAAATGCAAGAAAGAATTATAGAAAGTCAAATGATGATGAAAGGCAGGAAGTTAATGCAACCTTTGTCGAAGAAGGGGGAGAAAAAATAAATGTAGGAGTGAGTTAATATGTTAAAAACTAAATTCAAAAAAATCATGCTAACAAGTCTATGTGTAGGTACTCTTTTCCTGAGTGCAGCATGTGGAAATAGCGAAACAAATGTAGGAGAAGAAAAAGATAAACAGGGGCACACTCCTAGAGAAATGATGTTGGATTTTGTAAAGGCCGACTTACAACATGATAATAAAACAATTAGAAAACTTATCGTCGATGGAGATAAAAATAAAATTTTAGATCCGAATCAAGGACCACAAAATAATTTATCTTACAAAGATTATACAGTAAAAGAGTATGTGGTAGATAAGGATACAATTATGTATAACTTTATTTCAAAGAAGCCCCCTAAAAATATCGATAAAGCAGTGAAATGGGTAAGAGTAGTTCGTACAGAAGATGGTTTCAAAGTTCGAAGTTATGCTGCCCCTTATCGAAATGAAATCGATGAAGTAGCAAATACTAAACCGACAAATGAGTTTAGTTCGAAAAATTAATAGGTTTCCCATAAAAGGGGGAGTAACATGTAATGAAAAAGTTTATTACCCTATTGTTATTAATTTGTACTTTGATTTTAGCATTTAATTTACTTTTTAAAGCTGCACCAGTATATGCAGATGAGGAATCCAGACCATCTCTTTTAGATGATATTATTCCTAAGAATAAAGAAAAATTAAAATTCGAAGAACACCCTCCAAGTAGTTATGGAATTGATATTTATACACCAGAAGGTGGATTTGGTGAATCCCTTAAGTTCTGGAAATGGGGGGATAAAGTTAAAGAACAAATGGTTGCTGTATTATTTAGTCTTATAAGTATTGGATGGACCATTAATCTTGGAATTAGTACTTTTGTTACAAGTATGGTCGGCCAATCTATGAGTCTCAATATTGTAGCTGATGTAGGAGATAAATTAGGTGATGTAATATCTAAAGCAGCAGGGTTCAATGGTTCTTGGGGTAATGGAATATATAGTGAATTAATTGGACTCATGTTAGCTTTATTAGCTTGCTGGGTTATCTGGGTAGGTTTTGTACAACGACGCCAGTCAGATATGCTAGGAGGATTGTTAAAAGCATTAGGTATTTTAGTTTTTACTTTAGGTTTTTTCGCAAATTCAAGTTATATTATCAAAGGATTGAACACTTTTTCAGAACAAGTAAATAAAACTGTTCTTGATTCAACACAAAGTATTAGTGGAGCAAGTGAAGGATATTCAAGCGGTGTCGATTCCATCACTGATTTAACACACACCCTATTAATCAAACAACCTTATACATTATTACAGTTTGGTACAACAGATATGAAGAAAATCGGTGATGAAAGAATTAAGAAAATGTTAACAACAACAGCACCAGATGAAAGGCAGGAGCTATTAAAAGAGGAAGTAGAGCAGAAGAAAAATACGATATTAACTTTAGATGCTACTTTTGAGCGTGGCGCTTTAGTATTACTACTTTTCTTAATCAATGGACCTTTATGGGTTGTCTTAGGCTTATGTAGTATGGCGATGTTATTTTATCAATTAATGTTTATCATCGTAGCGCTGATGTCACCAGTAATGTTATTGATGGCTTTAGTACCTGCATGGACTGGGACAGCTAAGAGATTTTTATCTGAATTGTTCCGAACGCTACTTATGAAAGTTGCAATTGGCTTTCTTATCACTTTAATGTTTTGGGTTTCTTCAATCTTGTTTAGCGCAACTGATAAGTATGGATACTTAGTTGTAGCTATACTACAAATACTTTCATTCTTGGGTGTTTGGTTGTACCGTAAAACAATTTTTGATGCTATTACTACAGTACCAGCAAGTGCAGGAGCAGCCCGAGCATCAGATGCTATGAGTAATATTAGGCAGAAATATCGTGATGTTAGACGTGGATCTAAGACAGTTGGAAGAGGTGTAGCAGTAGCTGGTGCCGCGGGTGTTGCAAGTGCGGCAATGGCCGGGAAAATGGGTAAATCAGGTTATAGTAAGTTTAAACAGTTGAAAGAAAACTATGCTGATAGAAAAGAAAAGGTAGCAGATGGTAAGCGTAAGGAAAAAGAGCAAATGCAAGCAGAAAAAGAAAAAAATATTAATCAAATGAAAAAAGAAGAAAACTTAGGTGTTCGCGATAGAAAAGGAAAACAGGAGCAAGAAAGGATTCAGGAAGAAGTAGCCGCAACTAAAGAAAATACAGAATTAGCAGTAAGGGAGAAATCTCAAGATAATAATCCTGAAGTACAACAAGCAGAATTAAAAGATAAAGAAGAAGATGTAAAAGCCCAAATCAGACCGGCAGCGACTCAAAATAATGGTGGTCTCGAGAATAAGCAAGAAGATGTAAAAGCGGAAGTAAAACCAGTAGCGGCAATTAAAACACCAACGGGTCAAACTAAGTCAACGGATGATAAACCAATTATAAAACCACAGTCAGGAACGACACCAGTACCAGCTAATCCGATGGAGAGCAAATCAATTACAACACCACAGTCAGGAACAACACCAGTACCAGCTAATCCGATGGAGAGCAAACCAATTACAACACCACAGTCAGGAACAACACCAGTACCAGCTAATCCGATGGAGAGCAAACCAATTACAGCACCACAGTCAGGAACAACACAATTACCAGCGAACCCAATAGAGAGTAAGCCAGTCACTACTTCCCAGGTGAGTACACCACAAAAACCAGTAGAGGTAAAACCAGTTAATCAACAACAAACTAAAAATGTTCCCAAAGTGAATAATCAACAACATGTAAAAGAAGGGGCAGTAATTAAAAAAGTTGATCGAAAGTACAAACACAACAAGAAGCCGTGAACTACGCGCCACTTAGCAAAGCTTGAAGTGGGAGCTTCTCAGTTCCGCGAAGAAAGTAACCTTTCGTTTCCCTGAGCGTTACTTCGGGGTGTTCCCCCCCTAGATGTCCAACGTATGGACGCTCTTTTGGTACGGTTGATATTTTACGCAGGAACCGAATGGCTTGTTTTTCGCACTCTATTTTCTTCCCGCAACCTTCTATATCAAGTTATCAAAGAACTTCATATGGTTAGTTTATCAAAAGTTTTTGGCTATGCCAAACCGAATTTCATCTCCCACTTATCGTTGGGCTACGCCTTTCACACGCTTGAGGGAGGAGAATTCTTTCAGGGAATACGTTAAAAAATATAAAAGCAAAAGAAACCAAAAAACAAAAAAATTCAGCTCGTGAGGGAGGGTTTATACATTGAGTGCGGAACCAAATCGCGACTTTGAAAATGAACACCATCCTGAAGCTGAACTAGGGAATGTTAAGCCTGCCTTGAAAAAGGCAGGCCATTCTTTAGGGAAGATGGCTGGTAAAGGAACAAAAGTAGCGGGTAAAGCAGTTGCACAAGTAGGGAAGAAAGTAGCAGTAAAAGTAGCACAGAAGGCAGCTACAGTTGCTGTTGCAAAGCCGTTATTAATAGTTGCCGGTGTTATTATGGCTGTTGTTTTAGGCTTAGGTATAGTGATATTTTTATTAACTGCCACAATGAGTGAAGATGAAGTCAGTCCTGGGGGAATTAGTGGTCCTTTTGCACCGGGTACTGCAAGTGTCAGTCCTGAAGTAATGAGATGGGAGCCATTGGTAAGGAAATATGCGGCGCAACATGGCATAGAAGCAATGACTCCATTAATATTAGCTCTTATTCAACAAGAAAGTTCTGGAACACAATTGGATGTTATGCAAAGTTCAGAATCACAAGGGTATCCTCCGGGGTATTTTACTGATCCAGAGGAAAGTATAAAATATGGTTTAATGCATTTTGCTGATTGTCATAAAAAATCAAATGGTAATCAAAATACTACATTACAATGTTATAACTGTGCGACACGTTCTTAACTGAAAAGGTTAAGCACTGATACAAAATCAGGAGAACTACTATTTCGAGAAGTCAAATGAAAGGGTAACGCCTGGAAGGGCTTCCTCTGATACTCCGACATGCATGATGCAGTGGATAAGAACTGTAAGTGTATGAAGCTCGGTAAAGTCGGCTGAGAGCTATCGTAAAGTACGTAAGTACTACGAAAGTTGTCCAGAGGTGGATGATGTAGCCTATAGGTCGGGAGTCTATAAAACACTCATGGGTAGAATGGATTCATAAAAACTATCGGTAGGCAGAATCTGACGAATCTCCGAATGTACGGGTCTAGAACGCATAACACATAGAAATGTGTGTGCCACGGTCGTGGCGTTGATGTGGGTAAGTAAGAATAGTTGTTATGAAAACCCATATGTCGTTATAGGCGACATCGAGTCAACAGGCTTAAAGGAGAGCCCTAAAAGTGTCATGAATAGATAGAAGTAGTGGAACGTGGAAAGCCACCAACATGGAGAACTTATCTTTGGTGAAATGTTTAAAGGGAAAATGTTCGTGAGATTAGCGTACATATAACCTTTATTTATGGTGGTAAGAGTGATGGCACAGTACCTATGAAATGATGGAAACATCATGGAGGGATAGCCATTAGTCTGATAGAAGATTGACCAACCATTTTATAAAGTGAATCAGTCGAATTATAAGGTTCTTGTGAGACTAAAAAGGTTAACTCTGAAAGGAGCACCAACTTATAAAGAAAACTGCGAAGCTTAGACACGCTGAATACTATGATATGCAGTCCATTCTGGACGGCCTATATCAGCAAAGTCGAAATGGAGACAACTTTTATAAGCTAACAGAGCTTATGACGATGGATGAAAATATCAAATTGGCATATCGAAACATTAAAAGAAATATGGGGAGTGTAACAGCTGGAGTCGATGGAATGACCATCAACGACATAAAATTGCTTTTAACAGATGAAGTGATAGAACAGGTTAAATCAATGTTCTCTTGGTACAAACCACAAGCGGTTAGGCGAGTTTTTATACCGAAACCTAATGGTAAAAAGAGACCTCTTGGAATACCAACAATATGGGATAGACTATTTCAACAGTGTATCTTACAAATCCTTGAACCTATATGTGAAGCAAAGTTTCATGCTCATAGTTATGGGTTCCGTCCAAACCGAAGTACACATCATGCATTAGCAAGAGTGAAATCTTTGGTGAACAGTCAAGGAAGAGGTTTTCACTACTGTGTGGACATAGATATCAAAGGATTCTTTGACAATGTAAATCACGGAAAGCTCATGAAACAGCTATGGAACATGGGTATAAGAGATAAAAAATTACTTTCTATCATTTCAAGTTTGTTAAAAGCAGAGATCATTAATGAAGGTTTCCCGAATAAGGGGACTCCGCAAGGAGGCATTTTAAGTCCTCTTCTTTCTAACGTGGTTTTAAACGAGTTAGATTGGTGGATTAGTGACCAATGGGAGACCATAGAGACTAAACATTCATATGTGGCGAGACAAGATAAGTATAGAGCATTAAAGAAAAGTAATTTGAAGGAATGCTTTCTCATTAGATATGCAGATGATTTCAAAATATTATGTCGTAACTACTCCACGGCTCTTAAGATGTTTGAAGCGACAAAAGATTTTCTCAAAACGCGGCTACAGCTTGAAATTAGCACTGAGAAATCCCAAATTGTTAACTTGCAGAAGAAGTCTAGTGACTTCTTGGGATTCACTATTAAGGCACGGAAAAAGAGAAATCGGCATGTTGCTCATAGCAGGATGTGTCAGAAAGCCAGAGAAAATGCCTACGGAAAATTGAAGGAATCCATCAAGAAAATAAGTAAGAAGCAGACGCCAGAGGCAGTATGGCATTACAACACAGTTGTGATGGGCATACAAAATTATTATGCGGCTGCAACCCATATTAATAAAGATTTAGACCAAATGAGTTGCCATCTCATAAGAACACTCTATAACCGACTGAGGCGAGATTGGAAAAGAGCCACTAAGCACGATATGTCATCCACTTTGAGAAAAAGGTATCGGAACTATAATCCGAAACTCTATAAAATTCAAGATATTGTACTAATCCCGATTCACGCACAAAAGCATAAATCAGCAAGGAATTTTACCCAATCTATTTCAAATTATACCGAAGAAGGTAGGGCGAAAATTCACGATACCTTGAAAGCTATTGATAAAGAAACACTTAGACATGTGCAACGATTTTATATGAATCATCGAACCGTAGAATATAACGACAATCGTATTTCAAAATTTGTAGCACAGTATGGAAGATGTGCAATTACTAAACAGGAATTGGGTCTAATTAGTTGGCACTGCCACCATAAAATTCCGTTGGAATTTGGCGGGAAAGACGACTATGAAAACCTGATAATTGTGCTAGAAGATATACATGTCGCAATTCATCATGATGATTCAGAGAAGGCAAAATCCATCTTAGCCAACTATGAAATAGAAGAAGAAAAGAAGAAAAGGTTCGATAAGCTAAGAATACTTGCGAATCGAGCACCTATCTTCTCTTTAATATAAAAGTTAAGTCAATCGAATCAGATGGAACGCCGTATGAGGGGAAACTCTCACGTACGGTGTGAAGTGGGGGAAAAGGTGAAGATAACTTCAAATCCTTACCTATCACTATATGGAACCGGATACGCTAACTATGCAGTATCGAAAGGTGGATATACACACGAGAATGCAAGAGCATTTTCTGCAGAACAATCAGCTAAAAATGGTTATAGATGTGCATCATGGCGAAGTGCGGAGGCAGTAGCTAATAATTGGTGTTATGGTGATCCAGACTATGTCCCACATATTATGAGATACTATCAACCTGGTCAAACCCCTGGTGGAATTGCTGGTGGTAGCGTTTTAGGTGATGATGTATTCCAAGCAATTATGGCAGAAGCACTAAAGTATCAAGGATGGCCATATGTGTTTGGAGGGCGAACATCAAATACGTCATTTGACTGTAGTGGAATTATTGAGTATACGTATTCAAGAGTTGGTATTAATTTATTTGGTACTGCACAAACCCAATGGGATAAAACCCAACGTATAACAGATCCTAAGCCAGGAGATTTAGTGTTTTTCCATAGTACTTATGCTACAAGTAACTACATTACGCATGTTGGCATTTATGTAGGAAATAATACAATGTATCATGCTGGCGATCCGATTGGCTATGCTGATTTAGGTAGACCATATTTTCAACAGCATTTTGCGGGATATGGTCGTGTAGTTAGATAATAATGGATGTAACATCTAGCAACTTATGAAACTGCGAAAAGGAGGTAAATCATGAAGAAAATCACCATTATAATAGCAATTTTATTAATAGCTAGTGTAGGGTTTTTAATAAAATATCAATCTGATAATGAAAAACTTAAAACTGATAATATAAAATTAACGAAAAAAGTGGAAAAGGTGGGGGCACAATACAACGATACGAAAAAGGAATTGTCAGCTCTAAAGAGTAATAATCAACAACAAGTAAAGGAAGCTGCAGAACGATTTCTTAAAGCTTTCCGTACTTATGATACGGGTAAAGGCGAATCATACCTTGCTAATATCGATGCATATATAACACCAAATGCAAAGAAAGAATTAACACCACCAGGTGGACCAACTCAATCTGCCCTTGGTGCTGGAGATGAGAAGGAAAAGAAGAAAGTTTCCTTTCAATCTGAATACACAGGTGGCGAGTTATATTATGCAATTTTGGATACCACCAAAGCAAATGTATTAGCAAAAGTGAAAAGTAAAATTACAGTTAATGGTGTTTCATCTGATAATATGTCATTAATGCAAATAAACCTTATCTATGATGGAAATAAGAAGTTATGGCTTGTCGACAAACTTATACCTTTAGCAGATTTAAAAGATCGTATGCCGTAAACGGGAAACTGTACACGAAATGGTAGCGTAATAGAAAAAAATCCCCTTGTTATTTTAAATAAGGGATTTTTTTGCTTTTTAGTAATTTATATGAATGATAAATAACATTGTTATGACCTATTTGTAATGATTAAATACAATGTTATTTAATTTACAATAGATTAGTTTAAAAAAATATGAGATATATTTTATTCAATAATTATTGGTCTTAAATTGAGAAAGATAAACTGTATTATAAGTAACTTTAAACTAAAACGATTTTAGTAATTTATTTTAATTTTAAAAATGAAATTAATTCTAAGGGGTGGGAAGAATGAGTTATAGATTCAAATTATCTGAAGAAAATAATCAGGTTAGAATCGAAGAATTAGAAAACAACGCATTTATTATAGTTGGAGCAAGTGGTTCTGGGAAAAATAGATTAGGGGCATGGATAGAGAAAAAGGCTTTGAGAACATACATAGGATAAGTGCACAAAGGTCTTAAATATCTAAGGATTTTATTTTTTTGTGAAGAAAAAGGAGAACGCAATCAAAACAAGGGATACCGTTGGAATTGTGGGAAATATATTTCTAAGAATAATTGATTAAACGTTACAATTTATGATACCTTATATTAGGATATTATATTTAATGGTGTATTAGAGGTGGATATAGATAATGAAAAAGTTTTATACAATAACATTATTGTTATTTACGGTATTTATAGTATACTCTGCTTTTATGGATATTGTAAGAGAGCACATAGGTAATATAGCTGATTATATTAGGGTGATTTTATTTTTTCTTTTAGGTCTTTTTGTAAATATAATACTATCAATTGTAATAGGGAAGATATTTAGGTGGATGGGTAACAAATCTTCAAAAAGAAAAAAAATAGGGTTATATACATGGACAGGTGGGATACAAGACGTAGAAAAAGAGTTCCAAGGAATAATAGGGAATTCTAAGTCTTCAAAAGATATTACTTATAACATGGAAGAATTAGAAAATAAAATAAAACGATATTTTTATAACGATAGGGATAAATTAAAAAGGTATAAAGCTTATTTAAATGTGGTGGAAAAGGATAATATGGTAGTAGTATTTCAAACTTTTGTTATGTCAATATTATCATCTTCTTTTGCAAGTATATTAGTAACAGGGAAAATTAAAGGTATTACAGAAAATCTTCTACCAAACATGGGAAAAGGGCTCTCTGAGACATTCTATTATGGATTAGGTGCTATGTTTTTATTTTGTAGTATAGGGGCTATAATTGCACCTCTTATGAGTCAAAGTGATAAAACTAGGGTGAGAATAATGCAAGAGACAATTGATATATGTATTGATCAATTAAAAGAGAAGGAAGATTTATCTAATAAATTTAATGGATAGATATTTGGAAAGTACCTGTGTAGGTGCTTTTTTTGTTGCATTAAGTTGTATTTATTGCATGTGAATCACAGCCTCAAGAAACTCTTTCGGTCCGAATTATTTCCAATAAAACCCATATATTTGTGGGACATATCAATAGGAAACACTAAATAAAGTGAACCATCTTCTGATTTTTGTTCTAATACCCTTTTTTCGTAAAGGAGTATATGTATATTTCTTTGCGCGCAATTAAAAATTCAAAACAACAAAAAGATTTTTTTCATATAGAAGTAATTTTAGATAAGAATTTAATTGATTAAATATATAACTATTTTAACGTTAATTCTTATAAATAAAATAAGTGGAAGGTCAAATATAAAAACAATGAAAAAACTTAGGGAATATTTCCAAAAAACTTAGTTTCTCAATTAAAAGTAACAATAATTCTAGTAGAAGTATTATTTTGGGATTTTTAAATATTGAATGAGGGAGAGGAGATATTTTTATGGAGTCAAAAATTTATGAAAAGCTACAAGCATTACGTAGATATAAGGAGCCAATTCAGGCTGTATTGAGAACGGTTAAAAGACAAGATAAAGACGATTCAGATACTGAATATGCTGAGTTTGCCCTTGAAAACGGAAAGGTTATAGGTATTTGTAAAAAAGAGGACTTCTCTGATTACTCTTTTAGAAGTATTACTCAATTCACAGGTAATATTTTTAATGTAGTAATTACTCAAATGTCTGATGAACTGGATGTAAATAAAGTTCAGGTTTCAGTAAAAGAAGCAAGCAGGAGATCTGCAGATGCGTTAATTCGTGAGTTAATAGAATTGGAGCAAGATGAAAGACTGCAAGAGCCAACCTACGAAGCAGAAGTAACAGGATACAACATGAATGCTCAGGTTCCAACCATATTCTTACGCATCAATGGTGCGGAATGCTTTATGAAATTACATGAACTAAACTATGGAAGAGTGTATAAAAACGCTGTGGATCGTTATGCACCTATTGGTGAACGCATCCCAGTTAAGGTTCTACAATTTAACCCAGAACAGCGACTAATCCATGTTTCTAGAAAAGCTGCCGTGGAAAATCCTTATCAGTTATTATCTGAATTAGCTGAAGGGGATACAATTGTAGGAAGGGTTGTAAATGTTGACCCGCGTTTTGGTGTTTTTGTTGAATTGGACCAAGGCTGCACAATTAAAGGAATTGTCCCTAAAACAATCGAACAGCCAGTATTGGATGACGTAGTGAGTATGAGAATTGTAAGTGTGGATGTGGAAAAAGAGAGAGGGTCGGGGGTTATCTTTAAGTTTCCATTTGGACGCAAAAAAGTTAACGATCCAACGGCATTTTTATATAACTAATGAGTGCGCCGCAGATTTCCGTACAAGAGAATGGAAAGGCGGTTCAATATTGGCTTAATAGGGACGAATCATTATCACTTTGGGATGACCCCTCTTTGAAGGGGGGACCAATTCTTCCAGATAAATTCAAACCACTCACAGATTTACGTAGTATTTATGACAGGATTAACTCAGGTTTTATAAATGAAAAAGATAATTTAATACTAAAGCTTATTTGGGATTCATTAGCGATTACTGAAGCTCAAATTAAAAATTTTGTGGAATCTAAAATTAGTAGGTCCCAGGTTTCAGAATCGTTGAAAAAACTGGTACTGTATGGATTTGTTAGTCGATGGGAGATAAAATCGGCGTTATTTCCGGATCAGCCCAAAACCTCTGCTCCAATCACTTTAAATACTGCTGGTCATTTAATGATGTGGGCTTACCATAATCGCAACACAAACTATTCTTTGAAGCCAGAACAGTGGTTAAAACTTGGAGTAGCAGGGGTACAAAGATTTGTCGCTATGAATCAAATAAAATATGAGTTTGCAATAGGTCAACAGTTATTAAAAAACTGGTGCTGGTATCCAAAGCTAAAAGGTACTGGTACTGGGTATAATCCAATTGCTGTTGGAGAAATTAAAACTACAATTGGAAATCAAAACTTCATATTTGAAAGGGTACAACAAGGTCAGCGATATGCACAACATTTAAAATCGCGATTGAAAATTTGGGAAGATCAAATTCAAAATGGACCAAATAATTTATTGAATTTCGAAAACACGAAGAGTTTACCAGGAATTTTTATATTATCTATATCTAATCTCGCTTTAGCAGAACATGTTAGAAAGGAGCTAATGTTAGACTTACGGAAGATTCCTATAATGCTTGTAATAGATGAATGTATTCACAATGAGGGATTTGCAAAATCATTTTATGTCTCAACTCAAAGCAGTATTCAGCAAGCATCATTACCATTTTTGAGATAACAAGAGCTGCTTCAGGTAAATACGCTGAAGCGGCTCTCTGTTGTTCTAACGCTGAATTGATATTTACAACTCAACTTTTGTTTGAAATATATCTAATTTTATTTTTTATAGATTTTGAGATATAAATTATATGTATATATTGATTAATAATTTCTGACATACCATTGCGAGAAAAAACGCCTGTTTTTGATACTTTTTTTGCTAATTTTATCATTTTAGCCAAGAAGACTCCTTCCTCAAGGAGCGTAAAGGGGCACAGCCCAGTGAGTAGGTGGGAGATGAATTGGCTTCGAACAAGGGATGGTAGGAAGCCATCTTAATTGTTCGACATACAGAAAGTGTTACTTTACTATATATCGAATATATGTTTGGCGTATAATGGTTATATACCGAAATGGAGGTGAATGAAATGATGATCAATAAAGCCTATAAGTTTCGTATCTATCCAAATCAAGCACAAGCAATTCTAATCAACAAAACGATTGGTTGTTCCCGCTTTGTATTCAATCATTTCCTATCCTTATGGGATCACGCATACAAAGAGACAGGAAAAGGCTTGACCTATGGTACATGCTCTGCCAAACTTCCTGCCTTGAAGAAAGAGTTTGTTTGGCTAAAAGAAGTGGATAGTATTGCGATTCAGTCGTCTGTTCGCAACCTTGCGGATGCTTATACACGCTTTTTCAAAAAACAAAACAGCGCCCCGCGCTTTAAATCAAAGAAAAACAACGTACAATCTTATACCACAAAACAAACAAATGAAAACATTGCTGTTATAGAAAACAAAATTAAATTGCCAAAACTAGGACTTGTTCGATTTGCCAAAAGTCGTGAAGTAAAGGGGCGTATTGTAAATGCTACAGTTAGACGGAACCCTTCTGGTAGATATTTTGTGTCATTGTTAGTTGAAACAGAAGTACAAGAACTTCCGAAAACACATTCTTACATTGGAATAGATGTAGGACTAAAAGATTTCGCTATTTTGTCAGATGGAACAACCTATAAAAATCCGAAGTTTTTTCGATCATTAGAAGAGAAGTTGGCGAAGGCGCAGCGTGTTCTTTCTAGAAGAATAAAAGGATCTTCTCGCTGGAATAAACAACGAGTAAAGGTAGCTAGAATTCATGAATATATATCAAATGCTAGAAAAGATTACTTGGATAAAATCTCAACTGAAATCATCAAAAACCACGATGTTATCGGTATAGAGGATTTGCAAGTATCGAATATGTTAAAGAATCATAAGTTAGCAAAAGCAATTAGTGAGGTATCTTGGTCACAGTTTCGAACCATGTTGGAATATAAAGCAAAATGGTATGGCAAACAAGTCATTGTCGTATCGAAAACATTTGCTTCCAGCCAATTATGTTCTGGTTGTGGATATCAAAATAAAGACGTTAAAAATCTAAACTTACGTGAATGGGACTGTCCTTCTTGTTGTACACACCATGATAGGGATATTAACGCAAGTATCAATCTAAAGAATGAAGCGATAAGACTTCTAACCGCAAGGACTGCGGGGTTAGCCTAATCAATTAGAGTTCGATAGAACTCTTTACTTAGGAATCCCTCATTTCTAAACGAAGTGAAAGTGGGGCTAGTTCAATAACGGAGTCATTATAGAATTTGCTAAGTAGTTACTACCTATCATTTTGGATATATATTGTTTTGTATCAATTGATAAAATTTGACTGGGTTCTATGTTTGATCATATGGTTTCTGCAATACGGTAATCACCTTGGGAGAAAAGTGCTGCATTTAAAGCTCCAACAGATGTACCTGAAACGGCACAAATATTATCACTAATACCGTATTCATTGAATGCTTTCCATACATCTATGTGATAGGCTCCTTTACCACCACCAGCTAAAATAAAATCAACTTCTTTCATCAAATACACTTCTTTCTATACTAGAATTTCCTGATAATATTATAATAAAAAAACATAATATGAAGAAAAAATAACTTGGTAGTTGTAGTTAAAAAGTAAATATGTTTATAAATCATAAAAACATTTCTTTTATTATGATTTATTGTTTTTATCGATTAGGAGAACTAACTATTATATATTGAAAATTAAGACAACTAAAGATATTATATAGATAAGACTTTCTTTTTTTCTTACTTTTCATAATCAATTACTAATATAACCCTTTCGGGGCTATGATTTTGTAGAGCAAAACTGCTTGCAAATATTCATATACCTGAAAGGTTTTTTTATATTTAAAAACAATTAAGTTGGTCCCATTATTTAGAGATTTTATATAAAGAGAGTGCGATGAGTTGTTAAGTTGTAATGTGAAAACACTACGAGTTATTAAAATTAAAGCATTAAGGGAGGAAATTATAATGATAGGTGAAACTTTTAAAAATTTGCTAATAAGTCTGGCTGGTTTAATAGTGGGATTAAGTACTATATATTTAATAATTAAATATAGCTTCAAATTAGCAGTAGAAAAAGCTATACCTAACTTAATAGCCTATGCCAGCTTATATTTACCAGGAGTTATAACGTTTGGCTTAGTTGGATATTTTTTGAATTCATGGATTTTTGGAATTGTAATGAGTGTCATAGTTGAAGCAATTCGTTTCTATGGGTTAGGAAGAATACTAAATCAAATATCCTCTTCTTCAAGAGCGATGAAAGTGAAAAATGCTATATCAAAAGCAAATAAAAAAGTAAATATTAAAAATAAACCTTTAGAGGTCATTGAAGCTTCTGAAGTTAACATAGAAAAAGAGAGCAGGTCACAAGAGAAACCAGCAATTGAACTAAAAAAAGAAAAAGAGAAAATTATAAAAACAGAAAAGCGAGAAATAATTGATGATGCAGATGAAGTTAAAGAGTCAGAAGGAATGGAAGGATTAGAACGTATTGCGGTACTTAAACACCTGGAAATGGTCGCAGAAACTAAAGATGATGTAATAGTGGAAAATGGTATGACGGTAAAACGTAAGCGTAAACAAGCTGAAAGTACACCAGATACACAGAAAATCTATGAACAACTAAAACTAGTAATATTAAGTAGGAATTCAGAAAAGAAAAATGATGAAATGAGTTTTTAGTTTCTCTTTAAAGTGTAATATTATAGGAAATGTTATAAAGATAAAGTGTTTTATGAGGGGGATATTAATTTAAAAATAGTAGGAGCCGAAGAATATTTAAAACAAAGCGCCTTGGAAAAAATTGAGCATTTAAAGAATTTATATAAGGATGTTAAAAATGAGGAATTAGATATAGAAATAGAGGCGCATGTGGAATCAAAAAGACCATTTTGTCGGAATCACAAGTTTTTATAAGTTTAGACAACCTGATAACATAAGAGCCTGTTTGCATGTGCTACCTTTTTTTATGTACAATAGTAATAAGATATGATATAGACAGGGAGAGGAAATCCATGTCCACTAAATTAGTGAATTTACGCATTGATTTTGCTTTTAAACAGTTATTTGGAACAAAAGGAAATGAGGAAATTTTAATGGGTTTCCTAAATGCAATTTTAGAGGAATCTTTAGATGCACCTATTACTTCACTACAATTAGATGATCCACATCTCCATAAATCTTATGAAGATGATAAGTTATCGATTTTAGACCTATTAGCAACGCTAGATAATGGAACGCAAGTAAATATTGAAATTCAGCTTCGAAATACACATGATATGGTAAAGCGATCTTTATATTACTGGAGTAAACTTTATACATCCCAAATGCAAGAAGGAATGCCATATCGTTCACTTCGAAAAACAATTACAATTAACTTACTAGATTTTATTTTATTTTCTCAGGATGATGCATTTCATACTATCGGACAATTATGGAATCCTAAAATGCAGCAACTATTAAGTGACGACATTGAAATCCATTTTGTAGAGATACCAAAATTGGTAAAACAATGGCGTGAAGAAAAAGTAAACCCGTGGGAAAATACATTTGTTCGTTGGATGTTATTATTACCAGCACATGAAGATGAACATTTAACTCAAACATTGGAGGAGATTGCGATGAATCAGGATCCAATTTTACAAAAGGCAATAAATAAGTGGGAAAATATGAGCCATGATTCTTCTTTCCGAACAGCATATGAAGCTCGAGAGAAATTACTTCTAGATGAACAAGCTAAGTTAGCCCATGCAGAACAAGAGGGCATGGAAAAAGGCATTGAGCAAGGTAAGATGCAGATGATTCGAGGGATGTATGAAATTGGTGTACCGCTTGAAACTATTGCAAAAGCAAGTAAGTTGAGTGTGGAAGAAATAGAACGTATCTTGAAATTAAAGTAAATATATATGAACCGACAATACTTATAAATAAAAGAAAATAGATTTTCATTATCATGATATGTTTAATAGAAAAGCATTGCTGAAGATTTTGGCAGTGCTTTTTCTTAATCAATTTTTTGATGTTTTTCATGCTGCTCACAATTATATAGAAAAGTTGAAAGAAGAACGTGAAATGTATTCACCATTAATAAATATGATGCAAATCTGATGTAATGTTGAGGACAGAATTCTTCAGTAATTCAATGTTTTTTTAATGATTCTTCCCACGTTTGTTCCTCCAATTATGTAAAATTTAAGATTGCAACGTAATAAAATAACATAGAAAATATCTTTATATTGTTATATTATGCCGAAAGTAAATAAAAAGATAGTTTAGAAGTTTCAGAATGCATTTCTGTCCTTTGGCCTATTTTTCCCCGTATCTTATATTCATAAAGAAAAGCCAACCTATGGTGCTTTCCTCCGACTCGAACCATCAAAAACTTGAAATTTTTACATTTTTATAGAAATTATTAGGAGGATACTTCCTGTTTTTATGTTAAACTATTTGAGCTAGTATTTGTATTAATATTAGGGAGATGAATAGTATGTTGGGCGATTTCAATATGAATTCTAGTAATTATGAAAGTGGTGCTGAAATCTTAGAATTATTAGGCAGTTTAAGTCGTTTATTAATCGTACGTGAATTGATTATAAGTGGGACTTTGACAGTTTCCCAGTTGAACGCTGCGACGCATATTTCGGAACCTATGATTTTACAACATTTACGCAAACTAACTAAAGGTAATATGGTAATTATCGAGCGCAAGGGTACAAAGCTTTATTGTAGAGTAGAAGATAAGAAGATCATTGACATTATCGATTTATTAGGATTATTATATTAAGTTCTATTATATGTCTTTTTTGAATTCAAGCACTTTATAAATAAAACAATAACCAAAAGAAAAGACACCCAAAGGTGCCTTCCTCTACTTAATCTACATAAGACTTTTCTTACAACACAAATATATCTGGGTTCCCACCTAATTTATATTTTACTACATCTCTTTATAAAGTTTAGTTAATTTGATGTAAATTTTATAAAGAAAAGACACCCATATAAGAGTGCCTTTTCCGATAGTTTTTTAGCAGAAGCAAGAAGCTCCAACAATGATTAATAAAATAAATAAAACAACTAATAAAGCAAATCCTCCGCCACAACTACCGCAACTACCACCAAAGCCCATTTTAATCTCTCCTTTGAGTAGGAGGGGAAAATTAAGGTCACTCATGTATTTTAATGGATTCACTTTACCTTATGTTTTTAGGTATTAATTGAGCAGGTCCTTTTGAAAATAAAAAAAGACACTCTAAGGTGCCTACCTTCGACTTGAACCATCGGGAAGCTTGAGGATTAAGAATTCTTGGTATAATATAATAATGTACAAATGCAAAATCACATATAACCCGCCTACGGAAATAGGTGGGTTTTTTAATGCATAAAGAAAAGACACCCATATGAGAGTATCTTTTCCAATAGTTTTTTAGCAGAAGCAACTGCAACCGATAATGATTAATAGTATAAAGAGTACAACGAGTAAAGCAAATCCTCCAGCAAAACCGCAGCCTTCACCGCAACTACCACCAAATCCCATAATAGATCCTCCTTTAATCAGAAGAGAAAACAAGGGTGTACGCATGTATTTTAACGGATTTAATATACTTTATGTTTTTATGCATGAATTGAGCAGGTCCTTTTGAGCATAAAGAAAAAACACTCTAAAGTGCCTTTCTACTCTGTAACAAATTTAAATACATAGTACATAAAAAATAAACAAGATAGATATGCTAGTCTGCCAGCAATCGATTCTTTCATAAATTTCATGAGTACCACTTTGACAATCAACGCTAAAAATAACGGTATAAACAGTATCATAGCCAGCTTGATTGCTAAGTCATTTATAGTTGGGCTAAATGGTTCAAAATTAATTATGATATTCACTTACCTTCCTTATATCCCTTTATATTTATAATGTAATTTATATTGTTTTGTCTAATAAAAAAGACACCGGAATGATGAAAATGGAGAACGGTGTATATAAGATTACGAAGTAAATTAGCAAAGCAAAGGGAGGAAAGTAATGAAAAAAGAAACGGTGGTGCAGGTGCAAAGTGAGATTAAAGCTGTAGAAAATGAGATATGTAATTTGGAATACCACCTAGTCATGATGGATGGCGAAAGACAGAAGACAAAGTATTCTTTGGAAGAGCTGAAGAATCGAAAAGGGAAATTGGAAAGCTATTTATAAGGAGCGGAACAGAATGAAGCTAAGAGTGAAAATTAAACGATTGAAAGATGTGGATTTACCAAAGCATGCACGGGAATTCGATGCTGGTTTTGATCTGGTGGCAGCAGAGGACACAATTATTTGGCCAGGAGAAACAAAGGTTGTACCAACGGGATTGGCTTTCGAAATTCCACCAGGATACGAAGTGCAGGTGCGCCCACGTAGCGGTATGACGCGTGACACAAAGTTACGCGTGTTTCTTGGAACTGTAGATAGTCGTTTTAGAGGGGAGGTTGGTGTTCTAGTTGATAACATTGAAGTCCCTAAAGAGACAAGTATGCAAGCTCATGTAATTGAAAGAGGGACTCGCATTGCTCAAGGTGTCATAGCGCCAGTGGAAACAGCTCATTTTGAAGAAGTGGACGAACTATTGGTTAGTGAACGTGGCGTTTGCGGGTTCGGATCAACGGGCGTAAAGTAAAATCAAATTTGAATTTTATAAAGAAACGAGGGATTAATAAGGAACACGTTATACGACTGAACAAGCTGAACTTACAAATTTTTAACCAAAGCGTTATTTGAATAGAAAATGGCAGCTGAAAATTCAAGGATGAATCAGCTGCCAATAGAGTAGTTATTAAATCTTATTACTAAGCTTTTAATTTGGATTCTTGCTCTTATTTCGAGAAGAAATTATACCGAAAATCGCACCAGACATTGCACCGATTAAAGTTGGTAAGAGTATACTCCATGCTGCGAATGACATAATTATACCTCCTAATAATAAAATGTTGTAACTGTATACTTCATTATATCCTGATTTGAGGATGTTGCGTAAGGAAATCAAACAAAATAGTTATAAAAAAAGACCCCTTACGGAAAGATAAGAGGCCATCAAAAAATGTTGTATTTGAAACACGTGATGTTTCATAAAGACATCATAATTCTAATTCATATATTACGTATAATAAATATAAAAGTTTGTGAAAATAATAAAAGTGTATAAAATCCGTATTTAAATGAAGAAGCCCTAGAGTTAGGGCTCTAGGGCTTCTTGTTTTGGTATATCTCACACGGTTTTATAAAAAGAATAGAACGTACTGAAGATAACATATGAATGTTTCATAAATGTATCGAAAAAGTGAACAAAATTACTATTGCAGAAGTAGCAGAAATGAAGTTTCTAATAGTTAAGTACGTAAAAGGTGTTATTTCCAGTGGATAAAATGCGCATGGGGCACCTAATCATTATTTTACTAGAGGAAAAGAATATGTTATGAACTTGGTTGAATGAAAAAATGAAAATTTTACTTTAAGCGAAGTTAATGAAATATATTTTTAGGGGTTATATCAATGATTGTTATCTCGATGGACACTTTAACTTTATAAAAGTCCTAGAAGAAAAACACAACTATGAGGAATAGTAAGCTATAAAAGTGAACAAAATCGTTTTTTAAATAAAAGAAACCCCGATTGTCTGCGGGGCTTCTAAGGGCAATCGTCAAGTAATGACGTACTCGACTAAATAACCATATCATGAATTTTTTGGTAAAAATACTGGTAAATGTGTCCAAATGGGTAAGGTCATCATTTTGAACAAAAACGCTATTTTAATAAAAAAGAGCTTGCAAGGAAACAAGCTCTAACGTAATTGAGATGTCTATATATTATCATTCATTTCATTATAATTCCATCCGTTATGGTTGAGAAATAAAGTATAAGCAATTCAATAAAAATTTCATTTTGTAGAAATAAAAACCCTAGTTTCCTAGGGTAATGGTATAACAGCTCAATATATTCTACTCTTTTATATCGTAACGTAATATTAAGTTAAAAACATCAGGGAAATGTAACCAATTTCAGAAAATAAGAGCAGCTAGCAAAAGCTAACTGCTCAGTCTTGAAGGAAGTCTCAATTAGTACGGTTACACATAAGAGATTTCCGGCTGTTAAACAGCCTATCTATATTATTGACGGAATATTTAGTTTTATTCAGGGGTAGAGAGAAATGGAGGGAAAAAGAGAGCCCAAAATGGTACCTATGGCATCTTACGGGTGGAATACAGAGAAACAATGTGTAGAGTTGCAGCTGTTAATCAATGAAGAGATATATGTAATGCCAGTGCATGAGAAAGATGTAAAAGGCATGGGACAATTTTTTCTGGTTAATGAAAAATAACTTAATAAAATAATCCTTTTAATAGAAAGTGAGGAATAACAATGGGACAAGGGAACAGAACAATGGCTTTTGAGAAGCTTATCAATCGAAAATTCTAAAGGAATACCGCGCTTTAAAAGCACGATTTGAGAATGAAGTGGAGCTACAGCAAGAGGGAATTAGTCTGTTTTCTGAGATAAGGAATACAAGGCATGTTAGCAATATCAAGTTCAAACAAATTTATAAGGCCTTACAATACGTTTTAGATTATGATGAGGCGGAGATTATCTAGATCAAGTATTGAATGGAGAGAAATTAAAGGATAGTTTTATCTATACAGAACTCTCAATGAAGAATGATCATTTCTACTATATGAAGAAAAATGCAATTCGAATGATTGCTACTTCATTGGGGATGATTTGAATATAAGGGGTTTTGTTGGAAGGATTCCATTTTAGTGTTAAAATGGAATATATAATAAACTAGATATATATTGTTGATAATTTAATACTAAAAATATGGAGGATTACTAGTGAAGGCGAACTTGCAAACAGTAAAAGAATATTTACAGAGCAATGAAGAAGTAATTTTTACAATTTATTGTGCAATAAATCTTGGTTATGTTAGTAGATCTGGAATTTTAGCTGCTACAAATAAAAAGTTATTGTTTTGTGCTGACTATATGTTCGGAAAAGGCCTTAAATGGGAATATGAATACGTTGAGGTAAATCACTTCAATCATACAAAGGGTATTGTTTTAGAGATGTCTAGTATCCCTGTTATCGAAAAAATAACAATGAATTACGGTGATGATTTTATTGTATTTGATAATTTTTCGACTCCATCAAAAGTGAATTCATTTTATGAGTTAGTCCAATCAAAGATATAACCGTGAAGGAACTGTTATCGCGTTGTTTTAATTGATAGCAAGATTCTTTATAAGCAAGATGCATCTCATGAAAATTGGGGTGCTTTTTTATTGTACATTTTAATAAGATTGGTATGTATCGGATTTGGTGTGGCTATTTTAACACTAGAATTGTATTAAGGTATAAGCAAAGAGCATCTAAAAAGAATGCTTTTTTATTTTGCATAGAAAAAAGGAATCCCGATAGATTCCTTTTTAAGCTGTCTTATAAATTTTATTTTGAATCCTATTTTTAGTATCCATAAATGCGGCGAATGTAGCTATAGCACCACCTAAATCATAGACTTGGAATTTATGGTCAAAAGCTAATCCTGTAATGAAATTGTAGCCGTATACAAAACATGTAATACCGAATAACCATAACATGAACTTTAAATCTTTTAAGCTTAATCTATAATTCTTAATTTTTTTCCACACATGTATCAACTCCTATTGTCCTGATGTTCTGTAGTTTTTCTTGATGATATCTCGCATATCTAAGACAAAGAATAGAAGGAAAACCAAGGCTATGATACCGTTAACCCAGTAGTATGTATGTCCTGTTGTGAATCCAGTATAGAAAGAAAGGGAACTCCAAACTAAAAGGATGATTGAACAGATAGTAGAGATCAATAATGAACTAAAACTTCTCATAATTTTCAACTCGATTCAAATATTTAGAACTTTTTATATAATTATACATTTAAATAAAAAGATTTACAATGAGAATTACCATATGGAGGAGTTAGACAAACTACTTCCTATTTATGTAGAAGGTGGTGGGTATGGATAGTCAACGAAGCCCAGATTGTGATTAAGCGTTTTAAATATACAAAGTAAGTAAAGGTGAGAAGATATTAATTGATATTGTAGCAAAAACAATGGAGTCACTTTTACTCACATCTCCTATTACAGCTAATTTAGTATGTAGAGATCTAAGCACGTCTTGATGCAGGAAACGCTTGCATCAAGGCTAAGAAGGTCTAAACATAATACAATTCGACTTGGAAAATTGACTAATCATACACCGGTATACCTCCTAAAAAAAGACGTGTATTCTCGGTGTATGCGAATGTGGGTTCTGTTATAAGGCTTTTACATATCCCAAAAGTCGGTGGATTTAATATTGGGTTTTATTTGTCTGATAACTTTTAAAATCTTTTTCATTACAGTTGGACTAGGTATGTATTCTTTATCATTGCAAGCTTTTGAAACTGTAGGACGGCTTAATTTTGCTGTCTTTTCTAAATCAGTTTGGGTGAAGCCATTCCGATCTAAAAAATTACCTAATTTCGTTCGGTTTTTACCTCCGAATTTCCAAAACACTTAAATCCCTCCTGAACCTATTTTCAACATTGTGGACATAAATGTAAAAAACTATTCGCATAGACGAAAAAAGTTTTTTACATAATGTACAAGCTGTCTACAATATGATGTATCAAAGTAGCTAACACGGTATTTATAAATGTAGAAGATTACGAAGTTACCAAAGTAAGGTGTGAATGATTGCCAAAGTATTTATCAAGATTTCTACCAAAGTAAAACTACCATGGTATTAAGTAGATGAGGCTATGTAATATCTACCTTCTAAATTCTGTTTATAAAGGGGGGAATATAAATGCGTGGTAGGAAGGAAACAGTTTCTTTTCGTGAGTTTAAGGATCGGTCAAATGAAGAGAAAGAAAAGAAAATACGTAAATACAATTCATTAAGTCCTTTCGCGTTCCTTCATATGTCGGATCGGGTACTCAATACTTACATTGCATTAGGAGTAATGGGAACGGTTTTAATCGGGGCGGTCATGTTAGAAAAATATTTGGTACGACATGACTATATATCCGCAGCCAAATTTGTAAGTGAAGGAATTTATTACGGCATGCGAATTGGTGGAGTTTGTTTGATTGGATATGTATTTATTCGCATCGTAATCATGTTTTAGGGGGGAGTATATGAAACTGATTAAGAAGTGGCTTCTTACACAAAGGTTAAGGAATCAACTTATAGAGGTATTTGGAAAAGCAGGTCTATATACGGAACATCAAACACGCGGGGGGAAAGTACCTATTTATCCAAAGGTACATACTGTTTCTTCCTCAGCAGAAAGTGTGAGATATGTGTTTACCATACCAAACGGATTAGATCCACAAAAGATTGAAAAGAAGTGGTTTTGTTTCCAGCAAATATTAGGACGAAATATTACGATTGAAGGTGATGTGAAAAAATTTGTCCTACATGTCTTCCGTTCGAACGCTGGGCTAAAATCGTACAATTACTGTTATAAAGAATGGAAACCACTATTAAAAGATTACCGTTTACCTGTTGTTGTCGGTAGGGACCAATTTGGAAAGATGATTGCGTACGATATGATTGACTCCAATTCACCACACTTATTAATTGCAGGGGAAACGGGAAGTGGGAAAAGTAGTATGGTACGTGTTGTATTATCAACCCTTATTCAATTTATGTCTCCTGAAAAGTTGCAGTTGTACCTTGGTGATTTAAAAAACTCTGAATTTCATTTTTTGCGTAGAGTGAAGCATGTAAAAGAAGTTTGTATGGAAGAAATCGAAATGAAAATAATGCTTCAAAAGTTATGGAAGGAAATCAGAGTAAGAAGAAAGCTTATGGAAGAATATGAAGTGGATCATATTGATGCGTACAACAAAATAAATCCTAATTATCAAAAACCATATATTCTACTTGCTATCGATGAGGTGGCTATGCTTAAAGATGAAAAAGAGTGTATGGCTACAATTGAAAAGATTTCAGCAGTCGGGCGGTCGCTTGGAGTCTTTCTTATGCTTAGTATGCAGCGACCAGATGCCAAGGTGTTAGATGGTAAGTTAAAACTTAATATGACTGTAAGAATTGGCTTTAAATGTGATAGTGTGATTAATAGTAATATCATGGGTACTCCTGGTTCAGAGTATTTAGAGCAATCTGGCCAAATGATTTTTAAACGAAATGGATTAAAGAAAGTGCAAGCACCTTACTTGTCACTATGTAAAGCCAAACAAATTATTGAGCCATATCGAATGCCTAAAGAGGAAAAAAAATCTAAAAAACCTCTGCAAAAAGAAATGCCTTTATTTGGGGTGTTAGATGATGAAGAGTAGAGATATAGGGATTTTGAATGACCTGAAACAATTTAGGTGTATGTCTCGTGACGATATTATTTATTTACATTTTCAAGGATTAAAGAATGCAATAACTTGTTGTAATACAGTTATGAAACGATTAAGAAGAGATGGGTATGTTGATGCTAACGTATTACAGCACCCATACATTTATTTTCCACAACCCAGTTCTATCAAAAAAACGAGTCAAAAAATTCCTCATTTCCTTGGTATTGTGGACGTATACAAACAACTCGTTCATTATGAAAATCCTAAGCTATTCGAAGTTGAACCAAAGTATGGGAAAGAATATATGGAACCGGATGCTTTTACAATATGGCGTAGATCGCCATTCTTTATTGAGGTTCAAAAGTCAGTGTACAGTAAAAAGATAATGCAAGATAAGATAAATAGATATGAGTTATACTTCCATAGCCAAGAATGGCATAATGAATCTTGGCAACCAAAAACTTCTAAATTCTTTCCTTCAATCCTTATCATTACTGACAAACATTACGACGTTCAATCTTCTTATTTCCGTATATTCCAGGCGAATTCTATAGAAAGTTTTATAAATAATTTAGCGGTAAAATCATAAAGAAAGCCTGCATAGTGCAGAGCTTTTTTCTTTTCAATAGAGAACAGATTAAGATTACAGTGTTATGAAAAATCCAAGAGGTAAACAACTTGAAAAAATATATGATACTTTTTAGTATTTTAGTTGGATGTGTTATCAATCGTATGGGTAAAGATGAATATTATGTTTAAATTAAAATGGATGGAAAAGAGGGAGTTTCAAAATCTATGGATGGTGAGGTTATGGGAAAGGAGTATGAATATACATTATCGAGTTTTAATAAGGGAGATAAAGAAAAGGAGTTAGAATTTACTGCGCATAAGAATCTTCGTAGAGAAGCATTCCTACTTGTATATCACACAGATAAAAAGGGTGTAACAGCTTGGGAAGAAGTGAAGAAAGACGGGCTTCCAACGAAAGCAAAAGAAAATATAAGTATGAAATAATTAGTTATTTGTGACGGCCGATTCTCTTACGTGGAGGGTTAGCCGTTTTTTATTATATTTTATCTCTTATTTTTCTATATAAAGTATATTAAAAAGATAGGGTAAATCTACTTCTGGAATGATACCTCCAAAATTAATAACTTGTACGATAATCTCTCAATTATCACTAAACCCATTCATAACAACAAGTTCTCCCACATATCCGTTTGTATCAATACGTTACTAATGTACACATAAAAAATGCCCTTTATCTTATCTTTATCTTATCTTTACCTTATCTTTAAATTTTTATATTAAACTATAAATATTAAAGTATTGATGTTTAAGTCTAAAAAGGAGCGGGAGATAGATGTTTATTACATATTTTATAAATAACCAATTACCTTTGAAAAATAGAATTTCCTATACGAGGAGGAATATATGAAGAATACGAGTAAAATACGAATTATTATCTTATTGTTTATTAGTATTTTAGGTTTAGGAACAATGCTTGGAATACTATATCTTAATCATAAAACCAATATTCAACAAAATAAAGCGCTCGCAACCGAAAAACGTGTTTTGCAATATGAGCTCACCTTGAAAAAAGAATTAGAAAAATATAATTTAGGAGAGAAAACAGCAGTTTTATTAGGAATTATGTACCAAGAGAGTAGAGGTGAGGGCAACGACCCTATGCAGTCTTCTGAATCACTGGGATTAAAGCCAAATGAAATTCAAGAGACAAGCTTGAGCATTAAACAAGGGGTAAAACACTTTGCTAAAATGTACAAATATGGAACGGAAAAAGATGTTAGCATGGAGACAATTATTCAAAGCTATAATATGGGACCAGGGTATATTGATTTTATCGCCAGTCAAGAAGTTAAACAACACTCGGAAGATTCGGCCAAAAAGTTTTCTAAGATGAAAGTTGATCAAAATCCAGCGATGTACACTTGTGGTGGAAATAAAAATAATTTTAGGTATCCATATTGTTATGGTGATTTCACATATGCCACAAAGGTAAATGAAAAAACAAAACTTATTGAAGAACTTCTTCGAAATGTACATGCCCCTTCTAAATAAGCTGTAAAATGATACTGTCATCAACAATAAAATATTAGAATGTAACTTATACTTTAAATAATTCTTTTTTGTATATATTTTTGTTATGTTCTGATGCAGGATTCTAATAATAGGGGTCACGCAATATAGCTATCAGGCTAACAATACAAAATATCCTCTAAAATAAAAAAAGACGTTATTCTTTCTGAGAAATCATTGGAAAAATTAACGTCTTTTTATCGATGTGACGGTATCCTATATAAAAAATTTCAACCTTATTTCAATAAGGTGAAATAAGATTGAGAATCTTTTGTTATTTATTTTATGGATAATGGAATGGTAATCAAAAATTGTACGCCTTGTTTTGTATTACTCATAGAATACGTGATAAAAAGGGATTCGAAAATTTGTTTTACAATATATAACCCTAAGCCACTCCCTCCGGTATTTCGATTTCTTGACTTTTCGATTCGATAAAATGGTTTGAAAATATGTTGTATATCTTCTTCTTTTATTTTGACACCTGTATTGATAACTCGTATTTGGATGTTGTTTTGTTTAGAATCCTTTGTTAACTTTATATAGACTTTTTCATTATAAGGTGAATACATAATCGCATTATGAATGATGTTTTTACAAGCTTTTTCTAAAAGAACATAATCCGTATAAACAAAAATGTCAGAATCGACTTCTTTTATTATTTGAATGCCTTTTTGAGAAGCAAAAAATTCGAGGTTTTTTGTGATTGTATCTATTGATTTCGAAAGATTTACTTCTTCCACTTGAAGTTTAAAGGTATGTTGTTCTAATTTTGACATGCTTAATATTTCGCGAACCAGTTGTTCTAGAGTTTCAATTATTTGGAAATTCCTCTTTAGATATTGGTCACGATTTTGATAAGGGCCAATATTATATATCATCCCTTCTAAGTATCCTTTCATAACAGTAAGAGGAGTTTTTAATTCATGAGCTACAATAGCAAAGAATTCCCTTCGCTTTGCTTCTATTTCTCTTTCTTTTTCAATATCACTTTTCAATTGATGATTCGCTTTTTGTAAATCAAAAATTGCCTGTTGTAAATTGATGGACATATCATTCAAGCTATTGGACAATTCCCCTAATTCATCCATAGAACGAACCTCAATTTTTTCGGAGAAATCCAAGTTTGCCATCTTTTGTGCACCTTCATTAATATAAATAAGTGGTTTAGTAATAAACCTTGAATAGAGATAAGCACTTCCTAAACCAATAACCAGTACAATGATACTAATATAGGGTAGAAAACGTACCAAGACCTGTGAAGCTTCATCGATTGGTTGAAAAGTTGCGTACACCACAAGTGTTAAGTTAACATCCTGGAATTGTATTGGCTTGCTAACCTCATATGAATTACCACGATTATCTAAACTCCTTGCTGGTACTGTTTTAACAAAACCTGTTGCCTGAGTATCTCTTTGAATAGTACCTCTTTGAATAGCACTTCCTTGAATAGTACTTTGAAGAATAGTAATAGTAGGAGAATAAATAAGTGTTCCCTCATTATTTTGAAGATAGATCACTGCATTATTTTTTTGTGCGTATTCATCAACAAGTGGTATTGCATTTTGAAACGTAAGATCTTTAGATTTATCAATTATTTCTTCGATTCCCGTTTGAAGCTGATCTGTTTTGTATTGCTCATAAAATTTAGGGAGAAAAAAGTATAAAGTTACATAAATCAAGGTTGCAAAGGCTAATAAAATGAGGGATGTAGTCATAAAGAGTTTATAGGTAATTCTCTTCATCTTCATAATTTTTACAATCCTATTCATCGATTTTATAACCAATGCCCTTTACTGTTTTAATATAGGGTATATTTAATTTTTTTCGTATGTTTTTCATATGCGTATCAATCATTCGTGTGTCTCCGGCATACTCATATCCCCAAATTTTTTCTACGATATTTTCTCTTGTAAGTACCTTTTTTTCATTTTGAAGTAGTAATTGCAGAATTTCAAATTCTTTTGTCGTTAAGGGAACTTCAACTCTATTTACATATACTTTATATGCATCGCCATCGACATGTAGTTCTCTAAATACGAAATGATTATCCTTACTTTGATTATTGCTTCTTCTCAGCACTGCTTCGACTCGTCTCATCAAGACATGAAAAGAAAAAGGTTTCGTAATATAATCATCAATTCCAAGATCAAATCCTTTCATTTGATCGTGTTCTTCCTCTAGTGCGGTTAGCATAATAATTGGTATATTTGACTGACTTCGAATCATTTTGGCAACTTCAAATCCATTTAGGTTTGGCATCATCACATCTAGAAGAATTAAATCGAAGGATTGCTTATTAAATTGTTTCATGCCCTCTAATCCATCTGATGCAACTATAACTTTATACTGTTGTGTCATTAAAAATTGTTTGATTAATTCTTGTATTTCTTGATCATCTTCTACCACCAGAATGTGATAGTTCTTCATAATATCACCTCTTGTAGTCATTATAACCTTCCAATCTGGAGTTGATGTGGAGACGTATTAGAAACATTATAAAAACTTCACAAGAAAACTACATGTATTTCAAATCAGCTCCAGATGCATGAGATAGGTTATATACATAACAAGAAAGAGGGGGGTAATTAAGATGTCACTGGAAGCAAACATCATTCTTTCTTTATTAGATGTACAACTGTGGATGGTCCCTCATTCGAATAATAGACGCATCAAAGAGGAAAAACAAAAATTGAAATCAGCACCGTGCTTAAATAAATACACAAGTGTAAATAAAAGAAAGCTAGATAAGTCTAGTGAACAAAAATAGGGAGGATCAAATTGATTCTCCCTATTTTTGTATTCAATAACTAGATACTGAAAATCTTTACTATAACTCTAGATTAACTCCATATAGAATACAGATTAAGTTTGTATGATACATGTACCAAATAGAAAGGAATGATACATGATGTTGACGATTTACACAATCTATCAAATTTTATCCCTTCCTTCTTATTTACACACAAACCTATTACCATCCATTCTCACGAGAATGCTAGGATCTAAGTTTATAACAAAAGAATAAATAAGCTAATGGATGTTTATTGTCCCTTGTTTCCACTTTTTGCAAAACACCTGTATAAACACGCATGCTATTTTGTACATTGAATACCCTATTTGTTGAGAGCCGAATAGGCTCTTTTTTTAGAGATAAGCTCAAAGTGGGTTTGAATATCGTCATACATATATTCATAGGAAATTTCAAATATAATGTTACCTCTACGAAAAAACAGTTGATTTATGTTTAAACCATGACCAAAGGTAAAATTTTCTTTTTTTGAAATGGTGATTCTTAAATATTACATTCATACATCGTATTTCAAATATCAAGATAAAAATATTCAATTGTAAATTAAAGGAGAAAGGGATGTTCACAATGGGACACTATGATACAAATCAAACAGAAAGCAATAGGAATAAAGCCTATAAAAAAACAGGGTATTTTTTCACAGGAATAATTGGTGCAGTGATTGGTGCAATTACCATTGGATTGACCACCCCTTATATAAATGAAATCAAAGGAAGTGCAGGTCAATCTCCTAAGCATAACGAAGTAAATCAGGCTACGCCGATCTCTTACAAAGCAGAAGATGTGAGCAATCCTCAAAATATGATTGAATCTGCAAAAGAAGTTGTCGTAGGTGTCATTAACTATAAACAAAATGCAGATTCATTTAATACGCAAGATCAATCAGAAGAAGCTGGTTCGGGATCGGGGGTCATATATAAAAAAAACGGCGATAAGGCTTTCATTGTTACAAATAATCATGTGATAGACGGTGCGAATAAAGTAGAAGTGAAATTGAATAATGGTAAAAAGGTTCCCGCTAAAGTAGTAGGGACAGATCCATTATTAGATTTAGCGGTATTAGAAATTGACGGGGCAGATGTAAAAAGAGTCGCAACACTTGGAGACTCAGAAAAAATTCGTACAGGGGAAACGGTAATAGCCATTGGGAATCCATTGGGGCTAGAAGGTAGTGTAACAAAGGGGATTATTAGTAGCAAGGAACGAGAAATACCTGTTAGTACCCTCGGAAATCAACAAGTTGATTGGCAAGCACAGGTAATTCAAACAGATGCAGCTATTAATCCTGGGAATAGTGGAGGAGCTTTGTTTAATGAACGGGGTGAAGTCATTGGAATTAATTCGAGTAAAATTGCACAACAAGCTGTTGAAGGAATTGGATTTGCAATTCCGATTCATATAGCCCAAACGATCCTAGAGTCTCTTGAGAAAGATGGAACAGTTAAGCGTCCGATGATGGGTGTACAGTTATTAGATGTGGAGAAAATGACAGATTCTGCACGCAATCAATTAAAATTACCAAAAGAGATATCGAATGGTGCAGTATTGGGGAATATCTCAAACCAATCACCAGCAGAAAAAGGTGGATTACAACAATACGATGTTGTGATTGCATTAGATGGACAAAAAACAGAAAATGTCGTTCAATTTCGTAAATATTTATATGAAAAGAAAAAATTGGGGGATACAATTAAAGTAACAATTTATCGAAATGGTGAAAAACTAACAAAAACCGTGAAATTAATGGAACAAACACGTACCACTTAAAAGCCACCTTTTGGTGGCTTTTTCTATTTTACTAGTTTTATATGTACGATCATTCCATTCGTCCTCACTCCACATTAATGAACTGGCTCTCTACCAATTTTCAAAATCGATTACGTATTTTAATTTGTGTTCCAGTTTTTCTTGACTATATTAACGAATCACTACATATGCACTCCAGATAAGCCCTAATATCTTTAGATAATCTACTGAATATCTTCATATAAACTCCAGATAGTGTATTTAGAATAACAACTATCAAGGAGGTTAGGAAAAATGAATTTTATAAAACGCGCAATTCTCAGTATGAAAAAAAGAATAGGAACATCATTAATTTTGATGGCGGTCTTTCTGATTGTTACAAACTTAGTGCTGGCAGGATTTGCAATCCAGAATGCATCAAAAAAAGCTGCTGATTCAGCAAGAAAAAAACTGGGTGCTGATGTTACTTTAGGTCTTGATTTTGATAAATTAGGAAAACAAGCAAGGGAAACTGGAGAAGCGCCTAATCCGCCGCAGCTCAATACAAAAGAAACAGATCAATTAGCGAAGTCCAAATATGTTAAAGACTATAATTATATAACCCATAATTTCGGAATTGCGGATGGATTTAAATTAGTAGGAGCTTCAGAAGGAGAAGATGAAGGAAAAGGAAAAGGTAGCGTTGCAATGGTTGGAGGATCAGGTTCAGGTTCAGAAATAGATATGAATACTTCTCTTATGATAGAAGGAGTTCGCAAGACTTTATTACAAGAAAGTTTTAAAAATGGAAAAAGTAAAATCATTGATGGGAAACCAATTACAGAAAAGATGCAAGATCAGAATGTAACTTTAATGGAAAAACGATTAGCGGAACAAAATAATTTGAAAGTGGGAGACAAGGTTAAAATTCAATCAGGGGATAAGAAGGAAACTCTTGAAGTTGAAATTATTGGTATTTATGAAACGAATGAGCAACCAATGGGTCAAAATCCCCCTCCTATGATGAATCCAGCTAATAAACTATATATGCCTCACTCTACTTTAAAGAAATTAGAAACAGATGAAGGTATGAGTAGTATTCAGGTCGTGTACTTATTGAACGATCCACAGTACATTGATGCATTTAAAAAAGAAGCAAAAAAATCTGATATTGATTTTAATTATTTTAAGTTAGATGCACATGATTCATTGTACAAGCAAATGATTGGCCCTATAGAAAATATCGCTTCTACGTCTCAAATGATTATCTATATGGTATCTATTGCAGGTGCGATTATTTTAGGATTAATCATTATGTTATCGATTAAAGCACGTCGTAAGGAAATGGGGATTTTATTATCTATTGGAGAGAAAAAATGGAAACTGATGGCGCAGTTCGTAGTAGAAGTAGCATGTATTGCTATTTTAGCATTTGGATTATCCCTAACAACAGGAGCTAAAGTTTCTCAATTCGTAGGGGATAACTTACTTTCGAGTGAAATTGCTACAGCAAGCGAAGAAAAAGACAATTCACAAAATGGTAGTGTAATGATGGTTGGGGCTGGTGGTACTCCACAAAACCAAAATGAAGATCCAATTGATAAAATTGATGTAAGTGTAACAGGAGAGGATTTAGGGAAAATGGGGGGAATTGGACTGACTATTGCTATATTAGCAACGCTTCTTCCGGCATTATCTATCCTACGCTTAAATCCAAAACAAATTCTTTTAAAAGATGAATAAGGAGGCTCGATATGGAGACAATTTTACAATTTAAAAACTTAGATTATTATTATGAAAGTAACGGAAAAAAAGTAACGATACTAGATAATGTGAATTTTTCTTTTCAAAAAGGGCATTTCTACACGATTTTAGGGCCATCTGGATCTGGTAAAACTACAACTCTTAGCTTAGGTTGTGGGCTGGATATACCTAAAAATGGTTATGTACTGTATAACGGCAAGGATATTAGAAAAATTGGCTTGGATCGATACCGTAATCAACATGTATCTGTAATTTTCCAATCTTATAATTTGATTACCTATATGACTGCTCTTCAGAATGTATTAACGGCAATGGAAATTACAGGTGTGAAGGTACAAAATAAAAAAGCAAGAGCATTAGAATTATTAGAGAAGGTAGGACTCACAGAAGTAGAAGCGAAACGAAATGTCTTGCAATTAAGTGGCGGGCAACAACAACGTGTAGCAATTGCTCGAGCGCTATCTTGTAATGTCGATTTACTAATCGCTGATGAACCAACAGGAAACCTTGATGGAGAAACAGCGAAAGAGATTATTGAGCTGTTTCAGGAGCTCGCCCATCAAGAGAATAAATGTGTAATTGTTGTTACGCATTCACAAGAAGTTGCAAAAATATCAGATCGAGCAGTTTATTTAAGTAAAAAGAAGTTAGTAGTAAATGAAATTAATAATAGTTAAGAAAAAAGTAACTATTGTTCTTAATTCACATAATTTTCAAAATTAAAATCTGTGGATGTTAATATTTGTTATATAATGTATTTGTCAAAGCATTACCCCTGTAGTTTCTATGATGAATCTGTAAGATAGTTTGTTTGCCCCGTATATTCATCTGAAACTAAAAAGAACTTGTAGAGATTCCTACAGGTTCTTTTTGTTTTAAGGGTTATATATGGATTTAAAATATAATTACAATTTTTTGAGGGGGAAAAGTACATGTTTGTAAAAGCAGAAAGAATATTAATACGGAAATTTGAGTTCAAAGATTGGCAAGCTGTCCATGAGTATACATCAGATATCAATGTTATGAAATACATACCTGAAGGGGTTTTTACTGAAGAAGATACAAGAAACTTTGTGAATGAAAACATTGGTAATAACGCTAAGAACTTTCCTGTGATATTAATAGATGAAGATATCCTGATTGGCCATATTGTTTTTCATAAATATTTTGGTGAGCATACTTATGAGATTGGCTGGGTGTTCAATCCAAAATACTTCAATAAAGGATATGCTTCTGAAGCAGCACAAGCTACATTAAAATATGGCTTTAAGGAAATGAAATTACATAGGATTATAGCTACATGTCAGCCACAAAATATCCCATCATATCGAGTGATGGAGAAGATTGGAATGAGAAGAGAAGGCTATTTTAGAAAGTGTATACCACATGGGAATGAATGGTGGGATGAATATTATTACGCTATTTTAAAAGAAGAGTAGTGTCTCATAACGCATTAAACGACAAGAAGACCGTTGGAATACGCCATCAGGTGGTTTTGGTGCTACATGGCAATAAGAAATGGAAGAGATGAAAAAACAGAAATAAAATAATGTATATACCTATTATGTGGATTAAATGAATTTAAAGCGGGAAATTTATTGGATTTACTAACTCTTAATAAGAGTGGAAGATTATCACAAGGTAAAGTAATTATTGATTTAAAATACTTTGTGATAATTTATAACAAAGTCTGATTATTGATAGAAATAATTGATAAAAACTCCTATTAATTTTTATGTTAATAGGGGTTTTTATCGATCTTATTTTCAAAAAATGCTCTTTAGACTTGCCTATAAATCAAATTTTATTTTTAACTAATACTACGGTTTAGAAATCATAAAAGTTAATCTATTTCTAAATTTAATTGGCTACAATTAAATTTCTTGTCTTATCGATATGATTAAGTAACATACTATACTCTTCTTCATACATAGCTAAACGTTGCGAAAGAGAGTGATTCTCTGCTTCTAAATATTCAATTTGATTTTGTAAAGTTTTCAATTCATCCATTTCTTTATAATTTTGTAGAAATGAAATAATGTCATCTAAGGTAATAGATAAAGAGTTTGTTTCTTTTTTTTGTTGGGAGGGAGAAATGTTATTTTCCACTTTTCGATTTTGTTTTGCCTGTTGTATTTCTTCTTCGTATTGTTTTCGCAAGTAAGAGTTCCAACGAAATCCGCAAGCAGCAGGAGTTCTGGCCAATTGTTTAGCTACTTCTTTAAATGCAGCTAACTGTGTTCCGCCGTTACGAATATTTTGAAGCACTATTGTTGCGAGAAGTAAATCGTTATCGTTAGTCCAGGAATCTTGTCTTGAAATTACCACGTTTCCATCCCCCTTATATGCTTTTTATTATATATATGCAATTACTTAAAATGATAGAAGCTCAACTTCTCTTAAGATAATTAGGAGCAAATTAAAAGAAGTATGTATTTTTAAAAATGCGAAATTGCATAAAAAATAAGGTTGACTATTCACTATAGCTGTAACTATAATAGTTACAGCCGAGCAACTGAATTAATAGATTTGATGACATGAATTAGTTGTATTAGTGATGTATAAGCAATTATTAAAAAAATGAATGGAGTTGAAAATATAAGTCTACATTGAAGACGTTTGTATAAGAAAAGAAGTTAGGTAATATACATTTTTTTATAATTATATATAAATTAAAAGAGGTGCACATTTTGAAAATTTTTAAGGGAATTCTAGTTTCTTCAATTGCGTTAACAGCATTTAATGGGGTAGGTGGAATACTTCCAAGCGAAAAATCAGAAGTTGCCTACGCCGCTACTTACAATTATTCAAATAAGCAATTGAATTCTACTGTACATAAGCAAGTTACTAAACAATTAATTTTGAAATTTAAAAATGAAGCAAATTTACCATATCAGGATGGGGTAGAAAAATTTATTAAAGAAGAAAAACAAGACCCTGAATTAATGAAAATTTTAGCCGAATACCCAAATATAACTATAAATCGACTTTTTAGTTCTTTAAACCCTACAGAAATTAAAAATTTAGGTGAAGAAATAAAAGACTCGGATCATATTTCTTCTAATTTGCTAAACTATTATATTGTAGAAACCCAAGGTAATATTGATGTACAAGCATTACTTGTAAAATTTGAGAAATCATCTCTTGTTGAAACGGCATATTTACAGGAAGAAGAAGCACCACCAGAAGAGCGTTTACCAAATTTATCTGTTAATCCATATGATGAGCCTAGACTTACAAGGCAAGGTTACCTTGAACCAGCACCATTAGGAATCAATGCACCTTATGCCTGGGGTATAAAAGGTGGAGATGGAAAAGGAACAACTTTTGTAGATATGGAGTATGGCTGGTTATTTACTCATGAAGATTTAGTGAATCAGAAAATCGAATTGATATCAGGACAGAATAAGAGTGAACACCATGATCACGGTACTGCAGTCTTAGGGATTGTTTCGGCAGAAGATAATAACATAGGCGGAATTGGGATTGCACCAAAAGCTAAGGTAAAAGTTGTATCCCAGATTAGAGATAATGGTAGATATAATACAGCAGATGCTATATTAAGTGCAGTTAACAATATGCAAGCTGGAGATATCCTTTTATTAGAAGCCCAAGCAACATATGATGGATATGGAGATAAGAACTATCTTCCTGTAGAAGTAAAACCAGATATATTTGATGCAATTCGTATAGGAGCAAATAAGGGAATTATTATTATTGAAGCAGGTGCAAACGGCGGAAATGATTTGGATCAATTTAGAGACCGTAATGGTAAACAAGTTTTAAATCGTAATAGTCCTGATTTTAAAGATTCAGGGGCAATTATGGTTGGGGCAGCTTCTGCAAGGGTCCCTCATAAACGTTCATATTTCTCTAATTACGGTAGTAGAGTGGATGTTTATGGGTGGGGAAATGCAGTAGACACAACAGATGCAAAACCAAATGAATTTATGACAAATCTATATACATCTAGCTTTAGCGGAACGTCTAGTGCATCACCTATTATTGCTGGTGCTGCTGCATCAATTCAAGGGATCGCAAAAAATAATCAGGGGAAAGTATATACACCAAGCCAGCTAAGGGATATCTTAAGTGATTCTAGTACTGGAACGAAATCTAATGATCCAACTGCCGATAAAATTGGTGTGTTACCTGACTTAAAAGCCATCTTATCTAAACTTGGTTTTTCACCAAATTTAAGTAATGATTCTTCCATTGTGTTTCCTGAGGAACAAGAAATAAATAATGGAAATAAGGGAAATGAAGGATCTACTATTACATTCCCAAAAGAGGATTCAGCTAATAGTGAAGGGAACTCTAGCTTCATTTTCCCAGAATAATTGTAGAGATATCTTTTATTTAGTATGAAAGACTTTTATAAAAATAGTTGTTAATAATACTAGTCAGATAGGCTCTTATGTGTAATAGCATAAGAGCCTATCTGTTGTACTTTTAACCATATGAGGAGGAAAGTACTCCTGGATATATTTTTGGTGTAGTGAAGTGTCTTATATCTACATTTATATAATATTCAGTGTAGCCTCTTTATAAATTTAGAAATGAACTATTTTTCAATTATTTGCACAACCGCAATTGTTGGTAATAGTGAAGTTTAACCAACCGCATAAACGTTTAATTTTTCAACTAATTTGCAGTTTTCACTATTTGAAATACGTAATCCATTGTTATAGAAATTGCTGTATAGAGTGATGGAAACGAATGTGTTTAAATAATTAGATAGAAGGAGGGGGTTATGTTAAGGATTACTTAAAGATAAGCTCTTTCTTGTTTATTATTTCATGACATTCATCCCAAAATTCTAAAAGATGTGGAAGTAGGGGTAGTTCAAGATAATTTGTATTTAATTTTTGACAACTTTAATAAATTAATTTTTACTATCGTATGAATTAGGATAAATTATTATAAGTTATGGTTATTACTTAACATTTTGTTTTACTTGATCTTTTAATTCATTAAGGGTCTTACCGCTAATATTGTCAGTAATAGTTTCATGTATTTCATTTTTCAATACAATTGTTTTACCTGCAATTTCTGCCTTGGAAGACATTTTACTTTCATTAATAGTTTCTATGTTTGTTTGAAGGTCAGCTTTGTTATTTTCATCAAAAGTAATTGCAAATGGTTCAATTGCTCCGTAGTAGTTTCCAAATAATTGATCTTTCTTCAAAAACATCATATATTTTTTATTAACTTTAGGCTCGATATATAAAGGATCCTTATTTTGAACCTCTTTAGTAGTTACCTTAGTAGCTTGTTTTGTAACTGTGCCATCTGGTGCAACAACTGCATTAGAATCTTCAAGCTTAACTGTTTCAGCAAAACGATGATTGATTTTTATTTGTTTATTTTCATTCACACCTTTAATTGTTTCGGAAATATTAAAATTATATAGATGTCCTTCAACATAATTTTCTTTGTCCTCTTCCGATGGATTATTTGGATTACGTGCCATATTCCACTTAGAGTCAAGACCTCCATATTCACCAATTACAACTAGATCGGCTTCATTAATCATTTGATTTAAATCACTTGTAGCAGGGAAATCTTTACTGAGAATGACAGTTTCAGCATTCTTATCTCCGCCAGCAACATTGGAGAAGTGACTATTATATGCTGAATATCCTCCAAAACCAATCATTGCAGCTAAAGGAATTGCAATTACTATAGTTTTTGCTTTTTTACTTAACATTAAGAAAACATCTCCTTTTTCTGTTAATAGATTGCATTCACACCATTTTTATCGTCAGTTTGAGGGACATGCATAGTAGTACGATTACGATTGCTGTTCATAATTGAAGTGCCGCTGTTGTGACCTATTCCTATTGCATGACCAAACTCATGTACTCCTGTACTTTTAGCAACATTAGATTTTGTAATATTTGTATTCCCTGCATTAATATCACCAGCGAATTTTGTTACTTTTTTAGTGGATGTATTATAAGTTGTGTTCATTCTTCCATAATAAGTAGAGGAACTTTCAAACCAAGAGTTTAATTTGTTCACAGAAGAAGAAGAAACTGTAAAGTTAATACGAGAAGCAGTGTACCAGGCTGAATCTGCAGCTTGCCAACCGGATTTAATGATACTGGATCCATCGTCTAATCTGTCTCCCCACTTATATGTAGCTGATTTTGAAGGTAGCTTCCATCCTTCTTTTACATAAGCTTCTGAAACTCCAACGCTGGAAAAGACAAACACACTACCTAATAAAAATGCAGTAATCCCTTTTCTAAAATTCATATTATCCCTCCAAAGATTATTTTTAACAAGAGAATTATAGCATCATTATCTTGTTTTGAATTAATATTTTTTAAAAATTCGGAATATTTATATTGAGAAAATGGTATAAAATATCTTTTAAGGAGACGTTATTATAATGTATAAACATAAAGTAATAAAATGGAGTCTATGTTTATTAATATTTACTTTATTAATTATTATTGGTAAGACAATTTGGTCAAATACAGACATAGCAGAAGTGTCTAATGTTTCATCGAATTCTGAAACTATAGTATTAAGTAAGACATTCAAAACTACAAATCATTTAAGTGAAATGGTAGAAGAAGCAGATGTAATTGTACTAGGTAAATATGACGGTTTACACTCTAAATGGAATATGGCAAACAATTCATCATATGAGATTCAAGATGAAGATGTCGAAGGCCATCTGTTTAATTTTCATGTTAAAGAAATTTTAAAAGGGGACTCTGTAGAGAGTAAAATTTTAGTAAATCATAGATACTCAGAAAGCCTTGTATTAGAGGAAAGTAATGAAGTTATTGATGACAATGGAATAATTCTGAAAGGTGCTACGAAAGTGTTTACAAAAAAAGTAAAAAATAAAGATCCATTGTATATAAAACCTAAATCTGGTGACACATATATAGTTTTTTTAAAAGAGAATAGTAAACTTGGACATTTTTATCCAGCTTTAGAACCTTTTATGATTCAGTTTGATTTAAGGGATATTGCGCAACTAAAAAGCAATTTAATAGATTGGGATAAAAATAAATATAAATATAAATTTGAGGTAAAGGTTAAAGAGAAAACTTTTTATATTGAAAATGAAATAGATTCAACCATCAAAGATAATATTAGTGGAAAAAAATTAAAGGATATTAAGGATTTTGTGAAGAGGTCTTCAAAAATGAAATAACATTTTCAAAGGCTATAAATCTACCCTGCATTAAAGGATAGAATTTGCGTAGATTTAAAATAATAAATTGCATTATGAAAAGAAAAGAGCTCAAAAAAGAGTCTAATTTTTTTTGAGTTTTCTTTTGCATTCTTTATGCAGAATATGAATTAAAAAGATGTCTTATTTGTTCTATAAAATAATGATGGTGTATATTATTTTTTCATATTCGACTAGCTATAATAGCTTCTTTCATTAAAGAAGATAGGAAAGAAGCAAGTGACATAACATCTAAATCATTTTTAGTTTCATTTTTTTCGATTCCTTCTTTAATAAGAAATTCCAGGCTACAAGTTGATAGAAAAGCCGAAAAATGCAAAAGGTAAGTATGTAGAAGGAGCAACGGAGGTCATTTACGTTTATGAAAAGTTGGAAGAGGTTAAGAAAGACGAACTGCCTACAAAAGTAAAAGAAAAATTAAAGGTGAATTAACATATAAAAGACGCCATTGTTAGAGAAATATAGCCCCTATTTGATTAGAGTTTCAAAAGCAAAAGACTGACAGTTATTGTAAGTCTTTTACTTTTACAGGGATAAGCACGTAAATTTGAGGTGCTTTAAGTACTAAGAAGGTTTAATTTTGTTTATGTACTTGTTGTAGCTTAATGGATTTTGTAATGGTTATGATATAATAAAATTCAAGTATAATAAGGGGGATAAATTAAATGATTTTTCAAAGCATCATAACAGCTATTATAGAAAAATTACAAGAGACGGTGAATCCCTATTGGATAATTGTGTTTGGATCAACGGCTGAGAACAGAGAACGGGAAGATAGTGATATTGATATAGCTTATTTAAGTGACACAACTTTAGGGAACTATGAACGTTTTTTATTAGCACAGGAGTTAGCTAACATTGTTCATAGAGATGTTGATTTAGTTGATTTATCCGAAGCTTCTACAGTTTTTCAAGCTCAGATTATACATACAGGAAAGACAATATTTTGTTCTGATGAAGAACGGAAAATTATTTTTGAAATGAAAACTTTAAAAATGTATTCAAAATTGAATGAGGAACGCAAGATAGTGTTCGATGATATAAAGAAAAGAGGTTCTATATATGAAGAATGAGGTTATTTTAAATAAAATTTCCACAATAGAGCGCTGTATAAAAAGAATCCAAGATGTATATGGAAATGACCCTGAAAATTTGGAGGATTACACAAAGCAAGATTCAATAATATTGAATATACAAAGAGCTTGTGAAGCGAGTATTGATTTAGCAATGCATATTGTTGCTGGGAAAAAATTAGGACTACCCCAATCTAGTCGAGAGGCTTTTGATTTATTGGTTACAGCGGGGTTACTTAACGCAGAGCTAGCAAATAAGTTAAAGGCGATGGTTGGATTTCGTAATATTGCTGTTCATGATTATCAAAGTGTAAATTTAGATATTGTTCGTCAAATTATTGAAAAACATTTAACTGATTTTAAACTATTTACGAAAGAAGTTATGGGGATATTGGAATTTTAGGGGAAGGAACAGAATAGTAGAGCTAAGAAAGTAAGCAATTTTGAGATTCACGAATTAGCTATAGATAGTAAGGTTAAGAAAACACTATCATATACAATTTTATATCTTACAATTTCAAAAACAAACAGAAATGAAACTTAAATATAGAATAAAAAGGGACCTAGTTAGTAGGTCTCTTTTTTATTTTCGAAAAATATTAAATAAAAACCAGTCTTCATTCCTCACGGATAAACATACTAAAACAACACGAGTTGGAAATTCCAATAAAATAACGATTCTTTAACACCTATTTTGCTCCTCTTGCTGTTAACAAGTACCAAACATAACTTATAAAGTTCACTAAGGGTGTTTTTTGCTCATCCCCTCGAAAAGGGGGAATAAGAAAAAAGCAAGCCTCCCTTTTATGAAGATTAGCTTTTTTCTAAGCTATATTCATATTCTTTGACTCTTCTACATTTGCTATGGTAAGCGCTTTAATAAATACAACATATTTATTGATTAACAAAAATATAAAACCCTTTTTCCCATCGATCTTTGAGCCATTGCAATTCTTTTTTCATATTGGGAACGTATTCGTTTGTTCGTTCCATCAATTTATAGGTTTCCACTAGTTCCAAACATCGATTTGGACTAGTAAGAGAATGTATAAAGAGCATATCACGTTTTGTTACCGAACCAAAAGAGATCCCTTCACGGCTTACCGATAATAACTCTTGAATTTCCTCTTGATCCATATCTGTTTTCTTTAGGTAATTATTCATATCAATGAATGTAGTGTAACTCCATTTCATATTGTCATAATCATTTTCTTGTAGGAGCATTTCACGATAGGATTCCATGTCATGTATGAGGAAATTACGAATCGCGTCTATAGAAAATTGCATGTACCAAACTTCCTTTACTGTATAGGGTGTGTGTGAGTTTTGAGGTTCCTTTAAAAAAAGTATTTTCCTAATATGTAGGGAAATACTTTTTTACTTTACCATATATTTAAGTTCTTAGCTGGTTTTAAAACCTGGTAATTTTGAAGAGAGAATCTTCATCGCTTCTTCTGTTTTTGGATTACGATGGTTATGCTCTGCAAGTTCCTGGACGTCGGATATCCTCAAAAACCAAGTAACTGTATTTTTTCTCCTTGTTGTAAAGATTTTGCGATTTAGTCCAATCCTATTTGTATCGCTGAAAACGCATCTTTTGTGTTAAGTCTATTTCTTGTTTAATGAGTTCCATTTTTTCATCTTTCATCCCTATATATTCAGCAAGATTTCAGTAATCATTATAAGGTGTTTACTATATGTAAAACGAGTTTCTTACATTATCATATTTATACTAGAGAAAGTTATGCTGTCTTCAAAAAAATCAAAGAATGATTTAAATCTGATGTACTGACAGGCGGGTTGTTTTTTGGGTATATCTTCAATGTTCTTAATATAGCTACTGTACTTGTTTTATTAATAATTTGTATTTTGAAATTTAAGGATGATATTGATGTACTTTGGCGTAAGTCGAGTTGCTTTTTTAATCGCATTCATACTAAACAGCAGCAGGAAACGGCGCAAATTGAATATTGGCACCGTTTATAAGAAGCGATAGACTGCATTCTTAGCTGGATATTCATTTCAAGCTCGGAAAATATAGTATTAAGTTCTTTTGGTAGTTGATGATATTGGTTACTTTGATTTATTGTAGTTAAGGCATCTCTTCTGTGGTAGGGATTTCTAGGTAATTTCACTATACCAAGGATCGAGGTGTTTTTTATTTTGCTCAAGTTGTCCAATCCACAATTGATAGACTCTAAATTCAATATAGCTAAATCTCTCCGCTTATTTTATAGGTGCGAAAGTTGAGTTATTTAATTCCCATCTTAATGAAGAATTATTGAAACATATTTCTCCATTAGAATGGGAACACATTAATATTCTAGGAAAATACCGATTTAGTATAAAAGAAATTGCATCATTCGACTCCCTACAATCACTACAAACTACTTAACAGTAAAAAGCCAATTATTCTCTTAGAGTACCGGAAAGCGGCCTTTTCTTTATGAAATTTTGTTTTGTATTATAAATCCGCATTTTCTTGACGCTGCCCCATATATCCAAGTGGCTTTTTTCGCAAAAGAATCATGAAAAACTCTATCTATAGATAGAGGATACTCAAAAAAATCATCTTTCAGATAGATGTTCTAAAATAGTAGGGATGTTACAATCCTCCAGTAAGTAAGCAAATAAACAATAAATTTATACTTTATGGGGGTTTTAATTTGAATACTCAAGCTTGGATAATGATTGGCGCATTTTTAACAATTGTATTAGTAACACAAATCGGAAGAAAAGTATTTACAACCACAAAGGCTGTATTGCCATTTATTCTTTGTGGTATAAGTGTTTATTTATTCGTAGAGGAAATACCTACCTCAGGTTCAAATATGACTGCACTCATAATCATGACAATGGTCGGCATGATTATGGGAGGGCTAATGCTTTTTACAGTGAAAGTAGATTATGGTTCTGACAATAAAGCGTACGTAACTGCTGGTATTCCTTATTTATGTTTATGGATAATTGGACTTGGATGGCGTGTCGTATTAGCTTATGTAGCGACAGACTGGTATCCAAAACAATTTGTAGATTTCATGGTATCGAATCAATTGGATTTTAATGTTATAGCACCTGCTTTCGTATTTTTTACAATTGCGATGGTAGTTATTCGTACTATTGGAATTGTGATTAGGATACAAAGATATAGAAAAAATCTAAAAGAAAATTAAAGAAAAAGGTTAAGAAAACAACTTCTTTTGTATAATGAAGTAGGTAAAGCAAACACACTATAATAACTACTTCATTATTCTTTTAATTTCAGATTTTAGATGATATGCATTAAAGGGATTTAACTCAACAATGAACTATTATAATTGGGAGTTGTAAATTTCCAGCCCTTAAATCAAGAAATGGATATTCATCTATAGCCAAGAAATATAAAAACTAAACTGTAAGGTTGCGAGGGAATAAGTACATGGAAAAAGTATTTTTAAAAATGATGGATAGTCATGCAGGAAATGCGATAGGAAGCATCTTAATATGTGTATTTTTTTATAAAGGTTTCGCACCTCATGGTACCTTTGCAATATGGGTTTGTAGCGTTTTTGTAACAGTTTATCTATGGATGTTGTATTCACCAAAATCTTGGTGGAATGCAAGGAAGTACACTTTGTTTACGAGTATATTAATAAGCATATCATGTGTATTATATTTTTCTCATCCGAAATTTCCAAATTATGCTTTATGGCCACTCTTAGTTTTTCTTGCCGCTGCAGAACCCAAGTGGACACGAGTAACGACAATTTTAGCTGCTATAACGGGGATAGTTATTATTCTATTTATACATGCGAATACGTTTCCTTATCAAGAAACATTAATTATTATTGGCCTCTATGTCTCGATCCGAAGTACATCCAAGCTAAGAGACGCATATCAAAAAAATCAAAAACAACTAAAAGAATTAGACGAAGCACATGCTGAACTACAAGAAACAACGGTATTTTCTATGCGCTATGCAGCTTTTACGGAAAGAACAAAATTAGCAAGAGAGATTCATGATGGACTTGGACATCAAATGACCTCACTTATTATTCAATTACAGGCTCTTAAGATTATGTTAAGGAAAGATCCTGTTGCTGCCCAAGATCATGTTGAAGAACTTTTAAAGGTGGCACGAAAAGGAATGGAAGAAATCCGAGTTGCTGTTAGAGAATGGACAAGTGATGAAAAAGATCTTGGGCTTACTTCATTAAAAGGATTGATTTCACAGGTTCAAGCGAATTCTTTATTACAAATTGAGTTCATTCAAGATGGAAATATAACAGAGTGGACGATAGAGGAAAGTACAATTCTTTACCGGATCTTACAAGAGTCTTTAACAAACGTCTTACGACATTCTTATGCAGATTCTGTCATTGTAAACGTAACAGAAATAAATGGAGTAGTAAAACTTACAATTGATGATAATGGTATATATACAGGGGATAAGCCATTAAAATATGGCTTTGGACTCAATGGTATGATAAAACGCTGTAAATCAGTTGGAGGTAATTGTTCCTTTTTTCTAAATGAACCAAAAGGACTTCGAGTTGAAGCCACTATTCCAATTCAGAAAAATGGAGGAGAAGTATGACGGAAAAGATTCGTATTGTGCTAGCTGATGATGAACCATTTGTTCGAAAAGGCCTATGCTATATTATTGAAATGCAAGATGACATGGAGATAGTTGGGGAATGTAAAGACGGTAAGGAAGCAATTAAAGTGGCTTTAGAAACTGCACCAGATATGGTAATTATGGACATTCAAATGCCTGACGTATCAGGCATTATGGCTACTAAAAACATTATGAGTATATTACCAAACACAAAGGTTGTCCTATTAACAACATTTGATGTACAACAATATGTCTTAGATGGTATTCGAGCTGGTGCAGTGGGTTATATATTAAAAGATACTGAAACAGAGGAAATGCTAGATAGTATTCGATCTATGAACAAAGGGGCAATGATTTATAATAGCACGACAGCAAATCAAGCTTTTACACAATTTATAAAACACGATAATACTGATTATAATTTAGCTGGTGAAGAACTTGAATATACGGAAACTCTAACTAAGCGGGAGATTGATGTTTTACAATTATTAGCTTATGGAAAACAAAACCATGAAATAGCTAAAATCCTTTATGTTTCCGAAGGGACAGTCAAAACTCATATCCACAATATTCTTCAAAAACTAGATGTAATAGATCGTACACAAGCAGCTGTAATGGCAATTCGAAAAAAAATTGTAAAGTGATATCTGCTGTATGTAGTAAAAAGAATGAAATTTTAAATTAACATATTGTTTTTCTAATTGAAATTAAACAGATCATAATAAGAAAGAAAGAGAGTATAGCATGGATAATACAACGGGTCTTATTATTTTAATTCTTATAATTCTCCTTCAACTAAAAGAAAGGGAATTGAAAGTTCAACGGATGTGGATTGCTCCTGTATTGATCGCATACTATACATTTACTCATGTATTTAACGATCTCACATTAATAGAAATAGGTCTATTTGTAGTAATACTTGCTCTTGGAGGAATTGTAGGAGCTGTGCGTGGTTCTACAACTATAATACGAATCGATAAAAATAATGGGAAGGTTTATGCTAAGAATTCTTATATCGCCTTAGGTATATGGATTGTTGTATTTATTTTACGTTTTATTGTAACGTATATTTTTAAAGGTTCAAGTCAGTATGCGCTAGGTTTAGTAACGAATGGTATTTTTTGCTTTATTGCGGCGAATGTATGTATAAGAAGAGTGATTCTATACTTAAAAGCAAAAAGTTTGATGCATTCAAAACATTAAGTATTGCTAAGGGTAATTATTGTAGTGTAGCAAATTTCAGTGTTTTTCTAACATCAACACATTGCTATCAAGCTAAGAAAAGCAAATACTCCAGAACGAAAATTTTGTGCATTTTGCTCGTATTTATTGTTTTGGGATAATTCGTACTTTTAGCTTGATGGGCATGTGACGCTGCCCCAATTCCTAATTAGTTATTATATAAGAAATTCTCTCTAATATTATATATTTGTGTTTTCCTGTTGCAGAATCCTTATTATAAGGGTTCTTTTTTTGTATTAAAGGTCTACAGCTCTCGATAAACTCCCGATTATCTCCATGTACACTCCAGATGCAGGATTTATAGTGAAAATATAAAGATGGAAATATCCAAGTGATAATAAAGGAGAAAGGAGTGTTCAAAATGGGACACTATGATACAAATCAAACAAGAAAAACATGAATAGAGACGGTAAAAAAACAGGTAATAAGGTTTTCGTTGTCACAAATAATTATGTGATAGACGGTGCAAGTAAAATAGAAGTGAAATTGAATAATGGTAAAAAATCTTAATGCTAAAGTAGTAAGGAAAGATCCAATTTTAGATTTAGCTGTATTAGAAATTGATGGAACAGATGTGAAAAAAGTAGCAACTCTAGTAGCCATTATAACTTTACTATCTGGAGTTTGTATGGAGAAGTACTAGTAAACAATTTAAAGACTTCACAGGAAAACTATACATATTCCAAATTGGTTCCAGATTCAAGAGATATAATATCTACATAACCCATAAGAGAGAAGGAGGTAAGCAAAATGTCACTTGAAACAGACATAATTCTTTCTTTAATAGATATAAAACTGTGGATGTTTCATCATTTGGAAAATAGTCGATTAAAAATAAAAAAACAATAATTAAAATCAGAACCGTACCACAATAAATCTTCAAGTGTTAATAAAAGAAAACTGTATAAGTTGAGGGAATAAAGATTCAACTTCAATAATTGAAGTGCTAATGATTATATTAAAAAAGAACCTTCAATAGGTTCTTTTTTATAGTTGGTAAATATGTTATCAACAATAGATGGTAATAAAGATAGAAATCTAGACACTTTTTATTAATGGGCTAAGTTTTCTTAGGAAGAAATCTATTTCTCATGACTGATCGTTAGATACAATAGGAAATATCATTTATTAACTTGGGTGGGTGATTTAGTTTTTTAAGTTTACCACACTTAAATTTAAATTTTGTTTAGGGACAAAATGTTAAAGTTATACGTTCTGAATTAACAGAAAATTAAGGTGGTAAAAATCCTATTAAATCATTTATCAGGTACCTCATGTTTCTTTGGCCTTATTTTCATGGTATTACCGAACGTTTATATGTCTCTAAGGGAAAGAAATATTTTAAGTTTTATTACCATCTAATGTTTGATTAAGATGTTAACATGAAAATAAAACGTTTACAACTAGAAAATAAAGAAAAAATATAAAAATTCGACTTTTTTCGACATTGCGACTATGAGAGAAATAATCTAAATTAAGTAAATATTATATTATGAGGGGGTATTTATCTTATAGATAATGGTTAAAACATTTGCAAATGTTTCACGATTAATTAAAAACGCCGAAAATAAAATTATATTGTGACAATTTTAAACGAACATACTTTATAATTCATACTTAGGCTAATAAATTAATTAATAATAAATTAAATACGATATATTATATATAATTATAAATCATTTAACATATTTGTTGCGGGAAATTTTGACATAAGATATTTTAAATATTAAGCACAGAAACATTTCAAAGAAAAAGAGCTATTTTAAAATGTACCCTAAAAACGTTTTTCCTAAAAGTAGTAAGATTTTGCAAATCGTTTCTGTGCCTAATTAGATGAAAATAATATAATAAATTGTTTAAAAGAGATAAAAATAAGTTACTTTTATGGAGAAATGTACATCTCATACTATTAGAATTATGTTAAATTGCAGCATACAAATTACATTCTTCTATCTTACAAACTGTACAAATACCATTATAGGTAACTTGTCTAAGTTTTAACATCACATTCATTACTTTTTGTCCAATAAGATTAATAGGGTCAGAAAAATGTGTCACTATCTACTATGAAAATATGAAAAATTATTTATAAAGAAGGTAATATGGTAATAAAATTATTCGGTTGTTTATAAGTGCATTTTCAATATTTTTGACGTATTTCAAATGATTTTCATTTATTTTTTATATAAAGAGGAAATTTGTTGTGTTGTTTGAAAAGGGCATAGGCGTTAACAGTTCATTTGTATATAAAGGATAAAAAATTGAGTGTATAATAAATGATCTTTTAAAATATTTCATGTATACACACAAGTGTTGTTGAGTTATTTGTTCAAAGTATAACCACGAATAATCTATAAATTCTTATATATAATAATAAGAATGGAGATATTCATTATGAAATTAATAAAAGGAATATTCTTTTCTACGATTGCACTTACATCTTTTACAGGATTAGAGTTAATTAATATGAATGAAGATCCAGATGTAGTGTATGCAGATTCAAAAGATTCTTCACAAAATATTAGTCAATTCCAGGAAGATATTAAAGAAGGGGATAAAATTATTTTAAAGTTTAAAAGTGAAGTGAATTTCCCGTATAAGGATGGACTCGAAAATCAAATAAAAGATGAAGATAGCGATTCGGAATTAGTAAAAATATTCTCTGAATTTCCGCAACTAACATTAAAGCGTTTATTCACATCTGTAAATCCGAAAGAGATTGAAAACATCGATAAACATACGAGGGAAACTGAAAATAATTCATCTTCTAATTTACTAGATTATTATATTGTAGAAGTGCCTAATAAAGTAACAGCTGAAACATTGATGGACAAGTTTAAGAAATCTCATCTTGTTGAAGAAGTATATATGCAAGAAAAACCAACTCTTTTACCAGAAGTACAATTACCTACTGTATCGCTTAACCCTTACGACGATCCAAGATTTTTAAACCAGGGATATCTTAAGGAAGCACCATATGGGATTAATGCATCTTATGCATGGAGCATTAAAGGTGGAGATGGAAAAGGAACTACTTTTGTAGATATGGAGTATGGGTGGTTATTAGACCATGAAGATTTAGTAAATCAAAAAGTTGAGCTTATATCTGGTAGAAATATAGATCAACACGTTGGCCATGGAACTTCTGTTCTTGGGATTGTTTCTGCTGAAGATAATAAGGTTGGTAATATAGGAATTGCACCAAAGGCTAAGGTAAAAGTAGTATCCCAAATAAGAGGTGATGGGTCGTATAATACGGCTGATGCGATAATAAATGCTGTACATAATTTACAAGCTGGGGATATTTTATTATTAGAGGCACAAGCTTCTTATGATGGATATGGAGATAAATATTTACCTGTTGAAGTACAGCCAGATATCTTTGATGCAATACGAGCTGGAACGGATAAAGGAATTATTGTGATAGAAGCTGGGGCAAATGATTCTAATGACCTTGATCAATTTAGAAATCGGAATGGAAAACAGGTATTAAATCGCAATAGTCCGGACTTTAAAGATTCAGGAGCTATAATGATTGGAGCCGCATCGTCAACTGTTCCTCATAAACGTTTATGGTTTTCAAATTATGGTAGTAGAATTGATGTTTATGGTTGGGGAGAAAACGTAGATACAACTCGTGCTGAACCTAATAGGATTACTAAAAACCTCTATACAACTGGCTTTAGTGGTACATCTAGTGCTTCTCCAATTATTGCTGGAGCAGCGACTTCAATACAAGGTGTGGCTAAAGAACATTTAGGTCGTCCATATAAACCAGCTGAATTAAGAAATATACTAAGTAATCCAAATACAGGTACCAAATCTCAAAATCCGTTAACAGATAAAATTGGTGTTTTGCCAGATTTAAAGTCAATCTTGTCAAATTTGGGATATAGCCCAGATATATCAAATAATGTTTTAGAGGGAAACCAATATGTATGGTCAATGAAAGGAATAGGAGATTTTGAGTTTGCAAAATTAGATTTTAATAAGACAAAAGAAGAAATGCAAATTCAATTAAAAGCAGGTATACCACATCATTACTTTGATAGTACATATGCGAGTGTGAAAGTCCAAAATTCATCTGGAAAAGTGGTATATAGTAAAGATATTTATGGAAACAGGCAACAAAATGCTGAAACACAAAAAATTTCGGTGAAAGTCGGAGACTATATTGAGTTTACACATTTAGAGGGTGGAAACCGGGCGACTCTTATAAATGTGGATAAAAATATACAGGAGAGTTTTGGTAAGAAGATAGTGTATCAAGTTACAGTTAATGGTCTTAAGAAAGTTGATCAAATTATTAACCCTAACCCAGATACGGAATCTCCTACACGGCCTGAAGGATTACAAACAACCAACACTACTGCAAATAGCGTAGAGTTAAAATGGAATTCATCAACAGATAACGTAGGTGTGAAAGAATATCAAGTATTACGTGATGGGAAATTCATTCAAACGGTACAGGGAACTACATTTATTGATAGTAAACTGACTGCTAACATAGAATACAAATATACTGTGAAGGCTATAGATGCAGCTGGAAATGAGTCTATTCAAAGCAGTGTTCTTAGTGTAAAAACAAAAGAGCAAAATACCTCTTATGAAAAATGGGGTCCGAGGAAAGCATATACAAAAGGGGATAGAGTAGAGTATCAAGGTAAAATCTATGAAGCTGTTCAAAGTTATCAAGGAAATGGGGATTCAAATTGGATATTCTCGTTATCCTTATGGAAACCAATTTCAATAAGTTGATGATATCGTCTGATATAAATATAGTCTATTTGAGAGAATAGTTACTTCATAACTAGCTAAATAAATTTTATCTCATAAGAAGAAGGCGCCTTTTAGGTGCCTTTTTCTTATGAACTATATTATTCCTTAATAGTGAAGTTTCTTACTTTAAATTTCTTTAAAGTAAACATTCCAGCTGATATAATGGCTGCACCAACTACAGAACCTAACCAGTCTCTCCAACCTAAGGCATTAAAAGATAAGTAGTTTTTAATGGGCTTTTAAAGGGAATATACAAGGAAAAGGAAGGTGTAATTCTTCCTTTTCTTATCCAGTATGTCCATGTGAATATTTGATAATATTTACCGTACTTTGAGTACCTGTTGAAGAACTCGATCCAAAAGTTACTGTGACAACAATTAAGATACCAAGTAAGCTAACCGCTAATTTTCTCATTTTAATGCTCCTTTTTTAAACTTTTTTTCACTGGCTTTGCTAGCTTCATAAAAGTAATAGCTTGCTTTTACATGATTATTTTCTTTATAAAATTGAGTTGCTAACTTTTCAGTATATTCATTTATATACTCATATAGTTCTTCGCGTTCAAAATAAGAAATTCCTTCTAAAATGGCTTTTTCTACATCACTTGCACAACTATTAAGGTTCATTTTTTCTAAAATATTAAAGTGATGTATATAACCTTCAATACATAACTGAGTGGAAAGTTGTAGTCCCTTTTCAATTAGCCCTTGAGCTAATTGGTTTTCTTCTAATTTATAATGTTCTCTTGCCTCAATAAATAAAGCTTTATAATCACTTGGCAGTTTTTGATTAACTTCAGATAAATATCGTAATGCTAACTCAGAAAGGTTTTGTGTAGCATACATAAATCCTAGATTGTGACGGACAATTAAAATGTTGTATTCTAAATTTTCTTTTTGGAATGCATCCATCGCTGAAATATAATGTTCTTCGGCTAATTCCCATTCTCTTAAATGAGTACATGCCAGGCCGTATAAATTATTGCAAAAGGCAACTTTTAATTCATATCCCATATGTTTTGAAAAGATATCTTTAGCTTTCATAACATGATTAATACATAAGATAGATTTATGTGTATGACAGTAGAAAACAGCCAATTCATAATGAAATTCAGCGTATTCAATTTCGTCAGGTATTGTTGATAATAAACTTTCAGCTTTATCAAAATGTGTTCTTGCAAGACTATGATTACCCGTAACATTCGAATGTATTGCTTTAAAGAAGTGATAATAGTATGAAAGGAAGTCATCTGTAGGAGTCCCGTAAGCATCACATTGTTTAAAACTATCTTTAGAAATACTTAAACTATCAACTAGATATTGGTGTCTAAAATCAAGAAGTGAGTAGTATAATAGTATGTTTTGATTTTCTTCTATATCTTGGATTTTATTTTCAATTTCTTGTTTCAGTAATTGAGCGGCATCTACATGCCTAGCTCTAATTTCTTGATACCATTCATTTAATAAATGATTTATTTGTTCGTGCCCTTTTAATTGAACATTCATTGTTCAGTCTCATCCTCTCTCTATAGATACTATACAGCAATTAGTATCATAGCAGAGTTTTCCTCTATTAAAATCTATTAAACAGCATTTTTCAATATAAGACGGAATATTCTATCAATAATATTTGGATTGATTTTGATTTAAATAGTATTTATTATTGTTATTTTTAAAAAATAATCTCTTATTTAGGCTATAAAGCAGATAAGAAATATTTTCTCAACAGGATAAAAGTTATTTATCTATAAGTACTATGTATGAGGATAATAAGAAAATAGAAATATATAATAAAGGGGAATGCGAAATGATAGCATTAAACAATAATTGGGATATAAAAGAAATTTCGGAAGAGAATGTAGATTTGTTAAAGGTTATGGCTCATCCAGTAAGATTACAAATTGTAAATGAATTAATGCATCATAAAAAATACAATGTTACACAGTTAACGGAAATATTAAAGCTTTCTCAATCCACTGTTTCACAGCATTTATCAAAATTGAGAAGAATTGTACTCCATACAGAAAGAAGAGGATTAGAAGTATATTATTATATTGGAAATGCTAAAGCTCGTCAGATTGTAGAAATTTTAGGTTTGTAGGTTAATAATATGCAAAAAAAAATTCCTTTTATAAAGTAATGAAATTTTTTATTTATATATAATAATTTCATTTTGTAAGAATTACTGTGTAGATAAGAAAATATTGCTCATATAATTTCTGTACATTTCAAAGGAGTGTAATGAAATAAGGTCTACTTATTTATTTTCAATAGAACTTATCAAAAGCCCCTGTAAAAACAGAGGCTAATATGCTAGATAATTTATGGAAGTGTATGTAAGATTAATCAATCATAAGTTTTTTATTTCTGAATTAGTTGTAAAGCTTTCATCTGTTCTAAAAGAATTAAATTGTTTTGTTCAATCATCTTTGCCACTGCTTCAAAGTATGCTTGATTCTCAAGAACCTCAATCCGTTTCTCTTTAGGAAGTGATTGAAGTATTTCTTTCATTTCTTTACACTCGTATATGCTATTCTCTGAGTCGTCTATTAATTTATTGCGACGATTTGTGTATTCAAGTGCACCTAACGTCGCTAAAGCGCGGGTATCTAGTCCTAGGATTTCCATGCATACATCTCCTTTCCTCTATAATAATTCGATAGGGGAAAGGAGATTCCTTTAGTGATTTGGTAGAGTTTTTATATTGCAATGCTTATAGGTGATGTTCCAACTGTTATTACTGTATTTACGGTATAGTCAACGGAGTTAAGAATTGTAACTGTATTTTGTTCCGGCTGAGTAATATAGATGAATTGCCCATCAGGTGTAAATGTAGCGTCTGCTGGACCATTGATTGAAATCGTTCCTGTGGATAGTTGTTGTGCTGTATCAATAATATTGATTTCATTGGTTGTTTTGTCTCCTAGCAATGCTAAGGGGTGATTAGGTGAAAGAGAAAGGAACGAGTTGTAATAAGCTCCAGTAAGAATAGTTCCAACCTCATGGAAAGTGGACAAGTCTATAACTATAAGAGCTGTCCCAGACCCTGGAAATTCTCCTGTAACATAAGCGAATCCGTCAAACAAACTGATTTCTATGATATTTGGATAATCGCTTGAAGTAGGATGTTCTGCTACGATATTTCCTGTATTTAGATCCACTTGTATAATACTCCAAGCTATAGCATTTACGATATAAGCGTATTGTCCATTTAAATCAATGGCTATACTTGAAAAGCCAAACTCCCCAAGTGAAGTAGTATTGGAAATGGTTTGAGTTAGAAGATTAAGTGTAGTAATTTCCATTGAGTCAGTTGAAATATTTAGTATATACGCAAACTGACCATCAGGAGAAAATCCAATATCGATTGGTTTGTTTATTGAGAAAGTAAAGGTAATAGTAAGAGTTTCGTTTTTAATCATAGATACACTATTATCATTGGAATGTAAAACTAAAGAGTATGCTTTGTTTGGGTTAACAGCAACCTTAATTGGCTGATAGGGAAGGTTAATGACATGCTCAACAGTCTTTGTTGCGGTGTTAATTACTGAGAGAGTATTATCGTCTTTATTTGCTGTAAAAGCATAAATAGGAGGGTTTGGTGGCACTGGTAAGAGAGAAAGGGTGCCATTTAAGATAAATGTATTATCATCTTGTGGCGTGACTGTTAAACTCTTAAGTTTAAATCCGCTAAAATCAAAGCAGCAATTAGAATCAGTTGTGTAATAAACAATCTGATTAATGGAGAATTTGTGCCATTTAGAAAAAGCTGCGGCTCCTTGTCCATATTGATTTTGAACAGGAGAAATACTAACAAGCATTGAAAGTACGCCATATATACGAACACTGTGTACTGGATAGGAAGAATTTGGTAAATCGGTTTGTAATAGGCAAGGGTTTGGTGTTTGCAGTGTACATGGTTCAAATGCACATTTTAATCGATCTGTATTCCATGTAACGGCACCGGTGTAATTCGTATCATTAATTATATATCCTTCAGGAGCTGTAATTAAAACCTCAAAATCTACATGTTGATTGCACGTACCTTGGCAAGGTAACATGTACTTCACTTCCTTTATCAAAAATTATGTGTTTTTTCATGGAATCTATAAAGTTGATTACATACCGTATTAAAAAAATTTTAGATTCTATGCTTTTTAATAAGATAGTCATGTTTGAAAGAACTGTATTCTTTGATACAACATACAATTAGGTGGCAATGCTCTATATTATGCTTCTTATTTCCTAATGCTTGTACATATTGTGGTTATCTTAATCGTTAGAAGGTATAGTCCAATAATGGTAAAACATATTGAAGTAAATAGAAGGTTAATCTAGATGCGCTAAGTCTAATGATAGGACATACGATAAAGTGCTATTAAATTCGAGGAAGCCAAAGTATAAAAGGGGTATTTATGGCAGCTCGAATATCTATTACTGATTTATTGGATAGAAAAAGTAGCTGCACAACAGTACAGCTACTTTTTCTCAAAAACTTTTTTATGCAAATAGCATCCTTAACGTAAACTTGCGCTTAATGGTACTTGTGAATAAACTGTGAAATTGTTACCATAAGTACCGTGTCTGGAAAATGAAGAAGAAATTGAACTGTTCCAATTTTTATAGGTAGATCCAGATGTATCTTCTCTTAGAAGGACGTTTGAAAAGCTAGCTTGGCTAAAAGAATTACGACCAGTATCTTCAACACCCTGAACCATTTTTACTGGTTCATATTGAGAAAATGTACCATATACAGGCTGATTTGCGTATCTAGGGCTTCCATTTACATACATAGTAACCGTACCATTTCCGTTATTAACTAATTTAAGATTTACTCGATCACCATCTTTAATTGATGTATCATACTGTGTATTCCAATACTTACTGTTTTGACCGGATTCATTATATCCTGAATTAAGAAATACTTTATATCCACTTGGTGTTTTTGAAATACCACCTTCAACTTTAGACGCTCCAATACCTAAATACCAATTTACATATCCATCCTTAACAACAACTGACTTTGGTAGATTTATATCAGCTGCAATCCCGGTATAGTTACTATTTGTAACAATTTTTACAGCACCTTCTGTAGCTGCAAAGCTTGTAGTTGAAAACATTGATAGAGAAATTAGAAGTGAACCAACTAGATACATCATTTTTTTCTTACTTTTTTTTATTACTTGATTCATTTTAGGTCCCCCTTACTTTTTATTGTTAAATTGCATTGAAAGTTGGCCAACTAACTATGACTTACAAAGCAAAGATACATCAGGTTTCATTGGATGTATATATTTTCCTGTTATAAGTCATTGAAATGTCAAATATATTATTTGTTTCATATTTATCAATATAAATGGAGTTGACAGATTAAAGTGGTATGTCTATTTAAATGTAAGAAGATTTTGTTAAAAATATTATTAAAACCTATAAATGTATTGGGGGATAATATGTACCAAGATTCATTTAGGAGAGAACTATGGAATGAATATAGAGGGATTTTTCAAAGGGGATATCTGAAATGTTTAGAAATGGATTAAAAACAAAGGAAAAAAATTAATAGTTTTTGTTAAGGAATTCATTGTAATAGTTCGTAGATGAAGGGAAATATATGATTTAAAAGAAATGGATTTCCTGTATAAAAGAAGAAAGGGGATCCAGCTATGGGAAATACAAATATAAGATCAAAGTTAGATAATGCAGCTATTGAAGGTGTTATAGAGGCATTAAAAGATGAAAATGAATGTTTACGTATGGAAATCGATTATTTAAAAAAGTTAAAGGCCTTAGTTCAAAAAGAGAAGGAATTACAGGACAAGACAAAGTGGAAGTAATGTATCTTAAAGAGTTCGAAAGTATGGATTATTTTAAGACAGAATTAGCTAACTATATAGGTTATTACAATCATAAAAGAATTAAAGTACATTTAAAAGGAATGAGTCCAGTATAATACCGGACTCACATTCAAACGGCCGCTTAATTTTTTGTTTAACTCTTTGGGTCCATTTCATCATAGGCAATTGATTGTTGGATTGCTACGCTTAGTGATTATTATTCTTTAACTCATCTCATATTACACTTAGTTTAAGTATTGAGAGTAAAAGAATAGGAATAGAAAAATTAACGTTTTGCCAAACAATTTGTTAAAGAAACTTAATGGAATAATAAGTTCTCCTATTGTAAGGCTTTTAAGTTTATCCTTATTTGGTCTTTTTATTAACTCTTTAAATGTTTCGAAGTTTATTCTATTAACGAAAGACCAACTTGGCACAGCTTTTGTATCTGAACCTATTTTGAAAATGATATGAATACTATGTGCATGAAAATCGCTTATAATTAAAATAAGCAAAAATCCTAAGATAATAAACCAAGTCATTTTTCAGCACCTCCATGCAGTATTTAATATTAAGATATTAAAACTGCTGAGAAAGTGTGCTATTGTCCATGAAAAATATTGAGAAATTGTTGAGGGGACGTTGAAAATGTTGCAATGTTATTAATTGTTGAGGATTTAATTATACTTTGTCATTTTATATTTAAAAAAAGAAAATAAAAAAGAGAACAGCTGCGTAGACTGTTCTCCTAAGGAGCGGAAGTGCGGAACATTTTCAATGACAATTATTCAAGCATTCCGTTAATAGTATGTGCATATGTTTGCAGTTCATACAAGAAGGTAGCTAAAAAATAGCTACCTTGTCTCAGGGAGAATTCAAGAAAATTAGAGATTCATTATGGATACAGATTGGCTGTTACCAATCTATTCGTATTATTGGAAAGGATTCCGTAAATTATTCATAAGTTAAAATCTGACTTCATTATAGGTTCAGTGGCTGGCAAAGTAAAAAGAGCACTTTTGTAAAGTGCTCTTTTTAACATGTGTATTAGGACTTGAAAGAGGCATCAATGACAATTTAAAAGGAGATATCTCTATACAACATATGGATGTGCAATGGAAAGGTGACGATAAAAAGAAAAAGAGCAGTTAGAATAAACTAACTGCTCAGCTCCAGGGGAATTGGAGACTTGGTTATTTATAGTTTTGACGGAACTGCGGGGTATTATTCAATAGTAGATGTAAATGATAAATTATTAGAAAAGAGCAAAAGGTATACGTAACTTTTGAAGTGGTTATTTTATTAATACATACTTTATAAATGTAATTATGGTGTATAATCCCAACTTAGGTTAATGTGTGAAAAAGAATTAGAAAAGATTTTTGTATTTCCTATTAAAGTAAAAATAAAGGTGAGACAATAGCATTAAATAAAAGTTGAGGTGATTTCCGGATGAAAATATATTTTCATCCGGAAAGAGATAAAATAGATAATATCCCTGTATTCACAAATCATTACCAGTATCAGGCAATTAATTATTTTTTTACGTGTTATAGAAGCACTTGATCCTCAATTTGTGGAAGATTTAAATAAGATTGTATCAATCTATACGACAGCAGAGCGATTACATAAAGCATTAGAGGATTCTAACGGTAGTTTTGTAGATATGAGTGATTTGGCAGTGCTTGAAAAAGCAAATAATCAATGTAATTCTCATCTTCTATAATTAAGAGATGCAATTATTGAATGGTCTCAAAAATATAATTTAGTGGATAATTCATTAAATAAGAAAACGTTTTTAGAAATTGGACTTTGGGCTATACCAAGCAAACGAAATCATCTTGCAGAAGTAGAGAAAAAAAGAAATTCTATAGCCAAATGGGTAGAGAGCTACCACAGTATATTATTAATTAATCTATAACTGACTCAATTTATGTAGAGGACGAAGAAGAATTAGACGAAAATAAAATTAAAGACAAAGTTTTCACTGGAGATGAATTTCCTTTTGTTTTTACTCCAAACTCTGAAAATATGAATCAATATAACATTACAGGACTTCCCATTGAAGCACATAGCTATGAGAACATTTATACCAACTATAAATTTGATTTATTTGAGGCCTTTAATGGAAGAAAAGAAAATATACAAGGGTATACATTTGGGTATGCATGGGATCCTAGAGATCCAACATGGAATGAATTTAAGAAAAAATTAGATATTGCTTTTAAACAATATAAAGATTTACATAAGAATTGTACAGAAAATCATATGAAAAAATTAGGATATGTAGAAGGGAAGGAAAAAAGAAATAAAGAACATTTTGAATGGCTTGTACGTTTTCAAATTCAGGGATGGACGATAAAAGAAATTGCTGATTATTATAGTGAAGAAGAAAAAGTACTGGGTGAAGATACAATAAAAAAAGCACTACATTGCACATCAAATATTATTTGGATTACATTAAGGTAATCTGTGAAGTTATATCTTTAATTTTAATATTTCTCCCTATTAATAAAAAGGAACACATATCAGCTATATAGTATGTGTTCCTTTTTACTGTATATTTAAGGAACAATTATATTCCTATTATTTTTCTCTACATAGCACTGAATATGGAGTGTTTCATTGAGAGTATAGACTCTTTTTAAAAATTCCATATTAACGTCAAATACACATCCTTTATTATAAGAAAGGCTTAATTTAATTGTATTTTCATAAACTAACATAATCATTATAATTTAAATCCTAAGTGATCTATTTTACGATACAGATATACACCTGCACCTTCAATTAAAAAGTCTTCTGGTTCACTCTCAAATATCTCTAATAACTCATACTTATCATATTATATGTTCAATTTTCAACCTACTTTCTGCAATTAATGGCACTAATTTTTATAGTGTCATGTCCGATTTTTTTATAGCATTTGAATATGTATGGTGTTCTAAGTTTTAAACATAAAATAAAAAGGATCAAGAAAATGATCCTTTAAAATTTGGTTTGTAATGAAAAACACATATCAGACAGGATACATCCATGCCGTAATTTTTAAACAAACGTTTGATTCGTCATTATTTGCACAAAAACAGAAGGATTCGCTATAAATAGAGAATCCTTCTAATTTGAATGCATCTTTAATTATTAGATTGTGTCTAGGAATCCGCCGTCCTCTTTTGGTGTTTCAATATCTTTGCACCAGAACCATTAAATCCGTATCCATTGAGCATTCCTTCCTCTTGAAACTAGCTTTATATGACCAAGGGACTGGAAAGAGGCTAATGCCTTACTAATTGTACTTTCGGCTATGTCTGGGTAAACACCACGAATATCTTCTTTAGTAAAAGGCTTTTTTTGTTTTAATATATAATTTTTGATTCGCTCAATTTTAGTATACCTGCATATAGAACCTTGAACGATTAGATGTAAATCTCGATATGCATCTAATATGATTGTTAAGAACATTTTCAACCAAAAGCTGATATTATGCCCGCTACAATACCAATTAACTGAAGATTTAAAGATTGATTCATAGTATTTTGATTCATGCTTCGTTATATATTTATCTAAGCATATATATTTTATAAATGTATGTTCATTTTTCATTAATAATAATTGCATCAATATGAATGCGAGTCTTCGATTTCCCTGATTAAAAGGGAGAATACAATAGAAATTCAACATAAATCGAGCTATTAGTATCAGTGCAGGGAACTCTTTATTCGCCTCTAATATATTATATTGCTCACATAATTGTTACACAGATTTTGGGATAAGCTTCCGTGAAAGAGGTCGATAGCTACTAGAATGCATCCCATATTCTGGAACTCCTGGGACAATAAATTCTTTTTCACGCCACATTGCACTATCAGAAGTAATATAATGGATTAATTGAAAATGTAATTCTTGTATGGTTTCTGGGTTAGTGGGGAGATCATAGAACTTCTTTTGTACAAGAGATAGTGTTTGATAATAACAAAATATGGCATCTTCTTCTGTTGTTTTGGGTAACATGCCGTTCAAAATAAGTTCTTTTAACCTTTTATTTGGAACTTTTATACCCAGAAAAACACTATTAAAGTTTTTTATGTAATTCAGGGGGATATTTTTCTCCAATTTATTGAATATATCAGGATTTCTCTCTTGATAAGCGGATATTTTCCCTTTGTATTCACTAATTTCACTTATTAATTTTACCAGTTCTCTTTGTAACTCTGCATCTAAGTATTTATCTTCAAAAAAATCTCTCATTTAATACCTCCATTGCTCCTTAAGTGTTACTATATAAATTAATCTATTCTTAAAAAGATTTTACAATAAGTTTGTACGATATTACTACTAAATAATTGATTATTAATTTACTTCCGAATTTATGTTTCCATTCAAGCTTGAGGTGATAAATTATCCTATATAATGCCTCACCATACATGACCATCATCATAAACCCTTCAGCGCATAAATCTAAAGCGCTTTCTCGAATAGATACATCAGGAACAATTCTGATTGTCCCCCCCTTCCATAAGTAAACATGTGGTGTTGCAAAACTAAAATAAATATGCAATGTGGTTCTGTTGCAAAGTTTTTTGAGCTAAGCTAAACTGTAAGAAAATTGAGAAGAGGCAAATGGTACATGAGATGCTATAAAGGAAAACAATTTAGAAAGGATATTATTTTGGTGGCCGTTGGGTTCATGAATATGGTGATTTTATTTATCAAATTTGGAAGAAGAAAAATAAATCCGCACATTCCGTATGGCATGTAGATGAGACCTACATAAAACTCAAAGGAGAGTGGTGTTATCTTTATCGTGCGATTGATCGAACAGTGGATATCCAACTCCGTAAAACAAGGGATTATCAAGCCGCCTATATGTTTATGAAAAGGTTAGTAAAACATTTTGGAGAACCAACGGTTCTCACAACAGACAAGCAAACGTTATGCAATGAATAAAGCTCGTGTGAGACGTTATATTTTAGGAATAGGAATTTTTCTATACGGTTCGTGTATATCATTTATAGTTTACTTACTTCCACTAATAATAAATCTTGTTGCAGTAGTCTTTTTCATGATAATCACATTGATTAGTCTTTTTATCCTTTTACCGCTTCTATTCAATGGAAGAAGTCGCTTAAAAGTGGGATGAAATACGAGATGAATAAGTTCAAACGTAAGGACCTTAAATTTTCCATTGACGGTATAGGTATTATTTTGGGACTAGAAAGAGACAAAATCACAATCATTAAACAGTAAAAAATAACCGATTCCTTAATGTACAGGGAATCGGTTATTTTGTGTCCAAATTGTGTCTGAACGTACAATTTTCCCGAAATGATATGGTGACCCATGCCCATCAACTTAAGAATTTTCACTACCCCTAAGTACAAAAAAAATATATTTCTTTCTAATGCCTATTCAAAAAAACGAATCATATTTCAAAATAGATTCGTTTTTTTATCGTACAATATAAGTTTGCAAAGTATTTTTAATCGAACTTTTTTATAAAGATTCACAAATACTCCATACAAAAATTTTAGCTACATGGTTCTTCCAGTTTTTTTAGCTTATTCTCCACTCTAATAATCATACTGATTATTAGTAATAGCATAGATCCCATAATTAAAAGTATTGCAGTGGAAGGGTTATTTAAAAATAGGCTGATAATACTTCCTAGTATAATAATTATAAATCCATTTTGTGTCATGATTTCAGCGCTATACCTATTTCCAGCTTCCCAAAGTTTCATGTTTTTCATAGACCTAGTTGTTCGATAGCCATATATTGCATTAATATCTGTTGGTGGTCTTTTTTTCAATAGTAATGAAGTTGATATAAAGATAATCCCAATTAACAGACTTACTCCTATATTCACAAGACTGTATATCATTTTAATCACCTCCATAAAATGTTATTATAAACCAATTATACCATTTTAATGGTGTTTTGTGACGGCATTTTAACACTTATAAAATCACTATTTGTGGCTTTAAAATAAAGATACGATGTTTGTTACTTTGCTTCTTTCAATTAAAGAATTCCAAGGGATTTTTAATCCAACTTTTTTATAAAAGGGGGAAAGTTCATCCCAAAAGTGAGGAATCCATTTTGATTAATCTTTTTTTAGTTCCATGCCCATAAACTTAAAAAATTTTAATACTCTTAAGTACCAAAAAACGTTATTCTTTCTAAACAAGCTAGATTAGAAAGGATGACGTTTTCTTATGAATCTCTCGATTCAAGATGAGCTACAAGCATTTGCGAAAGAATTACAGCGATATGTTAAACCTGTATTTTTAGAAGAACTTGCAAGAGAAATCGGATTTATAAAGCGACAACGTAAGTTTTCTGGCTCAGATTTAGCTAATATTTGTATTTGGATTAGTCAACGGGTGGCAAGTGATCCCTTAGTCCGATTATGTAGTAGGCTTCATGCAGCTACAGGTACTTTACTCAGCCCTGAGGGCTTAAATAAACGTTTAAATGTGAAAGCAGTTTTGTTTTTAAAACATATTTTTTCTTTACTATTACAACAAAAGGTATGTGAACAAACGCAAATTTCTAACCGTCTCTTTTCTTATTTCCAACGAATCCGTATCCTAGATGCCACCGTATTTCAAGTGCCAAATGCTTTAAAGAATGTATATCCAGGCTCTGGAGGATGTGCCCAAGCAGCTGGAATTAAAATTCAATTAGAATATGACCTGCACAGTGGAGAATTTCTTAACTTTCAAGTTGGACTAGGAAAAAATAATGACAAAACATTTGGCACGGAGTGCTTAAATACTTTACGACCAGGAGATTTATGTATTCGTGATTTGGGTTATTTTTCATTAGAAGACTTAGATCAAATGGATCAACGAGGTACATACTATATTTCTCGTTTAAAATTAAATACGAATGTATATGTGAAAAATCCAGCTCCAGAATACTTTAAGAATGGTGCCATTAAGAAACAATCGGAATACATACAAATCGATGTGAAACAGATTTTGAAACAACTACAGCCTGGAGAAATATTTGAATTAAAACATGCTTATATCGGTGATAAACAGCAACTATTTGCACGTGTTATTTTTAATCGATTAACAGAAAAGCAACTTCAAAAACGACGAGCAAAGATTGCGAAAAAAGAAAAGTCTAAAAATAGAACATACTCAGAGAAAAGTAAATTGGTAGCTGGGTTAAACGTGTACGTGACGAATACACCTTGGGAATGGGTTCCGATGGAACAGGTACATGAATTATATACTTTACGTTGGCAAATAGAGATTATCTTTAAAACGTGGAAATCACTCTTCAAAATAGACCATCATCGTCATGTAAAACAGGAACGGTTGGAGTGCCAATTATATGGAAAGCTAATCGCTATTTTCCTATGTTCCTCTACAATGTTTAAAATGCGCCAACTTCTTTTACAAAAGAAGAAAAAGGAGTTAAGTGAATATAAAGCGATTGGTATGATTCAAGATCATTTATCTCTTTTGTATCAAGCCATACAGAAAGGCACCCAGGAAATAGCAAAGATTTTAATCCGACTGTTCGATCTTCTACAGAAGAATGGACGAAAATCTCACAGATACGAGAAGAAGACTGTCTTTGATATCATGGGTGTTGTCTATGAATATAATGGATTGAGAAAACAAAAGAAGGTTGCATAATTAAAAAAGTGAAACCCGTTAGGGGTTATTTAGTATGCGTATTTTTAAGAATATACTTCTATTTTAAGAATGTTTTAAACCAGCTGAACGAAATTTCAGTTTGTTTACACTCTTAAGTTGATGGGCATGATATGGTGACCCCATGCCCATCAACTTAAGAAAAATAAACGCCCTAAAACGAAAAAAATGAGCTGACTTCTCAAAGTAACTACTTGTAGAGAAAGAAAATTTTCGTTTTTGGGATACTCTAAAATATTTGCCTGATAGTGTTGGGTTGCTACCCTATATGGAGTTATAGCAATCAGTTAAATGCTGAATGGACGTTTGAATATAAGCAAGCTTATGTAGTTTGGAACAGCAGACGATCTGGTTTAGTTTTTGCGTGGAATAATTCTGGAGGTGTATTCCTATCCAGCGAAATTTTTATAAAATCTTTATTTTAACTTTCATTTTATTTAATAAATAGTATCTAGAATGAGTTGTATACCCCCTATGGATTTTTTAATACGTAATCGGCGTATAAGAATACCTGTTTTTCCAAATAAAATTTCATGATGGTTAATATTCTGAAAAAGGATGTGTTCATTTTGTAAAAAAATTAGCACTCACAATGACTGTTGGTATTCTGGGAACAAATTTGGGAGAAGTAATGGCAGAGGTTGCACATGCAAACTCTCCTCAAAGTCAGGAGAAAAAAATAATTGATAAAGAAGTGATAGGTAAACCAGCAAAGGGAATAGGAAAAGGATTATTAAGGGAGATAAGAGAACTCTCTGTTACACAGGCCATCAATTAGTATTATTTACAAGATACAACAAGAGGAGCAAAGATTATAACCATGGATGGCCAAAGGCGGGATGCTGATAATATCACCTGACTGAACTCGAACTGCCACACAGATACTATCCATCACTTTAAGAAATTTGGCTGCTCTTAAGTGTATAAATAAGGAGGATACATATGAAAATCAAGAAAAATTTTTTACCAGTTGTCTTAGCACTCAGTACAATGGTTACTGGAAGTACAGCATTTTTAACTTCAACAGTTCATGCGGATACAGAGTCGGTCGTACAAAAAAATATCCAAAAGCCCTTAGATTTTAATAGTTTGGCCAATAAACCTCTTGCAGATGCATGGGGAGAAAAATTCTATCATCAGTGGATTCCAAACGTTAGTAGTACAGAGATAGAAGAGTTCAAGTCATATATGGAGACAGGCTATCATCATTTAAATACGTATCTTCTGGAAAATAAGGGGCAATTAACAGGAAAAGATATAAAAATGGAACAAAAAATCAAGCATTTAGATCGAGCATTTAGTTCTTCCAGTGTACCTGATGACATAGTGGTATATCGTAGGAGCAAGGAAAGCTCGTTTGGCTTAACGGAAGGCACGCTCATAAAAGATAATAAAATAAATGAACAAGAATTTTCTGAATTTAAAAACAAATTATTGTGGGAATATAAAACTGATTACACGTATATGAGCACATCTATTCTTAAAGATCCTTCAGAAAGCTTTAATGGGAGACCAATTTTAATTCGTCTAACGGTACCTAAAGGAAGCCATGGCGCATATATTGCTCCGTTAAGCGCTTATCCATGGGAAATGGAGATGTTGCTGCCGAGAAATACGACCTATAAAGTGAATGATATTTCATATGTTAAAAATGGTAATAGCAATTATGTACTAGTTGATGCTACTATCTAAAAATAGTGGAAAACCTGTAGGGATTAATGCTGATTATCATTCTAAATATTAGAATGATGGTGTTCGTAATTTTGGAGTTTGCAATAACGAGACTTTGAGACAAACAAATTGGACTGGTACCTCTTCTGAAAAATGGTATTTATGAGACAAAGGAAATAACATTGTTTAGAATGTATACTTTTTCGGAGATTTATTCGATATACGAAGAAATGTTATAAACACAGTGATTGAAATAAAATGAAAGTAAACTTTTGGCTAAAAGTTTACTTTTGTTTTTAAAAACATTTACAACTAAATTTGTAATAGCCTATATTTAGGCAGATTATGCTACTGCTAAGATGGTTAGAAATGCACAAAAAATGCAACTGTTATAGTCAGTTGCATACAATTTAGGTGTTTCATAGTTTCTTCTTATTATGAAACAGCCTCACATTTTAAGCTGTTTCGATTTACTATGATATATTCACCTGTTGATTTATTCATTACTTGAGACACTTCCTTGGTATGTGTTACCTCAAACCAATCATTTTGTATATCCACCAATAAATTTATTTCGACATCATTTTCTTTATATTTTAAACCACTATAAGATATTTTCGTCATTGTCATCGTGTTCATCCCTTTCTTAATGGTTAATATGTGTCAAATAGGATTTTTTCAATCTCTTTTTTTATTACTTATTTCTATTATACTATACATTATTAAAATTTATAAAAGAGCAACGATCTTTACGAAAACAACCTTAAACAGTTCTAAATACTCTATGTTATTGAATATAGACAAAAATAAGATTATATCAACGTACATTATGGGGTAGCACGACATGATTATCAAACTAAGAAATTCATTGTTCGCCAAAACTAAAAAAAATGACCTGAATTTTCATAAATAATGGTTGTAGTGATATGGAACCTTTGTTTTAGGAATACCTCAAAGTATTAGCTTGATAAGCATAATCCTTAGCTTCTTTTATAAACCATACAACTATTATTGATTTAACAGCAGTTCGGACAGCAAGCGAACCTATTAGAAATGGAAAAGAGACTCGGTGATCGTATAAATCTAAGAAACGAATTAATAGAAGAGGATATTAAAGAAATAAATTAATAAGAGAAGATATGAAAGAGCGGAAAGAACGGAAAGAACGTGAAGAAAGGATAGAAAAGAGGTTATAACTAAGAGATGATAATCTTATAAAGATGGTCAGAGAGATTCAAGATGCAAAGCATACTATTGTATTAGCCCAGGAAGAAATAGCGGCAACCAAGTTGAAGAAGAAGTCTTGGTGGATGAATTGGAAATGAGTATCATTTTTTAATTCATACAAGTAAAAGAGATCTTATAGGTTCTCTTTTTTTAGGGTATTTTACTGTTTTCGCTCAAATGGATTGTCTTATACATCTAAGTTGTTTCTACATAAATATCTGTAATCTCATCTATTACTGTATCTAAAAAAAATTTGCAACAGAACCAATAAACTGTTATAAGAAGTATTTAAAGTAATAACAAATAGGTATAATAATTCCCACTATAGAAAATACAATACTTCCTAAATTAAATGCAGAAAGTTTTGTACGATGGACTTGAATTTCACCTAAATCTACCCCTCCACTAAAGTGCTTATCCATAACTTTAGCGACGTTTTGTTGTTGATTAACAAAATAAGGTATTAACCATATGCAGCAGAACAAAATAATACTACCAAAAAAGAGTGTGTCAATAATTGAAGCTCTCCAATTTAATGAAGTAACGACTATGAGAACAAATTCTCCTACCATAACAATTATCATGGTTATTACATATTTGGTTTTTTTAGAAACATTTTTAAATACAGTATCGTCCAGAATTTTTTCTATTTTAGTCCATATCACACTGATTAACACGATTAGGCTAATTAAGAAAATACTCAATAAAGCTTTAATTAAAAAATGCTCAAACATTACCAGCACCACCTAATAATTTTAAAATTAGAATGTAATTTTTATTTAACTACTCCAAAAGATTAAATTCAATAATCTATTAACTAGCTTATCTACAAATTTATTGATTTAAAGCTACAACACTATATGTATTAGTTATATAGGATAAGATCTCCCAAAATTCCTTTTCTAATATATATATCTTCTACGCATTGTTGGACTTCAATTAGGACTTTTCTATCTTTATTTCGTCCGAAAAATCGAATAGTTACCATGAAATACCAAAATGAACCCTTAGCAAATAACAGTATAATATACCGTTAGAAAAAATGGAATATTTAAATATTTTTCATTAATAATAATGTGAATTATTGGAATCCTTATAATTATTGTATGGATTAAAGATAACTCATCTGTAGTGATCTTTATTCATTTTTTCTAGAGTTTATATTATATTAACTTAGAAAAATTTGTAACATAACCATATATAAGATCAAATATGATACAAGCAATATCACAAGTTTTTTATTTTTTTTACAGTAACCATTTGTCAGCCAATCCTACCTTTAATTTAGAATATTCTGTTATTATTTTATCAATTTACGATTGCAGGTTGAACTATTATGTAATCTAAAGAATTATGGTAATATTTAGGTAAATAGGAGTAGTTGAGGAGGACGTAGTGATATGAGCACAAATATTTTAATGCATGAAGCAGTTATGCAACAACTTAATGATTTTTATCAAATGATGTTGTCGCAGCAAATTATAAAAGCAACTGAATTAAAGAAAGAAATAGATGAAAAAATTGAACAGATTAAACATGCAGAAGAAAAAGAAAATCAAAATTTATTATTATATTATTCTTTACTAGACCTAAAATATAGAATGCTAACTGATCGAGTGAGTATTCGAAAAGATAGTTTTGAAGCTATTGATACAATTGATGAATCGACAGATACACTCACAGCTTATTACTATCATTCTTTTAAAGCAGAACATGCTTTAATGTTTAGTAACTATAATGAAGCCAGAAGGCAATATGAAGAAGCTGAGAGCCTATTAGAACATATTTCTGACGAATTAGAGCATGCAGAGTTTTATCAAAAATATGCGGTGTTAAATCATCATATGTCTAGTATGCTAATATCTATTGAATACGCAAATAAAGCGAAAGAAATCTTTGAAAGGCATGCTGGATATGAGGTGAAAGTTGCTTCTTGCGAAAACACACTAGGAACAGCTTGTATATTCTTAAAGCAATTTGAAAAAGCGGAAGAACATTTGAATCGTTCCATTGACCTTTTGCAAAAACATAATGTAGAAAAATTGATTTTAGTAGTAAGGCATAATTTAGGATTATTATATGCAACTCAAAACTTATCTACATTAGCGATTCGTCATTTATCAGAAGTGACAGAGAAGAATCCTGCCCATTTTAAAGCATTGTTCTTAAAAGCACGTGAACACTATAAGCTAAGAGAAACAAATATTGCAAAAGAACTTATTGAAAAAGGATTAGCAGTTTGTATAGAATTAGGAAATGAAGAGTATGTATATCATTTCAATATTTTACGTTCTCTTAATGAAGATGAAGCAATTGAACTCTTAGAAGAAGAAGTGGAAAAAAGTATTTCTTACTTCGAAAAGCAGGATTTATGGGATTTCGTAGAAGAATATGCAGAAGTATTAGCGGTTCGATTCCGCAAATTGAATGAGCATGAAAAAGTTAGTGATTATTTCGATGTATGTTACGAAGCGAAACAAAAATTACTAAGCAAAGGGGTGTTAAAATAATGAAGAAGCTTGTATTAGCGGCGTTAGGATTAGTGATAGCATTATCATTTAGTAACAATACAGGTGATACACAACATGCTCTAAAAAAGGAAGAAATTATACAATACTCACATGCTGATCATTTTTAATAGCTAATTAAGAAAGGGACTCCAATTATGGAGTCCCTTTCTTAATGGGGTAATGCTTTGGTTTATCTAATTATAGCAATATTTGTAAAAATTGTAAAGGGGTTCCAAATGTATAGTGGGGTTCATTTGGCTTTTTCATTTAATAAAAATTTATGTTTATACTTAATTTAATAATTTCACATACCTTTATTTTTTCTTTAATAATTTCATCTACGCTATATTTCATGAGCTCTTCAATCTGTGTATCTAGATTTTATTCTTGTGCACTTACAAGAAAGTATCCATAGCACATTTTTAGCCCTCTTTATATATTATTTTTGATAAGTGTTATTGAGAGTATAAGGTGAAAACTGCTTTAGCTGGTGAGGAAAAAGCGGGTTATCCAATATTAGATGTACAAGAGGGGAAAGAATTCTGGGAAACGTCAAAAGAAAAAAGGAGTCGAATAACGACTTCTTTTTAAATGGGATAGATTTATTATCGGAAATATTACCTACTGAAATACTTTTTCAATTGTAGGCATAACAGCGATTGGTGGTAGAGATTTAGTCCATGCAGCTGCATATATGTTTAACTTTTCACCTAAAGTGTAATCTTCTCCATTGGAAACAGGAACTCTTAGAATCTTATTCTGGGAAACTAGTTCCCACCAATCAGTTTGATAAGCAAGTGCTTCATTTTTTGTAGAAGTAGCTGCAACTACTAAATAATTCTTGTCTACCGAGATAACATATCCAGTAAAAGGTTCTTGCTCTTGATTTTGAATAGAGTGAACAGGTGTAGCGCTTCCAGAAGAATTATTTGAATCTGCAAAGGCCGGTGTTAATCCGAAAGTAAATCCACATCCTAATGTTAAAGCTGTTACGGTTGTTACTAATTTTTGATTGTTTGTAAACATGATAGATCCCCCTTATATTTTATCCCTACACTATTCACTTTCTAGTTGTATACATATAAAGCCTTTTAATATTAAGATATTTAACATTTATGTCACATGTATTCCATAAATGTTAATATTATCTATTAATAGGGATGAATTTATGTTATAATTCACTAGGTGAACTATTATTGTTCCTTTCATCTCTTGATGAATGTATACCCTTCCTTAATTTTAAATATGTTCAATTTTATTGGTGAAGAGGAGAGAGATCCCTCTTCTTTTTTCTGTTTATAACATAAAATTTTATATTATGTTATAAACAGAAAAAGAACCCTATGGGGTTCTTTTTCTAGGCATATTAACAGTAAGGAGAGTAATGAAGTGCTAATTTCAAATCTTTATTAGGTGAAAGATTTGAAAAAGCTTATGTTATTATTTTTACACATATGTAATATATAGTAAATTGATAATGTTTTGACTTACTATTACTAATATTCAATTAAGATAGTTAACACTATTTACATGTTGTTAACTATCATGTTTGGCATGGAATACTTAAAAAATGTAACAAAAGTCTTTCTTTGAAGAATTTATTGTTGGTTATAAGCAACTTAAAAATAAAACTAATCAATAAAGACCCTGTAGAAAATACAGGGGTAATGGATAACATAGCTTCTTATCAACTCAGTAGCATATATTTTTTAAGGGCTTTACTAAGTTTTTTGAAAGATTTAAGAACAAGAAGAAAGTTTTTAATGTTAGAATTCTGGAAACATTAGGGTAGAAATTTAATGTTTTCGGAAAAAAAGAATTGACTTCTATATTAGTTGTAACTAGAATGGTTACATAAAGGTGTAATCAATCTAGTTACAACTAATAACTGCTTAAAATAAAAATATGATTTATATATTTAATTAAGAATGGTGATACACACGTTGCCACCCGGTGTAGAAAGTTACTAATGCATTCAAATTAATGCATAATCCTAACTTTAGTAATTTCTAATACTGGGCAATAATGTGCAACGTTATCTTTTGTTAAAAACCTTGGTTAATCTTTCTTTGGAAATATTAGTTTTTGGGGAATATAGTAAGGTATCTCAAAAAGAACAAGGTATAAAAAGATGTACTTATATAAACCAAAAAGTTAGCTGAGCTGGATAATAAAAATAAAGGTAGGAGATTTAAATGGAGACGAAACAAGATAACCTTATTTACGTATGGGACGCATATTGTGGATGGTGCTATGGCTTTTCAGAAAGTATTAAAGGATTTTACAAAAACCACACTGAAGTACCATTAACAGTTTTATGTGGAGGGTTATTTTTAGATAATTTACCAATGAAAAACTTCTCATATATAGAAGAGGGAAATAAAAGAATTAATCAACTTACAGGTGCAGAATTTGGTCCTTTATATCAAAAATTGGTGGAAGAAGGTACTTTTAAAATGAATTCGAAAGATGCTGCAATTGGTTTTTCGGCATTACGCTCATTAGCGCCAGACCGTTTGTTAGAATTCACTTCGGCTATGCAAAAAGCGTTTTATTATGAGGGGAAAAGTCTAAGTGATCCTGAAACATATCGTAAGATTGCAATTGATCATGGTTTGAATCCTGAACAAGTGCTAGAGCGTTTAAACGCTCAAGAAACAATAATAGATGTCCAAAATGATTTCAATAAAGTTCGACAACTTGGTGTTAATAGTTATCCTTCATTACTTTTACAAAAGGACAATCAAATTATTCCTATTGGTGGTGGGGTGATGACACCAGATAAAATCGAAGCGCGTTTTAAAAGTTTATATTAAAAAATTTTAAGCTAAAGTATATAGCATTTAACGTTTTAAAAAAGAGTTGAAGTAAATGGGCTTAAACCTTTTTATAACAGTTGGTTTCAATTTGGTTTTTAAAGAGTCCAATTTTAATTTTATTATAGGCCATAGTAGCAACCATGTTATCTTACACCAACTGATATTCATCCCTGTCCTATTTGATGGTGCTATCACACTTTCAGGTGAATGGAAGAGGGAACTTCTGGCGGAACAAGATAAGAATATGTTAACCATTTAATAACTTTAACAAGGGAGAATAACATTCTATGTTTAAGACAATCGATACAAATCAAAAAGATGTGAAATTGACGGTTTTTAGTTCAGACGAAAAAAGCTTTATGGTTACTGCAACCTTAGTTGAGAAAGCGGGACATACATTTTTAATAAACTCAAAATTTACTCAGTCTGATTCGAAAGAAATTGTAGAGTATTTGAAAAAAAACGACTTATCTTTAGATAAAATTTTTATTATTCATGGAGATCCTGATTATTACTTTGGATTAGAAAGTATTAAAGCTGCTTACCCAGAAGCTATAGCGTATGCTACAGAGTCTACTGTTGAACATATTGTTCATTCTGTCTTAGGTAAATTAAAAGTTTGGAAAGACGCCCTAGGAGAAAACGCACCAAGTAACGTAGTATTACCTCAAGTGTTTAAAGAAAAAGTTATTGATTTTCAAGGGTTAACATTTGAACTAGTAGGTTTAGATCATTACAGAACTAGCTTATTTAATAAAGAGCTAAAAGTATTAATTGGTGGTATTGATGTATTTAACGAAATACATGTATTTTTAGCGGATACTAGCTCAAAAGCGGCAATGGAGGCATGGATTGAAAACTTGAAAGTATTACAAGCATTACATGCTGACATAATTGTACCTAGTCATGGATCAATTGAAAAATCTTTAAATAATCAGGCACTTACTGCAACTATGGATTACCTAAGAACTGCGGTTCAAGCTTCTGAGGAAAGTAAAACTTCAAAAGATTTTGTAGCGAAACTTGAAGCAGCATATCCAGGTTATGCAAATAAAGGTGTATTAGAATTAAGTGCAAAAGTTGTAACAAAAGAAATGCCTTGGGGCTAATGCCATGAATAAATATCAAAAACTATTACATGAAACGTATGTGTTAACTGGCGAAGGTAAATTGGACGCGTTCAAAACGTATTTAAGTGAAAATGTATCTTGGACAGAAGCTGCTGGGTTTCCATATGCAGGTACTTATATAGGTCCAGATGAAGTAGTGAAAAATGTACATGAACGCCTTGGCACGGAATGGGATAATTATAGCGCTAAAGATGAAATTTATGCATTTAATAACAATACTGTTATCGTTTATGGGAAATATAGTGGAACATATACAGCTACAGGGAAATCGTTCATAGCAGATTTTTGTCATCTTTATGAATTTGATGAGAACGATAAGGTTAAGAAGTTTATTCAAATTGTGGACAGTGCAACTGTTAATGAGGTATTAAGTTAGAGTTAATCGTTTCTAATATGCCGTGTATAGGGGGAGTGTTAGGATAAATGAAATTTCCTAACATTACCCCTGGCATTACATTTTGGGGAAGGGTTTTACTTCTCAATCGTGTTATGGAATATAATTTATATGATTAGAAGAGGTAGGTATATATGAAATTAGAGAAAAATTTAATAGTAATAATTATTTCTGTGTTTATTTTAGGAATTGTGTCGACTTTGATATTTCAAGCTTCCACCGGTAATAACAAAGGTAACTCAATAAAGAGCGAGAATGTTGCTTCTGTATCAAAAGAAGTGAAAGAAAATGAAAAGAATAAAAAGATGGTAGTTGATTTCTATAATGAAGTTTTTAATAAACATAATATCGATATTATTCCTAAATATGTAAGTGAAGATTATAAACAACATAATCCTTTTGTTGCTGATGGACGAAAAGCCTTCATGGATTTCTTTAAGGAGGATTTTGTTAAAAATCCTAATTCCTCTGCAGAGATCAAACGTGTAGTAGCTGAAGGAGATACAGTTGCTCTTCATGTACATTCTCGTACTAATTCTCAAGATAAGGGAGTTGCTATAGTGGATATATTTCGTATCAAGGATGGAAAGATTGTGGAACACTGGGATGTAATTCAAGAGATTCCAAGTGAAGCGGCTAATGATAATACGATGTTTTAAGTAGAAGATATATTTAATTGTTAGAGATGTATAGAATCTAGATATTATAAAATGAAGGGGATGTCCTAGGTATACTACTAAGACATCTCTTTTTGTTTTACCAAGATTCAATTTATTATAATTTGTAAGATGCTTACTTCATATGTCTTCTGATAACTTACCCCTGAAACTGCACCATGTTAATATTAGATTATCGTATTAATTTGTAAGAAAGGTATTTTGTATTGAGCAAGAAAAAGCATTCAAGTATAGATTTTGAAGAAGTACTAAGTATGATTGAACGTTTAAGAGGCGAAAGCGGACAGTATATGTCTCTATAATCAGAGGTACAAACCCTTGACACAAAACGTGTTGAGGGTTTTTTATGTTGTGGGAAAAACATTTTTATTTGAAAGAAGAGTAATTCACCCACAAAACACCAAAAAAAATCAAAATTTCCTGAAACTAACCAAGATAAATTCCTGCTATAAAAAAGAAGGGGAGAAAGCCCCCCTTACTTTAAAATTTATTAAAAAACAACTTAATTCATTGATGAAATATTATTGAATTGGTGCACAACTCCAAATGTATTTTCCAACTACTTTTATTTCTGGACAATTTTCTATATCTGTACAATCAAACATTAATGGATGTATACTAGGATTAAAAGAATCTGGTTCTAGGATAATTCTATTATTGGTTTTGTAAATTCTTTTTAAAGTGGCGTCATATCCGTTGATGAGTACAGCGGCTATGTCGCCATTATTTATATTTGTTGTCCTCTCAAGTACAGCTATATGTCCATCATGTACAATTCTATTCATACTGTCTCCGTTTATACGAAGTGCTAATAGTTTTTCAAATCCGTATTTATCTAAAATGATATCAGGTACCTGTATATCACCAATTACATTTTCTATTGCTTCAATTGGTTTACCAGCTGCGATTGTACCATAAATGGGAATATCCCGTTTGGTAATTATGTGATCTTCAGGACAATAGGATTCATTTTCATCAATAAAGTAGGTTGCAGGGACATTTAACATCTTAGCGATTTGTGATATTTTTGACATTTTAGGGCTTCTTTCACCATTTCTCCACCGTAAAACAGTAGTTCTACTAACAGATAATAATTCAGCTAATTGTTCGTCTGTCATATTATTTTTCTTCATCAATTGAGATAATTTTAAACCGAATGATTTCATGACTTTTTGTCACCTCCGTCTTGATTGATTATATAATTGGTGTGACAAAAATGCAACTTTCTTCGTTATTTGGTAAAAAAATACTTGACTGTTTTGTCACGTAGTACTATATTTGAATTTGAAAAGAGGTGACAAAAATGCACAAGGTGATATTTTTAGAAAGAAAATTAAAGAGAAAAACTATTGAAGAAGTTGCTGATTTTCTTAATGTTTCTCCACGTACATATTGGGCAAAAGAACATAATAAAAGTGAATTTACTCTGAAAGAGGCACATATGCTATCGTGCTATTTAGAGAAATCTATAGAAGAGTTGTTCCCTGATCTTTTTTTTAAATAATTTGTGACAAAAATGCACGTATTTATATCTGGATTATAGGATGTTTTTGGGGTTATTTTAAATAAAATATCTAACAATCCTACTATTAAAGGTACTTTATATATAGGTTTTAAATTAGAAAAGAAGGAAAGAGATTCAAAAAATGAAACGCTAAAGTGTATTTGGTATATAAAAATTGAGGTGAAATATAGAATGCTAAATATTCAAGTAGGTGAAAGAGCGATCAGAAGATTATATTTAGAAAAATTAGAAGAAAAGCTTAAAGAAGTGGATGCAGAATTTGTATTTTAGGATACAAGCCAATTAAAAAAAAGAACGTACATGTCGTGAAATACTATTCAAAAAGAATTCTTTTTTTAATCTGTGTTTTTAAAAATTTAAAGTGGGCGGGAAATGGTGTTTTCTGGCTAAAGAAACGAAGGCATTTTTATTAAATTGGCTAATAGAGAATGAGGTGTAAGAAAAGAAAGACTATCGTCTTAAAAAATAAATCTTATAGTAAAGTCTATTGTAGGGAGGAGGATTAAACATGGTTTTTAAAGTGACAAAAAAACCAGGATATGTCAGCAAGAGTACTAATGAAAATGAAGAATTTAGTAATACTAGTTGTTTTGAATCGGAAAAACTTTCGAATAAACAGTTAAAAATGATTTATGCCAAAATGCATATATTAGCATTGAAATATGATGGAGTAATATCAAAAGAAGAAATCAAAAATAAATTAAAAGAAAAACTTAAAATTCAATCACTGAGTGATCTTACAAGGAAGCAAGCTAATCAGGCTATACAAATATTAATAGGTTGGGAAATTTAAAAGTTTTGGAGAATCAAACCTTTAATATATGAGAAGTTTAATATATCAATTTTAAGAAAAGAGTTATGGAGGAAGATAAAATGAGTAGTTTGCTAATACAGGATGAGCCACTATTAGTATTACCTCGATTAGCAAGTAAGATTGGGTTGAACGAGGCAATTTTTCTTCAACAAATACATTATTGGCTCAAGCGTTCGAAACATTATTATGATGATCGTTATTGGGTCTATAATAGCATTACAAATTGGCATAAACAATTCCCGTTTTGGAATGAAAGAACGTTGAAACGTATTGTTAAAAATCTTGAAGAGTTTAACTTATTGATAAGTGGTAACTATAACAAATTAAAGTTTGATAAAACAAAATGGTATTCAATAAATTATAACAGACTAGTTGAATTAGAAATAGATAACGATTGTGACAAATTGTCTCAACGAAAAGAACATATTGTCATGATGGAAAATGATAATATGTCTCAACCAATACCAGAGACTACACAAAAGATTAACTCAGAGAATACCACTCAAAAAGATATAGTAGAGATAATTAATTATCTCAACAGTGTATGTAATACAAGTTATCGTATTTCAACTAAAAAGACGCAAATGTTAATTAAATCTAGGCTACAAGAGGGATTTAATATAAATGAATTTAAAGAAGTTATTGAGACGAAGGCGAAAGAATGGCTTTATACAGAACAGGCAAAATATTTAAGACCAGAAACCTTATTTGGAACTAAATTTGAGGGATATTTACAACAGAAAAAGATGGTGAAATCAAATGGCTTTAACAAAGGTAACAGATATAGTACAAAGTCTTTCGAAGAGAATGAACTTCCTTTCTGATACATGTCTGATATGTAAGCAGGAGAGAAAGCGAATGGTAAGATTGATGGAAATTCAGGGTGAAACGATTTGTCCAGTATGTCGTTTAGAAGAAGAAAATAGAAGGTTAGAAAAAGAAATGAATGTTTTTCGTTATGAAAAAGAGGAAAGAAAACGTAAAAGTATATTTTACGATCATAGTCTTATTAAAGATGAAACTATTAAATTAGCTAGATTTTCGACATTTATATCAGAGTGTGAAGAGGATGAAAACAATTTAATTTTAGCTAAAAAGGCTCTTACGGACTATTTAAATGATATTCGATTTAATTTGATTCTCGTGGGTAAAGTTGGAGCTGGAAAAAGTCATATTGCATACTCTATAGCGCATGAAATGAATGAACAAAGTTCGAATAAAGTTATGTATGTTACAAGTTCAGAACTCTTTGATTACATACGTTCGACATTTAATACGCAATCATGTGAAACAGAGCATAGCATAACAAATATGCTAATTTCTATGGATTTATTAGTCATTGATGATCTAGGAGCAGAGCTAGGGGATATGGATATTAATGATTTAAAAGCAACAGCATTTGTAAATCGTGTGTTATTTAAACTATTTGATGGACGACAAGGGAAAAAAACCATTATCACAACGAATTTAACAGGTGAGGCAATTATAAAAGCGTACGATGAAAGAGTTACATCTCGGATGTTTAATACATATCGACACGTAGAATTTAAAAAAACAAGAGATAAGCGTAAGAGAAAATTACCTTTTTAAGAAAAGAATATATATGGTGTAGGAAGTATATATTCAGATAAAAGCATATTGTTCAAGAAATTTGCACTGTATGAATTGGTTCTTTTAATTAGCGAGTAAGTGACGTGATTAGGAAGTTAAGAAAGAATATGAGGAATGGAAAGAGCATTTGATCAGAAATTACACGTATGTACATTGAAAGCAGTTTTTAAGTTTATTTAATATGTTTTAAATAATTAAATGGAGGCATCTTGAAAATGAGAACATATAAAGGATTTGAAGCAATTAAACGAATGAAAACAAATTGGATTACAACAGTACAAGAGACACCGATGTGTTGGAAGATAGAAGGTGAAAGAGTGATTGCTGATTATTTAGGTAAAAAAGAAAGCTATCAACAAATTAATTTCTTTTTTGAGAACGAATTTATAGATTGTAGAGAGACTATTCGAAAAGGAGAACTATTGTATATTGAAAATGAAAATAGTGAAAAATTTATCGCTGAATATTGTAAAGAAAATGAAAAAGAAATAAAGCATGGTAGTTGGTTCTGGATTAATGGAGAGGAGTTCTCTAATAATTATGGTCATTTTGAAAAGCGTACGAAATTAAAAATTAGGAAAGCTGAAAAAAGTGAAAAATTATTATTTGAACGGGCAAAATTATTCGCTATCAAAGGGCGTAAAATAGATGAGTTTAGACTCGGTGATGTAATTGAAAGAGATAATAAATTGTATAAAGTGGCTATTGTAAAAAGTGGAAATGAATCTCAAATTGTAGTAGGATGTGTTCCAATTAATGGGGGCGCAATTTGTTATTATAATTCAAAAGATATTGAGATTCAATTTTTCGTTGAAGATATGGTGGTGTGGCAAGATGAAGTTATTTTTAATTAATCAACTTATTGAAAATGGAATTTACAAATATAAGGATAAACAATTGTACGAATTAAATAGTGATGAGTTAATAAAATTAATCAAAAATCATAAGGATAAGAAAATAAATGTTAGCGATACAATATATGAAATAATACATAAAGAATGTAAGCCTTAATAGCAAATTAATATATGAAATTTAAATTATGGTTAAGGATAAATGATAGGAAAGGGGCTTCACATGCTAAATATAGAATTACCAGTATTAAATAAAGAAGCTACAAAAGAAAATGTACTGAAAGCTATAAAGAAATACAGATTATTTATGAAGTGTAATTATCTTAATGGAACGATACTCTCAACAGAAAATATATTAAAAGAAAATGCGAAAGAAGAGCGGATCAATTATATTATTGCGATGAACAAAGGGTTAGAAAAGCTAGATATTGAAAGTGATAGAATAATTATTCAAAAATATTTGTTAAAGAATCGAGTTAATAGATATGAGGTTATGAAAGAGTTGAATTTATCCGAGGGAGATTATTATAGAAAAAGAAATACTGCTTTTTACAACTATGCATATGCATTAGGGATTGAGGTTGAGGAGCGTAAAGATTACTAATGATGAATAAGTTTTTAATATGGATTATAACCACCTGTGTAAACAAGCAGGTGGTTATTTTTATGTAAAAAAATGATGAAAAAGAGATAAAAACGAATCGTTATATACATATATCATATAAGTACAAAGTAGCAATGATAAATAGTATTAAGGAAGATTTTTTTAAAATAATTTTAGTTTTTGGTGAGAAAAAATAAATGGAAATTAAATGTAGATTTAGATGGCCTCTATTTTTAACAATTTTGCTTTGTTATAAGGGTGGGAATAGTATATGCGAGATTTGATTATCCAATATAAGGAAACTTTATGTAAGTTAGAGCGTGCTAAAACAAGTGCAAAAGAGGAAGAAATTAAAATATTAACGAGTATGATTAGTGATGTCACATATGCTTTGGAGTGGATGAAGAATGCAAAGATGCCGGGTAATCGCCGGGGAATAGAACGTAGAGCTGCTTACCAACGAGAAAAATCATATGATTCCTTGTTAATGCAAAGATATTTTCGTAGTACTGATACAACATATGAATGGGATGATGAAAACAAGGAAAGTGTCATTTCAGAATGGGAGAGAATAAAACTAGAAGATGCGCTCTCTACTTTGACAAAATATGAAAGAGAAATATATATCATGTCAAGAGGAAGAGGCATTACACAAGAGAAAATTGCTAAATATTTGAATGTTTCAAGAAGCACAATTAAAACGATTCTATATAGATCTGAAATAAAAATTGCTAAACAAGTAAGAAAAAGTCTTTTCTGCGAAAGTAGTTAAGGCTTTTTCTTATTTACAAACACATTCTTGTCACCATAGTGCCACCTATAAATAGAGAGTAATAAAATAAGTTTAAATGAAATATAAAAAATGAAGAATGGATACTAGCAAAAAGAATGAATGACCCAAAGGATATCTATAAATTAAATGAGAGATTTTAAAAATGACGGCATCTTTTTATTTACTACAAAATAGGCAGTAGTACATGAAAAACTACAGAAGGATGCGATTAGATGTTAGAACAAGATATAGATACAATGCCAATATGTTCAATTTGCCTTGAAAAATGTTTGTGGGTTTTGAAATTTCCAATCACAATTCAGTATTGTGAACAAATGTTTATTCGTGAGGTAGTTGACGACAATATAACAACAATATGTATTGAGTGTTTAGAAAAAGAAGTACAAATGATGAGTTAAAACGGGAGGGACTGCTAGTGGCGCGACCAATGAAATTGAATGATGAGCTGATAAATAGGTTGACTCAATATATTAAAGTAGGGAATTATATTGAAACCGCATGTGCGTTAGTTGGAATTAGTAGAAGTATAGTTTATGTTTGGTTAAAACAAGGGCGTAGAGCAATTGAAACGAGTGAAAAGACAGGTGAAGTAGTACCGAGAAAAGATAAGATTTATGTGAAGTTAGTCATGGAAATTGATCAGGCATTAGCATTTAGTGAGGCGAGAGACGTTGAGACAATCGGGGAGCATGCAAAATCTAATTGGAAAGCAGCAGCATGGAGATTAGAAAGAAAATTCCCAACTAAATGGGGAAGGAAAGATCAATTGCAAGCAAACGTAAATCATTCAGGAGAAATGAAAGTAGAGCATAATAAAATGGCCATGAAAATTGGGTGTGATGAGGAAATGCTTGATTTAGCTATGAAATTATTTGAAAAAGTTCAAGGAGGAGAATTACAATCATGACACGGATGAATGTGCATAAGTTAATAGATGAAAATACATTTAAAGAATTGGCAAAAGTGAACTACCCCTTTCTATGTTCAGTATACACATAAGGGATTCTATAAACATGCAAAACACACAAAATTAATAACAAAGATTTGCCAAGATTTAATTGAAGAGAAATTATCGACTAATAGATTAATGGTGTTTATGCCACCTAGGCATTCAAAATCACAGTCTATAACAGAAACATTGCCAAGTTGGTATTTAGGAAAGTATCCAAATAAGAGAGTTATAGAGGTATCTTATGCATCAAGTTTAGCTGAAAAGTTTGGTAGAAGAAATCGTGCTAAGATTGAAGAGTTTGGTAAAGAAATATTTAACATTAGAATTGATGAGCGACAAGGTTCAGTAACAGATTGGGCACTACATAACCACTCTGGTGGAATGTTGTCTGTAGGAGTTGGTGGTTCGATTACAGGGGAAGGAGCAGATTTACTAATTATTGATGACCCTATTAAAAATCGCCAAGAGGCCGAATCAATTACATACCGAAATCGACTATGGGATGAATGGGAAGATACTCTATCTACACGTTTACAAAAAGGTGCAAAGGTAATTCTAATTTTGACGCGATGGCATGAGGACGATTTAGCTGGTAGATTGTTAGAGAAAGAACAGGAGAAATGGACTGTGTTATCAATTCCTGCTATAGCAGAGTCAAAGGATGATCCATTAAACAGAATAATAGGAAGAGGCTTATGGGTTGAACACTATGGCCAAAATTATTATGAAGATAAAAAGAAGTTTTCCTCTGCACGCTCATGGTTATCTTTATGGCAACAAAAACCATCAAGTGATATAGGGAATATTTTTAAAAGGAACTGGTTTCAATATTATGATGTATTACCAAATTGGGAACAATTTGATCAAATTATTACTTCCTGGGATATGGCTTTTGATAACACTACAAATAAAAGTTCATTTGTGGTTGGACAGATTTGGGGAAAAGTAGATGGAGACAAATATTTAATTGATCAAGTGAGGGCACAAATGAATTTCCTAGAAACAAAGAAAGCATTTGTTGTTTTTCATCATAAATATGAGTCGATTCTTCGGAATTCTGGGTTTAAAAAGTCCATTCCGAAATTAGTTGAAAAAAAAGCAAATGGCCCTGCCATTATTAGTTCATTAAAGAATGAAATAAGTGGAATCATTCCAATAAATCCACAGGGTTCAAAAGAAACACGTGCTGAGGCGATATCCCCTGAATTTCAATCTGGAAATGTATATATACCTAATCCTAAAATACAATCTTGGGTATATGATTATGTAGATGAATTAGCTTCTTTCCCATCTGGTAAACATAATGATCAAGTAGATACAACGTCACAAGCCTTAGAATACTTTTTTACTAAGCAAAAAAAAATAATGGGTGGAAAAATAAAAAGAGTTTAGCTGAACATTACATGTTCAGCTTTTTTATATTGGTAAAGTTTTTATGAAAAACATTGAATAAATAATTTGTATATGAAAGGAGGCATAGGTTTTATGGTTGAGAAAAAAGCAATTAAGAATGTGAAAGTACTTAAAGTACAAAGTCGTGAGATGACTTTACGTAATGAGGAACTTCAAAGTAAACAAATGGCAATTGATCCGTTTGCACAAGTGTACGGTGATAAAGAACTAGTAAAGCCTCCATATGATATGCAAGTATTATTAAATTTGAGAGAAAGTAACCCTATTCACTCGGCATGTATTAGTGCAAAAGTAAATGATATTGCTGGTATGGGATTTGATTTTGCACCGCTAGATGAAGTGACAGAGGCAAATCAAGAACAATATAAGGAATTAAAACGTTTTATGAGATATTGCAACAATGAAATGACAAGTAGCGAAATACTTAGGGCAGTTTGGGAGGATTATGAAACTGTAGGTTGGGGAATTATAGAGGTTGTTCGTAACTTGAAAGGAGAACCAGCGCAGCTTCACCATATTCCAGCACATACGGTACGTGCGCATAAAGATAAGATTCGATTTGCGCAAATTGTAAATAATGAGGAGAGATGGTTTAAACGATTTAGTTATCCATATGATTTTAGGTTAGTAGATGGAGAAACGATTAGTGATAGCTTAGATGAAAACTCGTTATTAGACACTGAAGAAAAAGCTGGTGAAGTTATTGTAATTCGTAAATTTGGTTCTAGATCATCATATTATGGTATTCCCGATTATGTGAGTTCTATTGGTTCCATTGTAGGATCACAAGCTGTAAGAGATTACAATATTAATTATTTCACTGGTAAAACAATTCCAGATGCTGTTTTGTTTGTTGAGGGTGTTGATGAAATAGATGATTCAGTTGAAAGAGAATTAAAAACATTTTTCTCTGTTGAAACAAAAGGAGAACATCATAAGTTAGCGGTTGTTCCTGTCCCTGAAGGAGCAAAAGCTCGTTTAGAGAAATTAGGGCCTGATGTCAAAGAAGCGAGCTTTCGTTTATATCGTCAAGATAATGCTATGGAAATTTGTGTAGCTCATCGGGTGCCACCATATAGAATTGGTTGGGCTATGACAGGATCACTTGGGCAGACGACAGCAAAAGAAATGAATGAAATGTATAAACGATCAATTATTGAACCAGGTCAACAAATTTTAGAACATCGATTAAATACACAATTATTTAAAGAGTTTACAGGGACATTAGGGGAATTGGACTGGCAGTTTCAATTAAATGAAATTGATACAGATGATCGAGCGAGTGATATGCAATATGCAATAGATGGATACGAAAAGAGTATATTAACAAGAAATGAATGCCGAAAGGTCATTGGATACGAACCAGTTCTAGAAGGAGATAAATTTTTAAATGAAGATTCAAATTCTATTTAGTAGTCTTGCTAGAAAGTAGGAATATATTATGCCAAATGAATTGAAAAATGTAGAAATTAGTTATGTTTCATTAGTAACAAAGGGGGCTAATGGTAGGCCATTTGCAATTATGAAGGGTATGAACATGAATGGCTCTAATGTTTTGAAAAATGTTCCTATTTTAAAGAGGGAAGATGAAAAACAACTTGTAACAGGGGTTGTTTATGAACCCAATATAGAAGATGCACATGGTGATATCATGACGGCTGAGGAAATTGAAAGAGCGGCTTATAATTTTTTAGAGAAATATAGATACATAGATAAAAACCATGACGAGTTGGCAGGAAAAGGAACAGTAGTAGAAAGCTGGATTTCTAAAAATAATACGGTTGTTGGAAAACAAAATATTAAAAAAGGAACATGGCTTATGACTGTTCGAGTAGACGATAGTGAAACATGGAAAGAAATCAAAAAAGGGAAAATCACAGGCTTTTCGATGGGAGGGGTTGGAGAAAGAATGGAGATGCCACAAATGGATGAGTTTACACAAGATGAGAAAGGTGTAATTCGTAAGATGTTTAGTTTTTTTAAGTCACAGTATGACGAGGAACAAACTCAGGAGATGGATAATCAGTCATTAAATAATAAACAAAACTCTAAGATGCAAAAGGTATTTAATTTGTTTGAAGATGTATTTTATGTTGGGATTTGGGAGGGAAATGTAGATATTAAGCGTATGGTTTCCACCTTAGATGAAATGAAGGACATTTTAAATACAATGAAGGGTGGTGATACAGATTTCGCACCGGAAGATATTACAATTAATTCCATGAATGAAGTAGGCACAATCTTATATAAGAAAAATGATAAAAAATTTGATGAAATGATTTCTTTGATGAACCAAATTAAAGAAAATAAGTTGCAAAAAAACATAGACCAAAATTTAGATGAAATTAAAGACATTGTAAAGAGAGAAATGGGTCCTTTTCTCGAGAGGTTACAGGAGTTGGAAGAACAGTTAAATAAAGAACTTGAATCAACTCATGATACCAATGAATTAGGAAATGACAGAGAATCTAAAAAGACAAGTGAATTTATTCAGAAGGTAATAGATCCCATTTCAAAGAGACTTGAAGTAATTGAGCGATCAGCACAAGTTCGTAAAAGTCTTGGGGCCGATGCCAAGCCAACAAACGAGATGAGAAAACCAGTAAATAAATGGGTAGGATTAGATCTATAAAGATAAGGAGAAATGAATTTATGAATAATAAAGAATTATTAGCACGTATTGAACGAATTGAAAAGAGTACAATGACAACAGGAGGAATGAAAGCGGGGCTATTATATCCGGAACAAAGTAAAGAATTTTTCCGAATGGTATTTGATGCAACTCCATTTTCTCAATTGCATCGCAAAGAGATTCGTAAAGCGAAAAAAGGTGAATTAGATAAAATTGCAATCGGTGGTCGAATTTTACGTAGGAAAGTGGAAAATAGTGATGATGGCTATCGAGCAGGTGTAGAAACGTCGAAAGTTGAATATGATACAGTTTCTATTCGTTTACCATGGGAGATAACGGAGGAGTTACTTCGAGAAAATATCGAAGGTGAAGGATATGAAGATACTGTTATGACATTAATGTCAACTCAGTTAGGTATTGACCTTGAAGATCTGCATTGGAATGGGGATGTAACTTCAGAGGACCCATTTCTTCAAATTAATGATGGCTGGTTAAAACAAATTAAACAATCAAGTAAATCTCATATTGTCGATCATCTTAAATTAGTGACGGGAACGGGAGATGCTGAAGCTAGCGCTGGGTTTAGTAAAGACTCGATCTTTAATTTATCTAAGGCGATGCCTAATAAATATAAAAATGAAGGTTTAAAGTGGATTATGTCACCTGCTCGTAGAGAGAAGTGGATTGAATATTTAACAACTCGTTCAACTGGCTTAGGCGATGCTGCGTTATTAGGTACAGGGGATCAAGTTAATAAGCCGTTGGGGTATGAGATTGTCACAGTCCCTTCTATTCAAGATGATGTAATTATTTTTGCAGATCCTAAAAACTTTATTGCGGTAAATACGTATGACACGCGAGTTCGTAAGACTGTAGAAGGTAAATCTGCTGTTATGGAAGATAAGCGATTCTATGTTATTCATTTGGATGATGATGCAGTTATTCAAGAAATGGACGCAGTAGCAATTCTTACTAATATTCCTGATAAATTTGGAAATTAAGTAAGATAATTTGCATATGAAGATTATAGAATTGAAATTAGGCGGTACATATACTGCATATGGCTATACTTTTTTTAACGGAGTGAAGGAAAAGGTTGCAAATGAGAAAGCAAACTATTTACTGAGTACAGGACATTTTAAGTTAATAGATAGTATAGAGGTTAAAAAGAAAGAGAAGTAAAAGAGGTGGAAGGATGGAAATTACTGTACAGGACATAAAGAACAGGGTGAATGTTCAACGAATGCCCGATACGGTAATCCAGGAGCTCATTAGTCAATATGAATTGATTACTAAAAACTACTTGAAAAGTAAGCCAAGTAACCCAATGAAAGAGAAAGTTAGAACAAGTAAATTGGCTTGGCTTTCTTTTCGAGCAGAAAATTTGATTAAGGTAATCCATATTGGCTCTGGAGAAGAAGTTACCAGTTCAGTTTTTTCTGATGGTTGCACTGTATATGGTTTAAGTGAGAATCAATTATATGAATTTGAGTATACAATACAAGATTATGATGGGCTTTTGACTTTAATGAAAAAATGCATCATCGATATGACGTGTTATGCGGTAATTCGAACAAATCTACAATATGAAAATATGAAAAAATCAGCAAATATCGGAGATTACTCATATGAAATAAATATTGAATCGCTAGATGAGGAAACTGTTAATAAAAAGGTTTTAAAAGTACTAAAAAAATACCGAAGTAGAAACCCTTTAATAGCATTATGAATGAAAGAATAGGCTGTGAACATTAGATATGGAAGAATTATATATACATGAAGTAACTGTGAAAAGGAATCAAAAGGTAAAACAGCCGGCAGGAAATTTTAAAGAAGAGCCTGTCATTATTTATGAAAGAATGAAGTGTCGTGTAACAACACACACAGCGGTAGATAATGAAAGGTTAAAAAGAAATAAACAAAATTTTGAGCCGAATTTTAAAATTTATACTTCTGCAGAACATAACATCCATACAAATGATGTAATCTATTTTCATGATTATGTATTTGAGGTAAGAGGAGAACCAAGAAATCCATCATTTTTAAATCACCATATTGAATTGTATTGTGAGTTGTTGGAATAAAATGACGAATACATCGGAATTCATGGTTACACGTAATGTAGAACAGGTTAAAGAACAACTTAATAAAATAATGGTAGAAAGAATTATAAGTGCTTGCAATCAACTGCAACGAGAAATGAAACAAACAGTATCAGGTAGTCACAATGGCGTGAAGTATAAAATTCCACGATCGAGTCGCACATATATTGCTTCAAAACCAGGAGAGACATTTGCTTCTAGAACGGGAGAATTACAAGATTCTATTAAATATGGCTTACATATTACAGATACCGAAGTAGTAGGAACGATTGGAAGTCAATTAAAAAGAGCGGTGTATGTCGAAAATGGTACAAGTACTGTAGAAGCCCGACCTTTTTTCTTAAAAACGTTTGAAAAAGAGCGTGGGGAATTAAAAAGGACATTGGGAGGAGAACAATGACGACAAAAGCGATTGCAACAATCAGAAATATTATTGAGAAAGATACAATTGTGCAAAGTAATCTATCGAAATATGAAGGAGAGCCCGCTCTTACATTTCAAACTGCACAAAAAGATATGAAAATGCCTTATGCGGTAATGAGAATTGAATCTAATAATCCGGATGATATAGAGGTAATTGATCGTATGATCCTCACTTTTGATATATATTGTGGCCAAGGTGATTATGAAAAAGCAGATGTAATTTCAAGGCGAATAGAACATTTGTTAGACAGAGAAGCGGGATTGTTAAGAGATTCTGGTATTATTACAATTCATCGAGCAGGCAGTATTACAGTTCCAGATGAAGATCCATCAATTATTCATATTAGTATTAAGTTTCTTGTACGGGTAGGAAGAATGGAATTATATTAAGGAGGGAAAAAAATGAGTTGGAAGCTTATTAATGGTGTACGTGAGGGTACAACTGATAATTTTGTTATTGGACCGGGTGTAATGTATAAAGGTTTTAAAAGTGTAAAAGACCTAGGTGAGATGCTAGGAGCTACTACAGGTGGATGTAAAGTGGGGTTTACTAGAGAATACTATGATGCTGATATTGATGGTGTTTTAGGAAAACTAGTTCGCGGAAAATGGCTATTAAAAGATGAACCACATATGGAGGTTACACTTGTAGAGTTTACGAAAGAAAATTTAGAGTTAGCTCTACCAGGCGTAGATGTAGATAGTACGACTGATAACGATTATAACATTGTAAAACCAACCAATGAAATTAAAGACACAAGTTATAGTGATATTGCAATAGTAGGTGTAGTTTCAGGAAGTGATATTCCGGTTATTTTTGTTATCCGAAATGCAATGGTAGTTTCTTCTGTAGAAATTGATTTAAAAGATGGTAAAGGAACTGTAGGACTTAAATGCAAATTTATTGGTCATTATAGCGAAAATTCGCCTAATACACCCCCTTATGAAATTTATTTACCAAAGAAAAAAGCACCTAAACTACCTACAACAAGTAAATAAGTTGTAGGTTTTATTTTTAGGTCATAAAAGGAGATATTAAATATGACAACAATGCTAGAAAAAATGATGCATAATAGTACAGAAATTACAATTTCAGGTCAGAAGATGAAGATGAGACGTTTAAATGTAAAAGATGTTTGGCGTTTTACTAAGATTATTTCTAAAGTTGGTCGTCATGCAATGACTGATTTTATGGAGTTTGGGAAAGAAAAGAATGAAAACGATGAAAAAATCAAATTAGCCCAAATGAATGAAGAGCAACAAGAACAGTTAAATGAAATTGAAAAACAACAAAAAGAAAAGGGTTTAGAGTTTGTCTTTCAATTATTGTCTATGATTCCGGAATGTGAAGATGAGTTTTCAGAATTTTTCTCTAGTCTATTACAGATTAAGCGTGAAGAATTCGATCAGTTACCACCAGAAGCTATGGTAGCAGTTATTGAAGGATTATTAGAAAGTGAAGATTTAATGTCTTTTTTCAATCAGGTCAAGGGTCTAATCAAATCTCAAAGTCTCAAGTGGAACAAACAAAAAATGTAGAAAATGATTCTAATAAATACATAGAAGAAACAGAGCAAAATATGCTAAGGGCTTTTGATAAAGTCCAAAAACGGTATGGATGGACAGATGATTATGTCTTATCCATACCGTATTCTCGTTTAATGGACTTATTTTCTTTTATTAGTCAGGAAGAGCAACAAGAAGAATTAAATGAATGGAAAAAGATGGCCTTTATCGGATTTCAAACAAGGCAATTAGAAGAAGGAACAACTTTTCATGACTATTTGCAAGCTTTTGGACTTACGGAATCTAGGTCGGATGGGGAAGAAAATGAGACTTTGGAAGTTTGGTCCAAAGAGGAATGTATCGACCATGCAAATAAGCTGATTGCAGAGTTTCAGTTTGAAGACGATAAGGAACAAAAAACTTCCTAGTTAGAAAGGGGGGAGTGAATGTTTACAGAAGTATTCCAGTTGTTCGGTACAATTGGAATTAAAGCAGATGAAGCTTATAAGGATTTAGCAAAGTTTGAGGAAAGTTTACAAAAGGCTTCTAAGAACATACAAGAAAAATTTCAAAAACCAGCAGAAGTACTTAATCAAATAAATGGCCAAATTCAAAAATTTGGTAGCGGGGCGACCAATGTTTTTGGGAAGATTGGTAACAAAGCGGATCAGGCATATAAAGGTGTAGAAAAGTTTGAAGAGAGAGTGCAAAAAGCCTCTAATACAATGCAAGAAAAAATCCAAAAATCAGCAGATTCTCTTGGGAATATTAGCAAGCAAATGCAAACGTTTGGTGACACTATTTCAAATAAAGTCACAAAACCGATAGAACAAGTCAATAGCAAAGCTTTACAATTTGCTAACGATGTGGAAGGTTCTCAAAAAAAACTACAGGATATGCTGGGATTAACTGAAAAAGATGCAAAGAGTTTGGCTGGAACTATTCAACCTATCGCTCAACAAGTCGTGAAGATTTCTAATATAGTAATACCATCGTTGAAACAAACGGTTGAGTTAATCAAATCTGTTTCTAGTCTTATATCTAAGGCGAGTGAAATCATTGGTGGCCTTGTAAATATAGTTAAAACATTAATGCAAATACCGGGTGCAATTACGGCGATTATTAAAGATGCCTTAAAACTTATTAAAGTTTTTAGTGAGTTTGCACAGATATTGACTGGTCTTGGAAAATCAATGTTTTCATTAGTATTAAGCCCATGGGGTTTTGCGATAATTGCAATGGTTGCTTTAGTATATGTGCTGTATAAAAATTGGGATTCAATTGTGAAATATACAAAGCAGGCAGTACAATGGGTCAGTGATATTTGTTCTAAAGGCTGGGATGCTATCGTTAAAGTTGCGAAGTCAGTATGGGATAGCTTGTCAAAGTTTTTCTCAAGTTTTTGGGAAGGAACAAAAAAAGTATTCCAATCTGCGGTATCGTTTATAGATAAAATACTTAGCGGGGCATGGAAAATAATTACCACTGTAATTACAATGTATATCAACATATGGAAAAAGACATTTGAAATTGGTTGGAATTTAATAAAAACGATATTTAATATAGTGCTAAACGTAATAAAAAGTGTTGTTAAGTTTGCTTTAGAATTTATTAAAAGTTATATTTCTACTGCTATTAAAACATGGCAAAATATTTTTAAAACTGGCTGGGATATTATAAAAACAGTTTTTACGACGGTGCTAAACTTTTTGAAATCATTTATAAGTGGTGCATTTCAAGCAATTCGCAGCATAATTACGACTGTGATGAATGGGATAAAAACCTTCATTTCTACAGTGTGGAATGGAATAAAGGTAGTTTTTACGACTGTATTAAACTTCTTAAAATCAGTTGTAAGTAGTGTGTTTCAAACAATTCATAGCATAATTACGACTGTAATGAATGGAATAAAAACGGTTGTTTCTACGATTTGGAATGTAATTAAAACAATTTTTATAACTGTATTAGAGTCCATAAAGAATTTTGTGGTTACAGCATTTCATTTTATTAAAAACACAATTACGACTGTAATGGATATCGTAAAGTCTATTATTGTAACCGCATGGAATTTTATTAAAGAAACAATAATAGTTGCTGTTCGGACATTTGTTAACTTTGTGGTGGATAACTTTAATAAGATAAAAAACACAATATTTAGTGTTGTTGGTGCTATTAAAGATTTCATAGTAAGTAACTTTGCAGCAATTAAAAAAGCTATCGTCGGAGCGTTTGACGGCGTTGTTGATACAGTAAAGGATGTATTCAGTAAAGTTGGTTCTATAGTTAAGGGGATAGCAAACGACGCTGTAAGCTGGGGGAAAGATATTATTGCTGGTATTGGTAAAGGTATGACATCTATGGCTGGCTGGGTTGTTGATAAAGCTAAAGGCGTTGTAGACGGAATACCAAAAGCAATTAAAAATTTCTTTGGTATAAAATCTCCTTCTCGTCTAATGATGGAGTACGGCGGATATATTACAGAAGGTCTTGGAGTAGGGATGGAAAAAATGATCCCGGCTGTGGACAAGGCTTCTGGATTGTTAAATAAAGCGGTTGTTCCACCGAAACCGATGCAACTAGTAACGGATGTATCTACCCGAATTGGACAAATGGGGGCACATTCTGCTGATATGATTGGAAAAGCTGCACATCCATTTGCGGGGCACTCTTCTGTTGAAAAGAAAACAGATAAAGGTGTTACAATTCAAAATGCTACATTCAAGGTTGCTGTTGAAAAATTGCAAACCGCAGAGGATTTTGTGAAAATGAGAAAATTACTACAAAACGTAGTTGCTGACGATCTAATGGGAATGGCGGTGCGGAATGTATGAGTATATTAAAAACATTGCATAGAAGAGCTGGTTCATATCATCTCTTATGGGATGCTACAGAATTAAAAAGTACAATTAAATATACTATTAATTTTTCATGGCCTGGGACATATAACTTTTCTTTTATGTCCCAAGTTCCAATTGGTTCTGATGGTATGTTACCAGATAAATACTTTATTGTTCGGGTAAATGGTATTGAAAAATTTAGAGCAAGAGGTGCTTATGCCTGGGAAGCAAGAGAAATTTTTGTTGGCTCAGGGCCACAAACAATTGAATTTACAACAAGCGGTTACGGTTCTTCTAACGTAGCCTATTTGCGTGATGTTTATTATCATGCATATGGACCTATACCTACAATTGCAATGATTGAACAAACGAAAATGCCTAAATCCTTAAACGGATTAAAAAATTACAATGTTATGCATGGATATCCTCGTTACCAAAGTACTGGTAATAAAGGATGTGAAGTAGAATTTACTGCTTTATTCAATGATATCAGTCATTGGCGTGAATTCATGAGTGAAATATATCGCCCTCATATTATTACAGGTGATTACGGTACCTACGGTGGTATTATTCCGCCTAATGAAGTTGATGCAATACGTAAAGGAACGCTAGTAATAGCAAAGTGTAAATTAATATCTATGTCACAAGCTGGTATTGGAGTTGATGGAATGTGAGAGAAGGATCTATTTCTTTAATCAGAATGTTGGGGAGCTATTTCCAAGTGGGGAATAATGCTCCTAATTTAATTGTTTATATGAAAAAAAGAGAATCTTCTTCTTATGTACAAATACAACATCGTGTAATGAGCCTGGAAGTGCAGGAGAACGCAGATCAGTTCGCAAGTACATTTTCTATTACCTTTGCTAATGAATATGGGCAAATGGCACCTGATAACTGGTATGGTAAGTTTTCTTCCATTCAAGAATGGTTTTACAACAGTGAAGTATCAAACACAAACCAATTATATCCGCAGACTGAGTTTAAGGTTTCTATCGGTTATGGTGAAGAAGCTTTACCGTATATACATGGTTTTGTATCTGACGTAAAGGTGAATGCTGAAAGCGGCACAATATCAGTTACCTGCACAACATCTTATAAAAAGGTTCTACAAAAATCAGTAATTCCAACGCGGGGATCAGATGAAATTGTTGCACCTACCGGTAATGTGTATGATGTAGTGAAATTCTTCCTTGAAAAAGCAGGAGTTACATTACACGGAAGTAGGGTAAACATTCCCGGTACAAATCAAAGCTGGATTATTGAAGGAGCAACAGGAAAGAGATTTCAAAAATGGGATGAGATTGTTCGCGATATCATAGATACAACATTCCATTATATTAAACACGAACCAGACGGAAGTTGTACATTTATGAAAATGCCAGACTATGCAATTAATGAGCCTGCAAAGTTTAGTTTTAGAGAAGGCGAAAACCTTATCTCTTTAGATATGCAGCTAACTGACCAGGATATAAGTAACAGCATTGTTGTTAAATGTGGAGATTATGCAAACGGATTTCTTAATTCGTTTCTATTAAAAAATGTATCGCAGGGTGATTTACGAGAGGAAATGATAGAAGTTCCCTGGGCGACAACGTTTTTTGCAAGAAGAGCGGTTGCTGCAGCTTATCATTTAAAAGCAATCCAGAAGTTCAGAACATTAACTGTAGCGGTCATTGGAGATCCTAGGATTCAATTATTCGATGTGGTTTCTGTTTACAATAGAGATTCTGGGCAACAATGGAACTACTTTGTTAAAGGAATTAATACCATGATATCTGCTGATGATGGATTCTATCAAACTTTAGATTTATCTGTTAACTATGGGTATGAACCAGCTCCATATACAGATATAACTGGTATTACAGTAAATGTAGATACATTACGTTTAAAACTTTGGGATTGGGATGTAGAGGATGGCGATTTATTAAATATTTACTGTAATGATAAATTAATCGAAGAAAATTATTTCATCCGAAATAACCCGACGTATGTTGATATTCCGCTTGAATATGGCGTGAATATTATCGTATTTGAAGCAGTTCGGAATCCTAAAGGAATTCTTACAGGACGTTTGCAAGTATTGGATACGCAAAATAATATCTTGTTTGATTATGGTTCGTTACCAGATTTATCATTTCCTAGGGTAAATCAAAACAAAGATCACTATTATATCCAACGACCAGCAAAAACTTGGTCTGTTACGAGGGTAAATTAGGGGTGATTCAATGATAATGCAAAAGAACTTATATGATCCTATTATGTATTTAATGAAAGGGTTAATTGATAGGGAATTTTACAGCGGTGGAAAACCGATTCCTGGTAATGATCCAAATGACGTATTTAAAGAAGGCATGACCGAAGGATATACGCTTATTCGTGATGGTGCTCGTTTATCTGCAGTCGATGGAGATAAATATTTACACTATGATTTAGCTTTTAATGCACACAGCATGCTAGAAAAGGTTCTTGTCTCTCATAAAGTAACAGGAAAAGAAATGGAGATACAATTAATATACAATGCACAAAAGCAATTAGAGCGTGTGCAGCCGAGACTTCTTAATAAAGGTAACGGTATACTATCTGATTTAACAATTCCCGATGTGTCGTAATGATGCACGGGAATTTTTTAATACAAGAAAAAGGGTGATTACTCTTGTTTGAAACAACCTATTTAGCTGGTGGTCGATTAGATCCACCTTTTCATCCAACAAAAACAGAACCATTTATACCTGGTTTTATTATGGATTCTTTTTCGTTCCAAACAAATGAAACTACATATACTTTACCTGCAGATATGGAGCTGTATGCAATAAGTGTAAGTGCATCTATATATGAATTAGATGATAAATGGAGCTTAGTCGTGAATGGTAAAACGATTTGTAAAAACATATATACCAAGGATATTCCCGAAGGTATGCACTTCATGGTTTATAAACCTTTAGCAGCAGGAAGTACTGTTCAATTTTCATTTAAAAATCAAGGTATTCTTGATAAAACAGTATGGTTTGAATTGCATTTTTTATCATAAAGGAGGGGTATCATGAGTTTTGCTGTTACGTATATGGCGGGCGGTAGATTTGACGCTCCTTATTTCCCTACAAAAACGGAACCGTATATAGAAGGTAGAAGAATTGGAATAGATGATTCAATAAAAAAAGATGAATTCTCACTACCATTCGATACAGAGTTAATTGCATTTTCTATAGCTGCATCAAGTTATAGTGATCGTGATTATTGGAATCTATTTATCGATGGGAAACAAATATTTAAAAATGTTTATGTAAAAGATGTACCAGAAGGGTTCAATTTTTCTATTATTAGGCCTATTCCGGCTAACGCCGTATTAAAGTTCGAATACCACAATATAACCGGCACATCCAAAGTAGTAAAGCTGAATTATCAACTATTAAGAGATTAGGAGCGTGAAACCTATGGCATATATTGAAAAAATAGTATCAGAAGCAGAATTTCATATGGAGTTAGTAAACACCATGGTTGCAAATGGATGGAAGAAAGTAAGTAGCTTTTATAAAACAATTTATAAAGCTACTAAATCAGAGGAACCTGAACATAAATATTGGGCTGCGAAGCATGTGGTTTTAAAAAATAACGATGGTGGTTTATACGGAATTGTCCAAGCTTGGAAATGGACTACAAAGTCTAAATTAAACATTGATTTTTCTAAGCCAGAGGGAAAAACCGAATTTAAGACATATTTAGAAAACAACCCACAATATAAAGATCGTTCATGCATGTATTTGTATATGATTGAAAAGCTTCCAAGTTATCTAGAGGATAGTGTAATTATTATGGGAGCAGAAGACAATAAAGAATTCCAGTCTATTATGGATGTTGAATTGGCTGAGGTGAAAGCTATAGAAAAAACGGGACACTCCAACAACGGACCTTATACATATACCGTTTATGAATATACAGATAATCCAGATTTAATGATGTCGCCTTGGGTTAAATCGACTTTAAGGAATCCTAAATTGCTAAATATAGACGCTGATACAAATTGGTGGCCAGATTCTTTAGTACGTATTACAGGGCAAATTGATAAAGATAGGGTTGTCTTATTAATACAAGCAGATAAAACTCCCGCATTTGAGAATAATACTGTCCCTGTAACTCCGGTATACATGGGACGATTAGAAAGCTATGCAAATGATGACACTATAGCGGATGCTCTTTGGGCTGGAACTGCTTACGATGAAGGTGGAGAAAGCTCTTCTCACAGTTTTAATTTTGAAAGTAAAACGCCATTTAGGGATGTATCTAGCTATATGCCACGCACAAAGCAATACCCTAAATCGCCAGGTAACGGCATTGATAACGTAATTATTAAACGTTCTCGTTTTGGTGCAAGGTACCAAGCGCATTATATTGCATGGAATATACCGAGTAATATTATGCCACCCGATCGAAAAGGTGCTAATGGTGGCCAATATCCTACAGCGTGGCAAAGCCACGATAATGACGAATATAAGTATCAATTCAATCCATCTTTATATAGCGGTAGGGTTCATACTTCTAGGGCTTATATTGTACATCCAGATGAAGGGGTGCGCGGTTATATGCCTTATGTTGTCCTTCTTTCTCCGCTAGGATTGTTAAATGGAGATAAATTAAAAGTTAGACAAAATACATGCCCAGATACGCATGATATCTACAGATTCTTTACCGTAGATGCAATTTCACCAATTACAAAAATGCCAGCTACTGCATATCGCCCAGCAGGGTTAGGTATTTTCGAGAAAACAATATAGGGGATGAATATAAATGTGGTTCGATAAAATTGTAAATTTACAAACCTTGCCTACTGAATTAGAAAAGTTATTTATAGATCACGGATGGAAACGTGATCTATTTTTCCGTATCCGGAGAGAAACCAGCAAATTTATTGATGTCCGATTATTTGAATCCACTGGAAGTGATTTGGAGCGTAGAAGATTTGGTTTTGCAGTTGCATATGATACTGCTGATTCAGATTTCGCAGATTCCAGATATGTAGCCACAGAATCACGATTAGGGGATTTTGGAGTGGGAGATGGGGAAAAAACAAACTTTATTATTCCTACTTCTCCAATCATTGCGAGTTCGTTATCTATTTATATAAATAGTATCTATCAAGAAAAAAACACTTATACAGTGGATGGTCGAACCGGATTAATTAAATTTAATACACCAGTAGCTAAAGGAGCTAGAGTGACAGGGGAATATCGTTTAGCTAACGATGCATATGAGCCAACGAATGATATTATTTTCTTTACTTACACTCGATACTTTATTGAGAAAGAAGTGAAAATTAGTGATTCAGATGCAGATTTAGGGAATGGTAATGGCACAAAAACAGCCTTTAAATTACCATACCCAGATTTTGATGAAAGCCGTTTTGCAGTATACAAAAACGGAACAATTTTAGATACAAATAACTATACATTTACAGGTGATACTATTATTTTCAAAGTTGCTCCTGCAAGTGCAGATAACATAAAAATTGCAGGCACACGTTTGCTAGAATCTAGTAACGGTAGCGATGTAACAGAAATACTAGCCGCAAAGACATCATTTGACGTACAAAGTACATCTAAAGTCCTAGCTGAAATCTTTACATCTATCAATTTTGTGAATGCTTCTCCATATACAGTACTAAGTTTGACACCCGAGCAAAGATTCACAAAAGATTGGAAACGTGATTCTGTTGTTTACATGTACGGTAACGCTCACAAAGATCGTGTTGTAATGTTTATGCGAATCGATCCAACACCAAGCCCTGTACGAGCTTTGTTTGTTCCATTGTACATCGGAAGAATGTATACATTTGATAATAAACCGCAAAAGAATTTAATTATTATGGGCGGCTGCCGTTCTGGAGAAGAATTCAACAATTCTACCAAAAAAATCGGTAATGCAAATATGGACTATGGTGAAAACACAACCGGTGGAAATCTTACGCCTGTTTTGTCCCAATCTTTAACCGGGTCTATGTATCAGCAGCATTACCTTGCGTTTATTACTCATAATGCCGATATCGATAGTGGCCAAGGGAGATTTAACCCTTCTATGTATAGCGGTAAATACCATTTATCACAAATTTATATCGTACACCCTAATGATGGATATGTAGGGAAACTTGACGATGTATATGCTGTACATCCAAAAAATATTCAACAAGCAGACGAGCTTGAAATTGAAAAAACTGTAACAGATGAAGTGATTGGTAAAGGTGATGGAACTAAAAAGATATTCCATTTAGAGCACAAACCAAAAGGAGATACATTGAATCTATTCATGGATTGTAAGGAAGTTCCTAAAACGGCTTATGACTATAATCCGGATGATAAAACCGTAATTTTTAAGGAATTCCCTGGTGGTGAAATTCTAGCTAATTATCAAATGGCGCAATTATATCGCTACACATTGCCAACAACAGCGGTTTCTCCATTCACAAGTAAGTTTTCGCCGTTCAATCCAATTGGCTTAGCAATCTATAAAGAAGATATTTAAACAAGAAAGGGGGAAGGCAAAAGATGAATGAGAAAAAATATTCAATTGCTGCCCCTTCTTTATTTATAAATGAAAAAAATCATATAGTTTCTGTTAGTCCAGGTCTACCATATGAAAAGACTTATTGTATTTCAATTTCAATTAATAATCCTTTTGGGAAAAACGAGCATGAGTTTCCTGTAAGTATGCCGCCTAATTCAAGGTTTAAAGCTGTTAAAGAAGATTCTGCTGATGTATTTGCAACAAAAGTAAATAGGATTAAAGGTGTCTTCTCTGATGTAATTAACCGGGCTTCCAAGGACATTGAAGTTGAAGCAAGTATGACAACATTAAACGCTTTTAGTATAGACCGTAACGTTAATATAGATATTTCTGAAATGGAACACTCCTTACATTCAAAATGCTTTGCAATAGATATTACAGATGATGAGTCAGCAAAGCAGCGTAGACGTATTTTTGATATGGACCATGTGAAAGAAGAACTTGTAGATAAACCATTTGATACACATGAAATTACAATTGTAAATGAATCTATTATGTCTAGAACTACAGATGAATATGAAATGAATGAAGTCATAGAAGAAGAGCTTCTTCATAAGAAAATTCGTGAGTTTGCTACAGAAGTAGAAGAACTTCCCGAATGGGTAAAAGTAGCTCGTGTATTGTATGGAGAAAAATTCTACGAAAGTATATTAGCAGACCGAAAAGAGAAAGAATTGCAGTCAAGTACGTTTGAGAATGACACGGGTGAGATTGTAATTAAAGAGTTAGCTGTGGTAACAACAAATCCTTTAGAAATGGCGGATAGATGTATTCATGAAGTGGCTGCTTCTTATGAAGAATATGATCTATTTAACGATCTGGGACTACCCGTTTATTTACCTGATTATGATCTATTTGCAAGAATCCAAAGAGAATTAAAAGCAGACTATGCAAAATTTGATACTGCAGATAGAAATATTTTTCAAGTTGACGGGGGTTCAATATCATTCGAATTAGCTGAAAGAGAACAGATAGAAACAATAGCAGCAGTTGTAATCTATGAAACATCAATGCGAAAAAACTTATCTTTAAAACTAGAAACCTTTGATATAGAAGATGCCAAAAGAATTCAAAATGAAGTGATAGCATCCTCTGTGCTTTATGAACACGCAAATAAAATTCACTCATGTCATGAAAGTGAAATTGAAGATGAGACACAATCAATTCGAGTTACAAATGAATTAATCGGGAATTCTATCGAAGGAATGGAACTGATGGATAATAAGAGCCGTGAACTTCCTATTGATGTAGTCGATTCTTCAGGTGATTTTATTTTAACTCGGGATCTTATTGTAGAAAACATTATTGAATTTGATAGTGCTACTCGTGAAATTGAACTAATCCATAACATACTAGACAATGAAACCAATGCTCACAAAGTATTATCAGAAATAATAACAGATTCCATTGAATCACGGGAATTTAATAGGAAATCACAAAATATCCATTCATACATTACAACAGATGAATTGAGCGCACGAGAAACCAAACAAATTGATGTTATAGAGGGAGAATCCTCTACAGCAGATAGAAGTATTATCGAATTAGAAGCCAAAAATGAAGAGATGGATTTATTTGAAGGTATGGGACTACCTGTTTATTTACCTGATTATGAATTATTCGCAAGGGTTCAACGGGAGTTACAAGCAATGACAGTGTTGTCCGATATAATGGATCGTTCTAAAGTTACTATAAATTCTGGAATCGTTGATACCATTGATATGGAGCGTTACGCACCAAATATCATGACGGATGTTTCCGGAATAATAGATTTTAAAAGACCTGTATTAGAATTAGATTCACAAATCGCTAATGATTATGATGCTGCTGACACACTTGCAAAGCAGTCTTTATTACAAGAACTAGATACATTTGATAGAAATGTACGTGTAGCAACTGATATAGAAGAATTCGAGCGATTTAATAGTGATTCTTGCATAGAAAGTTCAGTAGAGGAATTTGAACCATTCGAGAAAGTTCTTGGAATTAATACTGAAATTAACGAAAGTGAAAGGTTTATTATTAATAAATTCATTGATTCAGAGTACATGCAATTTGATGATTTTCTTGTTAATGATATTTACCCTACTGAAATCATTGAAGTTGATGAAAATAGAAAAGTTCAAAAAGAAAAACCAAAATTATGGTTACGTCATAGCCGTTCTTCATGGTGGACAAATTCTAATTGGAAGAAAACAAGATAGGGAGAAATAAAATGGCGAAAATCGGGGATATTTTAAAGCAACCAGAACCAGGTTGGAAACGATTCGATGATACAACCCCCCTTATTTCTTACAAAGGGACAAACTGGTATTTACTTTCAAGGGGCGTAGTACCAAATAGTTACAACGAAACACAAATGTGTCAACGTGATGATCCAAGCAAAGGTTCTGTAGAATTTTCGTTTAATGGTACAGGTATTCGAGTAATTACCACCCAGCAAATGAATAGATCACCAGATGTTTTTGTTGAGATAGATGGAATTCCCTCAGGGAGCTATTCATCAGGTAACTTTTTGATGATTAAAAACCAAGTGTTATTTTATGAAAAGGTAGGGTTGTCTGAGGGAGTTCATACGATTAAACTAACGGGGAGTTATATGGAAATGGATGCGTTTGATATCTTAAGAGGAGATATAATTCCTCCTCCTATTAAGATAGGGGATATTCTAAAAGAACCAGAACCAGGTTGGAAGCGTTATGATGATAACAATTCTTTTATTACGTATGAAGGTAATTGGCAAATAAATTTATCTTCTGCAGCCGCTTATTCCGGTAAATACCATGTTTGTAGTGGTAAATCAAAAATAAGTTTCTCATTTGAGGGTAGTAAGCTTCGTATAATAGGTGGTACTAATAGATATTGGACTGGCACTGTTTATGTCGAGATAGATGGTGAAATTTGTGGTTCTTATACGATGGATGATCCCGATTCTTGGGGGGAATATTCTATTCTCTTATATGAAAAAAACGATCTACAGTACGCAACTCATAATGTGGTCTTATATGCAGATGATACGAGTACTTTAGATGCCTTAGATATCGATGATCTCGGAAAGTTGTTGCCGCCTAGACCAAAAGTTTCGTTATACAAAAAGCAAAGTGGAAAAATCCTCGTAGATGATTTTAATTCTATAAACCCGGAATGGATTATATCACCTTCGGATTCATTTAGTATTGCTGCGAGAAAAGGCTTTATGAGATTGAATCATTCGGCTGATAGAGATGTAATGTTATTAATCGATAAGCCGCAGGGAGATATAGCAATACAAGTCATCGCTGATTATACTCCTGATGTTGAAGGGGATAAGGGCGGATTGATTATCTATCAAAACGCTGATAATAAAATAGAATTTCTTGAATCTCATTCTATTAATAGTTCTAAAGAACACAGGGAATGGCTTGCGACTTCTACTGGTGAACAATGGAACTTTTACAGCAAGGTAGATGCTACCTTTGATTATGCAGATAGCGATAAATTAGAAGCGACTAAAATCGGTGTTGTATTAAAGAAAGGTGTCGCAGATCCATACAAGCCACTAGATATTGATCGTATCATTATCACGAGTGGCCACAAATTAAAGTTAAGACAACTGTTCCCAAATAACAGAGTAATTTTAAAAGATGAAAATGGCACTACACTATCTATTAATCAAGTGGGCAAATTAAATACCGGTATAGATATAAACTTACCATCTTTAGAGTTTCAAGGGTCCATTGAAGTTTACGATGAACAAAATAGACTTATTGCAGAAAAGAAAACTCTATTTTATGGCGGTGACATCTATAATATGGGTTCCCCTATAAAGATCATAATGGACTCTAAAGAATTAAACGATACTGATTCAACTGATTTAGGCTATATGATCGAGGGAAAAAGAATCATTAAAATGATTGTCCAAAACGAAAATTCTGTAGCAGTTCAAAATCTCAAACTTTCTATTGAGCAATACATGGAAAAGGTAGGGTATACCTGGGCAGATATTTCGTTAGATAAATCAACTTGGGCAGATCAAATTACAATAGATAAAATAGGTGCAAATAGTTATGGGGAATTTTGGGTGCTGGTAACTAAAGATTTAAACTACATTGGTTTTGAGCCTATTTTATTTAACATTAAATTGCAACATGATTGAGGTGTTTATATGGGTACTGAAATGAAAATTAATCGTTCCAAAGGAAGTACAGGTGATAGTTCATCCCCTGTACTTATTGAAAAATCTGAGCAAATACTTGTACAAAAAGGACAAACTCAATACCTTTCAATTAATATGGAATTTAATAAATTTGACATTCGAACTATACATGTAACAAACAGCAAGAACGTTGAAGCTATCACTACAATTTTTGATAAGAAAAAGGATGGTCTGCAGATATATAAGAGTCTTCAAGAAAAGAAGACTTACGATATATTAGCCATTCCTTGCGAAGATAAAGATACAACAAGTTCTGCACATTTGTATATTGAAAACAAAGGAAATGAACCGGCCTTATTTACGTTAATTATTAAAGCAGTAAGTTTAAAATAAAGGAGTGTCTTTTATGGAAGAACATATTTTTAAAAGATTCACACCGTTAAAAAAGGATATATTTAATCTGGTTATTAACGAGATGTTACGTGTTGGCTGGAAACAGATAAATGAAGGAAAATCAACTTCAAATGATGTCTATGTTATGTATTCGAATGGCAATGATGGTAAAAAAAATATTTATATCGAACTTATACCATATGATGGAAGGAATATGGAGGAAAGCCCCAAAAAAATAGATTTTGACGTTAGATCAACGATATATTCTGATGCCTTCTTTAAATTTTGTTATGGATACGATAAAGAGAAAGGCCGTGGGACTAGTTCCGATCAATCTTGGCCGACTAGTTGGTTCCGGGGAAGGAATTACAATGATGGATTCGCTTCAAATGGTCCTCAAATTGCTATAGATACTGAAATTGAATTCTATCTATTTGTTGATAAGGAAAAATTTATAACCTGTACAATTCCACCTATAAGCACAAGATTAGCTCCTGCAGTTACATATATTGGGGCACTAGGGGGATTAATGCTAGAAGAAAAACATGAACCATATACACGTGCTTTAGTTTGGTACGCTAGTGCTTGGAGTGGAAATTATTCAACCAGTAACAATGGCCTTACTTTTAATCGCCCAAAAGGATCTAACGATACAACTATGTCACAATCATATCGTAGTACTTGGCTGCAAATACCTACAGGATTAAATCCAAATATCGATAATACCTTTCTACTATCTCCGTTTTATATTTTATCAGATAGTTATGGTGTTCGTGGTAAGCTAGAAGGAATATATCAAACTAGTAATTCGCAAATAGTAAATGGTGACATATTAGAGATTGAAAGAAATAACGAAATTCATAAATATAAATATATAAATGCAACTGGTAGTTATGGTTCCTTACCTGCTTCGTTAGCATTCCGTATTGAATGAGGTGATTATCATTACTGTCTTTAAAGGTATTATTTTTGAGCCTGAATTCCTATCATTAAAGAGAAATTTAGTTCAAAGAAGCGGCAAAATTATTGACGATATTTTTTTTATCGGAAGTAGAAAACCTCTAAAACGAAACGGAATGATTTTTTGTGAGGATTTAATAGTAAATAATGATTCAAAACAAGAAGTGAGCTACCCTCGCCAAGAACCATTAGAGCATTGTTGGAAGAGACTAAATATGTAAATTCTAAGCTTACAACAGTAGGCTTTTTTATTATGACTAAAATTTGAAAGGAGGTGAGGACTTGGAAAGAATTCACGAACTCATAAAAGTATTGAATATAAGTGATGTTATTACAAGTACTCAATTTAAAGTAGGTGGTGTTATAAGTTGTGGATTAGGAACATTATTTAGTTTTCTGTATGGGAAGATGAATTTAATTTGGATTATCATTTTGGTATGGGTAGTTATATTAGATTGGATAACTGGTAGTAAGGCTTCAAAATTAGATGGTACGTATTCATCACAATATGGAATTGAGGGCATTGCACGAACTGTGGTGCTTTTTTTATTACCTTCTTTAGCGCATTTATTTGATATTGCATTTAAACTACCAGAATTTTTCTTTTTTATGGTAACGGGTGGTTTAATTTATCATATTTTTAATAGTTTTACAGCCAATTGTGTACGGATTGGCTGGGATAAATGGATTCCTACTTGGTTGTTAGAAAGTGTATCTTCTGAAATAGAGGCGAAAATTAGAAGATCAAAATCTAGAAAAGAAAAAAATTAAATAAAGACAAATATAAAAATGATAGCAAAAGGAGCAGTCTCAATTGAGGTGCTCTTTTTATTTATGCAAATATTAAAGGGGAAAATAAGAAATGAAAAAATTAATGAAACAATGTAGCGCGTTATTTATCATGTGTATTATTTTATTTTCTTTTTCTGCAAGTGCTTTTGCAGATAGAGAAATGATTATTCCAGATTTACCTAAGCAAGGATACAGATATGGTGTGGGTACATATGAGGGAGTAGTAGCACATTCCACAGCGACACCAGAAGCACCTGCCATCAATATTAGAAATTATGAAGCTAGAACATGGAGAAATGCATTCGTTCATTATGCAACGGATTGGGATGAAACAATTCAAATCGCTTCTACTAAATATCGTGCATGGGGTGCAGGTCCAGCAGCAAATGCTAGATTTGTACATGTAGAACTTTCTGAGACTAGTGACCCAATTAAATTCAAAAAATCGTATGAAAGATATGTAAAGTTACTTGCGAAAATTTTAAAAGATAGAAATATCCATCCGAGTGTTGGATTATGGACTCATAAAGATATCACATACAAATTAGGCGGTACAGATCATGAGGATCCACAGGGGTATCTTGCTTCACATGGTGTATCAGAAGCTCAATTCCGTTCTGATGTTTTAAAAGCATATAATGGTCATTCTGTCACTGTGGAAGTAAAACCACAACAACTATCTGAAAGTGTAACGGATGTAACGGGAGTAGCTTATATCGATGGTTTAAATGTAAACCTTCGATCTGGACCATCCACAAGCAATGATGTCATTCGTAAGCTACAAAAGGGTGAATCATATAAAGTCTGGGGTAAAGTAGGAAACTGGTTGAATCTTGGAGGGAATCAGTGGGTTTATAACGATTCATCGTACATTCGCTATAAAGAAGAATCTTCATCTGTGGAAGGTAAACGTGTAGTCTCTAAAGTGAATGACTTACGATTCTATTCAAAAGCTTCTTGGGCTGATAGAGATGTTGTAGGAACTGTCGGTGAAGGTTTAGGGTTCACTATCGTTGATAAAGTATCTGTAAATGGTTCACCACAATATAAAGTGAAGAATAGTAGAGGTAATGTGTTCTATATTACAGCTAGTTCTTATTATGTAAATGTGAAGTAGTGAGTAATGGAAAAGAAGGATTTAATAGGAGTATTGAATCCTTCTTTTTAAGATCTAGTTAAAAAGTTCCTGCAGTACGTTCTGTTAAATACTTAGTATCTAAATAACCTAGGTCTTGAACATGTTGATGTAACTTCTGAAGTAAGTGCTTATCTTTGCATAAAATACTAATATCAAAACCATCAACTATACTCAGTAAAAATTCACAATCACTAGTATTAAAGTCTGATGCTGTTCTTATCCATGTTGGGCTATTCTTTTTCATATCAGGAAAAGCGCACATTGTTAAGAAGACTAAAAAGTATTTTTTGTTTATTAAGGTTTGTTTTAACTTATTTTCAGTTATGAAACGTTCGTCGCCGAGTAATTGTTCAAATGTAAAATTATCATGAGAATCTTTTAGGTATATTTCGGCAGTATCTATTTGCCAAATGAAATTGTTAGAATTAAAAAGTTCTAGTAATTTTAATATGGACAAATTAAAGTTTTCATCTTCTGGAGCGTGAAAATGTATTCCTATATTCATTGTATGCTAGTCTCCCTTTATTTATATTATTTAAGGAAATTGCCGGCTCTTAATCGAGGCGGCTTTTTTTGTTTTAACCAATATTTTCTTGAAAACCCCTTCTAAAAGAACGTTATTATCATATAAGAGTCAAATGTTTTAAGTCTTTTAAGAATGATTCCCTGGTTGCTGTGAAATAGAAAAATAATAGACTATATTCTGAGGGAATCTAGAATGTAGTCTATCATTATAGATTTTAAAACATTAATTCAGGGATTTTTAATTGATTTTTAAGTAAGTTCCAAGTCTCATCTAGTATGGGTTTTGGTGGTATGTAAATAATTGTTCCATCTCGACCTCTTGTTAAAATAACTCTATATGCATTGAGTTTAATTTGGAACGGATCTTCGACACCCCATTGATAGTGCTGTCCCTTCCAAGCCCCATTCTGTAGATAAAGATCATCATCCCAATGAACGAGCGCCATATCTAGTTCAAGTCCTTGTGTTTGAAATTCAGTTGCGCTGTAGTTAAGGTTTTTACAATAGTATTGAGACCCTGGATAGTTAAAGTATTGAGCGATTTTACTAGGCCTTTCATACCTTTCATCTAGTGGTAGAACAGGGACTTCTTTTTGACGATCAGCGCCACCAGCACAGACGACACCAACTGTTTTTGTATCATCTTGATAAAGCTGGTTTAAAGTAATTTTTGCTTTTTCTAAATCACGCGTAATAAAAAGTTGATAATGTTCCTTTGGTAGGTTATGAATAAGCATTTTCGTTTGTTCAAAATTAATATCTAATAAAGTATTAATAATTTCATAGTATTTTAAAGCTGCATGAGCACGGAAAGATGAGTTTAAATGTAGCTGAGAATGAGTTTTATAATGTGCTGCATTTGTGAATACAGAATTAGGGTGTTTAGAATGAACAGTCACGTTTTTTCCAGCAATCGCAGTATTCCACAGAGGGAGACCGCCTTCTTCACCAGAATAGATCTCTTGGCCTTCCCCAATTAAGCCAATTGTTACACTCCACGGCTTATTATTTGTAGTAATATTCATTATAATATCCGGTTCACTTAAGTGCTGGGCTTCTCTCTTTCTTCGAGTGAGTGATTGGTCGACTTTTTTGGTATCCCATGCTCGCTGTGCCTCATCAAAAATGATAATTTGTTCTTTTGGAATCATTTTCTTTTCCAGAAAATCCATTTTATATCCATATAGACCTTGTACGAACGTTCTATTTTTTAACGTATCTTGTAATACGTCTACTAATGGCCCGTTACCAGATAAATAAACTGCATTTTTCATTTCATGTGCAATGGTTAGACCCAAATATGTTTTACCTGCCCCTGGCTCACCAGATACTAATATTAAGTGATGGGTATTTGTATTTTGTGCTTCTTGAATAATTGTGCGTATAGTTTGTTGTACTTTTGGAAAATTACTGCTTGATATTGCTTTAATGTCAGGGAGTGGTTCATTATGTAAAATGGAACGAGCAGCTTCTAGCATAGAAGGTGAAGGTTCATAGAAACCATTGATTATTTCGTCTAGCGTCAACGTTTGTACTTCTGTTTTCTCTAATATTCGTTTAATAATACTTTCCAATCCATCAACTGTTGAAAGGGTTACTTGATAATCTTTTTGGAATTCCCATTGTTCACCTTCATAGTTTGTAAGCAGTAGAATACCTATGACTTGCATGTTAGATTGTTGAATAGCTGAGTGATAATGCTGGAGATCACGCATATAAAGTGATGTTTGAATGTATTCAGAAGGTGAAACGTGATTATAACTTTTACACTCGATGACTATCAAATAACCATTGATTAATAAAAGTATATCTGGACGGCGGCCACCTCCGCGTAAAATCTCATATTCAAAAATAAGTGATGCATCTAAATTAGGAAATCGATTAAATAAATCTTGTAGTTTATTGTAACTATCAATCCATGCTCTCTTTTGAGAAGCTATTTTAGAATCATTTGCATTGATTTTATAAACATGATATTGCAATTGTTTAATGAATAATTTTAAATCTAATTCTTTAAATTGTTCAATAGTTCCAGCCCAACCATAATTCAAGATAAATGCCTCCTTGAGGTGTATTAAGAAATATGTATATCCTTATTATAAGGAATAATATAACTAGTTTGGAATAAGGAAAGAGTTAATCCGTATTTTTCATAAAGTAATGTGTTTCAATATATGATCTAATACATAAGAAATAACTAAAAAATTGCCCATTGAGTGTTAGATGTAGTTTAATACTTAATGGGCAATTAATACTGCTTTTAATAAATTGTAAATAGAGTATAAATAAATTTGATAGTTTTTTGATAATTAACTTATCCATTTTTTAATTTTATCTAATAAACTATCCTGATAGCGTTCCCTAAATATCACAGTATTTTTTACGTCTTCTTTTTTTAGAATTCTTGTGTAGTTATTGTTAGGGTTATTTTTGTCTATTTTCTTTAAACGTGGGTGACTATATCCTAAAATTTCAAGTTTATTTAGACTTTTTATTAGATATATTTTTGAATCATCATCTTGTTTAATATAATATGCATCTTTACCTAGTGGATCAGAAAGGTAAGGGATGTATATTTCAAGCACAAGTATCGTACTTACTAAAAGCGAAACTATAATAAAACCTATAATTTCATTAATATCCGATATATTTAACGATCTATCGGAAAATATATAGAAATATAATATCGTGATTGGCGTTATGAATATTGTGAAAATAATAATATGAGGTATTTGGATAAGTAAAATTTTCTCTTGATTGAAAAAAAGCTTTTCTATACTAGAAGCCTTAAGTATTGTGCATGTTTTTAATAATAGTAGGCCTGCAGCAATGTAATATGTAATATTTAAAGTTTGAAAAATGTTTGTTAAGTCCATGTGATGATATTAACTCCTGTTTCATATAATTTATTACGTATTACTTATAGTACACTAGTTATTATAAGTAATATGAAAGTACAAATTAGCGGGTTTATTAATTTTTTTAAAGAAATCTTCCTTTACATAGTTTAAATTTTATAGAGTAGAAACTACGGAAAATGAATAAAACAATTAAAATGAATTGTCTTTTGAAGGGAGCTATATTGCTTCTTCTTTAATCTATTAATAAAATATCTAGTTGAATGGATATTTTATTTTTTATTTTACAACAGTATTATATTATATTACGATGTTATGATAATATGATATAGGAGTGAAAAGCTAGTTTTTATTATAGATACTCAACAAAAAATATCGATTATCCTGTTTCTTGGATTAGTGGATAATTGAAGGGTGCAATTTTTATTTGTAGAATAAGGTCAATATTAGTACTTAAGCAATTATATTTACTAAGACAAAAGAAAGTGAGGAAAAAAGGAAGTGTTTTTCTAAGCACTCTCGCTTGGATGTACAAAAGGCTGGCTCGGAAGCACTAGCTTATTTTCTCTTCATCTCTTTAAAGAAAATGAAGAAACTGGTTCAAGAGATTAAGAATGAAAGAGAGCCTTCAGTATAACTAGATACTATTTTCAGTGTAGATCATTTCTTATTAAAGTCTATTTCAGAAGAATTACTTTCCTTAATTAAGAGGAATAGATTTGATGTAAGGAAAAAATTATTGGAGGAACTTGCTAAAAGTCAATGGGCTGACCAAAGTTACAGTATTCCAATCATTAAAAAGGCATTAAACGACGAGAACTCTATTGTTCGTAACCAAGCTGTTATAAAATATCGAATCTTAGGATTGTAAGAAGAAAGTCAGAGGGGAACAAGAATTTTGGAAAAACTGAAGTAGGAAAAGATCTCTCGTCTAAAGTGTTTTTAAGTGTTAACAAAAAGAGAACCATAATGGTCTCATTTTTATTTTTTTGTGTACAGATAAATATAAGGGACTTTTGCATGCTATGACTGTTACTTGAATTTTCAAAATTATAATTTATAAGAAAACAATAGGACGTAAGAAAGCTTGATTTACCAGTACTTCGTGGTACATCAAGGGCTAGAAAAGTAGGTGCCAGCAATCTTTAAAACTGCTTGAGGTGTTAGGAGGTTAGATACTATTACGAACTTAGAATAAGTAAGAAAAATAGAATAATAACTTTAGAGAATATATTGAAAAATCGATTTTATTAACTTATATATGGGAGTGTACAGAAGGTGAATAAGCATGAGAAATTATATACTATAAAAAATGAAATTGAAAATAAAATAAGAAATCATAAATTATTTAAACTTCAAAGGGACAAAGCGATAAGATTAGTGATTCGTAAAACTTCAATGTGGTATTCAGTGATAAATGCATCTGATGAAAGGAATTTTTTATCTAGATTAACAAAGATACCTAAAGAGTTTATGGATGAAATAAAGTTTTTACAAGAATCAATGAAATGGGTAATTAGATGGTGTATTTTGTATTGTCCGAAAGAATCAATGTGCTCTGACAAAGTAGTAGCGGATGAAGTATTGGATCTATTAACGGTGGCATATTATTATGAAGATTTTTATCGATTCTGGTTTTTACATAATAAACATAGAGTATCTTATCAGCTTGATGAAAGAACTATAAAGTTTAATTTTAATAAAGAAGAGAACCATAAATTATATAGTTGTTATAATGCATGGAGAATAGGAAAACAAGAAGAAGATAAGTTTAACTCTATGAGTGGGAGAGAAGATTTCCAAGAAATGATGTATGAGATTCATATGGGAGATTTTGAATTTCAAGAAAATATACAATTTGAGGGTTTTTCGTTAGAAGACTATAAAAAGTTTTCTCTATCAATTAATAACTTTATTGTTAAGGATATTGAAAAAAGCATTAACAATAATATAACTAAGATTTATGAGGGAAAGAATGTATACGAAAAATCAAGAGAAGAATGGATAAAGATAGTACAAATGTATTCAAAAATGGATAGGTCAATTATTATGTCTATTTTGGACTTTTTTACACTAGATTTTGATAATATAAAAAATGATATTTCTTTAAACTACTTTGTACCAATACATAATAAGTTGGTATTAATGCAGGAGATATTTATGACCACAAGACCTGCAATTAATGCTATACGATTATTAGCTAAAATGAATCAGAAGAGTTATAGCAAAGCTCAAAATTATTTTGAAAAGTTAGAGAGGGATCAAATATACAAAAATTTAGGGGATAAATATAGCATTTCTTATGGCAGAGACAAGAAAAAGGCTATTCGTCCTGGAATGGATTTACTAGTATACGACCCGAGGAAGAATTATTTACAGGTTATAGAATTAAAATATAAAATTCCTGTGGAGTCAATTGAGGATGTAATTCAATTAGAAGATGGGCTATTAGAAAAAGGATATACTCAAATAGAAATTGCTAAAGAATATGTTGAAACAAATAAAGATAATATTCTTCAAGAGTATTTTGGAGATACCTATAGTGATGTAAAACCTTTAAAAGTTGAGCATATTATATTGACTAACTATTCAATTGGTACTGGATATAATTTACCTTTGGATACACCAATTTTTACAATAGAGCATTATATTGAATTGATGAATGAGCTTGGTGTTGACGGTATCGAAAAGGTTTTAAAAGAGGGATGCAGAGGATTTACTAGGAATATAGAAAGAATCGATAAATGCATTTCTTTATGTGGTTATAAATTAGTGGTTCCAGAGTATGGATTTACAATAAGTTAAAATAAAGTCAGGTGCCTATAAAGAGATATGGCTTTTAGTGAAAACCCACCTTTAGATATCCTTAGCTGAAGGTGGGTTTTTTGTGGGTAAAAAAAGAATATCAATTAGATTCATCCTTAATGAAATTTAATTATAAACGAATAGTTTTTGCAGCGACGAAGAAACAGAAGCTGATAATCAAACATTTGATAAACAGATAAATGGAAATAAAAATCATCTAATAAAAGAGAGAAAATGATTCTATTTGATTTGCTATGGGAAATAGCTAGTTCAGGATTAGAAGAGAACGTATTAAGTAAATTTATCAATAATATAAATTGAAGAAGTATGATGTATAAAAATATATAAAATAATGGAAGTTAGGAGTGGTTTATGAGATTATGATAAAGGAATAAAATATAAACTAAAAAGAGGGGTTAAAGTTATGACTACAAACATGAATTGGGACTACTTGTTAAATAAAAAAAGACAAAGAAAATCAACATCAGACGCTGACAAATTTCGTAATGAATTTGATAAAGACTATGATCGAATTATTTATTCTTCATCTCTACGAAGACTTCAGGATAAAGCACAAGTTTTTCCACTTCAAGAAAATGATTTTACTCGAACTCGCTTAACACATTCTATGGAGGTAGCTTCTTTAGGAAGATCACTGGCCTGGAATATTGGGACATGGTTATTAGAAGAAAAAAAGTTTAAAGATTTTTGGGAAGTTAAAGAATTAGCTTCTTTAGTGGAAGTATCTTGTCTAGTACATGATTTAGGGAACCCTCCCTTTGGACATTATGGAGAAGATATAATAAGAAATTGGTTTAGTAATTGGTTTAAGAGTAAAGAGTTCGAAAAAATAGAACGAGATTATTTAAATAGAGGCTTTCCAGAACTAACTAATCAACAAAAAAATGATTTTGAATATTTTGAGGGTAACGCACAGGCAATAAGAATTTTAACAAAATTACAATTTCTTAATGATCAATTTGGTGCTAATTTTACTTATGGTACACTTGCAACATTAATGAAATATCCTTGGTCATCTGATAATCCTCAAGCTATAGAGAAAAAGAAATTTGGTTATTTTTCTTCAGAACAGAGTTTGTTTGAAGAGTTATGTAAAGAAGTAGGTATTGGGGATAGAAGGCATCCAGCTACATATTTGTTAGAAGCTGCGGATGATATTGCATACTTAACAGCTGATGTTGAAGATGGTGTTAAAAAAGGAATAGTGAAATGGGAAGAGGAATATAAAAATATTTCTGAGTACCTTGAATCTAACTATAATGGATATTATAGAATGTTAGAAGATTCTAGAGAAAAAACAATTAAAAATAAAGTACCTAATAGGGATTTAGTAAATGTTCAAAATTTTAAGGTTGCAGCTCAAGGAATAATGATTAGAGCAGTTATAGAAGTATTTAAAAGTAGATATGAAGACATTATGTCTGGTAAGTTTGAAGGAGGACTTTTAGAGGCTTCGACAGCAAAAGTATTAGAAAGTAAATTAAAGAAAATTGCTATTAAATATTGTTATAATGATTCCGAGGTACTTACACTTGAATTAGTTGGAGATAGAGTAATAAGTGATTTATTAAATTTATTTGTAAATGCGGTTGTAGATATTCATGACGAGCCAAAAACAAGATCCAAGAAGGAAAAGTTGTTCCATTTGATATCTGAAAATTTCCGACATATTCAATCTATTGACAATAATGGTCTACCTAATATAAAATTTGAAGAATTACCTTTATATAATCGACTACTATTAATTACTGACTTTATTTCAGGTATGACTGATTCATATGCAGTTAGTTTACATCAAAAATTATTGGGGGTTAAGTTACCCTAATTAATATTAATGATATAAGAAATGGGGAGCAAATATGGGAATGAAAACAACAATTAAATCTGAGATATTTAGTTTGTTGCAAAATCACCCGGATTCTTGGGAATTTATTGAAAGTCTTTCTGAAATAGGAGAGTTGTTATTTTTTGGAGGATCCATTAGAGATTATTATATCTATAATGAATATAAAGATATGCCAAGAGATTTTGATATAGCTGTGAAATTAAACCCCAAAAATGAAATGTTATTTACTACATTTGTAGAACAATATAACTTTAAAAAAAATAGATTTGGTGGATATAAAGTTAAAATTGAAGGTATAGAATTTGACTTATGGAATTTGCAAAATACATGGGCTTTTAAAGAGAAAAAATTATTAGCTGAAGAAAAAAATCTTGCTAAATCAGTTTTTCTTAGTGTTGATGGTATTGTATATAACTTTAATCAGAATATTTTATATGATGATGATTTAAAATGGTCAATGGATAATAAGCAAATAAATATAGTTTTAAATGATAATCCTCAAAAAGAATTAAATCTATTGAGAGCATTAGTATTTAAGAAGAAATATAATTTTGATTTTTCAGTGGAATTAAAAGCAGAATATAAAAAATTGATAAGTTTAAATCAGGATTTTTATGAAAAATTGTATGAGTTGCAATTTTCTCATTATAAAAGTGAATACTTTACACGTGCTGATGTAATTAAGGAACTACAACATATTGGTTGATAGAAATAGAATGTAAAAAGATAGGGGTATAGATACTCCTATCTTTTTTGAGTATAAACCTTCAAATTATATTGATTTAGTATGATGTGTTATTAGTATTATGTTAAAGTTTAACTTGCAAGTATAGATCATTGTTTAGCTTTAAAAAATACTCTTCATATAGCTTTATTAAAGAGATAAATGATATAAGAGAAGTTACACGAATTTTATATAAACAATACTTGGCCTGGGTGTTATTAAAAAATGATAAAATGTTATTCACTTTAAGTATATCTGTTTTTTGTTAAGTTAATATAAACAGATGTAAATCAATTTATATTTTGTGGAGGCTTTGGAACAAGAAAGTAAGAGTAGTTCAAAGATATTTCGATAGTCATGCTAAGTAATGCTTTTTGATTTAAATTTTAGTTATTTAAAATGGTCCATAACAAGACTAAATTTATGGATATACAATTTATGAGGAATTTGTCGCATTTTTGTTTATTATAATTTGTGATTTAGGACAACATAACTAAAAAATATTTGATTGTACTATGTAAACGAGCATTATAATTATATGTGTATTTTTAATTAATTATTCTCGCTAAAAGGTATGATTCAGAAAGCAGTTGTGTCAAAGATTCTCTTTCATGATATACGTGGGGCTTATGAAATTATTGATTGTTTATCAGATGATTTTAGTGAACTAAGCGAGTTAATTGAGGCTCATAAAGCAATAATAGATTTTAAAAAACAATGGTTTAGAAGATTTATTGGGTTCAGATGCCTTCTTTGATATTTTTTATGATGAATATATACGTTTATATCGTATGTTAATAATGTGTTTTAATTTGGTTTTGTTAATAAATGGTATAATTTGATTAATTTTTAAAAAATAATGGTGCATACTTAGCTTGGAATTTCATTGTGAATCAATGAAATGAAGAGAGGGAATTAGATGCATATTAGAAAATTTACTAATCATCCAGTACTGTTTGTAGGTACTGGACTAAGCCTGAGGTATTTAGAAAATTCTTTTACATGGGATGGTCTACTTTTCTACATTTCAAATAAGATTAAGGGATCAAATGAATTTTGTTATGATCTGAAATCAAAATATGAAAAAGATGGGGAGTTGACTATACTAAGATTGCGAAAGATCTTGAATTAGAATTTAATGAAGTGTTAAAGAGTTATCGCCATGGTGAGTTTAAGGAAATTAACGATCAATTTTACGAGAACATGGAACAGGGTATTAATATTAGTCGTTTTAAATTATATATTTCCCTATATACGTATTTAGTAAAATTCAGTAAGATCTTGAAAGTTCTAGAGTATTGAAAGGAAATAACTAATATAATTGATAATGTAACGGATTTTGCACAACAGCATATAAGTATTGATGGAATTTTACAGGTTGAAGATATATCACAATCGAAAAAGAACTTAGCTATAATATTAGGCGTAATAAACGAGAGGATTTCACTAGATACAGTTGAAGAGTATTTAAGGAATTATGATGACAAGAAATCTATCGATTATAGTAGAATTTTTTGTGTTTTTGATTATAAAAAATATGCAGATGAACATCAGAGAATAAATCTAAACAGTTCCGGGAGGCAACTGTAAGCCAAGAGGAATATATATTAATAAAAGTTCAAGTGTTATTTTGCAGTGGAGAAGCGCATGCTTATTGAAAAATAAGTTGGTATGTAATTTTATGAGTTAAGTCATATCGCTGTCCTATTATGCTCTTAATAGACCATTTCAAATTGCAAAAAAGTTATTCTTTCTGATGGAATATGTAGAAAGAATAACTTTTTTAATTTTTCATATTCAAAATCAATCAATGTAAATAATCCATCATCCTCTCACTTGATTTCAGAACCATTGAGAATGATCTTTTCTTCCTGGTAATTTTGAAAATTAATTGGTACTTCTTAGTCTTCTTCTGTCATGATATTTTGAATGGTTTTAACTACGTGACTATCTATTTGAAATGATAAACATCTTATTGTATTACCATATTCCACGCTAATTATGAGAAGAAAGTGAAGAGGGTATTAAAATGGTCTTATATAAAAAGTACATGAAATTTAATCTGTATTCTTATTTTTATATACAAAATAATTAATGTTATATTAAAATAAAAGATAGTAATAGATTATTTACAGTGGGACATTTTGATTTAATCATTGTAGATGAAAGTCACCGGAGTATCTATAAAACTTATCATGCAATAATTGAATATTTTGACGTATATATTAGCACTAACACCCAAAAAGATGAAATTGATAAAAATGTTTATGAAATCTTTAGTATAGAAAAAGGTGCCCTACAAATGCATATGAATTTGAATAGCTTGTAAAAAAATTCATTTTGTCTAATGTCGTAAAAAGTAAATGGAATTTAAAAATATTGGATGATGGGATTCGTTATGATGAATTGTCTAATGAGGAAAAAGAAGAAAATGAAGATACATTTAATGAAGAGGGAGCGAAGAAATAAGTAACTCAGCTGGCAATTGATGATTGTTTAATGAAATCACGATCGATTAAGTGTTAAATGACTTGATGGAAAAAGGTATCAAGGTAAAAAGTGAAGATATAACAGTTATTTAAGATTTCTTCTTATTTAGATTAAGATATAAAAATGTTAATATATCCGATAAATGTTATGCATCTTTCAAAAAGATAAATATGAAAAAGAAAGCTGTGAAGTTATAAAAGGGGGTTACAACAGTTTATGGAACATATTAGAGAATATGTACAAAAAGCAAATTCTTTTGGAGAGTATTATAAAGCAAATGTGTACACACACTTAAAAGAAGTAACAAACGAGATAATAAGTGAGTTTAAAAGGATTTTTGAACAAAATGCAAGAGAATCTGGTTTGATAATAAGTAATTCTGTTTATGAAGATATTCATCTGTTTGATTTTACAGACAGAGTTAAAGATCCAGTTAGTCTTACAGAAAAATTAAAGAATAAAAATTTAATCTTTGAACTGGAAGAGTTTTTTAATGTGGAAAGTTTGAGTGAGGAAAAGAAGTTATCGCTAAACGACTTTTTTTATAAAATAGATGATATTATTGGAATAAAAATACTGACTAGCTTAAATTATGATTGTCAGTATGTATTAAATCTTATTAAAAAAGAGATGTCCGAGGAAATAAATGGAGTCCAGTTGGTTTTAGATGGGGAAATCCCAACCACTATGAGTAATGGTAGAAAAATTTATAAATTAAAGGGATGTTTTAGAGATAAATATGCTTTTGAACTACAAATTAAAAGTAAGATAGATTCTGCTTGGGGAGATTTGGAACATAATCTGTTTTATAAAGATTATGATTTTAACTACATCAAAAACAATAATAAAGAAATAATGGTAAATATCGGTTCTGTACTGGAGAAGACAGAAGATTTAATGCTTTCTATCAGAGAAGGGAAAAAAGAATTCTCTAATGCATATGAAAAATATAATTTTTATCAGGCTATAAGTGATGAGTTTGAACAATTTGTTCAAGAGAACTATGGTTCTAAGTATATACTAGAGAAGAATATGGATAAATTGTATGGTCTATATAATTGTTGTTTTGGTGAATATTCTGTAAATCGTAAGGTCAAAGTTGAGGATATAAAAATACCAGAAAGCCGAGTATTAGAAAATGCATTAAGTAACAATTTTAAGCATTTAAAACTGAAAAATTTCGAGATTTCGCTAATAGAAACAATTCATTTTAATTGGTTGAACATAAAAGAACAAGAAGGGCTTCAAGAAATTGAACGTATAGAGGGGCTAATTCGAGGCCTTTTATATGATTCCTTAAATAAAATTGCTAGCCTATTGCAAATGAAATTATTATCAGAACAATACGTTGATAGTATTATAAATATTTTAACGGTTTATCAGTTTGATTATTTCCAAAAGAACATACTTCTTAATACTGAATTACTAGCCCAATTTGTATTGATAAATATAGCAATAGACCAAGTTAGCAATAATGCTCAAGATGAAGAGTTTGGCGAATTCGAAGACCTTGATAATGAAAATTTTGAAGAATTTTTAGAAAAACTTAAATTGGTAGTGTTTAAACACCTTTTTATAGAAAAAATAATTGAGAATCAGGATACGGATAGTAAAATATTTATTAGTGCAATGATAAAAGTGTTGAATGAACATAATGCATCTAATAAGAAAAATAATGAAGTGACACAAGAAACAATACATTTGTTAAATACAATTTTAGGAGGACGTTATGGAGAAATTTAATGCTTTGAAATATTTTCAAAATGACCAAGAGTATTTCATCACAGTATTACCATTTAGGGTTATAAATAAGGTTACGACCACATTAGTATATGGCGATGAAGAACCATATGGATATCAAAGGGGGCTAAATCCATCTCATTATAAAAAAATAGTGAGGAGTATTAATAAATCGAATGAATTGATTTCGCCTACATCTATTGTGCTTGGGATTAATAGATCAGAATTTAAGGAAGAAGAACGAGAGTGTATTAATGAAAACATTTATAGCTTACTTATTGATATAGGTGAAGAAAAGGGTCCATACAGAATTATTGATGGCCAACATAGATTAAAAGGACTTGAGTTAGCGGCAGTTGAAAATCCAGACTTATTGAATTATGAACTTAGCGTAATCATTATGATCATTGATGATGATAATAGAAGAAGAGAGGTACAAGTATTTAATAACATAAACTCTAAGGCCAAGCCTTTAAAAATGGATTTAACAATACTTGCTTTGTATAAATACGATCTTTTAGAGATGGTTAAAGAATTTGATGTAATCGAACATATTGCAATAAGAGTTGCGCATATATTGAATGCAGAGGCTAGTTCCGTTTGGAAAAATGCAATTAAATTGGATGTTAATAATTCAAATTCATTTGGGATAATAGGATTTAAAACATTTTTTGAGTCCATTAAACCTATTTGTGAAAGATTAGTTAAAGAAAGTATAGATTTTGAAGATTTGTCTTTTGAAAATAAGTTATCGTTTGTTAACCAATGTGCAGTAATGATTTCTAAGGAATTGTTAATACCTTGTTGGAATATAATTTTTGAAAAGTGGATGGATTGTTTTGAAGAATTTTTAGACTTTAGTAATTTTGAAGAGGTAAGCACACTATATAATAAAAAATATTATATTCAAAAAACAATGGGAGCTAAATCGATAAATGGACTTATAGGTCAATTCTTAATTGAAACTGATGGGGATATTTCGCATACTATTGGGTTATTTAGAAAAAGGATTGATAGTAGCGGTTTAACAAGTGGATCTTGGAAAGTTGGAGGAGTATTTTCAGGTTTAAGTTCTGAGGCTGGATTTAAAAAAATTAGAGAACTAATATAAGAAATAGGGAATAAAATTTAATGAAATGAGTAAGGATTTGTTTTATGTTATTTTTAGCGTGACCGGAAGGGAAGCAAACTTAATCTTTTAAATTAAACCTATTCTTCCATTTTTAGTGCGTTTTTAATGAATTTAAACATAAATATTTTATAAAAGTATTGTATGTCTAAGCTGTGAAATAAACCCATCAACAACTGTGTTATTTTAAATTAAACTCCACGCACGTTGAGTGTGATGAGTATGATATTTTAAAAGAAAGTAGAAGAATTCTGAATTTAAAAATTAAATTTTACCCCAAACCATGGAGAAATCCCATGATTTGGGGCTTCTTTGTATTGCTATAAGAAAATATATTATAATAAAACAAAAAGGGTTATTTTTATGCTTAACGTGATCATTCTTCAAGTAATATAAAAAACTCTCTAATGGTATTTGTATCGAGTGTATTAGGTGTTACATCTTCATGATGTTCTTTTAATTATTGGTGAAATACTAAGAAATACCCCTTCTTATTTTCAAGGATTCTTCTGGCAAGAACTTCTGCTTTTTTTGCAAACATATAAATGTTAAATAACTCTCCGAACGTGTAGGTTCCAACTTGTGTAACTTCAATATTTGTACGACCTAGCTTTGCTTTTTCTCTTTTACTCGTTCTGGACAAAATAAAACGCCTCACTATATCATACAGTTTACCGTATAAGAAGACGTAAATGACTTGCACCCTAAAAAGTAAATGATTGCAACACTAGGGTTATTTTTGGTGTGAAAAGGATAACACCTTAACGATTACAAGTCCTTGTAGAATACGGTCCTTTAAAAAGGTATGAACCCGGAGAAATTCGAACTCACGACCTCCAACCTATCAAGATAAGAAACGTATATTTTATGTCTCGAGAATATCGAGCGGAAAAGTAGTAGTATCAAGGGGTTATAAGTTATTCTATATTTCTATTTGCAAATACTGTAAAGTAAAAAAATGAAATTTCTTGACCAGAATCTTGAACATTTTTTAATCAGTTTCTTATCAGCTTAAAGAAAGGTTTGCATTAAAATGCTGTGACTATACCCACTAGGTACTTTATGCAAGTCTTAGAGGATAGATTAGTTTTTTAGGGTCTATATAGCATCAGGACTATAGTTACGTGGAGTATATGTCTCGCAACTCATTTTAAAGGAAGACAACTAATCCTTTGGGAGAGTTACCTTTTTATGTTTTTTTGAAACAGATTCACAAAATGGTATTGAATTTTTATGATACCATCTGACCTATAGGTAAGACCGTTCATGAGAGAGTGCAGTATATGTGGCCTAATCTTTTTCAATGTCATCGTGTCTTTTTGCTTATTGCTCTCTGTATCTTGGCTCTTTTTAATTATACTACTAGTTAAGGTTTAGAATTGCAAATGCTTCTTGATCTGTTCGATTCGCTTAGAGCCTATTCCTTTTATTTTTTTTAGATCACTCCAATCTTTAATATCAGATTTTTGTGCAATTATTTTTAGAGCCGTAGTAGCATTAATATCATCAATTAGGAGAAAATCAGATAAGGTTACATTGTTCCATTGTTTATTGAAGCTCTTATCCTTGAAAGTGATAAAATTACGAAATTCCGCATCGTTTAAATCTATCCTTTCTCTATTATCATTTCTTCCGCTATTCCCAGTAATGTCAATTGATAGAAGGAAAATTGTAACACCTCCAATTGTAAACTCTTTTACTAATTCTAGAGAGTGTGACTCACAAGACTGAAAAACAATATAGTATCCAATTGTTTTTCCATGAATTTGGGTATATTTTAACGTTTGAGTTATCCCTTGAAAGACATAAGTTAAGTCATTAATGTTTCTAAAAAATTTAACTTCCATAATTGTACTGTTGTCATCGAAAGTCATAATATCCAGCCTATCGTTACCAGCCACTTTTTCTACCACAGTTGTAATTCCATGGTCGAATAAATACTCTGCTAAATCAAATTGTAACAACCTTTCATCCATTGGTTGACTCAGTTTTTCACATAATCTAGCTAGTCTTGCCCAGCCATATTCAGTGATTTTCATCAAATATCTGTCCAAAAGAGCTTTTATATACCATGTACTGTCTATTAAGGTGTACAAATGAGATAAAATTCGATTTAGTTTTGATTCCCATTCAGTATAACTAAAGTTTGCCATTATTTTAGATTTTTCTACTATCAGGTTCCTATAATCTGCTCTTCCATATTTAATAATGCAAGAATTATCTCTTACAAGATTGTTTACATGAGTCAGGTAGGGAAAATTATAATTTAAATAAGATATTATTTCTAATAAATCTGTTTTTGTATTTTGTCTACTAAGAGTTTCTATAGATTTATATGGTGTTTTTAATAAACCTACCAAGCTTTTTAATTTCTGGAAAGCCGAATTATAACTTAGTTGTCTTTGTTCCAATTCTTCCCTTGTTGATGAAATGTTATTGAAATTTAAGAGTTCTAAATTAATAAATTCAGAAGAAGGCTTTCGCCAATCTTCAAAATTCAATTCGACCTTTCGTGAGATTTTCTGTATATTTAAGTCGAAATGTGAAATTACGTCTTCTAGTCCTTTAAATTTAGACTGAACAATATTATAGTTATCCGTAACATGTAGTTCCTTCTCTATCCTTACTAGGTCATTTTCTTTAGTTATTATTATTGATAGTGGTAACATGTTATCTATATTATCTGTTTCTTTTTCGGGATCACGTAGTTCAAATCTAATTAAATCTTTCAATTTTCCTAAGTGATTAATTTCCACTACACACTCCTTAATAAACATATTAAGTAATTTAGAAAGATCTTCTACACATTCCATTAAATAATCTTCAGGTTTATTTAAACGTTTTAATATTTGACCCATCATCGATCTAATAATTGGATCTTCACATAAAAAATCAAAGAAAATGGCTAGTGAAGGTAAAAATTCTTCACTATTATCTCTGTTTATTAGGTTAAAGTGTCTTTCTATTTTGCTTCGGTAGTAATTTACATCAACAAAATTCAAGTTGTTTCCTCCTACAAGCTTACATTTTATCTTTATATTGTCTTAAAATTCACTTATCCATATTATTTTATCATGTCGCCAATTAGTAAAAGAAGTGAAAATTTAGAAATAGCTATCTAATTAGAAGTGAATTATAGGAGAGCTAATTCATTTTTTCGTCGTAATTGAATGGTGTGAAATCGGAGATTATATTTTACATGAAGTATTTAATAATTAAGAGTCAAATTTATACACTCCATTTATAGAAACAAAGGTAGCTTAAAAAGAGTGTGATTGCCAAACGGTATCGCGTGGCAGGGGTCGATATCCGTGCAGCTGTCATTTCTTTTGGGAGATAAGATGCTATAACTTTCGCTAATTTTATCTAGTTTCCATATGCAACCTTTAAAACTGATGGCTCTACTCTGATATTTCCTATTTGAATATGCCTCATTTGTTGGTGTCTTAAATACCGCTGAGTCTTTCTCCCCTTTTAGTATTAAGGTTATTGGATTCTCGATTAATGTATAGTAGTCAACGTCACAGATACACCTTTTCTCTATAGGTTTTAAAATTTGAAATCGAATGTCTCTTACCATAATAAAATATGCCACTGCTAATTTTCTCCTAATATTCATCTATATAACGTATTATCTATTTGGATATATATATATATATAATGTAATTATGTTATTATAGCATCTAGATGTAATTCCGTATCTTGTTCAATTAATAGTTAGATGTTTTTTGTTATAAACAAGTTTCTTTTCGAGCCTTACTTTTATTCCAAAAGGAAACGAAGATGTTTTCTTGAGTAAAGCTTTTTGATGTACTAATTGGGTAATTAGTTGATGAAAAGTACTTACCTTTATAAGTGTACTAGTATTATATTGGAAAGAAATGCAGATGACAGGAGAAAACCTTCTGGAAATTTATCATCGAGCGAATTGAATGGACGTATGCAAAATGTGATGAACAACCTATGGTGGAAATTGAATACAAGTAAACATTGAGAAAATACATAACTCGTGAAGCAGATGTTTATATGAAAATATAGTTAATAACTAGATTAATTGTTATAATAAGTTAATTGAGAATCCTGACAAGAGGAGATGAACTACTTGACTAGTATAGACAACGAAAACAAAAATACAGAAGGATGGGCGAAATTTTTTACATGGATTGGTTTTGCTTTAGTACCTATTGCGATGGCAATGCCATTTATAGTTTATCATTTTGATTTTAGTTATTTAGAAAAGCTTGGACCAATAGGGGATTTCATAGGAGGAACAACAGTAACCTTTTTAACTGGAGCTAGTGTATTCTTATTAATTGCTACCAATATCATGCAACGTAAAGAGCTATAAATGAGTCGAAAAAGTATTGATGAAATGGTAAAACAAACAGAAGCTTCAGTAGAACAAATGGCAGCTTCAGTACAACAAGCTGAGGAAGCTAGAAAAGAAACGCAAATTACGAATGAAACGATGAAAAGACAACAGTTTGAAACAACATTTTTTAATATGTTAACGCTACATCATCAGATTGTTAATGAAATTAAGATAGTCTATTATAACGGCCCCGTGAGATTAGCTGGCACGAGGCAAGAATATATGGGAAGAGAAGCTATTATACAATTGAAAAGTATTTTTGAAAACAGATTGGCTAAACTAGCTTTTGGAATCAAATATCCAGGAGAAGAATGGAATAAATATCCGCATCAGGAAAGAGATAAATACAAAAAACTACTATTAAACGAATCAAATCTAGTTAATCAAGAACATTTAAATAAGTTATATAAAGGTATTCAAAATGAATATGGAAACGCCATTGGTCATTACATGAGAAACAATTACCGAATTGTTAAATTTATAGTAGAAAATGTAGCTGATAATGAAGAAGAACAAAGAAGGGTCAAGAAAAAAACTGGGCGAGATATGATTATCGGAGATAAAAGATTTTACTTTGGCACGTTACGGGCGCAATGGTCTAATGCTGAATTTGAATTGATTTTAATTAATTCATTGTATGAAAAAAATTACAAATTTAAAGATTTAATAAAAAAGTATGATGTACTTGATATTAAAGAAACAAATGGACAAATCTTAAAAGGTAAACCTGGAGGAAGCTTTGTGCTCAAAGCAGATACTATCTTATCTCCTGCATACAAAAGTTTGATTGAAAATGATTAAACTAGCTTGTCGCTATACACAAATACATAAGTTTTAATAAAAATGACCATCAGCTTCAATAAAGTTGGTGGTTTTGTGAGTTCCATATATGAAAATGCCAAACGTATATTCTGTGAAACGTGTTATAATGGAATATATAGGATATTGTTGTATAGGAAGGAAACTATTTGATAATTGTTTTAGAAAAAGGTGGCTTTGATTGGGTAGCATTAGCTGGGGCAATTATTTCTTTTTGTGCTGTGCTTGTTGCTATTGGTGCAATTTGGTTTCAAAATAGACAATTTAAAAAACAAAGAGAACCAGTCATAGGACCCGCAATAAAAAGTTTTGATTTAGATTTACCTGAAACTCATTTGGATTGGGAAAAGGGTGAGGAGCTGAATAATAAGTTTTCTGGGACCACTATACCGCTATATAATTACGGTGGTACAGCCGCAATTAATATAGCATATAGCTATAGATGTAATAATTTACATAAGCTGCAAGAAAACATAAATGATAAATTTAAGAATGGTCAACACGATATTAAAATAGATTCTATTAATGATGAAAAAGAATCATTTGATATATATTTCCAAAATTCTATGAAACAGAAAAGATTTCTTGAGATTAAAAGGAATATAAGGCGAAAAGATGTAATTGAACCTGGGAAAAAAGTGGGGATATTATTGCCTAGCTATGTTTTAGTGCTCCTTAATCACGTCTTTAGGGCTACTGCGATTAACAGGGATGCTTTACCAGAATTGGAGCTTAGTGTAACATACAATGATGTTAATTATAAATATCACAATGTTAAATACGTAATAAAAGTGGACAGGTATAACCAAGAACATGAGTCAGATGGTACGATACATTTAGAATGTATACTTATTTCTGAGCCCGTAAGCAAAGAGAAATTAAAAGGTATAATTCACCGTAATAAATAAAAGGTATAATTTTTTAATACTGGATTTAAAACAGATAAAAACCACTCGCATTATGACGAGTGGTTTTTGAGTATCATTGTTCATTTGAGAATGGCATAAATCCGATAACTTGGTCAAAGTAAAGAATAAAAATGTTTGAGTTTGTTGTAATATCTGACAGATAAAATGCTTTCGTACTTTTTTCGTTATGAAAAGTTTTAATACTGTTGAACATAAGGACAAATTAATTTAAAGATTTCGGTCGCAGGTTCTGTTTAACTTTAACTTCAAGAAACCTTTCGAATAATCGTTCAACTGCATTTTCCTTTGTAATTCTTTCAGCTTTTTGCTTATGCGGCTGGCGTTTCCGTACATTTTCTTTTTCGTTAAAGTATCCTAAAGACAATAAAGAACACTCCTTGTATCCTGAATTTCAGATTTAACGGAGTGTTGGGTTTCAATCAATATTTGAGTAGAACCTAATGTTAATTTTTTTGGTTTGACAGTATACATATATCAACGGTTTTTAAAGTTATAATTGATAACCCGTCTATAAACCCTGTCAAGGTGCGCTTTCCCTACTGAGTCGAAATCTTCTGTGAGAAGTTTACACTTTTATAAATAAATCGCCTTAATTGGTAAAAGGATTTACTAACTCACATCATAACTCATATTAATAAAGTGTTTAGCCTTTTCGATATCTTTGTCACTTGTAATAATAACTTCTAAATCTCCCGTACCATAATGTCCTATATTATTAACATCGCGAGTAAAACCACTCTGTAGCTCTACATGTTTCGGATCCACCTTTAAATACAATAAGATCTTATCGCTTTGGGGGTGTACTTCTAGGCATGCAAAGTTTTTAATCCTTTTAAAAGCTATATAATGTTTTAATATTTTTACTTGAACGTCGTCACCTAATGCCAACATGTACAATTTTAGTGCTTCAAATCTATCAATTAAATTTCTATTTGATTGCTCAAGGTAATCTGAGACGGTTTTAACTTTTGTATTTCTGTTAGTAGTCAGAGCAGTTGTATCATCATTAATATGTACAGTTTGAGCAGTTGTAGCATTAACCAAGTCAAGTAACAGTAGCCCGTCTTCATAGTGCTTATAAACGTATAGTTCAATATTCCTGTTAATTTGTTCTACTGCGTGTTCATCGTACTTAGTAAAACCACCTGCTATACACAATAAACGTGGACTACTCCAGTCGATAGCATTAGAGACCTCCTCTCCGAATCTACGCATCACCATCAATTCAAATTCTGCCTTATGGTCTAGTAGCCAATCTAAATAGAATAATCCTTGGTTTATAACATTCTCGTTTACTGAACGTTTATACTCGATGATTACAGGTGAATTATTTTCATCTATGCCTAATGTGTCTATTCTACCTGCGTGTTTTTTACCTGTGCTATACTCAGAGGCTAGAAAACGTATTCCTAAAAATGTATCTAGGTGTCGTTCTATTATAGTTTGTAATGATTTTTCGACCGCTAGTGCTTGCCCAACTAATTCTTCTACATTATTTTCATTTAAACGGAATATTTTAATATCGCCCAATTTGTATGCCCCCTTATAATTAAAATTATATTATTTTTGTATATGCATTTATAGTGTATAAATAAAGATACAATTGAATGTCACTAATAGTATATAATTGTATTATATTGTAAAGATAAGTATAATATTTATTGATATAGTTGTATATAAATATGATAATTTACTTGTAAAGTGGTGATGGGATGAGTAACTTTTCATTTTTTAAAGGTGAATGGGAAGTGTTGGCGAAGATTGGTGAAAGTGCTGAGCGTAATGTATATATTGACTCAAACACAACGATCAGTAAATTGCGTTTACTTGGAGAAACAATTGCAAAATCTGTACTTGCTTCTGACAATATTAAAGAACTACAGGGTACCAATCAGATTGAGAGATTAAATGCAATTCAGCGGGAAGGTTTAGCAGAACCAGAAATGTTAGAGATTTTCCACTTACTTCGTAAAAAGGGAAATAAAGCTGCTCACGATGGTAGTTATGGAACAGCAGAAGAAGCAAAGCAACTGCTAGCATTAGCTTATCAAGTTTCTATTTGGTTTATGGAGGTTTACGTAGACTGGGAGTTTAGTGCGCCAAGTTATGTTCCTCCAATTGATGAAGCCGATTCTTCTGCATTACAAGAAAAAATCAAACAACTACAAGCAGAGATTGATAAGAAAGAAAAAGCCTTAGAAAAACAATTGGAAGTCATTTCGGATCGTGAAGTAGAAAAAGAACTTCGTGTTCAACGTAAAGAAAAATCGCGTAAGCATTTACGTAAATATCAAATGTCAGAAGAACAAACACGTATATTAATTGATGATAAATTACGTGCAGTTGGTTGGGAAGTTGATTCAAAAACTATTAACTTTAAAAATTATAAAACAATGCCTGAAAAAAATAGAAACATGGCGATTGCTGAATGGAAAGTTGGTAGTCAATATGCTGACTACGCATTATTTATCGGTGAGCAGTTAGTAGCTGTAGTTGAAGCGAAAGCAAAACACCGTGACATTCCGGCAGCTCTTGATAGTCAAGCGAAGGATTATGCACGTAATGTTAGACAAATAGAGGGTATTCAACTGTTACCTCCAAATGGTGAATATAAAGTGCCATTTGTTTATGCTTCAAATGGTCGTCCGTTCCTTCGACAATTGGAAGATCAATCTGGGATTTGGTTTTGGGATACACGTCACCAAACAAAACGAGCTCACGCAATTGAAGGGTGGCATTCACCAGAGGATTTAAAACTTTTATTAGATGTGAATAATGAAGAAGCTGATAAGCGCTTAAAAGAGGATGATATTACAAAGTTTAGTTTACGTGAGTATCAACAAAAAGCGGTATTATCTGTTGAAAATGCATTAATAGAAGGTGCGCGTAAAATGCTGGTTGCAATGGCAACAGGAACAGGTAAGACTCGTACAGCAATTGCACTTATGTATCGTTTAATTAAAGCGAAAAAATGTCGTCGTATTCTTTTCTTAGTAGATCGTAATTCATTAGGACAACAAACAGAAGACGCATTAAAAGATTCTAAAATGGAGAATGGTTTACCGTTTTCATCTATTTATGATGTTAAAACTTTAGAAGATATGACACCTGATGTTGAAACAAAAGTTCAAATCGCAACGGTTCAAGGGATGGTTCGACGCTTATTCTATAATGATGGAGAAAAACTTCCTTCTGTTGGACAATATGATTTTATTATTGTCGATGAAGCACACAGAGGTTATACAAGTGATAAAGAAATGACAGAAGATGAACTATTATTCCGTAATCAAAATGATTATGTGAGTCAGTACCGACGAGTTATTGATTATTTTGATGCAGCGGTTTTAGGATTAACTGCAACACCAGCATTACATACAACGGAGATTTTTGGAAATCCGATTTATAAATATTCTTATACTGAGGCTGTATTAGATGGTTACTTAGTAGATCATGAACCTCCGTACTTATTTGAAACAGAACTTAAGGAAAATGGTATTACATTTAACCAAGGTGAAGAGATTGAACTGTATGACCCTGACGAGGGTGAAATCATTTTAGAACAATTGGAAGATGAATTGAAATTTGAAGTGGAACATTTCAATAAGAGAGTTATTTCGGATGGGTTTAATCGAGCAGTTTTAACGAAATTAACAGACTACATCGATCCTGAAAGTGATGAAAAAACATTGATTTTTGCTGCGACAGATCGACATGCTGACTCAATTGTACGTCTATTAAAAGAAGCATTTGAGGAGCGAGGAGATATAGTATCAGATGATGCGATTGTAAAAATCACAGGCTCTATTTATCGTCCGAATGAAATGATTAAACGCTTTAAAAATGAAAAATTACCAAATATCGTTGTAACAGTAGATCTCTTAACGACAGGAATTGATGTACCGTCGATTACAAATATCGTCTTTTTACGTCGTATTAAATCACGTATTTTATACGATCAAATGTTGGGCCGTGCAACAAGATTATGTCCTGACATCAATAAAGAAGTATTTCGTATTTTTGATGCAGTTGGTATTTATCATCAACTACAAAAGTATACAGATATGAAACCTGTTGTGAAAAAGCAAAATGTATCAATTGGTGATTTAAAAGAAGCGTATATTCAATCAGAGACAAAGGATGAAGCAAAGCACTTCTTAGATCAGTTAGTTGCAAAAATTCAACGTAAAAAACAAAAGCTAGATGAAACCGCAAAGAAAGAATTTGAACAACTATCAAAAGGTACGACAGTTGATGACTTTGCACATGACATTCAAGATTATACGCAAAATCAAGTGGAGACAAATAGTCGTTTATTTGATTATCTAGAAAATTATAGAACGCAAAAGGAACTTCAAGTAATTTCGAAGCATGAAGATCAGGTTACGTCTGTAAATCGTGGATATGGGGAAGGAAAAACAAGGCCAGTCGATTATCTAGATGGTTTTGTACAATATATTCGGGAGAATATGAATACAATACCTGCACTCCAAATTATTTGTCAGCGTCCTAAAGACTTAACGAAAGATGACCTCCGTAATATTATTGTGCAATTGAGTACGGAAGGATATAAAGAAAATGATTTGAGAAATGCTTGGAAGCAAGCGAAGAATGAAGAAATTGCAGCGGATATTATTAGCTTTATTCGACAAGCGGCACTTGGTGAAGCATTGGTTGACCAAGAAGCACGAGTGAAAAATGCGATGAGGAAAGTATATGAGATGCACGATTGGACGCCTAGACAGAAAAAATGGCTACAGCGTATCGAAACACAATTATTGAAATTCCCAGTGTTAGCACCTACACCGGAGGATGCTTTTTCAGAAGAACCATTTAAAAGTCAAGGCGGGTATACAAGGCTGAAAAAAGATCTAGGTGAAGAAGAAGTAAATCAACTTGTGTATGCTATCAATGAAGGTCTTTATGCTAGTTAATGGACAAGGGAGCTCTGTTATTGAGCTCCTTTTGATTTGAATAAAAAAAAGGTATAATAATAGGCAGTGTTTTATTTTAGGAGGAAGATTATGAATAACAACGAGATTGTTTCAAAACTATGGGGATTAGCAAATGTATTACGTGATGACGGGATTACATATCAACAATATGTAACTGAATTGACATATATTTTGTTCTTAAAAATGATGAAAGAGCAAGAAACAGAGAGTGTTATTCCAGAAGGGTATCGTTGGGATGATTTACTATCTAAAGAAGGTATTGAGTTAAAAGAATTCTATCAAGCATTACTATTAAAACTAGGTTCTTCAGAGACAGAAAATGAGCGTTTACGAGCGATCTACAGTGGTGCGGCTACAAGCATCGATGAACCGAAGAACTTAGAAAAATTAATAAAGTCTATTGATGAATTAGATTGGTATAATGCGAAAGAAGAAGGACTTGGTGATTTATATGAGGGACTTCTTGAGAAAAATGCCAGTGAGAAAAAATCTGGTGCAGGACAATACTTTACGCCACGTGTACTAATTGATGTAATGGTGGAGTTAATGGATCCAAAACCAGGTGAAAAATTAAATGACCCGGCAGCAGGAACATTTGGTTTTATGATTGCGGCTGATCGCTATTTAAAAGAAAAAACAGATGATTATTTTGAATTATCACCAGATCAAGCAAAGTTCCAAAAGAATGAAGCATTTACTGGTATGGAACTTGTAAAAGATACTCACCGATTAGCTCTCATGAATGCTTTATTACATGACATTGAAGGTCCACTAGAGCAAGGTGATACGTTATCTGCCAATGGTAAGTGGATGAAAAACTTTGATGTTGTATTAACAAATCCACCATTTGGTATGAAAAAAGGCGGAGAACGTGCAACACGTGATGATTTAACATTTGAAACATCGAATAAACAGCTAAACTTCTTACAGTTAATTTATAACTCATTAAAAACAGATGGAAATGCACGTGCAGCTGTTGTTTTACCTGATAACGTGTTATTTGAAGGTGGCGCTGGTGCTCAAATTCGTCGTGATTTAATGGAGAAGTGTAACCTACATACAATTCTTCGTTTACCAACTGGTATTTTCTATGCGCAGGGTGTAAAAACTAATGTTTTATTCTTTGATCGTGGCATAACGGACAAAGATAATACAAAAGACGTGTGGGTGTATGACTTACGTACAAATATGCCGTCATTTGGTAAGCGAACACTATTAACACATAAGCATTTTGAAGATTTTATAAAAGCATACCGTGCTGAAAATCGAGAAGAAATAAATGATGAACGTTTTAATAGGTTTACACATGAAGAAATTATGAAAAAAGATGACAGTTTAGATATTGGTTTAATTGCAGACAAGTCTTTATCAACTTATGATAACTTACCGGATCCAATTGAATCTGCAGAAGAGGTTATTTCAAAACTTTCACAAGCCATGGGATTACTACAAGAGGTTGTAGATGAGTTACAAGTGATCGAGGTGAAAAAAGATGGTAATTAAGAAAAAATTGAAGACAATGAACGAGGTGTTAGAAAAAGCGACAGTTCCAGAAGATAAGCAGCCTTATAACTTGCCAGAAGGTTGGGGGTGGGTGAAGTTGGAGGGATTACTTGATCATCTTCAGTATGGATATACAGAGAGTGCAACTCATGAAAAAATAGGGCCACATTTTTTGAGGATTACAGACCTGGATGAAAAAATCAATTGGGAAGGCGTTCCATTCTGTAAAATTTCTAAAGAAAATTTTTTAAAGTATAAACTTAATCATAATGATATTGTTGTAGCTAGGATGGGTTCTGTTGGTAAATCGCAAATAATCAAAAACCCGGAGGATTCAGTTTTTGCATCATACTTAATTAGACTTGTTCCTAATAACCTTTTATTAGCAGATTATTTAGCTCTATTTATGAAAACTTCTCTCTATTGGAAGCAAATAGAACAGAATAGCAAAGGGACAACTAGAGCCAATGTTAATACAAAAGGGTTGAAAAATTTATTTATACCTTTACCCCCCATTGCAGAACAAAAAAATATAATCGTTAAATCTAATGATTTATTAATAAAAATTGAACATGCAAGGAAGTTGATTGAAGATGCAAAAGAAACATTTCAACTTCGTCGAGCAGCGATATTAGAAAAGGCTTTTAATGGAGAATTAACATCTAGTTGGAGAAAAAATAATTTATATTATGCACAAAAAGAATTTGAGCAGTTTCATGCAGAAAGAAAATTACAAATAGGCTCTAAACAAGAGTTAAAGAAATATAGTTTTTCTAATTATTCTATAGAGAATGATCTAAAAAGAACTGGAGAATTTCCTGATAATTGGATTGAACTACCAGTAGGCTTTATTTGTGAATGTATTGTACCAGGAAGAGATAAACCCAAATCATTTAGTGGTGACATTCCATGGATTACAATTCCTGATATTATATCTGAAACTGTTTGTACAAGTAAAAGCGGATTGGGATTAACAGAAGCAGAAATAAAACATGTAAAAGCCAAGATTATTCCTTGTAATAGTGTGATAATGACATGTGTAGGTAGGTTTGGTATTTCTGCGGTTGTACAAAACCCTATGGTTATTAATCAACAATTACATGCATTCTTACCAAATAAAATAATCGATCCGAAATTTTTGATGTATCAAATTCGAACTTTGGAAAAATACATGCAAGGAATAGCAACTTCAACAACTATTGCTTATTTGAATAAAAAAAATGCAAATAGTTTACCGATTAAATTACCTCCAATAGAAGAACAAAAAGAAATTGTAATTCATTTAGAGAAGTTATTAGAAAAAGAAGAATCAATTTTTAAAATGTTACCTTCTAAGAACGATTTAGAAGAATTAAAACAATCTATCCTATCTAAAGCATTTAAAGGTGAACTTGACACAAGGGACTCGAAAGATAAGCTAGCCATGGAATCATTGAAACTGATTCTGCAAGAAAAATTGCAGTTTTAATCAAATTATTTAATTAAAAACATTAGATTTTTAAACAGTTTCATTGTTTTTAACCGTCTTATCATTAAAAGTAGTAAACAGTTGTTAATTACTATTAATTATCTTGATTTAGTTTATAGGAAGATGGCTATTTTAATTTTTAGATTCAAAGTTGAATACTTTGTTCTTTCCATGAAAATGTAATTTTGAGAAATATGGGATTGAAGGAATGTTTAGTATATTATATAATAACATTAAGAAATTTTTCCTTTTTAATCATTCCTAAATAACCACAAACCTTTCGGGTTTACGATTCATTACAAAGAAGTGTATAAAACACATACGCTAATTTGTAATACGAATGTATTCCTGGAAGGTTTTTTGCGTTGTAGGAATAGGACAAGTAATCAACTAACAAGGATGTGATAGATTATCTTAAATTATTAAGAATTGTAGTGGGGAAGTAAGAATTTTGAATTTCAAAATACAAAAGAAGTTGAAAAAAGATGAGAGGAGAAGTCTCGTCTTTTTTATTTCGAAGGGAGAAGGACATGGGTAAGAAAATTATGGTTCAATCTGTAAAGTTGGTAAAAGACAGTAATCGTATTTATGATATTGAGAAAAAGAAAATCACTTGTCCAGCGGATGCTGTACGGTTTGCACAGATTATATTTGATATAGAATCAAGACCTAATGAAATTTTTGGTGTATTTAACTTAAACACAAAGAATGAAATTATTGGCTGTAGCATTGTGTTCGAAGGAACTGTTGATTCATCGTTAGTCCATCCAAGGGAAACCTTCCGCACGGCAATATTAAACAATGCATCTTCAATTGTATGTTTTCATAACCATCCATCAGGACATAGTATGGAGTCTCATGAAGATGTTGAAGTAACGAAGAGATTAAAAGAATGTGGAAACATTATTGGTATACCTCTTCTAGATCATGTCATCATTGGAGATAATAGTTATGTAAGTTTATTGAAAAAAGGGATTATCTAATACAAAGCAATAAGCCAACTATTTTTAAGGGTGTATATGGAGAAATAGGAAGATTCTAAAGCGTTTATTCGCATGGATCTTCTTATTTTTTTATTTGTAAGGGTGATTTATAAATGAATTCATAATATGTGATTCGTGGAAATGGTCAGATTTAAAGGTCAGAAATATTGGATAAGAAAAAAGGATCTATGCCTAATAAACTAACAAGATAGCTCTAACCTAAAGTGAGAAAAATTAGCTTAAAGGCTTTTGATATGAAGGAAAAAGAAGCAGCAAGCTGCTCAAGTGATAGAAAAGTAGTAGAAGAAAATCCAATAGCATTCAACGAGCAAACTTTGGAGTTAGTAAACCATTTGTGGCTGAAGGGAATAATGCGGGGATTGAAGATTTGAATGTACAACTTGTTCTCAAATCAATGGAAATAGCTTTAGAAAAGAATGCGCCTAAGGTGAACGTAAACGTTTAGAACAAGTATTAGCTAAATATCGAAAAGAAGCTTAAGTCAAAATGAAGCAGATTATATTATGCGAGAGAAATTTAATCATGGGTGGAGCATCCAATAGATTAATGATTTTCGAGAGGTGTGGAAATTTGGTATTTCTGTAGGGAACATTTTGAAAATACTTAAACGGAAACCCCAGTAAGCAATTTTACTAGTATATGATCAAGCTGAAAAACAAAAAGTAATTCCAAGAAGTAAGGGTTTGGTGTGATTATAATGCCTGAGTAACTAACAATATTTGATTTTGAAAAGGCTTATATTAAGAGATTCAATTCTAAGGTGTGTTATACATATATTATTGTTTATATATCAAATGAAGCAAAGGTAATTAATAAATTCCCAAAAGAAATTGCGCCAGATGATTATTATGAGTTGTTTTAATTGATATCTTTATATTAATATTAAATTATATACGGATATTTATATTGATGATAGGAGGAATCTTTTTTGTCTGAGGTTAATGCAAATGAGCAAGTTCAAAAGAATAGTAGTAATACAAGTATTCAAGAGGAAGCAAGAATGCGTGGTATAGAAAAAAGTCGTAGTATTTATAGTTACTTAAATGAGGAGTATACAAGTTTTAAAAAGGGTAATAACCTTGGAGAAATGGAGAAGTTTAAAGAATATATAGACTCAGAAATCAGTGATAAGAAGCAGTTAAACCTTTATTATTCTATGTTAGTTTCTTATATTGATACTATAAAAATTAATTATCAAATTTACACCATTTTTGCTACTTTTATCGGGATTATAGTAACGATATTAATAGCTACCACGGCACAATTAGCGCAAATTTCCAGTAAGGTTGGTGGAACGAATATAAATTATGTTAAAACAATTATAGACATTGTAGGAAACAGTAATATGAACATAATGCTAATTCCGAGCATTGTATTTCCATTGATGATAATTTTAGCAATCAGAAATCATCTTATTATAGATAAAGCAAATTTATTTTTAGCAATTTTAGGATCCATTAAAGAAGATAGAGAACAAGATTAAGTAGTCCGGGAATAAAAGCGTGAAGGCACTGATTCTTTATAGCAGTTGATGTCCTTTTTTATTTTGCAATGAGGTAATGAAAGCATTAATTAAAGAGTATAAACAGTCATTGAAAAGCATCAAACAAGCTAAAGAAACAGCCGAAGAAGAGGAAATTAAAATATAATCTGAAATGATTTCAGATTTAGAATATGCTTTGGAATGGACAAATTATTAATATTTGAATATATAGGCGTACAGACTCATTTTTTTATTGTTGTTTATTATGTATATGGGATAGATACAAATATCATATACATGAAAGGGTTGTTTGTGATGGACTTAGAATATCAAGAAAATGAAATAATTGATGACAATGCTGATAACCGTGAAAACAGAATAGATAAATTTATCGATTTTTATACACGACAGATTGCTTATATATAGTGATAGAGGATGAAGAAATATGTTGTGATACCAAGTGTGGTCCAGTAAAGGGTGTCTGTCAGAATGTTAGGATAATAGGCTGTATTCCGTATTTAGCAAATATAGCAGTTACCTCTGAATGTGGTGGAGCAATTACTGGGACGGTATGTAATCATACAGCTACAGATAATAGCCATATAGCATATATTTGTTCTAAAGGTAGTATATGTGTAAATGAAATAATTGCTAGTAGTACTGAAAAGATTAATGTACTAAAAAATTTGGACTGTAATTTAGTTAAACTAATTAATTTTGGTGTATCAGGATCTCAAACTATAAATTTTTGCAATCGTTTGGTTACATGCGATCAGAGAGCTGTTGTTGGAACTATTCAACTTTCTAATATCATTGTTGGTCACACGCTATGTCCGTAACAATTGTGAAAATATCATTTAATTAAAAAGTTTTTATCGAACCTCTGCACATGTTGTAGGGGTTTTTATATGCGAGGTGGTGTAAAAAGATAATATCAAAGTTCATATAAGCTCTGTTTGTAATGAGCCTTGTATGTGAAGATTTAAAATACCATTGACTATTATTCGTTTTGAGAAAACATATTTCCATGAAGTGAATACGGATAACTCTCATATATATTGAGTGTATAGAGAATAAAGGCAAACAATTGAATAAGGGGAAGGTGTGAAGTAATTATGGCCAGCCAACGAAGTCCAGGTTGTAACAAAGCAAATAAACTATTTAAAGAGCATAATTGCTATATTACTAATCGTAAAATTGCTGAATTGTTGTTTACATTCGAAAAACTGATCAGAATATAATTTTTTTACTTCTGATCGAAGTATGCTGTTCGTAAAAAGTTATCCATACAGAGTCATTATAAGTTGAAATATCTACTTGGAATGAGGTGTATGTAATTGAGAGAACTAAGCCTGAATATACAAGTGCTTACAAATTTTAAAAGATTTCCGTTTGGATACCAAGAAGCGAAATCTATTTATGATAAAATATAGAAAAAGATGATTAAGAAGGGACAATTAAAGTGAAACCAACAATTTATGATGTTGCGGAAAAAGCAGGTGTATCAATAGCAACTGTATCCAAGGTAATTAATCAAACTGGGCGTATTAGTGAAAAAACAATAAACAAAGTAAATCAGGTAATGGATGAATTAGATTACCAGCCAAGTAGTGTAGCAGCAGCGTTAACAGGTAAAAAAACATATACGATTGGGGTACTTGTCCCAGATATCTCAAACCCATTTTTTGCAGAAGTAGCAAGAGCTTTTGAAAATAGTGCACGAGAATCCGGGTATACACTCATTTTATGTAGTACAGATCATCAAACAAAACGTGAGCACGAGTACATTGATTTATTATTTAAAAAGCAAGTAGATGGCATTATTATTGCAACGGAACTAAATGATTATAAACTTGTTAAAAAAATCGTGAATCGAGATTTGCCTCTTGTTTTATTCACCGTAGATCATCCTTCCATCACAACGCATGTTGTGACAACTGATGATATGAGGGGAGGCTATCTAGCTGGGAATTATCTAACGCAGAAAGGCCATACATCTTTAACAATTATGATGGAGAAGGATAGAAAAAGTAGCGTAGGAAGACTGAATGGTTTTAAGCAAGCTCTTACGGATTTAGGGGTTTCATTAGATGATGATGCTATCATTAGCTGCTATTCGACAGTTGAAGATAGCAAACGTGCAAGTAAAGAGTTACTTAATTTACCTAACAGACCTACCGCGGTTTTTGCTTGTACAGATTTGATTGCTATATGCCTAATGAATGAAGCAAGAAAACAAGGACTTTCGATTCCGGAAGATTTATCAATTATCGGATTTGATAATACAATCTATGCTGAGATTGCAGATCCAGGGTTAACAACAATTGAACAGCCGATTACACAAATGGCGACCTGTACGTTTGAACAACTGCTAAAAACGATGGAAATGAAGGAGCATGCTAAGCAAAAAATTACAATTATTCCTCAGTTAGTAGAGAGGTCCTCAGTAAAGGATATTACATGAAAACTTTTTTAATAGCCTACTTGAATGTAACGAAAAGAAGGTCATCGTAACTATGTACAGTTATGATGACCTTCTTTATAATTAGAGTTTAAACTGAGAATTGCTCGCCGCTTTTTGTATTTAAATCCTGCTTCATCTCATTTTCCTTTGGAATAGTAAGGAAATGAGTTAAAAATGCGCCAAAGAAGTACAAGCCAGCAAAGATCCACATCACGCCGCCTACCCCTAATGGACCGATGAATGCAGTTACTACTAATGGCCCAACAAATGCTGATAATCCTGACCCTAAATTTAAGACAGACATTGCAGCTCCTTTATTTTCAGGAGATAAAGATGGGACTAATGCTGTAAGCGGTACATAACCGGCAAGTGTTGCTCCGTAGCAACAGGCAACAAATAATATAGCCCAATAATTATGTCCCACCATTTGTGGTACATAATAGATTGCAAGAGTTACAATTCCGCAACCGACTCCTCCGAACCATTTAATCGTATTTACCCAGCCAAACTTGTCTCCAACAATACCAAAAATAATATTAAACACCATATTTACAAAGAATAGAGTACCCCAAATTTGTAGCCATTCAGTCATAGTAAAATTATATTTCATCATATAAGTAGGCAGGAAAACAACAAATCCAAACTGAGCGGCCGAGTTTATAATTTTAACAATACCACCAATACCAACTTTAGGATTCTCAAATGCGATGGTAATGCCTTTTAGTAATTCGCTTGATTTGTTAGCGCTTACGGTTTGTGCTTTAAATCTGTCCTTATTTACAACAATTGAGAATAATCCCCCGACGACAACAAAAATTAAGGCGCTCCATAAAGTAGCGATTTCCCCAATCTTAGGAACCATATAGCTAGAATAAAAGGCTCCAATAACACTAAGCCCAAGCTGGAATACGAACCAGAACCAGCCAACCGCCCTTGAGAGCATTTGCTGTGGAGTACTGTAAGATACCCAAACTAGGAAAGAATAAGCAAATAAGGGATACCCAAATCCTCGTAGAGCGTAGCAAATTATTATTACCGGATAATTCATATGTTGAATGCCTATACCTATGAACCCAATGGAGCCTAAAATGAATGATACTAAACCAAATGTCATTACCTTTCTTGGTCCCCACATTTGTACAAATACCCCCGAAAACCAAGAAGAAGCAGATACAGTAATTCCGTAAATCGTAAACAGAAAAGCAGCATGTTCTAGCGTTAGGCCTTTCTCAACGAGATAAGGGGATAACCATCCTTGTTCTAAACCATCCCCAATCATAAAAACAATAATCCCTATGTATCCCCAAGTTAAATTAGAAGGAATACCAATCTTGTCCATAAATGTTTTGTTTGAACTCATTGCGTTCATTCTCCCACCACCGATAAGTTTTTTGGTTAAGCGCTTAATTCTTTTTGATAAAAAAGTATACGCTTACATAATAGGGTCGTCAATGAAATTTTTTGACAATTTACAACTTTCTTTTATAAGGGCATCCTATTTACTTATTGGACAATAAAATAATAATGAGTATGAAAAGAAAGGAATACCTTATAGATGGGGTTTACTATTTAAAAGGCTTATCTTCCCTTGTTATATCAGTATTTTAAAAGATTATTTTTGTAGCGGTTTAGATTATTTGTTTCTAATTATTAATTTGTATATGGACGTAGTACGTTTACTTGCGAAATTTGAAATTCGAATAAAAAGAAAAGTATTCAAAAAAATAAAAATGTTTTCAATTTAGAATCAAGTGTGTATAATGAAGAAAAATAGGGAAAGCGCTTAACTTAATTTGATGTGCTAAACCTTATAGACTTTCATTTTGTTTCTTAAATTTAAATAAAGAGGGAGAAATCATATGAATGTTATAACGATTGGAATTATTGGGGCTGGACGAATTGGGAAACTGCATGTTGATAATCTGCAGCTTATGCCACAAGTAAAAATTAAAGCGGTTTCAGATGTAGTGATTAGTCATCTAGAAAAGTGGGCCGAGGATAAAGGGATTTCCACTCTGACTACAAACTATCAGGATTTATTAGCAGATGCAGAAATTGATGCTGTATTCATTTGTTCACCAACAAATACACATGCGCAAATTATTAAAGAAGCGGCTCTTGCGAAAAAACATATTTTCTGTGAAAAGCCTGTTAGTTTCTCAGTAGAAGAAACATTAGATGCATTAGAAGTAGTAAAAGAACAAGGAGTATCTCTTCAAGTAGGTTTTAATCGTCGTTTCGACCCTAACTTCAGAAAAGTCTATGATCTTATTCAACAAGGAGAAGTGGGACACCCACATATTTTAAAAATTACGTCTAGAGATCCACAACCACCAAGTATAGAGTATGTTCGCTCTTCAGGTGGATTGTTTATGGATATGATGATTCATGATTTTGATATGGCTCGTTATGTAATGAATAGTGAAGTTGTTGAAGTATTTGCATATGGAACAACATTAATTGATCCATCCATTCAGGAGGTAAATGATGTTGATACAGCGATTGTCACATTAAAATTTGCGAATGGAGCTTTAGGGGTAATTGATAATAGCCGCCAAGCTGTTTATGGATATGACCAGCGTCTTGAAGTGTTTGGTGAAAAAGGAGCGGTCGCTGCGGATAATTGCTGCCCGACAACAGTACAAGTTTCAAAAACAGAAGGTGTTGTAAAAGACAAGCCACTTTATTTCTTCTTAGAGCGCTATACGCAGGCTTACATTGAGGAAGTAACACAATTTACAAAGTCAATTATAGAAGGACAAGCTGTTATTTGCAGTGGTAATGATGGGTTACAAGCAGAACAAATTGCGAAAGCTGCGAAGGAATCTTTACTAACAGGAAAACCTGTTCAAATCGAACATAAACAGCCTGCGTTAAACCAATAAAGAGAGCGCTTACTTCTAGAAAGATAAAGAGTTAAGAATATTAGGTTTATAAAAATATGAACCATATCATTCACTCTTTCATAAAGCATAGGAGGTAGTAACAATGAATCCACTTATTTTTAAAGAAGATTGTCCATTAGACTTAATTGCAGTTGGACGTTTATGCGTTGATTTAAATGCCAATGAAACACAACGTCCTATGGAAGAAACAAGAACATTTACTAAGTATGTGGGAGGTTCTCCTGCGAATATTGCGATTGGTGCGGCACGCCTTGGCTTACAAACAGGATTTATCGGTAAAGTGTCCGATGATCAAATGGGCCGATTTATTACAGGGTACTTAAAGGATAACAATATTAATACGGACCATATACGTATTGATCGCACTGGTGCAGTGACAGGTTTAGCTTTTACAGAAATTAAAAGCCCTGAAGATTGTAGTATTTTAATGTACCGCGACAATGTCGCCGATTTAAATTTTGATCCAACAGAAGTATCTGAGGACTATATTAAACAATCAAAGGCTCTCTTAATTTCAGGAACAGCTTTAGCGAAAAGTCCTTCTCGCGAGGCGGTATTTTTAGCGCTAGAATATGCGCGTAAGCACGATGTAGTCATATTTTTTGATGTGGATTACCGCCCTTATACATGGCATTCAGAAGCTGAAACGGCTGTGTATTACAATCTAGCGGCTGAAAAATCTGATGTCATTATTGGAACGCGTGAAGAATTCGATATGATGGAAAAACTATTAAACTACGAACAATCTAATGATCAAGTTACGGCTGAAAGATGGTTTTCTCATCATGCAAAAATCGTCGTAATTAAGCATGGCGGGGATGGTTCAATCGCTTATACGAGAGACGGCCAATCGCACCGCGGCGGTATCTTTAAAACAAAGGTATTAAAGACGTTTGGCGCTGGCGACTCGTATGCATCTGCGTTTATTTATGGCTTAATGCAAGGGCTTGAAATTCCTCAGGCGATGCGATTAGGAGGCGCTTCTGCTTCCATTGTTATTTCTAAACATAGTTGTTCGGATGCAATGCCAACAAGGGCAGAGATTTCTGCATTCATGGAAACGGCTGAGGAAATTGTATAGAAACCTCATAAACCAATAATTAAGTAAGGGCGTATCCTATTGGACGCTTCTACATTACATAAAAGGGAGAGAATGAATATGACAGTACAAATAGCACAAATTGTAAAAAACTACATTGGCGGCGAATGGGTAGAATCTATTTCAACTAAGATGGAAGCAGTATACAATCCAGCAACAGGGGAAGTAATCGCCCAGGTACCCCTTTCAACAAAAGTAGATGTTGAACAAGCTGTATTAGCAGCAAATGAAGCTTTCAAATCTTGGTCTAAAACAGCTGTTCCAAAACGCGCTCGTATTCTATTTAAATATCAACAATTACTAGTAGATAACTGGGAAGAGTTAGCGAAACTGATTACGATTGAAAACGGAAAAAGCTATAACGAGGCTTACGGTGAAGTTCTTCGTGGTATTGAGTGCGTGGAGTTTGCTGCAGGTGCTCCTACATTAATGATGGGAAAACAGCTTCCTGATATTGCGACAGGTATTGAGTCTGGTATGTATCGTTACCCAATTGGTGTTATAGGCGGAATTACACCTTTTAACTTCCCGATGATGGTTCCATGCTGGATGTTCCCACTTGCGATTGCTTGTGGTAATACATTTGTGTTAAAACCTTCAGAGCGCACGCCACTTCTAGCGGCAAAATTAGCTGAATTAGCTGAAGAAGCTGGTTTACCTAAAGGTGTATTAAATATCGTAAATGGCGCACACGATGTAGTAAACGGTCTTCTGGAACATAAATTAGTGAAGGCAATTTCATTTGTAGGTTCTCAGCCTGTCGCAGAATATGTATACAAAAAAGGAACAGAAAACTTAAAACGCGTTCAAGCATTAGCGGGTGCGAAAAACCATTCCATTGTATTAAATGATGCGAATCTTGAACTAGCAACAAAGCAAATTATTAGTGCTGCATTCGGTTCAGCTGGTGAGCGTTGTATGGCAGCTTCTGTTGTAACAGTAGAAGAAGAAATTGCAGATCAATTAGTTGGAAGACTAGTAGAAGAAGCAAATAAAATTGTGATCGGTAATGGTCTTGATGAAGATGTATTTTTAGGGCCAGTTATTCGTGATAAGCATAAAGAGCGTACAATTGGTTACATTGATTCAGGTGTAGAACAGGGCGCTACATTAGTTCGTGATGGACGCGAAGATACAGCTGTAAAAGGAGCTGGATACTTCGTTGGCCCAACAATTTTTGACCATGTTACAAAAGAAATGAAAATCTGGCAAGATGAGATTTTTGCTCCTGTTTTATCAATTGTTCGTGTGAAATCATTAGATGAAGCGATTGAAATTGCGAATGAGTCTCGCTTTGCAAATGGAGCTTGCATCTATACAGATAGCGGGGCAAGTGTACGTCAATTCCGTGAAACAATTGAATCGGGTATGTTAGGTGTGAATGTTGGGGTACCAGCGCCAATGGCATTCTTCCCGTTCTCTGGCTGGAAAGACTCTTTTTATGGTGATCTTCATGCGAATGGTACTGACGGCGTTGAGTTTTATACTAGAAAGAAAATGCTTACATCTCGCTGGGAAAAATAATCATTAAGAGAGAAGTAGAATCTCTCTAGTTGCTTGTAGGCAAAAGTAACGGAAGTAGTAAAACATAAGAAGGAAGTATTAGGAGTCTACCCAATTCCTGATACTCCTTTTTCATATGCAGAATGACTGATAGAGATAGAAAGGAGCAAACAATATGCAAACTGTTAGAATGACGACGGCGCAAGCTTTGGTGAAATTTTTGAATCAGCAATACGTAGAGTTTGATGGAGAACAACAAAAATTTATTAAGGGAATCTTTACGATTTTTGGTCATGGAAATGTAGTAGGCCTAGGTCAAGCTTTAGAAGAAGATGCAGGGGAATTAGAAGTATATCAAGGGAGAAATGAACAAGGGATGGCAAATGCTGCAATGGCCTTTGCAAAACAAAAACATAGAAAACAAATTATGGCATGTACTTCTTCTGTTGGTCCTGGATCAGCAAATATAATTACCTCTGCTGCAACTGCTTCTGCAAATAATATTCCCGTTTTACTACTTCCAGGTGATGTATTTGCAACGAGGCAACCGGATCCTGTTCTTCAACAAATTGAACAAACACATGACTTATCTATTTCTACGAACGATGCTTTTCGAGCGGTAAGTAAGTACTGGGACCGGATAAATCGTCCTGAACAATTGATGACAGCTATGATTCAAGCCATGCGTGTTTTAACGAATCCGGCAGATACAGGAGCTGTAACAATTTGTTTACCACAAGATGTCCAAGGGGAAGCGTGGGATTTTCCAAGTTACTTCTTCCAAAAGCGTGTTCATCGCATTGAACGTCGTCTACCTACAAAAGCCAGTTTAGCAGATGCGGTGGAAATGATTAAGAAAAAGAAAAAGCCAATTATGATTTGTGGTGGTGGTGTAAGGTACGCAGAGGCAGCAGAGGAACTGAAACAGTTTGCTGAAGCATTCCGCATTCCATTTGGAGAAACGCAAGCTGGGAAAAGTGCGATTGAAAGCAATCATCCATATAATCTTGGCGGCATCGGAGTAACTGGAAATTTAGCAGCTAATACAATTGCAAAGGAAGCGGATCTTGTTATTGGAATCGGGACGAGATTTACTGATTTTACAACGGCATCTAAGCAATTGTTTCAGAATGAAGAGGTTGAGTTTTTAAACATCAACATTTCAGAATTTCATGCGAACAAGCTCGATGCATTGAAGGTGATAGCTGATTCAAAAGAAGCACTTCTGGCTCTAATAGATGAACTACAAGCAATTGAGTATCAATCTAGTTACACAGTAGAAATCGCTGATGCAAAAGAGGTTTGGGAAACAGAATTAGCACGTCTACATAATATTCGCTTTACAGGTCAAGGTTTCACGCCGGAAGTAGAAGGTCATTTCGATGAAAATTTAAATGAGTATGTAGACGCACTTGGTACACAATTAACACAGACTGCAGTCATTGGACAAATCAATACATTACTTGATGAAGATGCAATTATCGTTGGTGCGGCAGGAAGTCTTCCGGGTGATTTACAAAGAATGTGGGCAGCAAATAAACCTAATACATATCACATGGAGTATGGTTACTCTTGCATGGGTTATGAGGTTGCCGGCGCACTGGGTGCAAAGCTAGCTGAACCATCGAAGGAAGTATATGCAATGGTAGGGGATGGCAGTTACCAAATGCTTCATTCTGAGCTTGTCACAAGTCTTCAAGAAAACAAAAAAATTAACGTCTTATTGTTTGATAACTCCGGATTTGGCTGCATTAATAACTTACAAATGGGCAACGGAATGGGGAGCTTTGGAACAGAGTTTCGCTACCGAAACCAGCAAACTCGTAAATTAGACGGGGCTATTATGAAAATTGATTTTGCAGCTAGCGCGGCTGGATATGGCGTAAAAACGTATCGTGTTACATCGATAGAACAATTACAGGAAGCGCTTATAGATGCGAAAAAACAAACAGTTTCTACATTGATTGATATTAAAGTATTACCAAAAACAATGACAAATGGATACGATTCATGGTGGCATGTAGGTGTTGCAGAAGTATCTAATAGTCAAAGTGTACAAGCTGCGTATGAGAGTAAAGTAAGTAACTTGCAAAAGGCAAGATCTTATTAGATTAGGACATAAAGAGAGCTTTTTATCTACATGCATATTGTTTAGTAAGCTCTCTTTTTAACGAACAGATAGGAGAATTTAGCGAAACTCTATAACATTTAGCGAAGAGGAGAGACAAGGGGATGTTCAAAGAAAACACGATTAAGCTTGGGATTGCACCAATTGCTTGGACAAATGATGATATGCCGGAGCTAGGAGCAGAAAATACGTTTGAACAATGTATTAGTGAGATGGCACTAGCTGGATTTAATGGAAGTGAAGTAGGGAATAAATATCCGAGAAATACAGTTGTATTGAAAAAATCATTGGAATTACGAAACCTGGAGATTGCTAGCGCATGGTTTAGTGCGTTCTTGACAACGAAGCCGCTTGAAGAGACGGTACAAGCATTTATTAAACATAGAGATTTCTTGCATGATATGGGTGCAAAAGTCATCGTTGTTTCAGAGCAAGGACATAGTATTCAAGGTTTAATGGATGTACCGCTATTTCAAAACAAGCCCGTTTTTACAGAAGAAGAGTGGAATAAGCTTGCAGATGGGTTACATCACCTCGGTAAATTAGCTCAGGAAAAGGGGCTACATATTGTATACCATCATCATATGGGTACGGGTGTTCAAACAACGGCAGAAATTGAAAAGTTAATGGATATGACGGATCCAGAGCTTGTATCACTGCTTTTTGATACAGGTCATCTAGTTTTTTCAGGAGAAGAGCCGCTTTATGTTTTGAAAAAATATTTACCTCGTATTAAACATGTACATTTAAAAGATATTCGCCAGGAAGTAGTAGATGCTGTAAAGGAAAACGAATTAAGCTTCTTGCAGGCAGTGAAGAATGGTGCATTTACAGTTCCTGGGGATGGCGTAATTGGATTTGATGAAGTGTTTACTATCCTTGCAAACTCTGATTATAAGGGTTGGTTTGTGGTAGAAGCAGAGCAAGATCCAGCTTTAGCGAATCCTTTTGAATACGCATTAAAAGCTCGAAAATTTATACAAGAGAAAGCAGGTCTGTAATTTCCGCATTTTGAGATTATCCCTAAGTTAATGATATGGCAATCAACAAATCTTCTTACAAAAGGAGTAAAAAGACGAGAAGGTTGGTTTTAAATTTAATAAATAATATTGAAATAGGTGAGTATGTAATGCCATTAGTTCAAATGAAAGATCTTTTAATAAAAGCAAATCAAGAGAATTATGGGGTTGGTGCTTTTAGTGTCGCTAATATGGAAACGGTCATGGGAGCTATCAAAGCAGCTGAAGAGTTAAGTTCGCCGCTTATTCTACAAATTGCGGAAGTTCGTTTGAATCATTCGCCAATTCATATGATTGGTCCTTTGATGGTAGCTGCAGCGAAAAAAGCAACTGTTCCAGTAGCAGTTCACTTTGATCACGGTATGACATTTGAAAAGATTCAAGAGACGTTAGAAATTGGTTTTAGTTCGGTTATGTTTGATGGCTCTCACTATCCGTTAGAGGAGAATATCCAAAAGACAATAGAAATTGTAGCGCTTGCGAAACAGTACGGAGCGACGGTAGAAGCTGAGATTGGCAGAGTAGGTGGTAGTGAGGACGGATCAGAAGATATTGAGATGTTGCTGACAAGTATCACAGAAGCAAAACGATTTGCAGAAGAAACAGACGTTGATGCATTAGCTGTTGCGATTGGAAATGCGCACGGTATGTACAATGGAGATCCTGATTTACGATTAGACCGCTTGCAAGAGATTAATGAGGTAGTTCATATCCCACTCGTTTTACATGGTGGCTCTGGCATTAGTCCAGAGGATTTCAAGCAATGTATTCAACATGGTGTTCGAAAAATTAATGTAGCAACAGCGACGTTTCAGAATGTAATTGCTGCGGTTAACACTGCCGTTCTAAATACTCCGTATTCAGATTACTTTACATACCACCAGGATGTTATTAGGGCCGCATACGAAAACGTTAAAAATCATATGCGTATATTCGGAAGTGAAAACAAAGCATAACCAGAAAAGCTTTCTTCATTAAATAATAGAAGGAACTCATAATTTAGTTAGCTGACAAAGATAGAGAATGATAGAGTAGCCATTAATTAAAAGGGGGAGAAAGCCGTGTTAGGAAAATTAGGTGAATTAAATGAAGGGTATAATGTATTAACAGAAATGAACGGTCAATGCAGTGATATGTTAATGGATATAGGCATATATAAGATGTCTAATGGAAAAGAAGAGGTGCTATTTGATAATAAGAATGAAACGGCAGTACTTTTACTAGAAGGGGCAATACGTTTAGAGTGGGATGGAATGGAAAAAGTTATTCAAAGGCAGTCTGTTTTTGAAGAAAACCCTTGGTGTTTACATGTGGCTAAAAATGTGAAGGTTACAATTACTGCTCTTTCAGATAGTGAAGTGCTTGTCCAAAAAACAGATAATGACCAAGAATTTGCGTCAAAGTTGTATACTCCGAATGAGTGTCAAAGTGTTGTAGCTGGAGATGGATTATGGGAGGGAACAGCGCAGCGTGTTATTCGTACAATTTTTGACTATAATAATGCAGCATATTCTAACATGGTAGTAGGAGAAGTTATTTCTTATCCCGGGCGATGGTCGAGTTACCCACCGCATCACCATGATCAACCGGAGGTATATTATTATCGCTTTAACAAGCCACAGGGATTTGGATGTGCAATGGTTGGGGAGGATGCTTATCGCGTTGTACATAATAGTTTTATTACAATTCCAGGTGAGCTAGACCACCCGCAAGCAACGGCACCTGGATATGCAATGTATTTTTGTTGGATGATTCGACATCTTGAGAATAACCCATGGAATGATCGTATCATGGAGGAAGAACACAAGTGGTTATTAGAACCAAATGCGAAAATTTGGCCAGAAAAAGAATAGATGAAAAGAAAGGTTCTGGACAAAAACGATGTCACTTGCAATTGTTTTTGCTCAGAACCATTAATTTTTTGTCAATGTAGGCAGGCTCTTATGTGAGGTAACGTAAGAGCCTGTTTAAATGTACTACCTTTTTTTATGTACAATAAGAATATAGACAGGGAGAGAAAATCCATATCCACTAAATTAGTAAATTTACGTATTGATTTTGCTTTTAAACAGTTATTTGGAACGAAAGGAAATGAGGAAGTTTTAAAGAAGAAAAGTAATTCTGGATAATAAGGACTTGTTCATTTTAGTTTAGGAAAAATTAAGATTTACTTATTATTACTTTAACTATTTAAAGTGAAACCTTAAGAGAAAGTTTAGATAAAATAAAATTTCGCGTTATAACATAATAATGTAATTTTCATTTGAATAACAAAAAATCTTATAAAAAGGGTACTAGTAATTATTATGGAGCGTGGAATTTATTGAGTACTACAGGAGGGTTTCATGAGTAAAATAATAGTATTATTAAGGAGTCTAGATACAAAACTAATTTTAATTTTATGCATGTTTTGTATTATTAGTACCGCTGCAATTTATAGTAGTCAACAAACTGGTCAGTATGGAAGCACAAACTTTGCATTGCAGCAAGGTAGGAACTATATAATTGGTTTTGTACTGTTAATATTTGTTGCAAGTATTGATTGGGATCAATGGCAAAAGTTCTCTTGGCCATTGTATATTGTTGGGTCTGTGGCAATTGTTATACTAAAAATACTACCGGAGTCAACGTTTACTCCCGTTAAATTAGGAGCAAAAAGATGGTTTCAATTTCCTGTTATCGGTCAAATTCAACCATCGGAGTTTTTCAAAATTGCACTAATTATATTTGTCGCCAATTTAGTAGTGAATCATAACGCCAAATATATGATTCGGACATATAAAACTGATTTCATATTGGTCGGAAAAATTATGTTAGTTTCAATTCCTCCTATTTCTTTAGTATACAGTCAGCCAGATACAGGTATGGTGTTCTTATACGCAGCATCTATTGCATGTATTTTATTTATGTCAGGGATTCAAAAGAAATTAATTGCATTTTGTACAGTCATTCCGGTAACTATATTATCTACATTAATATTTATATATAAAAAATATCCAGATTTTTTCTTTAAAGAATTAGTTACTAGGTTAAAACCGCACCAACAATCACGCATTATAGGTTGGCTAAATCCAGCTGAAAATGCAGATCAAGGATATCAAACGCAACAATCTCTTTTAGCTGTTGGAAGTGGTGAATTACATGGAAAAGGATTCGGTCAAGGTAGTGTATATATTCCTGAAAAACATACTGATTTTATTTTTGCTACCATCGCTGAAGAAGGTGGATTCATAATTGCAGCTATCGTTGTATTGGTCCTGTTACTTCTTATATATCGAATAACTATAATTGCTTATTCAGCAGAGAATCTGTTTGGTACATTATTATGTGCTGGGACAAGTAGTGTTTTAACACTACAAATCTTCCAAAACATTGGTATGATTGTTGGAATAATGCCGGTAAAAGGAATTGCACTACCTTTTTTATCATATGGAGGGAGTTCGCTATTTTCAAATATGATAATGATGGGGCTTATTTTATCGGTGCATAAAAATTATAAAAAATACATGTTTCAAGTTAATTAAAAGTTAAAAATGTGTTAGGGATTTTTTAGGAATTTTCATTTTTGGAAATGAAAAGAAATAAGATATAGTCCGGCTAAAAAACTAGGGGACACTAATTCATTAAAGCAGCCATAAAAGGTGTTTTAAGAATTGGTGTCCTCTTTATTTTGAAAAAGGAGATGGGGAAAAAATGAAGGCGCTAAGGATTATTTACGTGTGTGAAAAAAATAATCGAATCAAGAAAACTAAGAAAAAACGAAAAAAGAAATTAAGCACTTGTGACATTGAAGGTTAAATGGGAATTCATGAACCACGCTATGAATGAATCTTTAAATATTTTTCATTCTACTCACGATTATATAGAAAAGTTGAAAGAAGAACGTGAATAGTCCGAAACAAATATGTTTCGGACTAGGGGTTCAATATTTTATCCATTTATTTAACATTGTTTAAAGATTAAGGGGCGGAATTTTCTGATTTTTAAAGCGAGAAAAATGTATTACGTTAATCAATAGATACTCCACTAGAGACAATCGGTTTTGTTGGTGCTGGCGTATCTCCACCATTAAACGAAGAGTGTTGTGATACATTTAAACTAATCATGCTACATGCTAATGCACTTACTACTACCATACTTAATAACACTTTTTTTATTTTTTTCATTACTTTAACGCTCCTTTTCTCAAATGTTTCTTATCAGCATTATTACTAATATAGAAATATTTGCTCGCTTTAACATGATTATTTGCATCGTAAAATTGGAGTGCTAAAATCTCTGCATATTCTTTTACACAATCCCACATGTCCTCTTTTTCAAAATAAGAAATTGCATCAGTAACTACTTTTTCTAGTTTAATTCTAGGTAGTTCTGTGATTAGTTCATTTAAAACTGCGAAACGATGCTTATATTCCTCATTTCCTGATTCATTTGTATACTTTATTCCTTGCTTGATATATGCTTTTGCTGTTTCAACGCCTTCTAATTTATAATATGCTCTTGCTAAGACAAATAATGCTTTAAAATGGTTCGGTATGGTATTTATAATTTCAGAACTCTGTCTAATCGCCAATGGATATAAATCTTGAATATTATATAACCAGCCTAAATTGGATCGTACTCGTAATAATAATTGTTCTTCATCATACTTCTTACAAACATCAATAACCGTATTGAGACATTCTTCCGCTCGTTCAAATTCTCTTAGATCTATACAAGCCAGTCCATATACATTGTCGCATAAAGCAATATTAATTTCATAGCCTCCATGATTCCGGTATATTTCTTTGGCTTTTACTACATGTTGAATCGCTTCAAATGGTTGATAAGATTGATAACAGTAAGTTGAAAATCTATACTCAAACTCGGCTTTTTCTACATCATCAAGTATATCAATTAAAAGTTCTTCTGCCTTTTCATAGTGTGTTTTCGCTTCAGTATAATTTGCTAAAATTGTAGAGTGAATTGCCTTAAAGAAATAATAATAGTAAGCTAAAAATGAAAATTCCTCTTTGATATTAGGGAGTTTTTCTATTTGATTAAAAGAATCTTTTGTAATACTCATTCCATCTACCAAGACTTTATATCTAAAATTCAGTAGGGAATAATAGAATGATACATATTGGTCTGTTTCTATTTCCTTTAAACGTTCTTTTACTTGTAGATATATCTGTTTTGCTTCTTTTACATGATATAAACGAATTTCTTCATACCATTCATGTAATAATTCCATCAATTGCTTATTACTTTTTTCTTGAACAGTCATAATATCCCCCATTTCTCTTTAAAGGCTTATTCTGATAATAACAGGAAATAGATACATTAAATTTAACTACGATTTTTTTCATTAATATACAGAATATTCTGAATTATAATGATGTCCATGCTTTTAAATTTGAAAAAGTATAGTTAAGACAATACAAGTTTCGTTAATGCTTTTTTTGATTTATTAACTGTTGTCTATTGAATACTTCTTATAAGAGGTGGCGTAGCACTATAGTAGAAAAAGAGAGGCTTATACTGTTATGGTATTGAGAAATATATAGGGCTTATTAAGCTTCAAGGGATTCCTCGAAAATAAATAGAAGTATATCCATATCTATTTACATTGAAGAGGGAGCGTTAGTTTATGATAAGTTTTGGGATTAATTTACGCAATATTATTAGTTATACACAAGAGAATAGGAATCTTAACAATATACGGATTTTAAGTAAGTTGGGTATAAGATTATTTGATATATATGGAGAACCATTACCTGTATCAGATGTTAATCGAGAATTAGTAACGGCATTAAAACGCCAAGACATAAATACGCAAAGATATATATTAAGTCATTTACAAGGTTAGAAAAACCGATATTATGCTGCGTTTTTTATACATATGTTCTATTCGATAAACCAAGAAGCTATCATCAAAGGTTTGTGAAATTTTATTTTCTTAAATCGATTGAATTACGTAGTAATATTTAAAAATTATTTAATTGGGTACTATAGTTTGTATCACCATGAAATGTATAAACCTCGTCTATATCAATAAAAATAGAATAAAGAATGTGTAATGAAGTACCCATCCAATTATTATGTGTATCACAATTGGATGGGTACTTTTTTACTTATTTCAAAATAGGGACAAAGCTAAATGCAACGGATAGTTGTCAAAACGCGAGTGTACAAATATAACAAATGAAATTTCTTTTCATAAGTGTGGTTCTTCTATTTAATCAAGGATGATTTAATACTTTCTTAGTTTTGGTTAAGGAAATTTATATACTTAAAGTAAAGGGGGGAATTTTTAATGAAGGGGGAGGAGAATTTGAAAATTTTCAACTCAGTTGCTCCTGCGCAAACAAAAACCGAAGATTTACCATTCGATATTTCGTGGATGACTGATTGGATTGTAGACTGGCTTGGTTCTTTGTTTAATGGCGGCAGTGATGTAATAAAAGATGGGGGAAATAAAGTAGATGGTGCAGTTCATGCGAGTGTGCCTGCATTTTTTGATGTTATTTTCCTTATTCTTTCTGTAGTAATTTTAATTTCATTATTAGTTTTTGGAGCTTCTTTATGGTTTAAACATATAAAGTGGAAAAAAAGATCTATATATTTTGGAGTAGGTTCGTTTATTCTCATTCTATTAATAAGGATTCTACCAGTGTTAATGTTGACAACACGTTCTTTTGATTTTCAAACCTTTATGAGTAATATGGTGGGCTTAATTACTTCAATAATTTTAGGGACAGCTGTATTAATGTTTTTAATATCTCTAGCATTAGGTATGCTTTATAAGAAATTTGAACATCCCAAATATGGAAAATGGAGTTCAAGTTTGAGATATAGTTCGATTTTTATATTTGTAATGACATTGTTAGTACCGGCCTTACTGCGACATTTATAATCTTGGTTTATATAAGGAGAAGGAGGAATAAATTAAAAAGGTTTTTGTTGTACGAGATTTTGGCAAAGGGGGGGTACTAGTGACTACGTTTATTGTAATGGTAAGTATTTTCTTAATTTTATTCGTAATTGGCCCCAAAGCGACTAAGAGAAAAGAAGAAAGAGATAGAATAGAAAAAGAAAATAAGGAGAAAATGGAGTCTTTGGAGGAAGTAAAGATTGATTTTGATATTAATGGAACCAGAGTAAGATTACATAAGAAGCCTAAGTTAAAGAAAAGTATATATAAAATAAAGAGTGATAGATAACTCCTCAATAGTAACTGTCAGCTAGAAATGAAGATACGGCGTTGTAATGGAGGAAAGATCACAGAAAAATGATTAATCTTTTTTATAAAAAATTACGGATTCTAAAATGAAAACCCACACATTTTGATTAAACTTTTTCAAAGAGTCTGGGTTTCTTCTATCTTATAAAATTAATATTTGTAGCAATCTAATATATATTGAAAACGCAGAGGTCATTCTTTCAAATTCATTAAAATAGCTTAATTATAAACACAACTAGAATTAAAACACAAAATATGAGTTTATAGTTCATAAATAGATACTAAATACAAAATAAAGAAGAATCCATAATTTACTGGAATCTTCTTTATTGATTTTTTACTTGCTAATCCATTTGGAGATAACAGGATAATGGAAATCTTTTCCTTTTAATACATGTAAAATTCCTTTAAGAGGCCCGAAAACTAATAAAATAATTAGGATTATATAAAATGGGGCTGTCCACAATATCATTGACATATTACTTGCATTCATATCGGAATGGAACATAGAAAACATTAAAATTCTCATTACAAAATTATTCCAAATCAATACAATTATCCAAGTGAATAGCTGATAAACAGCTGTTTCAATAGCAATTATACGAAGTTCTTTTGATTTGAATATGAAATAAAAAATTAAGGGTATATAAAAAATTGTAATGCTAAAAAAAATGAGAATGATGAAAGATAATAAAGTAACAGTATGCATCATCAATTTTAGTTTTTTTTCATGAGATAAGTTCACTTAAACTCCTCCTATATGTAAATTTTGTTCTCTTAAAGTTAACGATAATTCATTATAACACGCCAACTAATGTAACAAAAGATATTGTTTTTATTGTGTTTTGTTACATTTTTTATTTGGAAATATGAAATATCCTAACTGTTGAATTTACTGTAACAAAATACGGTATCAAAAATAATCCGCAACAGTATTATTAAAATACCTTTTTGTTACACGATAATGGAGATAAAATACAAATTATAAGTCAAAATTACATGTATCCCGGCTGAACACCGTATAGAGAGTGTATCAAACAAATAAGGTTAATAGGAAAGAGTTCAAAAAACATGTTGAAGACGGCACAATAACAAACTTCCTCAATTAAGATATTTATTTTCTTTTAAAGATCTATTGTAGGTTATTTAAAATGAAAAACAAAAAGAACTTGTAGGAATCCCTACAAGTTCTTTTTCAGCCAATGTATAAAAGGTGAATCAAACTATCTCATTACTCGTAACAGGGAAACCATCTTACATATGGCTTGATTTCATTATATAGCAAATCTCAACATATTTAATTTTGATGTTTGAAAATTATAAAAGTTCAGGAAATGGTATCTTTTGAAGTGTTGAAATACTCCTGAAGAAATAAATAATTCTAATTATAAAGGGCAGTTAATATTAAATTGTTTTTGGCAAAGGTTTTGATAATTATAAATCTAGCATTTCTATTTTTGAGGCGTTTTATTTACAGGAGATAGATAATAACATAATTTTCTCAATAAGGAATTTTCTTCTTTTAATATAAAATTTTCACAATTCATGGTATATCTGTATTACGGGAACCTTTTCGGTTGACTAGGGAGAAAGATTATAAAAATGATATGGGAGGAACAAAAAATGTCATTGAAAAAAAAATTAGGTGTTGGGGTGGTTTCAGCCGCTCTTGGTTTATCTTTAATTGGTGGGGGAACATATGCATATTTTAGCGATCAAGTGGTGACAAATAATTCATTTGCTGCAGGTACATTGGATTTAGCTATGCAACCAACTACTTCACTTAACTTAGAAAATTTAAAACCTGGGGACAAAATATTAAAGAAATTCAATTTAATAAATAGTGGTACATTAGATATTAAAGATCTCATGATGAAAATAGACTATACTGTAAACGATTTAAAACAAAATAACACTACAGAAGATTTCGGTAAACATATTAAAGTACAATTTCTTTGGGATTGGGATCCTGAAAAAAGCCCTGTATACGAGACAACTCTTGCAGAACTAAAATCACAAAGCCCAGAGATTGCCTCCAAAAAAGTATTTCATCCAAAGTGGACTGAAACAGGGGGATTAAAACCTGGGAAAATGGATTGGTTTTGGATAAAGTTTATATTTGAAGACAACGGCACAGATCAAAATGTGTTCCAAGGGGATAGTATTGCATTAAAAATGGAGTTCCAAGCCAATCAAACAGATGGACAAGAAAGATAAATTTAAGAACAGATTACTTGGAAAAAGTAAAACTGAGTTTATGCCTTTTAATAATTTAAAAGAATGATTACTACATATCTATACCAAAAGCCATTGATATCAGCATTTACGCATGATATCAATGGCTTTTGTAAGTTTAACATTTTGTATGTTTTGTAAAACCAACATTTAATTTATAAATAGTAAACATGTTTAAGAAAAAAGGGGAAAATAAAAGTACCCCCTGACTTTTCTACAAATGAGATGGCAGCGAGCTATAAAAACTTATGCTTAACTTCCTTTTTAATTATTAAAATACCCTTTTAACATGCTTTTTGAGAAACGATTTGGATACAAAGCAACAAGCATTTCATAAGGGCTTCCTTTCCAATAGCGTTTTAAGGGTGTCCATAACTTTTGTTTTATCAGCCATCTTTGATTAAATACTTTTAATAGCTGTTTCTCGTTTAGTTTTTCTTTCTCTTCAATAGTCCACCTTAATGCTTCTAATGCTTTACTTCTAGACCAAAAGCCAACAGGCGTAACTTTAAATTCCCATTCTTTAAAACGTCCTTGATATAAGTCATTAATCATTTTAAATGGACTATTCCCCCACATTAATTGACATGTAGACGCTAATCTGTGAGTCTTTAGCCACTTTATATTGTATACAATCAGTAATTGTTCGGGAGTTAATTTTTCTTTTTCTTCAATAGTCCATTTCAATGCTTCTAATGCTTTTTCTTTTGTCCAGAAGTTATTGGGCGTCATAAGAAATTCCCATTCTTTAAAACGACTGGGGTACAGATCGTTAATCATTGCAAAAGGACTGCTATTCCAATACATCGCCAGGGGGGCACCGAGTTTCGTTCGTTCTAACCATCTTTTACCATATACCCGTAAGAGCTTTTCTTTTGATAACTTTTCTTTTTCTTCAATCAGCCATTTCAAAATGGTTAATGCCTTTTCTTTCGTCCAAAAATTTAAAGGAGTCATACCAAACTCCCATTCTTTAAACTCACTTGGATATAAATCATTTATCGCTTTAAAAGGACTACTTTCGTATCTATGTTTGAGTAAGCCTCGTAGTTTATATTTTACAAGCAATTGAGTGTTCCACTTTTTTCTGATGTCTTCCTTATTCCATTTTAAAATACTATGTAATAAATATGTGATTACTCTGCGAGCCTGTTTATTATCCATATCTTCTTTCCAAGTATTCGGAGGGAATCGTTTCCTTTTTCCATCCAATATTTCTTGATAAATTTCTTCTATCGCAACGGCTTTCATTGACAATATATAAATCCTCCTACATTTGTATTTATATTTATACAGTATTAGCGTTTTAATTAATATATCTATATTAATTAATTTACATGGAAGTATCATTAAAAACAATACATAGTTTGTTTTTTCTTAAAAATCTAATTATTAAACAAATGTATATTTGTTTAAATTTTCTAATTTTTGGTATATACTTAATTAGAATCACTATATCTGTATATTAAGAGTGCATTTGTATGGAGAAGCTTAACAAAAGCGATATCATTCGCACCGTTCCGCAAAATGGTTTCTTTGGACATCCCAAAGGACTATTTACTTTATTCTTTACAGAATTTTGGGAGCGATTTTCTTACTATGGAATGAGAGCAATATTACTTTACTATATGTATTATTCCATTTCAAAAGGTGGCCTAGGGATGGATCATGCTACAGCTGCATCCATTATGGCTATCTATGGTTCGTTAGTTTACATGTCTGGAATTATTGGTGGGTGGATTGCAGATCGCCTACTAGGTTCAAGTAGAACAATATTTTGGGGTGGCGTTTTAATTATGATCGGTCATCTCATATTAGCTCTACCAGGAACGGTTAGCACGTTATTTATCTCAATGGTATTTTTAGTACTTGGAACAGGGTTATTAAAACCGAATGTATCTAGTATAGTTGGTGATTTATATAGTGAATCAGATACTCGTCGTGATTCAGGTTTCAGTATTTTCTATATGGGTATTAATTTAGGGGCACTATTATCTCCGTTTGTGATAGGAACACTTGGTCAAAAGTATAACTTTCACCTTGAGAACGGTCATAAGGCTCAAAGAACTGAGAGTTTTAGATATCAGGTACAAAATTATGATTTAAATACGTTACAACTTTATAGTGCAGATGAAGATTTCCGTATGAGATTGATTAAACATGGATAAATATATTAGTAGGGTTAGGTGAAAAAGCCTAGCGCTTATTTTAGGAGGATATTGCATAAATGGAACGGGTTATACAAGAGTTTTTTTCTCCAAGTAAAAACTATAAGGTTCAAATCATTAAAAGAAAGGATGGTCTATATACAACAGAAGCTTATAGGTGGATGGAGGATTGTGGATATGAATTTTGGAGTTATATATCACAAGGATTGACTTTGATAGATAGTGAGGAACATGCGCAAAAGATTGCTATGGAACAACTAATAGAATGTTCAAGAGAGAGGTTAAAAAATACTTAATTATATTTGTAAAATTTTAAAGGAGTATGATGTTTTATTCTTAGTGAAAGAACACAAATCTTTTGTAAGTGAACCTAGTAGTATTAATTTCTAGATTCATATACTTTTATGAAAATGCATGCAGTAAATTTTGTTTAATCGTATTTATTTTATAGGAATTATGAGGTATACTAAACGTAGGTGCAAAATGTACCAATTGAAAAAGAGTGCATTGCAAAAAAAGGAATCCGTCAAGGATTCCTTTTTTGTTTTTTTTAAATGAAGCAACGTTCTAATTGTCTCTTTCTTTTTTATGAATGAACTACCACCTTATAAACTTAAAATTTATTTTTGGAAAATTGCCATATTCCTGTAACAAAACAAAGGTATGTTATGTGTGAAAAATATAAAGAGAAAGAAGGAAAAGTTGTGAAAAAATTTTTGCCAATTGTTGCGTTATTAGGCATGATGAGTTTTGGAGTACAGGAAATGAATGTAAGAGCTGATACTTATCACAAGAGCGATTCAAAAATTAGTTATTGGGATTCAAAAAGGAAGGGTACTAATTTCATGAATAGTACGTCATTACCTGAAAACTATAAAAGTGCAAGAGAAGCAAATATTGAATATGTTCGTTTAGCACCTGATAAATGGGCAAAAGATAAAGATTTTCTATTTGAGGATAAACCAGATACTTCCGGAAAGGATTTTCTGATAGGTAATGCAGATAACTATCAGGGATTAGTAAAGGAGGATCTAGAAAAATTAAAAGCTGATTTAGATGCTGCCCAATCGCAAGGAATGAAAGTTGTCCTTACAATGTTATCTTTACCTGGTGATCGATGGCGTCAATTTAATAATAACAAGAATGACGACAGAATATGGGAAGAAGAGAAGTATCAAGAACAAGCAAGTCAATTTTGGAAGGACCTTGCTCTGGAACTAAAAGATCACCCCGCGGTGGTTGGTTATAATATTATAAATGAACCACATCCAGAAACAGCTAAAAATAATAGATATAATGATTTTTGGACGGAAGATTACGAGAAATGGTATGCAAAAGTGAAGGGAACGACAGCGGATTTAAATAGATTTTATCAAAAGGTGATTAATTCCATACGTGAAGTAGACCAAGAAACACCGGTTATTTTAGATTCGGGTTTATATGCTACTCCATGGGCCTTTAAATATTTAAAACCAGTAAATGATAAAAAAACACTATACGCATTTCATATGTATGAACCATATGAATTAACGAGCCAAGGTGAAAAACAAAACAAGGAATATCAATATCCAGGATTAGTAAAAGTAGGAGATTTAGAGAAACCTGTAATGTGGAATAAACAAGGATTAGAGAAATTTTTGAAGCCAATCCAACAATGGTCTAAGAAAAACCATGTACCATCTAATCGAATTATTGCAGAGGAGTTTGGAATTAACCGTACTGTTCCAGGTGCTACCCAATACATGCAAGATCTTATTTCTATCTTTAACCAAAAAGGATGGCATAAATCATTCTATGCATTCCGTGAAGACACATGGACAGGGATGAATTATGAATTGGGAACAGAAAAAATAAAATGGGATGAAGAGGGTAAACCGATACGTCAAGATAATTCACTCTGGGATGTAATTAAAAAAGATTTACAGGGACATAAATAGTTTAGAATGTTTGGCTTAAGAATTAGATGCTTTTTATATCAAAAAAGGCGGAGTTGTTTAGTCCTTAACACAATAAAGTGTTAAGGACTTAATACAAGTGTATATTAATGTGCAAAAAGGGCTGCAAGTAATTGGCAGTTCTTTTTGTATGTTAAATAAGACTTGCTGAGGATGTTATGAGAGGAAAAAGAACCCTATAGGGTTCTTTTTCAAGGCATATTAACAGTAAGGAGAATCATGAAATGCTACTTCAAATCTTTATTAGGGGAAAGATTTTGAAAAAGCTTAACATACATCTATTTTTACATAAATGTAATATATAGTAAATTGATAATATTTATACTTACTATTGCTAATATTCAATTAAAATTATTAACACTGTATGTATAGTGTTAATAATCGTTTAGCGTAGTATACATTTAGAAATCCAATAATAGTAATAATTAGTTATATATATATAACTAAGATTTCATGTATTAAAAAAGCTTATAGATATATCATTTCAAAACCTATCTAATATCTAAACGATGTTAATTGAAAATGGGTGTGTATCAACTCTAATAATTCAAATAAAATAAACAAAGACCCTGTAAAAATACAGAGCCGGATACAGGGTTAAGGGAACGCATAGTTTCTTAAAATCATAATAGCATTTATTTTTTGTATAGCCATATCAGGATTTTGACAAAATTAAGAACAAGACAGAAAATCTTTAAGAAGGCGAATATAGTGCTGGAAATTCGGTTTGGAATTAAACTATTAGCATGTTGATATAGATGACAACTTTTGAGTACCTTGATCAAATTGCCTTTATATACGTGGTTTAGATTAGGGGGATAATTGGATCTTACTGAAAAGGAAAAATGTTTTTTAGATTAAAAGAAGAAAAGACACCTTTTGGGTGTCTTTTCTGTAGGTATACAGTTCACATATTACTGAATTAGATACGAAACCATAATTCGACTAAGAAATAAAGCTTAACATAATCTTGACTGAAAAGAATATGTAATATGACATTTTTAGTTTTCATTTGCATTATTGAATATAGAACAGCCATGTAAATAAAAAGGGCGTGCAGTCGTATCTGCCGCCCTTTTTAGGAGGAATTCAAGACACCAGACAGGTATTGGAAAACAGGTTCAAAAATAGTATATGTGAAAAGAAAAAGTCCTATACAAAAAGTAGACAGGGCCTTATCTTTTTACTTTTTCAAAAATGAAATTCTGTCCTTTTTGAAATCATTACAACGCACACTTGGTTTGTAATGAAATGAAAAAAGTATACATGAAAATGGCAGACAACTATTTTGTTGTCTGCCGGTGCCAGTGAATTGAATGAGTTAGTCAATTACAAAAAATTGCTATCCCATTACCAGAAGAGTGAAGCCGCTAGTTCAAACGGCTTAGACATAGTTTGCCTAATAAAGAAAAAATTATGAGTAAAGGTTTTGCTTGCTCTATATGAAAAGATAAATAGATATTCATCAGACAAGGGTAATGTAGCATACCTTGAATAGGGTGTAGGTATGAATTAAGGAAAGGAAGGGACTGACTCAGGATTGGGACTTTCAGACAGGATTTGGAGAGCGGTGGTTGCCTTTGGCATTGCGACTAATATCGCTGCTTGTATATTGGCAGTATACATTCAAAAATATGAGTTAATGATAAATAGCCTTACAAATATTTTATTTTTAATAATTATATCTATAACGTTTCTCAAGATGAAAATTAACAAATGGGTGGCTTTAGGATTTACGTTGGTTGTAATAGAAAAAGGTATTAAGGCAGGATATGACTTCTACACACATGATTACTATAGTGTCAGCTGGAGTTTAGCTATTATTGTCTATTGTATATACGAGATGAAAAATTATTATATTGAAACAAATAAATAGCCGCAAAAATAAGGTGTTAGTAGGTGGAATTCTTATTAAAATATACAATATGCAAGGGACGTTATATAATAATTAAATTTGAAAAAGTAAGATGGGTGTAAATCAAGATACTAAAAAAGACACTACAAGAGTGTCTTTTTTTTGAAAATACTCTATAATTAACTTTGGGGAAGGTAATGTTAGAGTATTCGTTTAGCGTTATCTTTATATTTGATAAACCATGAAATCGAGAGATTTTGTGGTTTATTTTTTGAACAATAGATTTTACAGTATTGGCATTGCGCTATTGATCGTTAGAAGCATTTGGAGAAGTAATATTAAAAGTCTAACATCGAATAACGGTTCCTAAATATAGCGTTACGAAATGATCTCCCATATCCCAAACGGTACTTGCATGTATATAGCCCTTAAAGCCTTCTGAAGAATAGTAAATGTCTTTTGGTATACTTTCTTTAGATTGGAAATGTGCTTTAGAGTACTTTACATAATGGTTTTTAATAACTTTTGATTCAGGAACAATGGTATTTTTTTGTTCCAATGCTTGTCTAGCACTAGAAAGTGGTATGAATTTGACAGTGTCTTGGTAATTATGATCTAAGGTGTCAGCTTGTACACTGTGTGACGAAACAAATACGCTTAAACTACTTCCCGCGATTAATGATGCAAATGCTAACTTTGAGAATTTTGTTAATTTACTCATTCTATAATCTCCTTTTCATTATTTTGTAAGGTATCTCCTTACACCTCACAGTCTATATCCACTACAAAAGGGTGTACATATATATTGATAGACAAATTTCTACAAAATAACTCATGTTTTGGGTTTTGTGTATAATAATCCAATGTTTAATAATTTATCAGAAGTAAAAAGGTAAGTCTTATATAAAAGAAAACGAATAATTTATGCAGAGCTTGTATATAAAATTATTGTTTAAATATTCTAAAATGAGTTGATAAAGGTGTGGGGAGTTTTTTTAGAAAACAAATAATTCCATAGGTGAAACTTGGAAGAAAGGTTCTCTTTTTGAGTTTTTATAATGTAAAATAACTAAAGAATTAAGTACAAGCACACATTTTAAATAAAAGCTCTGTTAAAGATAAATGTTGATATTTGAAACCAATCCGAAATCTTAGTATTATTGTATAAGAACAAATATTCGGGATGTATTAAGGTTGAGCAAAGCGTTCAGTAATCTATGGAAACATATTCGTGATTTGTCACATAGAGAGAGCAAGTGTTTCAATGGGTAAAACGTTATGTTGAGCCTTTTTTCTCTGTCGGTGGTCGTCTAATCAATGAAATGACTGATGCTTATGATAGTTTGCGTCTAGCAACATTCAGTGTATAAAAGAATGAGTTAAGAAAAGGGTGAAATATTGGATAAGTCAAAATGGATGCCTTTAAGTAATGTTGATGATGATGAGGAAATTTGGGCAGGAGCAAGAGTTAGGTTGTACAATGTTGGTATGAATAGAGAAGACAAAGAAAATGATTTCTATGAATATATTATTTCTTATATCTACGACAACAATAACTACTTACAACTAACTAATTTAACAACAGGAAAAGCAGGTTATATTATTTGTGTCATTGAAAAAGAATTACCAAATAATTATGCTTTGGGCAAAACGTTAAAGCAAAGAATAGGATTAGAAAATACCTATTTTAGATTTGAATGTGAATAATCAACAACTAAGGGAAGAACCAACTCTAAGGTATCTCCCCATATTTAATACTTTTTATCAATAATCAATATTAACAGAGCCTAATTGCTGAAAGTGAGAAGAATGAATAACATTCTTCTCACTTTCAGCAATTAGGGTGGCATATGCATAAATATGCGTTTGAGTGGAATTTTGGATGAAAAATCCACATGCATAGTATAACAAACTACATAAGGTAGATTATATGTAATATTGCATATAGGGAAAGATTCTTCTGTAGAAATAAAATTTACACTAAAATATTTATTTATTATAAAAAGGTAATGTATCATTGGATTTTATATCTATAACTTATATATACGTGTTACAATGAAGTTCTCCAATTTATTTTATTCTCCTATATAGAATTTATGGTTTATTTATCCCTTACAACAAAATCGGCCGTAGTAAATGATTCATGAATAGAGTGATGCATTTAGAATGGTTCAAAGGCTGTTAAACATAATCATGCAAAGAATAAATTTACGTAGCTACGTTTTAGAGAATTTATTATGGTAAAGATTTCATCCGATTTGAATAGCGCTAAATTAAACTTTTTATCCAATCAAGGTTATGTTTCATCCATTTTATTGGGAACAATTCGTAGGTTTAGAATTGCTGAATATGGAAAGATAACATACTCGAAAGGAGGATAGATAAAACGCTGCCTGTGAAATCTAAATCACAAAATAAGAAAGTACAGATAATAGGATTTAATAGGGGTTTCATTTCGAATGGTACCATAAATGAATGTAGAGAAAATAAAGGAGAAAAATTTAAATAAACTATTTAATTAAGTAGTATGAATGAAAAGGAGAAGTATCTAGTGTTAAATATAAAAGAAAGAATTGGGCAAATAAAGCTTAAAACGAAGTTGTCTATGGCATTTATCGCCATATTAATTATACCTAGTCTTATTGTAGGAGTATCATCTTATAATAAGGCAAAAACTGACCTTAATGAAACAATCCTACAATCAGCAAATGATAATGTAAGTATTTTAGATAAGATTGTAGATGATGAATTAGAAAATAAGCATACAGATGTAACCCATTTTGCAAAGTTATTTACACAAGGTGATTATAATCCTGAACAATTACAAAATGTTCAGAGTAAATTTGATCAGTATATACAGTTACATCCAGAAATAGAAACAATTTATACGGCATCCAGTAATAATCAATTTATTCATGCACCTGTAGGGAAAATACCAGAAGGGTTTAATCCGTTAGAAAGTAGTTGGTATAAGGATGCGGTAAAAGCAAATGGAGAGATTATTGTTTCATCTCCATATAAATCAAAGGCTACAGGAAATATGGTAATTGCAATTGCAAAGCAAAATGCTGATAAAAGTGGTGTCATTGGTGTGGACTTAAATATTGATGATATCGTAAAAACTTCTAAAATGATAAAAATAGGAAAACAAGGCTTTGTATCTATAGTAAGTCAAGATAAGACTATAGTTGTTCATCCATCGCTTAAGCCAGGTGAGAAATTAGAGAAATCATTAGCAGATGAACTATACAAGAAAGAAAATGGAGTAATTACTTATAGCCTTAACGGGGAAGATCGAAACATAAGCTTTAAGACAAACAAAAAAACAGGTTGGAAAATAGCTGGTGTAATGCCTATTAAAGAGGTTGAAGAGGCTGCCAATCCTATTTTTTATAAAACGCTCACTATAATAGGGGCTTCATTGATGTTAGGTGGAATTGTAATTTTCTTCATACTTAGATCTATTATTACTCCACTAAGACAATTAGTTATTTCAGCTCAAAGGATTAGTCAGGGAGATTTAACTGAGAAAATAGATATTCGTTCAAAGGATGAACTTGGTCAATTAGGTGGTAGTTTTAATACAATGGCAGAGTCGTTACGTAATATAATTTCTCAAATTAACACATCTGCAGGACATGTGGCTGCTTCGTCTGAGGAACTAACTGCAAGCGTAGAGCAAGCAAGCGTTGCGACAGAACAAATTACAAAAGAAATGGAAGAAATATCGAATAGTGCAGAAGTTCAAAATAATGAAGTTGCGTCTGGAGCGAAATTAATTGGTGAGGTAACGCGTAATATTCAATGCGTAGCTGATAATGCTTCTGAAGTATCGGCCTCATCCTTATACACAAAACAAAAAGCAAATGAGGGTGAACAATTAGTAGAACAAACTGTAACACAAATGCAGTCTATACATCACTCTGTTTCTCAATCCGATAATGTAATAAAATTATTAGATAAGAAATCTCAACAAATTGGAAGTATATTAGAAGCGATTCAAAATATTGCGGAACAAACAAATTTATTAGCATTGAATGCAGCGATTGAAGCAGCTAGAGCAGGTGAACAGGGGCGAGGATTTGCAATTGTCGCCGATGAAGTTAGGAAGTTGGCGGAGCAATCATCTGAATCTTCAATGGAAATTGGAAGTTTAATCAATGAAATACAAGCAGACGTACATGAGACTGTAAAAGCTATGAATGAAGTAGGAGTAGAAGTACAGTCGGGAATTCAGGTTGCGAATGACACAAAACAAAGTTTTTATGAGATTTCAAAATCTGCAAATGATATTGTATCAAAAGTGCATGGTATGGTGAAACTATCAAATAAAATGACAACTGATGCAATGAAAGTCGATACATCAATTGATCAAATAGCTATGGCTGTAAAAGAGAGTTCTTCAAGCATGCAAACGATAGCTGGCTCATCTGAGGAACAACATGCTTCTATGGAAGAAATAAATTCTTCAGCAATACAATTAGCACAGATGGCGGAAGAACTACAAGAGCTAATCGGTGGGTTTAAGATATAAGTTCAGATTCTAGGATAGAATACTAGAAAGCGTGTTAAAGAACGGGAATTAGAAATCTTATATCATAGTAAAAATTATAGTATGTATTTTCTATATTTGTTTTATAAAAAGATTAACTACTTTAGAGGGTAGTTAATCTTTTTTAATGCATCGCAAATTTTGAAGTATAAAACTTATGTTAAAAAAAAGAAAGCTGCAGAAAAAGCACAGTTCATATTTCGGCATGTAAAAGCCCTCCAAATGGAGGGCTTTTACATGCACTTACATTAAATTTGTTGTGGTGCACCACCATAATCGCCAATACTATATGAAGGAGTAGGGTAATGTCCATGAGTAGCAAGCTGATCTGTTTTAGAATAATGAGAAACTCCTACCGTTAACGCTCCAATCAAAGCAATACCAGATAATACTAAGCTAAATTTTTTCATTATTTTAATACTCCTTTTTCGATTGATTTTCGTCTTGCTTGATAACAAATTTGGAAATAGTCACTTACCTTTTTGTGATTCTCTAATTGTCTACATTTTGTAGCAAATAATTCAGCGTATTCGACAACATATTCCCATAACTCTTCTTTCTCAAAGTATAAGATTCCTTCTTGAATGATTTTTTCTAATTCTTCCAATGGAATGTTTTCGTTTAATCTTTTTAAAATAAAGAAGTGATGTATATATTCCTCGTTATGAATTTCTCTGCAAATCTTTAATCCCTTATCAATAAGTGTGCTAGCTATCGATTGTTCCCCTAATTTATAATGTTCCTTAGCTTGTAAAAAGATAGCCTTAAAGTGTGTAGGGATTTTATCTGTTACTTCTGAAAGATGACGAATAGCTAAAGTAGACATGCTTTGATCAGAATAGAGCCACCCTATGGTACTTTTTACATATAACAAGGAATCTACCTCCTTATTACTTTTGAGTAAATCAATTGCAGAATATAGATATTCTTCGGCTTGTTCGTACTGCTTTAAATAGATACAGCAGCCACCTAGTAAGCTATTACAAAAAGCTGTTTTTACTTTATAACCTTCATACTTCGAAAAGATTGCTCTCGATTTATTTGCGTATTCAATAGAAGCAACCATATTATAGGTATGATGATAAAAAGTGGCAATTCTATAGTAGAATTCAGCATGTTCAATTTCATCTGGTATATCTACTAATAATTTTTCTGCCAGTTTATAATGTTCTTCTGCCTCAGTATAATTTGATATAAAAGTGGAATGAATGGATTTAAAAAAGTGATAATAGAAGCGTAGAAAACGATCTGAAGGCATATCATAATCGCTAATAGCATCAAAACTATTTTGTTGAATACCAAGGCTATCTGTTAAGACCGTATAGCGAAATTCAAGTAGTGAGTAATACAGTAACAAATTTTGATCCTGACGTTCTTGATTCGGCTCAATGCTTAACTTACTAATCTTTTCATCAATTTTCTTTTTTAGATTAGTAGCTTTTATAACTTGTTGAGATAGCATAGATCGATACCAGTCGTTCAATAGAGAGGTTAATTGCTCATTTTCTTTTACTGGAACACTCATTATATACTCCCCCATCCTATAGAAATATCCTAATCCAATTTAATTGTAACTATCATAGCAAAATAGGAGTAAAAATAGAGTGATTTTACAACTTTTTCAAGAAGATTCAGAAAATATCCGATTGTTGTCGAATGTACTTATAATTTAAGTTATCTGTACGGTATATGTCATCAATCTAATGTGAAATTAATTTAAATTTATTGAAATTATACACAAATATGTTGATATGATTCTACTAGAAAAATGTAGAGCTTTATTTAGTTCATTTTCTAACACTCCGTTTAATTCTTTAATAATACTTTAAGTAATCATGGAACCTAGTTCAGCACCTATTACTATTTTTTTTTTGATAATACTCCTTCTTGGTACTATTCTAAGTATTTTTCGGCTAGGTATGAGGGATATGATGAAATAGGAGGACCAATCTTAAAGTGGGATAAATTGCTCTTTGAAATTGGTATACAGTTCTTTAATAAATAAAGTTTTTGTAAAATGTCTTTATCTATTGGATGAAGCATGTGATTTGTCATAATGAAATAATTGTGATGATAAATAAATACTTTTCCTTCTGGGAGAATCGTTTGATTGGATAGATTCGGATGAATAGGTGGTCCATCTGAAAATTGATCTAAACTATTTTGTGAAACTTTAATGATTTCTTGAACTGTAAATTTAAACTTGCGAAATGCTATCGTGTTAATGAAAGGACGTTTTTGATTATTTTCTATATAAAATAACTCTTTTATTTCGTTTTGTACAACCCGTAAATTTGGAATTAATTCTGTAAGGGTTATGGGGGGACCTTCTGTATATTTGTAGATAAATGGATCGGGGATTAAGACAATTTCATTTTGATTATATTTGAAGTAGGAAAGCATGTCTTTCGAAATGAGCCTACGTTTAAAATTATCAATTAAAAATACTTCACTTTGTGAATTACTAAATAAAATGCCATTTAAATCTTTTGAAGGGAGGTTAGCATATAGGTTTTGGAAGGAGAAAGGTGTTTTAAAAGTAATATCAAGCACTTTGCTAATGGGATAAAAAGGTTGGAATGTATTTAGACGTTTCCAAAACATTGCATCTCCAGCATACCAATATAAAGGATTTGTATCCCAGAATTCACAGTACTTTTCATAGATTTTTAATAATATTCTTCTAGTATGCATAACTGAACAGTGGTCTACAACATTAGCAGCTGTATATAAAATTTTCGAAGCTTCTCTCACAAATTCATTTATAGGTTGTAGGTTATAATCAACATATTTTACGGATTGAGAAGAATACACCACATCAATTTCAGGATGTTTTTCTAAGAAAGATAACATTTCAGCTAATCTATTTGGAAGGTATATAGTATCATCTGTTAAATAGCAAATATAGTCCCCACGGGTTAATAGAAGTGCCTCATTGATAAGTGTTGCATATCTTGTGGTTTTATATCTTTCATTATTTTGTATAAAACTATTCTTATAAGTAATTCGAGGATCATTTAGATAATTTTTTATGACATTTATGGTTTCTTGACAGGAATTGTCATCCATAATAAAAAGTTCCCATTCTTTATAAGTTTGCATTAGAACACTTTCAATGACTTGATTAATTAATGATGGCTTATTATAACTAGTAAGGATAATTGATATTTTGGGTTGCAAAGTCCTCACCTCTCTTGAGAATATAGGATGTGTTTTATCTAGTGAAATCTAAAAATTAAAGCTTTATCGACACTTTTTTATACTTAAATAGTTTATTACTTTTTCATAGATATGGTATGGACTATAGTGGAGTGAAAAAAGATACATAGGTGAATATAAATACTGCTATTAATTTTAATAAATAAAGAAGCCTTTTTTAAAATTATCGGAACGGATTGTCCTTTCTGTTTATATAATAACGTAACTGTTTTTGTATTTGTTGATAAGGAGGAGAGGGGTATTTGCCTAAAATTTCAGTTATAATGACAAGTTACAATAAGCCTGCGTTTGTTGGAAAATCGATATTAAGTGTATTAAACCAAACTTTTCAAGACTTCGAGCTTTTTATAATGGATGATGATTCAGATGAAATGACCCAGAAGGTGATTCAACCATTCATAAATAAGGAAAATGTACATTTTTATAAAAGTAATGTAGCCCATATTTCTGAACGGACAAAAAGAGTCAGATATGCTGCTTTAATTAATGAGGCACTTAAGCATGCGAAAGGGGAATATATAACTTATATTACAGATGATAATCAATATGAAGAAGAACGCCTTAAAAAGATGTCTAGTTATCTTGATGAGAATGAAGATGTTCAAATTATTTACTCTGCATCAAAAACGATTCATATAGATGAATCAGATATGCCCACTAAAACGGTTGAAAGACCTGCAAAAAAAATTACGAATAATGCTCCGTGTACCATTGATCATTGTTCTATTATGCATAGAGCCTCTGTTTTACCAATTCTTGAAAAAAGGTGGAATTCTTACTGGGATGAAGATCCACAGTTTTATCGGATAGGAGATGCACGCTTCTTTTGGAGGTTAAATCACTATTGGGATTTTTATCCCTTAGATGAAGTTTTAGATATTAATTATATTACTCCTCATTCAATACATGCGCAGTTATTTGCCGAAGAAAAAAATGAATTTGTACAACTATTACCACCACAAAGAACATGTAAAGAATTAAGAGAAGACTTAAGAAGAAAAAGAGGGTGAAATATTGAGTGACATTTATTTGAAAAATTACTGGTTATTAAATCTAGAATATATAAATATTTTTTCAGAGTTAAAGCATTATAACATTCCTTTACCATTACTAAGTAATTTTTATCAATATTTAGATGAAGATATAAAAAATAAAATGAAAGATCATAATTTTTACAAGCAACTGTCAATTGAGCCCATAGAGGAAACACAGTTACAGTTAGAGTTTGAAAAAATAATTTCTGTATTTCAATCAAAAATAAAAAGAAAAAATCAAAATGGAGCAATCCTCCTAAATTCAGATTATCTCCGTTTTTCAGTAAGTAACTTTACCCACTTTAATCCAAATCAAACAAAGATACTAACAAGATCAAAAAAGACAGAACTTTACGGTCTTCCTACAATTTGTGCACCAGATTATATAAATAAAGCCTCTAATACCGCACATGTTTTCATAGAAAAAGCTAAAGAACTCTTTTTAAAGTTTAATAAACACCCACTATTATCAAACATGTTTTTTCAAAAAAAATTACTCAGCGACCTCCCTATCATGATTGAGAAACTTAATATGACCCATTTTATTTTTAAAGAACAAGATATTTCTGGTGTGATTGTTGGTACTACGGAAGATATAACAAGTAGAGCTCTTACTTTTCTCTCTAAAAGTGAGGGGATACCAAGTTATTGTCTTCAGCATGGTGCAATAATGGGAGAGGAAGCATACTTTCCGGTTTTTGCAACAAAGCAGGTCGTATATGGAAAATATGAGCAAGATTGGTACCTTCAAAAAGGGGGCTGTGAATCTCAAATTGAGATAATAGGGCACCCCAGATATGATGAAATCTTCAATAGAGTATATGTGGATAAAAAAACTATTTTTAATAAATTAAAAATAGACCCCTCTACAAAAGTGGTTTTTATTGCAACCCAGCCATTTAAAACTTCATTTTATATTGAACTAACAGAAAAGTTAGTGAAAGACAAAAATATTACGGTTATTATAAAGCCTCACCCTTGGGAAAAAGGGCGTAACCTAGTAGGAGAATATATTAGGTTAAGTAACGTATATCCTAATGTTAAATATATAACAAATGAAGTGAACATGTATGATGTTATTTTACATGCAAATCTTGTGGTTATCTCGAATTCAACAGTAGGGTTAGAGGCAATGTTATTAGATATACCTGTAGTTGTTTATAAATCTTTATTAGAGGAAAGGGATTATAAATATTACGATACATTAGATTGGCTTGTAAATCATTCTATGGAAGATATGATTAGCACGATTAAAAAAGTTCTAAATGATTCTTTACAATCAAATCTAGCGAAAGAATTAAGAAGAAAATTTATTACTGAAAACTATCCGCAAGAAGCATGCACGAAAAGATTGATAAAATTAATTCAAAGTGAAAAAGATTAAACTAATCACCACTTACTAATGTTTGAAGTAAAGGATTACTAAAGCAACATCATTTCCTCAGTTTTCTATGATTAATATGTATCATAAATGTGCAATGGAAAAGTATGTTTAAATATCCTTCAAGCTAGTTTATCTTTCGACAAATGGCTTGCCTATGGAACTACACACAATTTGAAGAGAGGTTTTTCTTAGCTAAAAGTAATTTCAATATGAGGAGGTATATATGTTCATGTTTTTTAAAGATAAAAACGTTTTAATTATTGGTGGAACAGGAACAATTGGAAAAAGTATTCTTTCTAATGTTCTACAGGAAAAGCCAAAAGTGGTAAGGATTTTTAGTAGAAGTGAATATAATCAATTTTTATTACAAGAAGAATTCAGGGATAAGAGTCAAAATATTCGTTATTTAATTGGAGATGTTCGCAATTATGATCGAGTGTTTAGTGCGATGGAAAATATTGATTATGTGTTTCATGTGGCCGCAATGAAGCATGTTTCTTTTTGTGAATATAATCCGTTTGAAGCAGTTTTGACCAATATTTTTGGAACACAAAATGTAATAAAAGCGGCAATTGCTCAGAAAGTAAAAAAGGTGATTTTTACAAGTTCTGATAAAGCAATTTCACCAACAAATAATTACGGTGCAACAAAATTGACTGCTGAAAGATTGATTACATCAGCGGAATATTCAAAAGGTTCAAGTGAAACGATATTTGCCAGTGTTCGTTTCGGAAATGTTATGGGGTCAAGAGGTTCTGTTATTCCCTTATTTGAAAAACAAATTAAAGAAAACCAAAAAATAACTGTAACGGATCTTAGTATGAGTAGATTTATGATGACACTGAACCAAGCAACTATGTTAACAATTGAAGCAATGAAAATAGCAAAGGGTGGTGAAACTTTTATATTAAAAATGCCAGTTATTTCATTAAACCATTTAAGTGAAGTGATGATAGAAGAAGTCACAAAGTTATATGGGTTGCCCAAGGAGACTATTAAAATTGAAGAAATCGGGTTAAAACCTGGTGAAAAAATGTATGAAGAACTTATGACACATGATGAATCTTTACAGGCTTTTGAATTACCAGAAATGTTTATCATTCCTAGCCCATTAAAAAAGGATACTCAATATGAAAATGCAAAAAGGGCGAAGGCAGGGTTTTACCGTTCTGATCATCAAAATGCAATTGCAAAAGAAGAACTTAGAAATTTAATATTAAACCAGCAACTACTAACTGGAGGAGAGAAACTATGAAAATATTAGTAACTGGTGGTGCGGGTTTTATTGGTAGATGGGTTGTAAAGAGATTATTGCAGGATAAGCATGAAGTATGGATAATGGACAACTTAGCAAATTCAACTACTGCAAATATTACCGAGTTTGCACACGATCTAAATTTAAAGCAATGCATTCAAGGAGATATAAAAGACAAAAAATTAGTTGCTCAATTATTTGAAAATAATTCATTTGACCTTTGTTATCATTTAGCAGCGAGTATTAATGTTCAAGATAGTATAGATGATGCTAGAACAACCTTTGAAAATGATACAATAGGTACTTTTAATTTGTTAGAACAATGTCTTAAGTATCATGTCAAAATGGTCTTTATGAGTACTTGTATGGTATATGATAAAGCTATTAATATACAAGGGATAACAGAATTAGACTCGATTAAACCAGCTTCTCCATATGCTGGATCAAAAATTGCTGCTGAAAACATGGTTTTATCTTACTATTATGCTTATAAGCTACCTGTTGTGGTTATTCGCCCATTTAATACGTATGGCCCATTCCAGAAAACAGGTGGTGAAGGTGGGGTTGTTGCTATTTTTATAAATAATAAATTAGATAATGTACCACTAAATATTTATGGGGATGGAAAACAAACAAGAGACCTTTTATACGTTGAAGATTGTGCAGATTTTGTTGTGGCAGCAGGATACTCTGCAAAAGCAAATGGTCATATTATCAATGCTGGAACAGGACAAGATATATCTATAAATAAATTAGCAGAATTGATTTTAGGAAATAAAGTAAGTATTCAACATGTAACTCATATCCATCCACAAAGTGAAATTCAAAAATTATTATGTAACTATGAAAAGGCAAAAATAATATTAAACTGGGAGCCGAAAGTTTCTTTAGAAGATGGAGTTATTAAAACAGAAGAGTGGATCAAATCTCTAAAAATTGCCCCTAAGGAGAAAGAGTGATGTTAAGGGAAATTCTCGCTATGCACGGAGGAAAGCCTGTTAGAGAAAAATATTTACCATATGGTCAGCAACAAATTGATGAATGTGACATTAAAGCTGTTGTAGACGTATTAAAAGGGGACTTTTTAACAACAGGACCAATGGTTCAGCAGTTTGAGGGAGCTATAGCGAAATATGCGGGAGCAAAATACGCTGTTTCCTTTTCAAATGGTACAGCTGCATTGCATGCTGCCTGCTATGCAGCTGGCATAACTGATGGAGATGAGGTAATTACAACTCCAATGACATTTGTAGCAAGTGCAAATTGTATTTTATATCAGGGGGGAAAGCCAGTATTCGCCGATATTGACAATGAAACATATAACATTAGTCCTAAATCTATAGAGGAAAAGATTACTAACAAAACAAAAGCCATTATTCCCGTACACTTTACTGGACAGCCTGTAGAATTAAATGCAATACAAAAAATAGCAAAAGAAAATAATTTGATTATCATTGAAGATGCAGCCCACGCATTAGGAGCCACATATAAAAATAAAAAGATTGGTTCTATTGGTGATATGACAATGTTTAGTTTCCATCCGGTGAAACACATTACTACCGGAGAGGGTGGAGTAATTACCACAAATAATCCTCTGTTTTATGAAAGACTTGTTCAATTCCGTACACATGGAATTGAAAGGAATCCTCAAAAACTTCTCGAAAATCATGGGCCTTGGTATTATGAAATGCAATTCTTAGGTTACAACTACAGATTAACGGATATACAAGCTGCTCTTGGTTTATCACAGTTAAGTAAATTAGATTCTTTTATTAATATTCGAAAGAAATATGTAGACATCTATAATAAAGAATTTAGTTGTTTATCTGAAATCATCATACCAAAGCAATTGCCACAAACCGATTCAAGTTGGCACCTTTATATTCTGCGTTTAAATACTAAATTATTAAAATGTAATCGAAAAGAAATTTATGAGGCATTACAAAAAGAAAATATCGGTGTGAATGTGCACTATATACCCGTGCATTTACAACCGTTTTATCAAAAGTTAGGATATGAAAAAGGTATTTGTCCGCAAGCAGAAAACGTATATGAGGAAATTATTACGCTACCTCTATTTCCTAAAATGACGGAAGCTGATGTGTGGGATGTAATAAAAGCAGTAAGAAAAGTTCTTTCGTTTTATAGAGTTGCTAAAAATTAAATGAAAGGGGTGTTATTAAAATTGCAAAACCAAAAATTATTAAGAGCAGTTATAAAAGTTGATATTAGAAAAGGAGAGATTATTACAGCTAATAAAGTAACTATGGAATTAGATGTTGTAGAAAATGCGCTGAACGAGCTTGAAGTAGAGGAATTATTACCTCAGGTAGCTCTATATAATTTGTCTGCAGGTACCCCATTAACAAAAGAGGTTATTGAACCTCCAAAGGTAGCAATAATTGTACTTTGCCGGTTAAAATCTACTAGGTTACCTTTAAAGGCAATATTGCCAATACACGGAGTTCCTTCCATTGAACGCTGTCTTATAAATACATTAACTATTCCAGGAAAACACCAGGTCATACTTGCTACTTCAGATATTGAACAAGATGATCCTTTGGAAAAATTTGATTTAGATGGAAAAGTTAAGATTTTTAGAGGTGATCCAGAAAATACCGCTGATCGTATGTTCCAAGCTGCAAAACAAGAAAATGCAAACATTGTCATACGGATTACCGGGGATTGTCCCGCTGTGTCACCAGAAATTAATAATTTTTTACTAGATGAACATCTGAAAAGCGGTGCAGATTATACACAGGCAGAGTTAAGTACGTTACCTGTCGGAACAGCAGGCGATGTTTTTACATTAGAGGCAATCGAACGACTACTACAAACCCCAAAACCTTTAACCTATGCAGAATACCTTCCGTTTTATTTTATTAATAATCCACATTTATTTCGGGTCAATATAGTGAAACTCCCTCCATCATTTTGTTACCCTACTTGGAGGTTAACATTAGACGAAAAACCAGATTTAGATATGTTCAATGAACTTTATAAAAGTTTGAATGTAAAATCTAAACCTTTATTTTTTCATCAAATAAAAGATTACATCCTTCGAAATCCTGAAATTATTCAAATTAATAGTCATGTGAAATTGAAATGGGCAAATCAACAGTCATTAGTAGATGAGCTAAATAAAGAAACAAAATTATAAATGAATAAATTGTAGTGCTTTTAGTGAGGAGGGAGTATCTTGCTTGAGAAAAAAATTGCCTTTCGCGCCGACGCATCTATTGAAATAGGTACTGGTCATATTATGCGTTGTTTAACACTGGCCAATGAATTACGGAATAAAGGTGCTCAAGTTTATTTCATATGTCGTAAGCTGCAAGGTGACTTGTATCAATATATTTTAAATAAAGGATTTCATGTGTTTTTATTAGATGCAGATGGTGAAAATACGAATTTCTTAAGTACAGTACACGGGAGTTATTTAAACTGGTTAAAACATCATTGGTTTGTTGATGCAAAACAGACCAATGATATCTTGTCACAACTTCCCAACTTTGATTGGTTAATTGTTGATCATTATGGATTAGATAATAAGTGGGAGTCTGCTTTAAGAAAAAACACAAGGAAAATAATGGTAATAGATGATCTTGCCAATCGAATGCACGATTGTGATTTGTTACTAGACCAAAATTTATACGATAACCTTAATGGTCGCTATAAAGATTTAATACCAGAGCATTCATTAGTAAAACTGGGACCTAAATATGCTATATTACGGCCAGAATTTCATGCCGCTAATAAATTTTCACGAAAAAGAACAGGAGAAATTGAAAGGATTTTTATTTTTTTTGGAGGACATGATGTAACAAATGAGACATTAAAAACGTTAAGAGCCTTACAAAATATAAATAAAGATAACTTAAAAATAGACGTTGTCGTAGGAAGCCAAAATCCGCATAAAGAGGAGATTCAAACTTATTGCAAGAGTGTTTCTAACGCTTCATTTTATTGTCAAATAGAGAACATAGAAGAGTTTCTCGTACGAGCCGATTTAGGGATAGGAGCTGGGGGTACAACCACATGGGAACGCTGCTTTCTTGGATTACCTTCTATAACAATTACAACTGCCGATAATCAAATTGAAGTAACCAAGGCTGTAGCGAAGGCTGGAGCTACATGGAATATTGGTACAGCTGAAAGTGTATCGGATAAAACAATTACGAAATGTCTAAACAAATTTTTATCAGATTCTAAAATAGTGAAAGAAATGTCTAATAAAGCTCTTTCTATACAGTGTGCCAGTAATTCAAAGGAAATAGAAAAAATTATTTTAGGAGGATAGTATGTTAGGTATTGGGGATTTTCAATTGGAAAGTTTAGAAAAGAAAGATTTAGAACTTATTTTAAAGTGGCGGAATACAAAAGAAATACGATCAGTTATGTATGACGACCATCAAATTACAATAGACGAGCATGTAAAATGGTATGAAAAACTAATAATAGATGATACAAAGGTTGCAAGATTATTAACATATAAAGAAAAACCAATTGGATTTGTTAATTTTACAAAAATAGATGAAATGAATCAGACGTGTTATTGGGGATTTTATATAGGTGAAAAACAAAGCGCAAAACGTGCTGGAACTGTATTAGGTTTATTAGCATTAGACTATATTTTTGAAACGAAAGACATACACAAAGTGTGCGCAGAAATAATAGAATCAAACCGTATTAGTTTAAACTTTCATCAGAAACTTGGGTTCCAAGAAGATGGAAGATATGAAAACTATATTTATAGGAATAATGATTATATTGATGTTATTATAATGACCCTGTCTCATGAACAATGGATGGAAAAGAAAGAAGCTATAAAAAAAGAACTTGAAGGTGAAAAAATTGAGTAATGTATATATCGGAGGTAGAGAGATTGGCAATAGCTTGCCACCATTTATTATTGCAGAAATGTCAGGGAATCATAATCAATCATTAGATAGGGCGTTGCAAATTGTAGAGGCAGCTGCGGAGGCTGGGGCACAAGGTTTTAAAATTCAAACATATACACCAGATACAATGACTTTAAATATAGAAAATGGTGATTTTTTAATTCACGATACAAAAAGCTTATGGAAAGGTAAATCACTTTATAATTTATATAAAGAAGCTTATACACCATGGGAGTGGCATAAACCAATTTTTGATCGCTGTATAGAGTTAGGAATGATACCATTTAGTACGCCATTTGATGAAACAGCTGTAGACTTTCTGGAGACATTAAATGTTTCTTGTTATAAAATCGCATCTTTTGAAAATACTGATATTCCTCTCATACGTAAAGTAGCCGCAACAGGAAAACCAATAATCATTTCGACTGGTATGGCTTCGATTGCTGAACTAGATGAAACAGTAAGAGCTGCGAGAGAAGCGGGGTGTAAAGAATTAATTCTATTAAAATGTACAAGTACGTATCCTGCATCTCCAAAATCTACAAATATAGTTACCATACCTCATATGAAGGAGTTATTTAAATGTGAGGTAGGTTTATCTGATCATACACTGGGAGTAGGTGTATCTGTAGCGAGTGTTGCTTTGGGAGCCACAGTAATTGAGAAACATTTAACGCTCTCAAGATCGGATGGAGGAGTTGACGCTAAATTCTCAATGGAACCAGCTGAATTTAAATTATTAGTAAGCGAAACTGAAAAAGCATGGGAATCTTTGGGGAATGTATATTATGGCCCTACTGATATAGAAAAAGATTCTTTAAAATTTAGAAGATCATTATATATAGTAGAAAACATAAAAGCGGGAGAAGTCTTTACAAATGAAAATGTTAAAGCCATTAGACCAGGGAATGGCTTATTACCAAAACACTTATCCAAATTTATCGGAAAGAAAGCGAGTAAGGATATTAAAAAAGGAACACCTATTTCGTGGGATTTAATTTGATACTGAGAAAATTAAAGTGTTTATAGAGAGACTTATAACAAAAATATTTTAGTAGAGAATAAATTTCAAAGGCCCTGTTTTTAGACAGGGCCTTTGAAAAGGGCATGACAGTTAACAACTGAAGGTACCTTTATATTACCATTACTTGAATGCTGATACCATATTTTGGATGTTGAGAAATAAAAAAGGAAATCGTAGTGAATTGCCATTTAATAAAACAGAGCAACTTCAAACATTATGTATTCGAAGTCTTACAATAAGTGTAAATAAACGAGCAACTAGCAAAATCTAACTGCTCGTTCTAAAAGTGACAATCTAGATGCATAAATATAGTATGGATAAGAAAAAGGCTAACCATTCAAGTAAGTAGATCGAACGGAGGGGAACCGTATCGTATGAATCAATTGTCATTTTTTGAGGACATCGATGAAAAGGAAATGCATAGTCTTGTGGTGAAGGAGCTGAAAAACTATAAGGCATTGTGCGTTCGGATGAAAAATCAAGAAGAACAGGCTCAAGCGGGGGCATCGTTCTTTTTCCTAAAATAAAAGATGATAAGAATCATGTGATATGTTTCAAACAAATTGAACGGACATTGCAAAATGCGTTTGATAAAGATCAGCAGCAGATTATTGAATTGAAGTATTTGGGGAATGAGAAAATCAAAGATTCCTATGTTTATAACTGGTTGATGATGAGGCGCGATAATTTCTATGAAAATAAAAAAAGTACTATTTGGTTGATAGTTACAGCTTTGGGGATTATATAAAAAAAGACACTATAAGAGTGTCTTTTTTAAAATTTTACTCTATGTTAACTTTGGGAAAGGAATGCTAGAGTATTAGTTTAGCGTTACCATTATTTTATTTAGTAACTTGTGTTGATCCAGCTGGATAATAGTGTCCATTTTTTGCTTGAACATAGCCGTAAATTGTTGTATCTTCTTTTATTTCTGGATACTTCCATAATGGTAAGCTAGCTTTAGTATAATTAAGTTTTGAACTGCTTGATTTTGTATTTACATAATGAAAGTATGAAGGTGATTCTTCTGATCCAAATGGATGATCCGCATCAAAAGACCATAACACTTTTTTGTAGAACTGTGTATTAAAGGGGTTTTCCAAATTATAAATTTCAAGTTGAATATTTTTCCCTACAATTTTAGCGCTAGTCCGAGCATTAATGTTTTCTTGTAAGTTGTTGATTTGTAACTGGGGACTAGAAATGTTTATGAATTGCTTTGAATTTAAAGATGACTCGTGCTCTGCAGCGCTGGCAGTTGTTGTATTAAATAAATTTAAACCACTTAATCCAATTGCGCCTGCTAAGGCCATTCCCGCACACTTTTTTATTTTTCCCATTCTATAAAGCCTCCCTATGTTTTTTTAGGAATATATCTTTCCCTTACGCTTTCCAGTCTATATTTGACATAATGAAGTGTAAATACGTTTGTTTAGACAAAATTATACAATTATTTTAAATAATGTATAATAATTCGTCGTTCAAAGAGTTGTCAAAATTTAAAAGTGTTTCCTTAGGGAAAGAAACGAATAGTTTATGCAAGGTTTGTATATTAATTTATTGTTGAAATATTCAAAAACGAGTTGATAAAGGTATTTGAAATGATTTTTCGAAAAATGAATGATTAAGTGAAATGATTTTTTATGCAAGTGGAGGGTGAAATCAGATTTTAGAAGAGTTGGATTTTAAAAAATAAATTTTATATTAGTGAAAATGAAATTCTAGTATTTTATACTATTGATATAGATAGTATATGATGTGGTTGTTCTAATTTAGATGTTGTATTGTCTCCTTGCCCCGATTGTTGGTCGGGCTTTTTTAATTCTATTAAAAATAGTAATAGTTTGTCCAAACTATTCTAATCTACCTTACATAGTATGTAGTAATAAATTAAAAGGAAGAATCTAGTATGTCTTATTACTACAGTGATCATTGTAAGGATTACAAAAAGAAATATCATGATTGTCATAGAGGCAGTAAGAGTTATGAAAAATGTGATGAAAAACCTTGGTTTAATGTAAAAGTTAATTGTTGTTTTGATGATAACGGATACAATCTTGTAAGAGCATCTGCTTTTAGAGCTGTGAGCACAGTTAATCAGAATGCGCCAGCAAATACATTTGTTAAAGTTTTATTCCAAAATGAACAATTTGATTTAGCAAATGAATATAACCCTGCAACATCCATTTTTTTACAAAAGACAAGAGGCGTTTACTCTGTTATTGGAACAATTGCGTTCATTCCCAATAATCTAAACGCAAACTATAGAGCGCGGGTAGAAATTCGAGTTAATGGAAATCCGGCAATTGCAATAGATAATGATTTTTTTGGTCCAATAAACTTTGCTAATGTTGTAGCGGTTTCATCAATAATTCAATTGAATGCAGGGGATGTAGTTGAGGTTTTTGCACAAAGTAGCGTAGCTGGAGTTATTTCAAATGTAGAAAATAGTACGCATTTTGAAGCTGCAAGATTCCCGTCTCCACAAGAATAAGTGATCGTCAATAATTTTATCTAAGAACAATCCCTAATTTATATTTGACCTGCGTTAATGCAGGTCTTTTTTTTCGATAAAAAGAGGGATGATTATAGATGTTAGTGTGAATTTACACCGTTTTTTAATTATCTATGGGCATTATCTGTAGAACGAATAGATTAATTTAAAAAGATCCCCTTGTGCACCTATATGCAGAAGGGAATCTTTTTAAATTAATGAAGGTGTGATTGTAAAATAGTCGTTATAAAATGGATTCTCTCATGAAAAGTGTGCTGTGTAATCACTTTTGTGTGAATTTTTTCGACCATTAATCTTTTTGAAATCGTATCATCTAGATGATGGGATATTTTATTTAAACAGTCTTCAAAGCTGTTATAGGATATAATTTCATCTTTATTGAAGAAAGATGAAAGGTCAGATTTTTCTTCAATAATTTGAAAGCCTTGGCAAGCGGCAATATCAAAGGTACGGTTATTAATGGTATTATTTTTTACTTTATTATTATTTTTATTTTGTGGAAATAGATGACTACGATGAGGATTTAAAATAAGACTAGCGTTATTATAATAGAGTGCAACTTCTTGAGGTGGAACCCATTCTTCTATAATCTTAATTCTTCCGTGATTCTTCCATTTTTTTAATAACTTATTTCTCCAGTGTTGACCAATAATAGTATAGTGATAAGGGGTTTTTTCCAAAAGAAAATGTATCAATTTTACTCGGAGTGGATAAGGATATCCAATAAACAATATTTCACTTTTATATTCTGGAATTTTTAGATTAGGTTTAAATACATCTATATTAGTTGCTAAAGGTAAGTGATACACATTGGTATATCCTAAGGCTGTGTAATATTTAAGTGCTTCACTGTCAATAGTAAATATAAAATCGAAGTTATTTAATAGGAGAAGAGAGGTATCTATATAAAATGGATCCTCAGTTAACCAGACAGCTAATTTAATTTTTCTTTTTTTAAAATATTGGATTGCTTTTTGTGGTAGATGATTACCTAATAAGGTGAAAACAATATCGGGATGAAACGTTGTTGTAATGAAATCCAATTGCTGTATTAATTCACTCGGCTCTACTGCTAACCATTCGAAATTTTGATCGATAAGTGTTCCCTGTATGCTTTGATCTAAATATTGATAGATTTTTGAGTAACCAGAAGTAATGTATAAGAGTTTCATATTTCAATCCCTGCTTTAGGTTTAAAATATATTATGAGAAAAATGTAACACTTTCTATTTCTTTACAACTAATCTTAGTAATACTTGTGGTAGGAGGAGTAACTGAATTTTCCTCTTCTAATGTGACGATACAAGTATTAGGATTAAAATTTGTAAAAATAGCAGGTCCAATAATATTTCCAGATTTACCAGTCACAGTAACGACTTCGCCTGGTTGTAAATTTTTAAAAATACTACATACTCCACCTGAACAACCAAATAAATTGCATAAGAACAAATTTATCCCTCCTTTAAACAATATACTATATCATATGAAAGTTTGTAGAACGATGTGTAGACAAGTAACCTTTAGAAGAGAAAAAATTTAAATTAAAGCAATTTATTGAAATAATAGATACATTAGAATGGAGAACTTTAGGGCATACAGATTAGATTTTTCATGAAAAAAAACATTCATTAGATTGTCTTAAATATGGATTAAGCTAGAACCATATGAATCATTTTAAGGAGTGGTTAAAGTCACACTTTCTATATCCTCACAACTTATGAATATAGTATTGGTAGAAGAGGGGGTAATCACATCTTCTTCAACTAAAATCACCGCACAAGTATTTGGAATAAATTGAGAAAAAGTAGCAGGACCAATAATTTGGCCTGATCTAGTAGTAACTGTAACAATTGTTCCCACTGGCCATATAGAGAATATAACACAAGCTAAACCTTCACATGCTGCCATATTAAACCCTCCTAACTCTAAGTTATAATAATGTATTAAACTCCAAACATTTTATAGTGTATGTGGTTGAAATATGAAGTGCTTGGACTAATAGAAATCACTTTCTGGTTTTATCCCTTCATGATCAATATGATAATTATCAAATATTAAGATACAAAAGTTTAAAAGATAAAAAATGGTAAGGAGATATATGAAAGAGATATTGTATGATCTAGTGATCAGCTATTGCAAGATTCAATTGATATGGATCGGAATTATGAGGTAGGAGATAACAAGTACATGGAGCTATACTGAATGGTATTTGAGTAGGATGAGATACAAGTCTTAAGTTTTTAGTAGTATCGATGGAAATCTAGAGTAATTTGAAAACAAAAAAAGAACACAGATCAGTGCTCTTAGAAAGTAGACAATATGGTTTTTGGATTAGTATATAATATCATATGCTCGTTTCGTTTAAATGTGTAAACAAAATTAAAGAATAAAGCACATATATTTGACACTCTCACGGCCAAAGCCACAAGCTGACTAACTTCAGTGGGATTCTTGCTACCAAAGGCGAAGTCTATTTCTAGTATCGCTCACGTGTAAGATTGCGGTGTGCCATCACCACTCCGTATCCAGTGCATATAGCAGACACGGCACTCGTTCTATTACCAAACGTGAGTTCTCAATTGTGTTTTAGCATCTTGTGCTTGACGATTCAATACATTTTACGGAGTAGAAGAATTTGTTACTCCAACCTCATATGTATTCTGTTTTCAGAGAACAAGATTGTTTTAGAGACTTTTACTTGTCTATTATGAAAATTATACTATTTCTAATATGCGATGTGCAGAACGTACCTTCGGTATTTTATCTGTACATCGCATTTAACCTCACTCTCATCCCACCCCTAAAGTGGTTGCTATTGCACCGTAGTGGACTTTCCCATTCGGAAAATCAGTGCTATTGGAATAAGTTTGTTTTTGTCCGTCCCCTGAAAAGGAGGATGGACAAACCATACCAAAGGAACTTGCATTTCATTATCTTTAGAAATTTAACTTTTAATAAAGTGACATATTATACAGGATAACATTGGAAAATGTAAAGTTTGTAGTGTTTGAAACAAATTAAAGAAGTAACATAAGAGATTTACGCATATAGTAATTTCAATGGGTAATATTAACAAAATATTCATTTAAATCAGAAAAAATAATAGTGTTTATAACTTATAATATTGTTACTACGATGAAATAAGGCTAACAATGAGTTAATTTAAAAATTAATTTCAGACAGGAGGAGGATAATGAAGACCAGAGATAGTTATAAAATTATTGTGATTGGTGCTGGGACTGCAGGACTATCATCTACTGCACATTTATTACGAAATGTCCCCCTATTGAAAGAAAGTATAGCGATTATTGATTCGTCAAAAAAACATTACTTTCAGCCACTATGGAGTTTAGTGGGGGGAGGCATTGTTTCAAAGGAAAGTACGATGCGTGATCAAGAATCGCTTATTCCAAAAGGAGCAACGTGGATTCCTAAAAGTGTTGTTAAGTTATTTCCGACTGAAAATAAGATACTTTTAGATGATGGACTGCTGCTTAAGTATGAAATTCTTATTGTAGCAGCCGGTATACAAATTAATTGGGAAGGTATTAAAGGCTTAAAAGAGTCTATTGGGAATAATGGGATTTGTAGTAATTACTCTTATAAATATGTTGATTCAACTTGGAGAGAAATTGAAAAATTTAAAGGAAGAAATGCGATTTTTACCCATCCAAATACTCCTATTAAATGCGGTGGCGCTCCACAAAAGATTATGTATTTAGCAGAAGAGTATTTTTGTAATAGCGGTGTTAGAAACAGAAGTAAAGTAATGTTTTATTCTGCGAACGCTAACATATTTCAGGTGCCACGTTATGCAGATACATTAGAACAAGTACTAGAAAGAAAGCAAATTATAACGAATTATAATAAAAACTTAGTTGAAATTATCGCTGAAAAGAGAGAAGCAATTTTTGAAGATACGCAAACAATGGAAAAAGAAACAGTACCATATAGTATGATACATGTTGTTCCACCAATGGGGCCACCTAACTTTATTAAAGAAAGTGAGATAAGTAATCATCAGGGGTGGGTAGATATAAGTCCTTATACTTTGCAGCATGTACAATATAAGAATATTTTTGGACTTGGAGATTGTACCAATTTACCTACATCTAAAACTGGAGCGGCAATTCGAAAACAAATACCTGTCTTAAAACAAAATATTTTGGACGTACTTAATGGCAGAGACTTGCAGGCTAATTATGATGGGTATACATCCTGTCCGATTGTTACAGGATATAAAAGTCTTATACTCGCTGAATTTAACTATGAACATGAGCCTCAAGAAACGTTTCCGTTTAATCAAGCGAAAGAACGGTATAGTATGTTTTTACTTAAAAGATATATGTTGCCCTATATGTATTGGAATTTAATGTTGAAAGGGATTCTATAAGGAAAGATAGAGAGTTGTTGGAAAAACCGAGAAGTAATTTGAAATAAGTTTTTGGAGGGAATAGCTATGCTTTTAAAATATTTTTATGATGAAAAATTAGCTCATGCTTCCTATTTAGTTGGTTGTCAGAAGGAAGGCGTAGCAATTGTTATTGATCCTGGCCGCTATATAGAACAATATATAGAATTTGCTAAAAAAGAGAGGATGGAAATAATTGCTGCGGCTGAGACTCACATTCATGCAGATTTTCTTTCTGGGTCTAGAGAGCTTTCCCTTCTTTTTAATGTAAATTTATATGTATCAGATGAAGGAGATAGTGATTGGAAATATCAATATCTTAACGAGGGCGGATACAATTTAGTTAGAGAGGGCACAGAGTTTAAGATTGGTCATATAAAATTCAATGGCATTCATACCCCAGGGCATACGCCTGAGAGTATCTCTTTTTTAGTAACTGATACAAGTCAAAATAATTTTACGAATGATAAACCGATAGGAATATTCACAGGTGATTTTATATTTGTAGGAGATATAGGAAGACCTGATTTATTAGAAACAGCTGTCGGTATTAAAGATGCTGCACAAATAGGAGCGAAACAATTATTTGATTCTATACAAAAAATAAAAATACTCCCCGATTATTTGCAAATATGGCCATCACATGGTGCAGGAAGTGCCTGTGGAAAAGCATTAGGAGCAATTCCAACTTCTACATTAGGTTATGAAAAGATGTTTAATTGGGCGTTTCAGTGTAATGATGAAGATAATTTTGTATCGAATTTATTGACTGAACAACCAGAGCCCCCAAAGTATTTCCCATTAATGAAGAATTTAAATAAGTATGGTCCACCAACTCGTAAGAAGGGAAAGAATACTGTTATTTATACAATAGAAGAACTTCAAGAAGTGATGAGGGATGTTCAGCAAATAGTTGATATAAGGGATGTAGAGTGTTTTGCCGCTGGCCACATCGAGAAGTCAATTAACATACCTTATAACAATTCTTTCACAACTTGGTGTGGGGGAATATTAGATTATAAAAAAGAAACTTTAATAATTTTAGATACGGAAAAGGTTAAAGTGGAGGAAGTTATTAGAGACTTTGAGTCCATTGGCTTTGATAATATTATTGCTTTTGCACCTTCAAAGGTAATTCAAGGATTCCAAAGTTTAGAGATTTATAAGGAAAAAACATCAAATGAATTATATCCGTTAATAAAAGATGAAAGTGTAAAGGTTATCGATGTGCGTAGTAAAAAAGAGTGGGATGAAGGACATCTTCATGATGCAATACATATCACTTTAGGTAATCTACTTGAACGGCTAGATGATGTACCGAAAAATTGTCCAATAGTTTTACAATGTCGAACGGGGTTACGTTCCGCTATAGCAGCTAGTATTTTACAAAGAGCTGGTATAAAGGAAGTAGTTAATCTAAAGGGAGGATTTCTTGCGTGGAAAAAGTCGGGATTACCATACGAGAATTAATTTTTTTATAAACTAGTTTTTTAATCCTGCAACTAAATAAACGAGATATTATGAAATTATTAAGTCTTATAATATAGATAGTATACAGTTAGGATATAAAAAAAATCTAGTTCGATAGGTAGAAATTGCATCGCCTATTTCTAGCTATTAAACTAAAAGTGGGAGATGCTTATTTTATTTAAAGAAATATTTTAGAATGAATTAATAACATTAGATTTAATTAATTTATCCAGATGAAAATCCCTAGCGTAACCTCGCTAGGGATTTTCATTTGGATAAACTAGTGTATTTGTGAACTTAGAGTAGAAAAACTATTAAACCATTATAAGTTGTTATTGATACATACATAATGAACAAAGGGATTTATCTTTAAATGAATCAGTATTTCTCAATAACAACAGCTGTATATTTTATTTACATTTATTGTATGTGAAGCGTATGCTAGATTTAGTTGTAATAAATGGAAGGGAGCTGTATTTTTGAAAAGAAAAGTTTTTTCATCAGTTTTGCTAACGTCACTTTTGTTTTTAGGAGTAACTGATTCAGGAGGGGTAGATGCTTCTACGATTACACAGGTAAAATATAACCAAGGCGGGGCAAAGTACATATATACAAATGCACCTGAAGTTGTATACGATAATCCAAATATGGGATCGAACTTTGACGCTGGTAAGTATGCTTACTACACAAACGAAAGAAAATTAGAAGCAAATCAAGAATATAGTGCTGAATTTTTTAATCGAAATTATACTGGGGCTACATTGAAATTTGGATATGCTATACACAATGAAGATCGTATACCACAAACTATAAGAATTAAAAATAGCGCTGTAAATGCGGCATACCCGGTTAGCCCTGACGGTTCTTGGGACATAATGGGGATTACATCTAGTACTATAGTTAAATATGGAAATAGTAGCAATGATCAAGCTATTACTATTCCAGCAGGTGGCCATGTATTTATATTAGAGAAAGAGGTAGAAGACACTTTTGCAGTTAATGGGAAAATTAAATTCATTCCGAATACAAAATTAACACTACGTCAATTTGTTTCAAAGAAAAAACCAGATGGACAGTTCCCTAGCCCTTCAGAAATCTTTGATTCCATAAAAACACCGCAGGTTAAAAATTATAATAAAAATACTTCAACTGCTAATTATAATTACGATGAAAGGTATGCTGTTATTGATAATGCGACAACAAGTAGCTTTTATGTAGGTTCAAAAACAAGTAAAGCCTATCCTCAATCCCGTGTTGGTATTAATGAATACGAAGCACCTATATGGCATCTAGGAAATTCTAACCCAACTCTTGAAGGGAATTATGGAATTGTTTACGATTTTCAATTTAAAAATGCGGCAGGAAAGAAAATTAGAATTAAACCTGAAATTATTTCAGAAAATGATAAGCCATCTGATCCAGAGAAATTTCCGCCACTAGCATTTTTTTCACAAGTAACTTATTGGACTTCAGGAACTTGGAAAAGTACTAATAAATTAACAAAACCCGATCAATATCATTATATAACTATTCCAGCAGACCAACATGTAAAATTCATTTTACCAAGTGGTAATAATGGTAATAATCTTTTTGAAATCATTGAATAATGATTTGGGATTAAGAGTAAATAAGAAGGTGGAGCATATTGTTGATGCCCTTTTGTCACAAAGGTGTAGGAGAATAAAAAATCGTCAGTCGCTGTTTAAAAGCACTGACGATTTTTTTGTATAGTCTCATAGTTATAGTTAAGTGTTTAAGGTTATATAAATTTCTTTTGAGTGTAAAATCAAAGGAGCGTCACATATTTAATAGAAATTCGGAACATAATTTATTTTAAAGAGATTCAGGTGGGTTTAACTTAATTGAATCTATCATAACTGTAATATTATTCGAATTACCTTTAACTGATAGTTTCATTTTTTCAAGTTGTACTGTTTTTGAAAAATCTTCATGTCCAATTGAATCAATTAATTGATCTAATTCATTAGTCCATGTAATGTTAGTAGCTTGTATCATCGCTTTAATCGTAGGTTTATCTGCATGGCCATTATACATAATGCCATCAATCATTTTTCCGCCTTCCCTTAACATAACACTTACCCATTTTGCATTTCTATCTGAAACATCTCTTGTTTTTGGATAATAAAATCTATATGTATTAGATTTTTTTTCTAGCTCAAGATTAAATGGGAGAATTTTGACATCCTGAGCAGATAATGTACTCTTTATATTATTATAGTTCTTCAAATATTCTTCTGTTGTCATATTATTAAATGGAATTTTTTCTTTTTCACCTTCAGGATTTTTTTGAGATGTTTCCATTTTATTTAGAGTATCCTTGTGTTCTGTATCTTTGCAACCTAATAGGCTAGCTGCTAACAGAAAAGTTCCTAGTAGAAGGATTTTTTTGGTCATATGAATCTCTCCTTAAGTAGTATAGAAAAATGCAGAAAGAGTAGGTATCCCTAACACTATCTGCATTTTTCATGTTTAGATACTTACTGTGTTTTTGGTATATCGAAAGACTATTATTTATATGATCTAATTGATCTAAGAAAGAACAGCACAATTAGCCCTGAAATAAATAATAAGACTCCATTTATTAATAAGATTAATGGTGGACCATATATATCAGCAAAAAATGAGGAAATAGCTAGAGCGACTGGTGATGCTATACTCGTAAGGGAACCAAGTGTTCCAAAGGTTCTACCTTGCAATTCTGGTGATACTTCAACCTTAATAATGACATTGACTAACAGTGTACAGAACGAAAAAAGTATTCCCAAGAGTAGAATTAAAGGCACTGCATACAGTACTGATGGTGCAAAAGATATTCCTACAAAGATTGGAGCCAATAAAACCATACTAAGAATTATCCACCAACCACGACGATGTAATTTTTTATCAAAAAAGATGATAATTCCTGCGCCTAACATATAACCTATTGGAATACTGGATTCTATTATCCCAAATTCAATAGGATTTGCTTTCCATACTTTTACAGACATTACCTGGATAAGCATTAAAGAAGCGGTGAAAAATGTAATTAAAGTGGGTGAGAGAATAATAACAGACTTAGCAAATGGATTCGTCCATATATACTTAAAGCCTGCAATAAGGTCTTCATGAAATGATTTTTTCACATCGGATTTTTTAATAGAATTAGGAAATTTTCCACTTAACAACACTAGAATAGCAGATAGCATAAAAGTAAATGCGTCGACTGAAATAGCGATGCTGCCACCGAAGGCTGCAACGACAATTCCTCCTATAGCCAGCCCTGATATTCGGGAAACGTTATCTGCGACATTTAATACACCAGTTGCTTGTTGAACTTTTTCTTTTCCTACAATATCGATTAAGGAAGCATGGAAGGCGGGAGATTGAAATAGCCCTGCGCAAGAAGTGAGGGCAGTTAAGATAATAATGAGAATAAATGGTGTGCCAGGAAGTGCAATACAAAGTGCAATACCCAGTATCAAAAGACTTCGTATCATATCTGTTATCCACATTAATTTTCTGCGATCGACCCTATCAGCGACAGTACCTGCGATGGAAGAAAACAACATGCTCATAACCATATGAGTTATAGCAATGGTAGACATTAATTTAGCACTACCGGTGGATTGCAGTACCCAGAGATTTAAAGCAATACTGTGAAATGAATTCCCAAACATTGACAAAGTATAACCTGTAAATACAAATGTAAATGTACGATTTTTCCATATTGTCTTTTTAGAAGAAACAGCAAGAGAAGAATCTAATTCGACTTGTTGTTGCATAGTATGGCCACCTCACAAATTTAAGTATTTAATTTTGAAAATTTGCTTACAAACTAAAAGTGGTGAATTTCAGTAATCAAGTTAATTAGAAGACTAATGAAATAGAATCTTGCTGCATTAGAGTTATATTAATATAAAATATTGTTATTCTGAGGTAATAAAGGCAGCGATGAGATAGATTTAAGTACATAAGTAACTAATATAATCCCTATACATTACTTTTTAATCATAAAAATTTTAAGATATATTACTTTTAAAATTTTTATGAAATCAAATTACATGAAAATAACTACTAATAGCATTATTACATTGGTAGAAGCAAGTCTATAATGTATAGAGAAATTGTTAATGAATATTTAAGGGAGAGCATTTTAACTGTACAATAATGTTTTAACTTTTATATAAGATTTTCAAAAATAAAATATTTCTCCAGATTATTTTGAAATTTCCTTACAACTTTTTCCTAGGTTTTTAATATTTGTAATAACAGAAACTATATTTATATTTTATAGTTAATTTAGGCATATAAGATTGAAATTAGTAGTATAAATGGTGATTTTATTAAAAATCTAGCATTTATTTTAAATACTCCTCTTTCCTGAAAAAATTACCAAATATTTTCAGGAGAATATTACCAAATTAAAAATGTTTTGTCTATATATTTTATTAGTTCTCCATTTTATAAGCTGATTCAATGAAAAGATTTTCTATATTTATCCTCCCTATATAATGACAATTTTTCCCTTACTTCGACATAAATCAAATGGTACAGTTTACAGGACAAACGTAGAACTCACTTGTAGACGTTATTTTGTATAAAAAATAAAAAAACATTAGTTACTAGTTAGGAGAGAAAATCCATTTTAACTATTTTTCAAATGGTACTTAAGGGTAAAGTACTGAATGTTTGAAAATAGCGGAGTAATACTTCTATAGGATGGAGGTTGTCATTTGAAAGAAAAAGATAGGCTTAAATTTAGTAGGAGTAGTGTAAATTTTTCTAAAGATATAATATATCAAATTGTAACTGACAGGTTTTTTAATGGATGTCCATCATACAACCCAAAAGGAGAGTTATACGATGAATCTAGAAGAAATAAAAAGAAATATTTTGGTGGGGATTGGATAGGGATTATCGAAAAATTAAATGCAAATTATTTTACTGAACTTGGTGTGACGTCTCTATGGATATCTCAACCGGTTGAAAATATTTTTACACCAATAAATGATTTGGTAGGAAGTACTTCATATCATGGGTATTGGGCTCGTGATTTTAAAAGAACAAATCCTTTTTTTGGAACATTTGAAGACTTTCAAACATTAATCAAAACTGCTCATGCAAAAGACATAAAAGTTATTATGGATTTTGCACCAAATCATACTTCACCTGCATTACACAATGATGCGACCTATGCTGAAAATGGTAGATTATATGATGATGGATTATTACTTGCTGGATACGATAATGATTACAATCATTATTTTCATCATAATGGTGGGACGGATTTTGAAGAATATGAAGATGGAGTTTATCGTAATTTATTTGATCTTGCAGATCTAAATCATCAAAATATCGTTATTGATTTGTATTTTAAAGAAGCTATTAAACTTTGGTTAGACCAAGGAATAGATGGCATACGGGTTGATGCAGTGAAACACATGTCATACGGCTGGCAAAAAAGTTGGCTAAATTCAATCTATAATCATAGGCCAGTATTTATTTTTGGTGAATGGTATATAAATCCGAATGAGTATGATCATAGAAATATTCATTTTGCAAATAATAGTGGTATGAGTTTGTTAGATTTTAGTTTTGCTCATAAAGTACGTGAAGTTTTTCGAGATGGAATTGATTCCATTTATGGTTTACACAAAATGATTGAAGAAACATATCAAACTTATAATGATGCGAACAATCTTGTTACTTTTATTGACAATCATGATATGGATCGTTTTCACATGAATGGACAAAGTAAACGTGGAATAGAACAATCATTGGTATTTTTATTAACTTCAAGGGGGATACCTTCTATATACTACGGTACAGAACAGTATATGGTCGGGAATGGAGATCCGAATAATCGTGGTCAAATGGAATCTTTTGATGTAAATACAGACAATTTTAAGATAATACAAGCTTTATCTTCGCTACGTAGATTAAATAATGCACTTCCATATGGAACTACTAAGGAACGGTATATAACAGATAATCTCTATGTATATGAAAGATGCTTTGGCAGTGATGTGGTATTAATAGCTTTGAATCGAAATTTAACAGAAGGATATGAAATAAAAGATGTTAAAACAGCACTTCCTTCTAGAAAGTATAAAGATATATTAGAGGGCCTTTTAGATGGTGAGGTAATTACAGTTGAGAATAATAGTATAAATTCATTATGGCTCGGACCAGGATCTGTACATGTTTGGCATCATAAAGGAGTAAATAGTTTACCTTTAATAGGAACTGTGGGACATAAAATGACTATGGTTGGTCAAATAATTTGTATTGATGGATGTGGTTTTACTTCTAAAAAAGGATCTGTATTTTTTGAAGAAGAAGAGGCGGAAGTGATTTCATGGTCACATACTAGTATTCAAGTAAAAGTTCCAGTGGTGAACGACGGTAAATATGGAATTACTGTTGTAACAGATAAAGGAACTAGAAGTAATATCTATAAACATGTGGAGGTCTTAAATAAAAAACAAGTTTGTATTCGATTTGTTATTGAAAACGGATATGAAATACCCGAGAGTGAAGTTTTTATAATGGGGAATACTTATTCATTAGGGGATATGAACCCTTGCAAAGCAGTGGGGCCATTTTTTAACCAAATCATGTATCAATTTCCCACTGGTTATTTTGATATAAGTGTTCCAGCAGATACCTTGCTTGAATTTAAATTTATTAGAAGGGTAAATAAAAAACTACTTATTGAAGGGGGAGAGAATCATCGATATCAGACACCGAGGTTTGGAACGGGGGAAGTTGTGGTAAAATGGCAAACTGCAGAAAAAACTATCCTGGTTGAGACTTAATGATATAAATCTACTTGCTATTAAAAATATTAATTTATATCCATGAGCTATTTCGTTTTGAGGGTTAAATCAAAAATTTATATTAAAGATTTTTAGAGTATAGCTTTGGAGTTGAAAAATCCGTGTTGAACTGTATGATGAGAAGTGAAAAATACAATTTTGGAGGTTGCTATGGTACAAGCTTCTAAAGTGATTACTATTGAAGATTTTTACTCTGAAACACTAGAAAATAGTAGAAAATTATTTGTATATTTACCACCTGGTTACGAAAAGCATTCACAGGAAAGGTATCCTGTATTATATATGCATGCCGGGCAACGTCTATTTGAGCCTTTACTAAAAAATGATGAATCTTGGAATGTCCACAAGACAGCTGATGAGCTAATTCTTGAAGGTAAAATTCAAAAAATAATAATTGTAGGTATAGCACATAAAAGAATTATAGAGAACAATGAGTTTTGCCATTTTATTTCACCAGATAAACATATAAAATGCTCAGGTTTATTATATGAAAAATTTATAATCAATGAGGTGAAACCTTATATAGATGATAATTTCAGAACAATGTCTGACGCTAAAAATACTGCTTTAATAGGTTCTTCAGCAGGAGGTTTATCAACTTATAATATCGGTTTCCGTAATCCTAAAGTGTTTGGGAAAATAGGGATGATATCTCCATTCTTTGTGAAAGTCGAAGATGACCATTCAGAATTAAAATTATATGAGATGTACAAAGGGAAAAAAGACTTGAAAGTTTGGATGGATATAGGTAGTGCAGAAGGCTTTTTCTTGGTGAAACACGTAAGAGATATTGCAGAAACTTTATTAAAAAATGGTTATAAATATAGAGATAATTTAATTTTTTATCAGGATCCAAATGGTGCTCATTTTGAAAAAGACTGGGGAGATCGTATGCATCTTCCATTAATATATTTCTTTGGAGATATAGGGAATATAGTTAATGTTACCTTAGATGGGCGAGATGAAGTTGGATTAACTGGAATGAAGGTGAAAATTAATCCAATTGTGACGTACGATAGTGGCTTTAAAATGAGTGATTTAGATGGTGTGTTTTTAGTCAATAACCCAGACGTATTAGATGTTTTGAATGATGGAACGATTATACCAAAAAAAATAGGAGAAGCCGAAGTCACCTTTGTAACACAAGGTGTAAAGGGAATACCAAAAAAATATAAGGTAATAGAAACATTATCAGAATTTGTAGATGTTTCCGTAACAGTCGAAGTACCTGAAAATACACCAGCTGGTGAACGAATTTATATGAGTGTAGGTATGATACTAGATAGAATAGAAAAAAATCGTTTTGCTGGGAATTTTACAGTGCCAAGGGATCTTGCATGCAAGTTTAAGTTTTCAAGAGGCTTTAGGCTCTTTGAAGTGGATAAATTTGGACAACCTATTCAAAATAGGAAATTTAAAGCTACTAAGGACTTACAGTTAAATTATACTGTCGAGAACTGGATAGGGCTATAAAAATTAAAAGTGTGGGGTGAGTGCTGTAGTGAAAATGAAGGAATTAACACCAACCTTTGATGTTCCTTATTATTATTCATGTTATATACCAATTCTTCACGATAAATTAAAAAGTATGGGTAGTATTAGTTACATGAGCTTAATAGCAAATGAAGAATTATATAGCATACCATCTTACCGTGTGGATACTACTACAGCTTTACCTTCTGTAGCTAGATATACACAGTTGTTAGAACATAATCAAACATTTCGTATGGAGAAAAATGTATATTCTGATTTTGGAAAAGGTCTTCAATTTATAAAAGAATGTCTGAATCGTCAAGAAGTTTTTATTGCCTTAGGAAGTACATTTTTTCTACCTTATAGTAATGATTATTTGAACCCAAAATTTATAAAGAGTCATATAGATATCCATACGGATAAGTATGTTACCGACCACTACTTAGCAATTAACAAACTTACAGAAGATAGTGTATTTGTTCAAGATCCTGTCCCTAATAAATATATGGGAGAGATATCACTTGAGGAGTTTCATTCTTTTTGGAAAGGCGGGAGAGGTATACCTGAATTGGTTCAGGCAAAAGGAATAGAAAGAATCTCATCTTACTCCTCAATTAATGTGATTATAAAGGAAAAAATAAACCTAGAAAATATTAGAGATGTTTTTTTGAGAACATTACAAAAGATATCAAGTGAGTATATTAGAGGTTTAGTTATGAGAAAAAACAATAAGATATATTATTTTGGCAAGATTGCAGCACTTGAACTTAAAGAAAATATAAATACCGATTTTCATAAGCAACGAAACATGTTTCCTTTGTATTTAAAATGTTTATTTGATATGAGATGGAGTAGATATTTTTTATATGACTTACTTATAGATATGAATGATTTATTTAAAGATAAATTTATGCATCTTGCTAGTGACTTAATGGATATAAAGCAATCATGGGAAAGACTGTATAAGATTGCACATATTAAATTATTAAAAAAAGATAGTAACTTAAGTGATCTTGAATCTTTTAATTTGATAATGATGGATGTTATTACTAGAGAGAGTGTATTACATGAGAATATTTTATTTCTTCTGCAACATAATTATAGTCTCCAGTCTTGATAGAGAAGAGATAATTGAGAAGTAAAGTAAGGGAACTACTATGTGTATACTTATGTATCTTAGTAGTAGATGAAAACGTGTATCTAGTGTTCATGTTAAACACTTCTACAGGTGTTGGAAGGAAATCTTCATAGTAAAAAATGATTTATAAAAAGGAGTGCATTTACTTGGAAAATACTAATAAAGAAAAGATTATTCAAATCGTATTGTGCTGTGTTGAAGAAGTGAATGAAAATCTTGAAAATAAAATTGATCTTGAAAAAGGCTTGAAAGCACATCTTTATGATTGGGAAGGGTATTTAGATTCGTTGGGACTGGTATCTTTGCTGGTAAGTATTGAACAAGGATTAGAAGATGAATTGGGTTTATCCGTTGATTTGGTTAATTTAGATACAATGTCACAACATAATAGTCCATTTAAAACAATAGATACATTAGTTACGTATATCATAGAATCCCAGGAAACATTAAAATCACTAACATAGCAAAATAATAAAGGATAAAACTTAAAAGGAGGTTGGGTATGCACATTGATTTTTTATTAGAAAGGTTTGAACTGAACAAAGAATGCGAAGCTATTGTTTGGGAGGATAAAACTTACACGTATGAGTGGTTACTAAATCAAACAAAGATTTATACTAGGGAGTTAAATGAACATAGAAAGATGGAGTATAAAATAGTCTCTTTAGAAGCGGACTATTCTCCATATTCCATAGCAATGTTTTTAGCACTTATTGAATTAGGATGTACAGTAGTACCAATCTTAAATTCCTTGGTTGACAGCAAGAAGAAAGAATACTACGAAATAGTTGAATTAGAAAAAGTGATTAAAGTTGAAAGTGGATGTTTTGAAATCATTAATATGCAAAGAGATTACATTCAAAATGAATTATTATTACAACTGAAAAAGTTAAAACATCCAGGATTAGTATTGTTTTCATCTGGCACAACTGGACGCAGTAAAGCAATTGTACATGACTTTACATTACTTCAAAAGAAGTACAGCGTTGCAAGAAGTGCAAAGCGGGTTATACCATTTATGTTATTTGATCATATTGGAGGAGTTAATACGCTTTTCCAAATTCTTTCTAGCCTAGGGTGTTTGGTAATTATAGATGATCGTACCCCTAATCAAGTATGTAATATGATTGAGAAACATCAAGTGCAAGCTTTACCCGCATCACCAACTTTTATAAATTTACTTATACTGAGTGAAGTTTATAAAAAGTATAAATTAAATAGTTTACAGACTATTTCTTATGGATCAGAAGTTATGCCGGAGGCTACATTAAATAAAATAAACGAAATATTCCCTCACATTAAAATTATACAAATGTATGGCTTGTCAGAATTGGGGGTTTTATATTCACAATCTAAATCGAATGATTCTTTGTGGATCAAACTAAGCGATGGGAATATTGAGACAAGAGTTGTGGATGGAATGTTGCAGGTTAAATCAGTGTCTACGATGATTGGTTATATTAATGCTCCAAGCCCATTTACCATAGATGGCTGGCTTATGACAGGCGATATGGTGGAAGTAGACGGAGATTATATTAAAATCTTAGGAAGAAAATCAGAGCTTATAAATATTGGCGGAGAAAAAGTATTTCCAGCTGAAGTTGAAAATGTAATACAGCTAATGAGTGGAGTAGAAGAAGTCGCCGTAGTTGGTGAAAAAAATGTAATCACGGGGCAAATGGTTAAGGCTGTTGTTAAATTGAATACGAATGAAACTGTAAGTGAATTTAGAAAGCGATTGAGAGAGTTCTGTAAAGATAAACTACCAGTATATAAGATTCCACAGAAAGTGGTTCTAACAACTGAGAAAATGCATACAGATAGGTTTAAAAAAAATAAGAAAGTATTTATGTAATTATAGTTTTTATAATAGGGAGAGGTCGCCTTAGATTAAAATACAAATAAAAAAGTACTTCTATTTAAGTTCTTTTAATTTAGGAAATAGAGTGGCCTGACTTACGTCTGGGATATGTTATCTTATCCTTTTTCGAATTGGCTTGTTTTTAATTTAATTAAAAGTTTCGCATAAATAAGCTTCTCCTTAACACAAATAATGAAGTGTTGGGGAGAAGCTTTATTTTTGTTAGTGTACTTATAAAGTTTGCTGTTGCTTAGTTTTATGATTTAGTAGTAATGTATCTAAGGAAATAGATTGGATGTTAGTTAATACAAAAAATAAAGATACAGCTAAAAATAACTCAAATTCAAACCCTCATATAAATCCTTTATTGAATTTTATGGTAATAATCGGTCCAGCCAAAAGTATAGAAAATAAGGTTGAAATGCATTGGTTTTTATTTTCCAACTTTTAGTTTAATGAAATAAGGTTCGACTTCTCCAGTTTGTATTTGAATATCCTGAATTGCTGTATTATTAATGGAACCTTTAATGGATCCAAATGTTTTATTTAGGATGTGACCAGCGCTTTTGAATCCAACATAATGCCCACGGACCATCCGTGGAAAACATGCACCAAACATACCGTGTACCGATATAATTGATTGAAAATGTAGAATTTCTGTAATTAATGTGCCGATTGTTGTTATCTTCATCTTACTATTTGGAGGTACTTTAATAGAACGCTCAATGGAAGGAGAGGTAATGATTGATTTTGAATTACTTTCTCCCACAAAAGTTGAAATATTAAATTTGTTACCGGATTGAAATTCACCTGACATGATAAAATCTGATGTTAAAGTTAAACCTGTAGTAGATACCGAAGTCCAAGATTGAATATTAGCCCATTGCTCTTTTATTGAGACTACAATTTCTGCTTCTTCATTATTCGGATTAAATACAAATTGTTCCCCTAGGCTTACTTCATTCTTTGAAGGCTCTTCAATATTGCGAAATATAAAAGGGCCAAGCATTTTATAACAAGCGTGACCATAATGTTCAGTAATTGCAGGCTTATTATGAATTGGAAACGTCTCATTATTTACTGCGATTTCATCAGGAAGTATTCCATAAAGATCTTTAAACGCGTCCATTATGGAATCTGTAGTTGAATCTAATGAATCTAGATCTGAAAAAGATAATTTTTCTTGTATAATCATACTAATACTCCTTACTTATCCGTGATTTTATTTATTTGTTTGATCGTGGTGGAAAAGCAATTGAAATATGAGGAGAAGATAAACTAATCGTTTGACAGATACAATAAATAATCACTTTTGAGAATAAATTCCATTTTTCACTGCAGGATTCCTATCAATAAATACTCGTTAGAAATTTATAAATATTTAATTGAATTTTAGGAAAATAGAAGGCTATAATTAATAAATCTAACTAATAAATATTAGAGTTAATTCAGACTTTCTAGGGGATATTAGTAGAATAAAGAATACCATTAACTAGTTTACTCTATATCTCTGTTTAAATTTTGACTATGATGATTCAAAATCAACTAATCTTTATGCTTTAGATACACAACATGGTAGATTTGAAATACTTAATAAAAAAGGAAAACACCAGGGAGAAGTAGACTTCAATTTAAACTCAACAAAACCTGCGGACAAATCTGGGGACATGGTTTGAAAATGGGTTAAGAAAGGGTTCATTTATGAATGAATTAGTAAAAAAAGCAATCCAATATTTTACCACAAAAGAAATGGAATAGGTCAAAACCCATTTGTAAAAATGAATGGATTCACTTTAATTGGCGGAAAACCAATCGTTGGTTGGTATCATAAGTAGAATGTAGATTTGAAATAAAGTTGTACCACTTATAAAAAATATGATGTTTTGAATAAAGTTGCCATGTTTATATAAAAAATTTTATAGATAAGTTTTAAAAAAAGAGTGAAACTAATCTCGTAATGAAAAGAACACTTAACTTATTGAGACGGGAGAAAAATTTTGTAGCTATATTTTAAAATCTGCATTTGAATGAAACTAAACTGAATGTTTACCTAAAGCAAGTACAATAAAAAAACCTTGGATGCAAAAGAACTAAAGGAAACACTCTCTATCGACATCACGCACTATTAAGTTTTGAGTACAACACAAGCTATTTAGTCTTAAGGGGTTAAAGTTAACTGTTTTTGTTAAAGTGTATTTACATGCTAGCTATAGCCTATAAGCAACCATGTAATCAATATAATATGTATAGGTGAATGTATTTGAAACTAGAAGATATTCATACTGATGAAAGGGAATGATGCATTTTATTGGATTAACATAAGAGTATTATAAAAAAAGAAAAAAATAAAGACTGTATAACTTCGCACGAAATACCAATTTTACGAATAATAAGGTATGTAAATAAAAATCTAATACAGTATTTAGGGATTTCGAGCTCAATTACATGAATCTCAGTATATTGGTATGTGTCTATATAATTCATATTTTATATAGAAATCATTAAATACTGAAATATGAATTGAAATTATTCATAGTAAATTACCTTTTACTATATAGGATTTTTTCTTATGTTGATCTAATTAACTCCTCATAATTATGATTAAATTAACCAATTCATGTTAGATAACGAACTTTAAACTGTTTTCATATATTGATTTTTTGTATAAATTTATATATAAAAATTGTTTTATTTTACATACATTTATATGTAGTTTTTGCACTAATTTTTATGGTCATATACAAATTTATCACCTAGTTAGCTAAAATTTTCATTTGACTAACTACACTATACCATTCCGTTTTGAGCATATTTTAGTATTTCATAATTTAATTATGTAAATAAGTTTGTGTAAAAATTGAATTTAATGCGAACTTGTGTTCGCTATTCTTTTCTGTTATAGTATATATGAGGTGATTTTTATGGAATACAGCAAGCAACGTCAAAAATCCGTACATCGTAAGAAATTATACGAGAATTTAAAGGAAATGCCTTTTTACATAGAAGAATTTGTGGAGTACAAAGAATTGCATGATGCCTCTCCCTCCACCCTATTGAATTATGTATATGATTTTAGAGTCTTCTTTAATTGGCTATTATCTGAACAAATTATTGAATTTAAGCCCATTAAAGACATATCCTTCTCTGATTTGGAGAATTTAAAGAAAAAAGATGTTGAGAACTTTATGAGATTTCTAAAACTACAACAAAACATGCAGAATTCCTCTGTTAACAGAAAAATTTCAGCCTTAAAGTCTTTATTTAAGTACCTTACCTCCCTATCAGAAAATGAAGATGGAGAATGTTATTTTTATAGAAATGTAATGGCTAAAATAGAAATACATAAAGATAAAGAAACATTAAATGCTCGTGCAAAACGTATGAGATCTAAAATATTTCATAATGATGATGATCAAGAGTTTTTAAATTACGTTAAGTATGAACATGAAAAATCTTTAACAAAACATCAGTTGTTCTATTTCCTAAGAGATAAAGATCGTGATGTAGCTATCCTCTCCCTCTTTCTTGGTAGTGGTATTCGAGTAAGCGAATTAGCCGATCTTCGTATAGAAGATATAAACTTAAAAGAAAGACTAATTGATGTAATCCGAAAAGGAAACAAAGAAGATTCTGTTTGGATTACCCCAATTGCATTGAATGATCTTGAAAGGTATATGGAAATCAGAGATAACAAATATGCTCCAGGAAAAGAATTAAAAAATGTGTTTTTATCAAAGTATAAACATACTGCACAGCCACTTTCCGTTAGGGCTATCCAAGATATAGTAGAAAAATATACTAAGGCCTATGGCAAAAAAATGTCTCCTCATAAATTAAGACATACATTGGCAAATAAATTATATATGGAAGAAAAAGACTCATTACAAGTCATGCAGCAACTTGGGCATACTAGTCAAGATACAGCTTTGTTATACACTCAACTTGGAGAAACAACTATTAAAGATAGTCTAGGAAGAATAGGAAAAGAAAAAGAATAAGAGTTTAGCAATCTTGCATTGCTAAACTCTTATTCTTTTTCATAGCTCTTATATTAAATGTTATATATATATTCCGCTTAGAATGTAACTTTATTGTGTAAAAAATATATAATTCAAATTAATTGGTATATAAAAACGTTTATTTCATATTTACTTGTCCTTTATGTCTACTTAATCTGAAGTAATATTTGTATCAAATTTATCGTAAGTATCAAAAAACGTTATTCTTTCTAAATAAGCTAGATTAGAAAGAATAACGTTTTTTATGAATCCCATAATTAAAGATGAATTACAATCATTTGACAAGGAATTATAAAGAGAAATTACACCTGTCTTTTCAAAAAAACTTGCAAGAAAACTCGAATTTCACAAGTTTTTTTGAAATATATGCAACAGAACTCTTTTTTATAAGTCAGCTTCATTTTTTTCCCATGCTATATACGCTTATCATGCCAAAAGTTTAATGCAAAGTGCTCTTCTTCATGATATGCTTCAAATTCATAACCTTTTGCTTTTAATCCTTCTATTATTGCTGGTATTGCTGCAACAGATTGTGGATGAATATCATGCATTAAAATAACTTCTTTGGGCTTTGTTGCACCTGTAATTACACTTTCAGCAATTTTTGCCGCTGCAGCATCCACTGGCATGTTACCATATCTCCAGTCTGAAGTATCTATCGTCCAATCCCAAACTCTTAAACCACTTTCTACAACCTTATTACGAAGTGCTTCATTTAATCCAGGCGAAGAACCATAGGGAGGACGTGTTAGTTTTGGTGATTCACCAATAATATTTGCTATTAACCCCTGATTTTCTTTCATTTCATTGACATACTCGCCATTTGTATATAACTTCTTGGAATTGTGTGTCATACTATGCATACCAACATAGTGCCCTTCTGCTTTTTCACGTTTTACTAAATCAGGATACTGCTTTACATTTGCACCAATTAAGAAAAAAGTTGCTTTTGTATCATTTTGTTTTAATATATTTAACAATTCAGCTGTATATTTTCCTGGACCATCATCAAATGTAAGATAAGCAATTTTCCTCACTTGACCATTAAATTGAACTGGTGCAGCCTTATTCCTCTCCACTTTCGACTGTTCACCTGCAAGGTGTACTGCATTTACTTGGCTGGCTACTGCTCTAGCCGGTGAAGTAATTGATTGAAACATAAAATACCCAATTGCGATTGCAATAATAGCCACTATTGTGACTATAACGCTTTTTACATTTAATACATTTCCCATTCTATGAAATTCCTTTCTTTAATAGCATTTATCTATAATACTTCTATTTATATTTAAATATATTCAATTTTTTTCGTTCCTACAAGTAAATATTAATAGACTTTATGAATGGATAGCATCAACATTTTGTGTGCTCTGTGCGCTAAAGATGTAATCCTTGATTTAACAGAGAGTCTAATCCGTCTATTCCACCTACTACAAAAAAACGGGCGGAAATCTCATCGATATGAGAAGAAAACAGTCTTTGATATTTATAGGTGTTGTCTATGAATATAGTGGACTTAAAAAACAAAAGAAGGCTGCATAATCTTTAAAAACGATACCTATTTAGGTTTATTTGGCACGCTCATTTTTAAGAATAAAGAATGTTTTAAGAGTGTTGTAGTTTATTTGAACGAAAGTTCATTTTGTTTCCGTTCTTAAGTTGATGAGCGTGTGGCGATACCCTACATTCATCAACTTAAGAATTTGCACTATTCCTAAAACAAAAAGTTGATTACTATTTTATTACATTTACAAGAGAGGGTGACGTGCTTCTTATGAATATGCATTAAAAACAAGAGTTGTCTTTATTTACCGCTAAAGAAAGAACCGATTTCGCGCATAAAACGTGTAAACCAATTAGCTTGTTCTACTTCAGATTTTGTTACAAGGTCTACTTGTAATGATTTACCTGATAAGAATCCAGGATCTGTACTATCATTAGGCACTATAATCATTTGGCTAATTGTTACACCTTTTTTGATAGGCGCTTCTTGTTCTTTATTCGATACTTTAAATTCTTTTTTATAAACGTCTATGCTCCCCTTTGGCATCGGAAGTGAAACAGCTTGTTTCGTTTGAACTGCTACATCTTTATCTTTTGCATTTTCTATCCGCACTGTTTCATGCCCTTTTACTGCTGAATTTTTTTCATAGGCCTTTTTTACTTCAAAATTCGCAAATCCATAATCATATAATTTCTTTGTTTCATCAAAACGTGCTGTATGAGATTTTGTTTTAATCACTACAGAGATAAGACGCATACCGTTTCTTTCTACTGTGCCAGTGAAACAGTCCCCGGCTTCTGGAGTTGTTCCTGTTTTCAAGCCATCAACACCTTCGTATTGCTTAATTAAACCTTTTAACATCCAGTTCGAGTTCGCCATATCAATTGGATACTTGCCGCCCTTTTGGAATGTTTTTTTCGGGATTTTTGCTGTTTCTAATATTTGCGGGAAATCTTGAATCAAACGTTGTGCTAAAACCGCACAATCTCTTGCAGACATTTTATTTTTGTCATCTGGAGTTGTCCCTTCAGGATGCTGTCCTTTTAAATCAAAGTTTGTTAAGCCTGTAGAGTTTACAAATTTATAATTTTTCAATCCAAATTCTTTCGACTTATCGTTCATCATTTTTACGAAATCGACTTCTTTTCCAGCAATTGCTTCAGCTAAAGCAATTGTCGCACCATTGGCAGAGCAAATTGCCATTGCCTCGTATAGTTCTCTTACCGTATAATAACCACCGTTTTCTAGGGGCACATTTGATAATGAGCGATCTTGTGAAACTTCGTGTGCGTATTTAGAAACTTTAATTTTCTGATCCCACTTAAGTTTCCCTTTAGCTATAGCTTCACTAACTAAGTACTCACTCATCATTTTTGTCATACTAGCAATTGCTAATAGTTCATCCGCATTTTTTTGATACAAAATTTTCCCGGAATCTGCTTCTACTAATATTGCTGCACCTGCTTCAATATTTAATGCAGATCCTGTTTCTGCTGATACACTTCCATATGTAACAAACATGCTACAAAATAGTGTAAGCACTGTTACTATTGCAATGAATCTCTTGCAAAACATACCTCTCACTTCTGTTACCTCCAATATCATGTACTCAAAAAACGTTATTCTAACATAATCCGCCAAAAAATAGACAGTGTTATCAAATCCTATATAAATATAAGACATTAGAATCCTTTTTAAATAGACCATCTCATCTCAATCTTTTAGGCGCTAACACGAATCAGTTAGTCTCCTGCAGTTTTATCACCTTAACGATTAGTGGTCCCTGCAAATTCTTCAAGAGTCATACCGATATCCACATGTTTTTAAGGATTACACTTAATAGACAATCTAAGTAATACATTTGTTCCACATTCACAAAAAAATGAAATCAGTGTGCACCGCATATGGTGGTATCCTATTAAAGAAAAGGTATATAAAATTTATTAAATCCATATGAGAATAATTACTAGTCCCCATTACAACAGAAATCATCCTTTTACCATCCTGTTTTGCTCCACTTTCCTTCTCGTGTAATATATACATCATACTGATTTTTATTTAATACATTTAATACATTTAAGGCTGATTCTAATGAAATCTCATGTTCAGCAGATTTACTACCATACCACACGAATACTTTATGTCTCATTTTTTCACCTCCGAAAATTTAATAAGTCTAAAAAATCTATGTTTAAGCAACGTTTTGTTCACATTGCCTAATCTTTTTAATAAATTATTTGTCATCCCTTTTTTCTTAACTCACCTTGAGTTTAAAGTAGATTATTTAAATTAAAAGAAAGATAAATTAAAGATTTTATAAAGAAATAGGAAACTTCTATATAAGAAATTTCCTATTTTAAAAGTATAGCTTGATAGAGATGTGGAAGAATCCCAAAAGTTAATAAAATCCTTAATGTTTTAGCTTCAATTGGAACTATATGCATTTTTTTATTAGTGTTGTTATTAATTATTGGTGTTATTAGATACGGGAATTATGACTAATAGATGAATTGAAATATTGGGCATTATTAACAAAGCATGGAGTGACAGTGATTGTGAATTATTTACATGTTGGGGTTGCACTTTTAGGAACTTTATACTGCCGTCGGGCGCTTTAATGGAGCCACTAAAAAGCCTAATCTAATAGCCTCTATTTTTATTTTTGTATGATAAAAAGAAGTAAGTGGAATAAAGCACGTGTTTTATTTTTTAAACGGAGGATTTTAAATGTCTGAAAATTTTAAAGGAATTAAAGAGTCTTCTGAGGATAAATGTTGAACATTCCCACTTTTATCATGGAATAAATGATTAAGGTAGGTTCTAAAATAAAGAGATACATTTTTAATGTGTCTCTGTTAGAGTGAAAAATAATTAATAATTTTTCCCTTTGCCACACCCTTTTCTCTCCACTAATAAAAAAGCTAGAGACTATCTATTTCAATAGTTAATCTCTAGCCCTTTACTGGCATAATTAAAAGTTAAAGGATATCGGATTTTTATAATCTTAATATATGACCCCTTTATTTTTAGATTATTAATTGTTTTAACAATATTACTCAAAATAGCTGAATGTATTATCTGTAATCATTTACAAAAATTAACAAAACGGATATTAACCGTCTTTGTATCCCATTGGCTCAACTTTAAAAATAGTTTCTCGATCTTGATGGCGATGTGGAGGGACCTCAGATAATAATAGCTTAATTTTTAATAAAGTTCATTTATACCGTCTACTAAGCAATTTAAACTAATCTTCTACTCAAACTGAAGCTTATTAATAAACCTCACTAGTATGTTTGAAGGTTGCTTGTCGTTACAAAGAAGCCATCCATAAGAAAGAGGCTCAAGGTTAGGTACATCTAATTCAATGGAAACTATTTCTTTTTGATTATTTAATAGATTATGTTTGAATGAATAATCCAATCCAATTGTAATAGCTAGTTCTTGCTTCACTGCATTTTCTATTGCTTGCGTATTATTAGAGATGAATAATATATCCACATTCCCATGCTTTGAAAATAATTTTTTAATGCTGTCTCGAATGTATTCATCATCATATAAAACCAAAGCCTGATTTACTAACTGTTCTGGTACAAGGATTTTCTCTAATGCAAGTGAAGAATTTTTATTAACTCCTACAACTATTTTAGCATCAATAATTTTATTAAATGTAAAATTATTGTTCCTCTCTCTAAACTTCTCTGAAGATGCGATAAATCCAATATCAATCTCACCTTGTTGAAGGTCTTCTAGTATTTTTTTATGATCCTTTTCATAAACCTTTATATTTACATAAGGATGCTCCTTTTTGAATTTCGAAATAATATTTATTAGTACATGCATAGGCCCAGGGATTGTCGCAATTCTTAACTCCCCGTTTAAAGTATGATTGTAGATTTGCGCTTCTTCTTTCAATTCTTTTACTTGTAATAGAATACCACTAGCTCTTTTTATAATTGATTTCCCCTCGGAAGTGGGAACTGCCCCCAACCCCCGTGAACGTGCGAAAAGTTTTACTCCCAGCTCATTTTCTAACAAAGAAATAGATTGACTAATTGCTGATAAAGTAACGTGAGACTGGAGTGCAGCCTTAGTAAATGATCCAGTATTCGCTACCGCTACGATATACTCCATTTGTTCAAAATTCATCTTAATACTCCCTTTATTAAGATTTACTTAATTATTAGTAAATATATCTAAATTTTAATGAATTATAAATAGAGTTACAATACAGATAGTTGTTATTAATCTTTCAATTAATAACAATTTTGTATAAACACATTTAACATTCATTATATAAAGATAAGGGAGTTGGATAACAATAAACCCGATAAGAGTCGCTGTTATCACAGGTGGAGCCAGAGAAATTGGTAAAGGAACTACATTAAAGTTTTCTCAAAAAGGGGATCAAGTTGTAATAGCTGATTTTAATGCGGAGCTAGGTAATGCAACCGCTATAGCCATTCATGAAAATGATGGTGAAGCAATTTTTGTGAAAACAGAAGTTTCAAAGTTTAAAGAAGTTGAATTATTGATAGAAAAAACTGTTCAAACTTTTGGGAGAATTGACATTATGTTTAACAATGTCGTTATTGGCTATCCCACTCCTGTTTTAGACTAAGACTTGAATGATTACCATCGTATCATTAATATCAATCAACACGGCCTCTGTTTTTGGTTTTCTAGTATCAACAAGTACTTATGCTTACCACGCTTCAGAGGGTGCTGTTATTATGATGACAAAATCAGCTACTTTAGAATTAACTGATTATGGAATACGAATATTTGCAATTACACCAGGAGTTGTTGATACACATATTAGGTAGCGGGGAAATTCATAGAATGGACGGAAAAATAATTGGAAATCAGTTAATAACCTTCAAGCAAATTGCTGGTTTTGTTTATTTATTATCATTAGAGAAAGCAAGTGCAGTTAATGGTAGTGTTGTTAAGGTAGATTCAGGATATGCATTATTTAATTAAGCATTATGAATATAATTAAAAACTCTTTACTGTCCAAAAAAATTTATAAGAATACTAAAGATGTTTACTAATCAAATGGAAAGTAGGTACTATATATGTGCGGAATAGCGGGATGGGTTGATTGGTCAATAGACCTTTCTAAACAAAAAGAAACTTTAAAGAATATGACAAATTCTATTATACATCGTGGACCAGATGCAGAAGGATTTTGGTTCTCTGAACATGCGGCTTTTGGTCACCGTCGCCTTATTGTAATTGATCCTGAAGGTGGTCTACAACCCATGTTGTATAAAGATGGGGAGACAACTGTCTCATTAACATTTAATGGAGAAATTTATAACTACCAAGAGCTACGTATTGAATTAGAGCATTTAGGCCATGTATTTCAAACAAAATCAGATACTGAGGTATTATTACACGCATATCTAGAATGGAAAGAGGATTGTGTACAACATCTTAATGGGATCTTCGCCTTTGGTATTTGGGATGAGAAATTGCAACGACTCATGTTAGCTCGTGATCATTTAGGGGTGAAACCACTCTTTTTTGCACAACGTGATAATTCGGTTATTTTCGGATCTGAAATAAAAGTATTACTTTCTCATCCAAATGTACAAGCAGAGGTGGATACAGAAGGACTTTCCGAAATCTTTTGTCTTGGGCCAATGCGAACACCTGGCCATGCAGTATTTAAAGATATACATGAAGTACGCGGGGGACACTACATTCTGTTTACTTCTAATAAAACTGAAAGCAAGCAATACTGGAAACTAAAAAGTAAACCACATACAGATAATATAAATACTACAGTTAATACAATTCAATCTATTTTAGAGGATACAGTAAAACGACAATTAGTTGCCGATAGACCCGTGGTTACTATGTTATCTGGAGGCTTAGATTCCAGTGGTTTAACTGGGTTAGCAGGAGATGAATTCAAACAAATCGGAAAGACACTTCATACTTATTCTCTAACTTTTACAAATGAAGAACGAGATTTCGAAGAAGATTTTCTTCGCCGCGATCGAGATGAACCTTGGGTACAACGTGTATCTGAGCATGTTGGAACACAACACCACTCTTTTGAATTAGGATCAGAAAAGCTCATTGAAAATTTATTAGTTCCAATGAGGGCTCGTGACTTACCAGGTGTTGGAGAACTTGAAACATCTCTTTATCTTCTCTTTAGAGAAATGAAAAAAGATGCTACAGTTGCCCTTTCAGGAGAATCAGCAGATGAAGTTTTTTCAGGATATCCTTGGTTCCATCAAGAAGAGTTTTTAAAAGCAGATATTTTCCCTTGGAATGTAAACTATGCTTATATTACTGAAATTTTATCTGAAGACTTAAAAACCAAAATAAATCCTATCGATTATCAAAAACAACGTTTTCAAGAAGCTGTACATGAAATACCTTTTTTAGAAGGAGAAAATGATTTACAAACAAAACAACGTCAAATGTCCTATATGTTTATTACACGATTCCTACCTTTTATGTTAGAGAGAAAAGATCGTACAAGCATGATGACAGGTTTTGAAGTGCGTGTTCCATTTTGTGACTATCGACTTGTTGAATATCTTTGGAATGTACCATTTGAAATAAAAAGTATCGATAATATTGAAAAGGGAATTTTACGTCGTGCTTTCCAGACTGTTCTTCCCACAGATGTATGTTATCGTAAAAAAAGTGCATATCCAAGTACAAAAGATAACGCCTATTTACAAGGAATTAGTGAATGGATGCTAGACATATTAAACGATAGTACCTCTCCTATTCTACCTCTTATTAACGTAGAAAAAGTCCGTTCGATTGCACTAGGTACAGATGAAATCATTACTGGTAATGAGGCTAGAGGTTTAATTGATTATCTACTTCAAGTAAATAGTTGGCTTCAAGAATACCAAATTAAGCTTATCTAAAACAGCTGTTTACTTTACTGAACAAATTTAATAACTTTATTATTAAATTAACCATTATATTTTTTAGATATTAAGAAGAAAAAGGGCTATTACCTTGTTATGTTTCCAATTGTTAGACACCATTAACAATCAGAAAGGAGTTTCTGATTGTGTTACGACTGTACTGTTTCTCAATATACCAGTACAGTCATAGCATCTATTTTACTTAACTTAAGAAATTTTAAAAATTCACGCACCTTAATTTTTTATTATATATACAATATAGTTAAAAAGGGCCTTTCTATCACAAAAGAAAAAAGCACCCCTCCGGATGCTTTAATATTACTCTCTATATTTCTTCTAAAATACATTTTATCATGTAACGCGCTTGTAATTTTAAAAACGCTCCAAATCCTTAAGTTGATGGAAGTGAGTTGGTACCCCTTAGACTTCTAAATATTAATTACACCTCATCGGAGTGCTAACTCTCTTACATACCTGACCAATACAATTTATATATACATCATAAACGCGTCCACTGCTGTCGCACTCATAATGAGACCTTACACATGCACATTCTCCTGCTTTATTACTTATTCCTAATATTTTCTTTAACATTTTAATCATCCTCTCATTAAAAATATAAAAATAATTATCTAACAAATTAGCACGGATACTTTGTACGAATCGTTTCACATAACTCATTTACTGTACAATCATAGTAGCGATATACTTCTCTTCCACCCTCGCAAGAATACCTTTCGACAGTACAAGAACATACAGGTCTTAATGGTGCTATACCTAGCAATCTTTTTAACATTTTATCCCTCCTATTACATTTAATTGAAAACAACAACTTTAGAATACATTTATTCCCTTCAACTGTCAATAACATTCTGAATAATCAGAAATAAATCACTAGATTTGTTTATATCACACATTAACCAGTTCTTGTTCTAAAATACTATCTAGTTTCATTATTAGTTCACCAAAATTTGATAAATCTGCAATATGCTTAATTTCACCTGACTTGTCGATTAATAATATATAAGGTGAGGTATGGACAAAGAAATCCTCAACTATATCCGCACTTACTATAAAGTGTGCATTTGAACTGCTTTGCATCATGCTACTATCTAATATTTCACTAGAAACAAAGATATAATTAATATCATATTTATTTATAACATCAGGCATCTTCTTAAATAGTTCTTTGCAACTAGAACATGTATTACTTACAAATAAAAGTAAAGTGTATTCATATGCATCTGATGGTACTACTAGTGTTTTTCCTTCCATAGAGTTCTTTTGAAACACCGGTACCTTTTGTCCGACTGCCAATGATTTTTCTTCTATTTGCTTATTTTCACGAATCCGAAAACGATTTAAAAATTGTCCAACTAGCCTACCCAGATATAGTATTAATATAGTTTGGAAGATAACAACAATCCACAATGTGATATTAGAAATGACATACCATTTTTCACTCATTTTTTAAGTCCTCTCCTGATAATTTGAACTAACTCAATTTTTTGTTAAACGGTCTATTCGTAAAGAAATATTATATAGTTGTATCATATTTATTCCTATTAATATAATTATCCAACTAGTAAATACTAAAGTAAAATACTGAAAATTAAAGATATCAAGCACAAATTGATTAGTTTTTAATAAATGATCTAAGCTCCCTAATGATACCGGATACATTAATAAGATTACCGAAACAGCACCAATACAAAGATTCCTAACAACTAACATCCATGATAATTTATGATTTCCTAATACACCGCCACATCCACAAGATATTTCCTTTCTTCCTCTAAGTAAGTTTACTAAAATAGCAACAGAGTATACAAGAAGTAGTAGTACTGCACAAATTAGAGTAAATCTATGAAACAACCCTATAAACAAGCATATACTTATAAATAATTCTGCAAAAATTTCTATAATAGTAAATAACCTAATTTGATTCTCAGGAATAATCTGATATTCTTTTATAATCAATTGATGGATATTAAATTTCTTAATTTTATCAATGCCTGTACTAATAAATAAAGTCGCAATTCCAATTTTCATCATAAAAAACAAAGAAATCATTTTTATTCACCTCATATTTTTAAATAACTTTATCCTCCTTAATATTTCTCATCTTTTCATAATGTGAGAAAATTCCCTTATGATACGAATTTTGATATATTATTGTTCCTTTATTATCAACTAGGGTGAATGTTGGAAAAGTATCTATATCTAAGGAAGTAAAAAAGCTCTCATTTTCCTGTATCTTGACAAAGCCTTTATAATCTGTGTTTTTTTTATTATCACCTGACAATTCAAATACCTTTTCAATATTTATTAGTGGTATTTTATAGATATCGTTATTCTCCTCAATCATTTCTATTAATGCTTGTTTACAAAAAGGACATGTAATTGACGTAAATGCAATTATAGTTATATCTTCAAAATTCAAATGTTTTTCTAAGAAATATCTTTTCATATTTACTCCCATAAGATTATTATCCTTATAACTAAAATTCCCACTCTCTATTAATGGAAGTAAATCTATTTCCTTTTTTAAAAAATGTATCTGCCTCAATACAATGCACAATAGTAATAACCAAACACAAATGAACATTAAAAGTATCGACATCATATTCCTCCTTTTTTAATTTTTAAAAACTCCCTTTTACCAGTTCTTTATGCTCCATATACCATTTCGATTGTGAAACGAATAACTCTTTATATATACCATCTAAATGTAAGAGTTCCTGATGTGTACCTCGTTCAGCAATTCTTCCTCGTTCCATTACAATAATTTCATCGGCCAACCACGCTGCCCCAAGGCGATGAGTAATAAATATGACAGCCTTATCACTGGAATATCGAAAAAACTCCTCCATAATCTCCACTTCAGATTTTGGATCAAGAGCAGATGTTGGTTCATCCAATACTATAAGATCACACTCTCTAAATAAACATCTAGCTATCGCAATCTTTTGCCATTGTCCCCCTGAAAGTTCATTTCCTCCATCGAAAAACCTTCCCAATCTTGAATCATATTGATTAGGTAGACTTTGAATGTGGTTTTCTAATCCAACCCTTTTTATTACTTCTTTTAATTTTTCTGTATCGGCTAACTCCTCTAAATTTCCAAAACCTATATTTTCTCTTACCGTAAATTCAAAGCGATTAAAATCTTGAAATAGAACGGAAATTTTCTTGAAATATTTGTTTAAATCTATCTTATTTAAAGGCATACCGTTCACATGTACCATAGATGAATCCGTCTCATATAAACCTGTTAAACATTTTATTAAAGTGGTCTTTCCTGAGCCATTTTCACCAATAATTGCAATCTTTTTACCAGGTGTAATTTTTAAATTAATATCTTTCAATATTCGTACATCTTGATTAGGATAAGTGAAATTTAATTTTTGAACACTTATTTCTTGAATACCATGAATCTCTTCTTTATCTTCCACGTCATCAATTTCAGGTAAAGAGATAAAAGATGAGAACTCCTTAACATATAATAAATTCTCATAAATATTTGATATAGATCTAATTAGACTACTTAGACTGGCTTGGATGTTTTGAATGGCTTGTAAAACTGCTACTAATGACCCTACTAACACTCTTCCTAATTTCATTAAGTATAGGAGAAAAGCACTAGTTAACGCATATACCAATACAAGTATAATTTCTGAAGCAAATAACCAAAATGTTTGTTTCTTTAATAAATTTATCTCCTCCAGATTATTTTCTTGATATTTTTGACGCCATTTTTTAATTAGAAAGCTTGTTATTTGAAATAAACGTAGCTCTTTAACACTCTCTCTTCTATATAATAGGTTAGATATGTAAAACATTTCTCTATTTACTGGCGTTAAATTCCTCATTAATTCATATTTAGATGAACCATTTTTTATTTCAATAATAAATAAGGGTATGATTCCAATAAATAATATAACTACCAATACCCAGTGGATATTTATTAAATAAACTAATATAGAAATTAGTGTTATACATTCTTTTAACAAGTTAGAAGAACTTGTTACATTATTTACGATACGCTGATCAATACCACTAATCATCTGAAGTTTATTTTGAAATTCGGGATTTTCAAAATGTATGTATGCTAACTTTTCCATTTTATTAAATGTGATTTCTTTGATATGCAAACCAATTTTTTGATTAATATATTTATCATTAATAATACTAAGATGTTCTAAAATATATTGAAGTAGAAAAGTAGCCAATTGACACGCTAAATATACAAATACTTGTTCTAAGTTACCAGAATGATTTATAAATTTTGCTGCTTCGTTTATTAAACGCTCAAAAAGAAAAATGTTAATAACTGGTATAAAACCTTCTATAACTCTAATAAACACTAAAAATATTAAATGACTTTTACATGACCTCCAAAAAACACCTGCAGAATAAAGAAATAATGACATATTATTCAATCAAACAGCCCCTATAATAATAATGAAATAGACGAAAAATTCTTAATATAAACAATATATTACAGTACTTCTTCTATAACGTAAATAATCATTTTACTTTATTTTCCACAAAATAAAACTTCCTGCTTGAGAAATTATTGTTCCTTGTCCATTTATAAGTTTTGTATTAACTTCATAAGTTCTTGCAAATTCCATATAATCAACTAGTTCAACCGTGTGATGAATTAGGTGTCTCAATTAATCTAAGTATGAATATTTCCATTATATGTATTATCCATCTCAATCACATACCCTTCCCTTTAAATGATTAGAAATAGATTGATCTGCTATCTTTCTTATATTGAATCCAATTAGACCCTATATCGGATGTTTGATATAAGAAATAGTCTAAGACATCCTATTTTGGTTTCCTCGGAAACCAAAATATATTATAATTAAATTTGCATTAGCTTTTAATTACGTAAATAAATGGAGGGCATGACATGGAAAATTATTATGATGTCGCGGTAGTTGGCGGTGGTCCAGTTGGACTTATGACAGCATGTGAATTAGCTATTCAAGGCGTAAAAGTTGTTGTTTTAGAGAGAAGATTAAATCGGATTCGAAATTCTAGAGCACTCACACTGCACCCTCGCTCTTTAGAATTAATGGCTATGAGAGGTATTGAAAATCGATTTTTATCTAGAGGGAAGAAATCAGATACAAGTCATTTTGCGGCCCTAGATACAAAATTAAACTTTAAAAATTTAGATACTGATTTTCCATATACGCTTTTTATTCCCCAATCTATTACAGAAGAAATATTAGAAGAGCGTGCATTGGAATTAGGTGTAGACATTAAACGTGGTCATACTTTAAAAAATTTAAAACAGTATGATACATTCGTACAACTAGAAATAGAGCAAAGAGAAACAATATATAAAATAGAAGTTCCTTATGTAATAGGCGCTGATGGCGCAAGAAGCGTAGTTCGTGAGTTATCACATATATCGTTTAATGGAACAGATACAACAACAACTGCTATATTGGGTGATGTCATTTTAGAAAATGTACCAGATAATCCATTTTTATCTACATCTAATATAAATGGGATAATAATGATGGCACCTATTGCACGTGATGTATTTCGTTTTGCAATTGTAGATCCTAAGAATCAGACAATACCTGTTCATGTTGCTGTCACAGAAAAAGCGCTTATAGATAGTATTTATAGCATTACAGGTGAACATATTCGAATTAAGAGCTCAATATGGCTTTCTCGTTTTGGAAATGCAACCAAACTAGCGAATACTTATCAATATAAGCGTGTATTCTTGGCAGGTGATGCGGCGCATATTCATTTCCCTGCAGGAGGACAAGGCTTAAATGTAGGTTTACAAGACGCTTTTAATTTAGGATGGAAATTGGGACTCGCTATAAAACAAAAAAAATATGAAAGCCTATTAGAAAGTTATCATATTGAACGACATGCTGTGGGAAGACAATTTTTCAAGGAAGTACAAGCGCAAGAACAATTAATGATAAACTTTTCAAATGCAGGTATAGAGTTAAGAGAGTTATTCTCGCATTTACTCACATACCCAGAGGTGAATCAAGATTTAGCTGAAAGAGTAAGTGGCTTAGGGGTTATATATTCCTCTATGCATACGAAAGAAAGGCACCCATTTACAGGGAAAAGATGTATAAATCTTACTATTTATTCTCAAAATATGAAAACTTATAAACTCTTTGAATTGATGCAAGATGGTAAATATATTTTATTAATACATCCGTCTTATAAAGAAAAAATAGATAAAATGAACATTAATTCGCATATAAAGGTGGTTGTAGGAGAAATACAGGATTCTCAGTTAAAAAATATGGATGTGATTTTAATTCGCCCCGATGGTCACATAGCTTACATTGAGTATGACAAAAGAGATTACTGTAAAGATTTGAAAATAAAATTGAATAATTTTTAAAAAACCCCACTTATTAGCATAGATGGTTTTGTACTAAACTATTTATAGCATGAATTAAGAAATTTTTAGTATAAACATTAAAACATTAGGATTTTATATGGCCCCCAAAACAAAAAAAACGACTTTGTATTAAAGTTGCAAATGAGTTTTGCACTGAAGTATTTTTCTTTTTTTAGTTGTTAGATGAGAATCGTATATTTTAATAGATTATTTTTTAATTGTAAAAAAATTCAGATATTTACACATGTGCCAATAGGTGATATTATATAAAAAATAAATGCGATGAAGAGAAGAGTAAATAAAGTGAATTCTATACAGAGAACCCTGGTAGCTGAAAAAGGGTTAGAATTTCTTTATCGAAGCAAGCCTCAGAGCAGCATGTCGGAACCTTTTAGGAGGGGGTGATGTGACGGGAGCTCCCGTTATAGAGATAAGGTATAAGCATTTTTAAATGCCGTACCTGATAAGGTTAATATGGCGACATATTAATAAACTAGGGTGGCACCGCGATGATAAATCTCGTCCCTAAGACTTCAAGTCTTGGGGGTGGGATTTTTTTATTTTGTTTTAAGACTGTATTCTATCTAATTATATTTTAGGGGGAATTCAATTGAATTATGAAAAAACATTGGAAACTTGGCGGTATCCATCTATTTTATTGTTTAGTATTGGTGTTTCAAGTGTTGGAAGTTGGATTTACTTTATTGCTCTAAACCTAATCGTTCTTAACATAACAGAATCAGCACTTGCTGTCTCTGGTTTATATATTATTAGGGCTTTATCAACATTGTTTACTACTATTTGGGCAGGAAGTCTTGTAGATCGTTCAAATAAAAAATATCTCATGATAGCACTAGGTGTCTTTCAGACTGTGCTAATTGCATTATTACCTTTCTTCTCTTCTTTAGGGCTTATATATGCTATGGTCTTTCTTATTACAATAGCGAGCTCTATGTACGACGTAACATCAGTAACTTATATTACAAAGTTAATACCAATAGGGCAAAGAAAACGTTTCAACTCTTTACGTAGCCTACTTGATTCCGGAGCATTTTTGACTGGACCAGCAATAGCGGGAATAATGTTTACAATTGGTACATCTAATATGGCTATTTATATCAATGCTGGAGCTTTATTTTTATCGGCATTAATTACAGTAGGAATGCCTAATGTTGAATTTTCTGCACAGCTAGAAAAAACATCAGATACAACAAAATTATCTCTTAGTTTATTAATAGATGATTGGAAGCTTGTTATTGGATTTAGCCGTAAGTTTCTATATGTCATGATAATTTATATTTTATTTAGTGCTATGGTAGTCATGATGACAGCTATAGATTCATTGGAAGCCGCTTTTGCAACTAGGGTACTTTCTTTATCGGAAGGTGAATATGGAATTTTAGTCAGCATTGCTGGAGCAGGAGTATTGGTAGGTTCTCTATCTAATGCAATAATTAATAAAAAAATACCTATCTCATGGCTTATGGGTATGGGTTCCTTAATAACTGCAGTAGGTTATATGATTTTTACATATTCTACTACATTTTTTATAGCATCTGTAGGATTTTTTGTTTTATCATTTGCTACTGCCTTTTCTAATACCGGTTTTTACACATTTTATCAAAACAATATACCTGCTGATGTGATGGGCAGAGTTTTAAGTATTTACGGGTTTATTGAGGCTTTTTTAATTATTACATTTACTGTAATCTTTGGTGTCTTTTCAGAGCTTATATCTATACGATTTGTTGTAGTTTCAGGAGCATTTGTAATGTTTTTGATATCTATTTTACTATTTATTTGTAGTGTTCAACCATCAAAAGCAAAATTCTATTCTAATTCAACTGAGCCTAAAGATTCGTTTCAATAAACTCTTTGTTTAATAAATAAAATTAGATAATAGCGATGAAATAAAAAGGACCTTTACTGTGAACTGCACCCCAATTGTTAGACACGAACTAACAATTGGGGTGCAGTTCATTATCATACAGAAAATCAGCTTTCTTTTTAATGCGGGAATAAATGGAAATATATGACCTATTTTTACACGTATTCAGTTGTAATCTGGTCCTATTTGTACAATCTATTTATTTTGTGCAATCTTAGCACCTTCATATAATTTATCCGTATAATTTTTAAGGTCCTGCCAATTATCCTTCGCTGTATTCAGATCTGCTCTTATAATCTCGTCAAACAAGTCTGGACTAATGTTGTCAACACTGTCAATCAATGATTTATATTTTTTCTCCACTGTCCCCCACTGAGTCTTTATATTTTCAAGAGCAGTAACAGCTGTACCAACTGTTGCGGCCATATGTTCCGTTTTATTTTTGGCATCAGTCAAAATAACTACTTCTGCCTCTGCTCCAGAAATTCTGGACTTTAATTGTTCTATTTCTTGTTGTGCAGATGCGATATTCTTGTCAGTAGTGACAATCAATGGTATACCAATCGGAGGCATAAATACAGATAAAGCTATATAGCCACCACGTTTATCATAGTTTTCTTTAATTGTATTATTATAATTCTCAATTCTTTGTTGTAGAAGCGGAATACCAACGTTCGTACTTTCTAGAATATCCTCCAATTGATTAAAATCTTCCTTGAAATTTCTTGTATCTTCTGCTATTTCACCTTGAAAATTTTTCAATTTTTCTAACAGTACATCTAATTTTTGACTATTGTACAAAATACTATTGTACAAATTTTCTAGTTCATATTTTAATTTCTCTGTATCTTTTTGCTCTATAGCAGTTAGTAAAAGCTTATAACTTGCTTGAAACGTATCATTATAACTTACAATATTCTGGTGCGTGTACATAATACGAGTTTTAAAATACATGAACCAAAAGTCGGCATTCTCTATTGCATCCCGTTGATGCTTAATCATGTTTGCTTGTAAATCACCATTTATAGAACTTATTTTACTTAAATCTGTCAGCTGTTGATTACTGATTGTACTAGCATATGAATCCATTGTAAGGATATTTGCCACCATTTGTCCCATCACTTCTTTAAATTCACCAGGACCAAGGGAATAGTTCTTCAAACTTTCTTGCTGTTGGGACACAGTTTGTTCTGCTGCCAAAGTATGAAGTGGAATTACATTACTCGCTGCCATTCCCGTAATGATTGTTGACAAAATAATTTTCTTATATAAATTCTTATTCATCTTTTTCACCTACTCTTTCACATACATTACATGTTTTATTAAATTCATAAGCTTCGATTCTTTACTTCAAATGAATTACGATGATTGCAAATAAAACAACATATTAAAATAGAGATTCTCGTACTTTCTTATTCTATAATCTTTATTAAGTTTCATAATTATATAGGAAGTCTCCTGCTCATACATGAACAGGAGACTCACATTATATGTTCTTCAAAAAGGAAACTCAGTATATTATATTTTCATCACTTCGGCAATTTCTTGAAGTAATATTATTTTTTATCTTCTACGAATGAAATTTCACTACTTTGAATTTTTTCAGCATACTTTCTAATATCCGCCCAATGATCCTTCGCTGTATCCAGATCTGCTGTTATATCCATAGCAAGGAATTCTGGGTCAACAGCTTTAGCACTCTTAATCAATGCGTCATATTTTGTTCCCATTCCATCCCACGCGGTCTTTATATTTTCAAGAGAAACAATAGCTTTATCAATTGTATCTGTTAAATTTTTAATATCACTTTGAACTATCGTTAACCTAGCTGACTGTAGTTGCGCCATTGAAATATTTTGTGTTAGCGTTATAATTTCTTCTTGTGCCTTGATTATCTGCTGCTGCGATGAAACTACTCCGTATATCCCGCCTCCTAATATAGGTGCACCAAGCGGCGCAAAAGGTGAAAGAACTAAATATGCACCAGCAGCAGTTGCAACCGACGATGCAATATAAATTTTGTTATTCTCATCGATTAATGCTTTATTTGTTTCGATTTGTTTTTGAAACAGTGGAATTCCAGCTTCTTGACCAGTTAAAATATTTACGATTTCTTCAGAATTCCCTTTTAAATTTTGTGTATCTTTTTCTAATTTGCCGCGAAAGCTTTTTAAATCCTCCACTAATTTGGTCACTTGATCTTTATTCTGTGAAATTTCACCATTCAACTTTGTAAGCAAAGCTGTTAGTTTGACTGGGTCATTTTTATATTGTAATAAATAACGAGAATAATTTTGGAATTTTGTATCATAACTAATAATATTTTGATTCGTCGTAACTATCCCTGATTTCAAATTATTTAACCAGTATGTTGCATTTTCTCTAGTAAGCTTTTGGTTGGCTTTAATGGCTGTTCTTAAATTATCGCCAACTGAAGGTAAACCATCCAAATTAATATCTGCTTGTTTAAGAATAGTTAAAGCATACAGGTCCATTACCAACATATTGGATTTAGTATCCTTCATCGCATTATCAAGTCCTGTTGGTCCAAGGTAATAACTAGGGTATTTAAGGTCTTGATTTGCATAAATAGGTGTTGGTTCCTCTGCTGAGGCATATGATGGCATAATGCCACCCGCTACTATTGTTGCTATTAATGTAGATAAAGCCATTACTTTATAAGGTTTTTTCATCACATTTTTCTCTCCTTACATTATTAAGAATTTTATTTCTGAATTTTGCAAATTTTATCCTGTTACTTTTATTTTTGTAACACTCTCTTGATATTCCGTTGTTTGTTTTTTCAATTCATCCGTAAACTGTTTAAGCTCTTTTAATCGTGCTTGTAATGAATTAGAATCTATTTTCACATCAGTATTAAGACTTGTCCCCGTTTCAATCATTATGTTATTAAAGGTGTCCCAACTACTTACTAGATTGTCAAAACTCTGAGTTTGCTTTTTAACTGTTCTTGTAAAGTTATTTAATTGCTGCTCAATAAGTGTCATTTGAGTTGCTTGCACTTCAATATTCGATAAACTTTGTACCAATTGAATTAGTTTCTGTTGCTTCAGAGCAATAGCTTTATTCAGTTCTGTTACTTTATCATTTGTGAGTTGTCCATATTGGTTATAAACCGCTTCCAAATTAGACACGTCTACAGTTTTATCCTTAACTCCGTCTTTCAAAATATTAATAATCGACTTTGTAATATTTAGAGAACCGTCTAGATTTTCTTTTGGTAGAGCTAGAAGTTTTTCAAAATCTTCTTGAATGCCTGCATTAAGTTGTCCCATTTCCGTTCTTAATTTTTCAATGTCTCCGTCGGAACCCTTATAAGATTCAAACGCTTTGCTAACTTTACTAGAAAATTTATTACTATCTTCAACCAATTCGTTTTTAGAATAGTTTAAGTCTTCCGAAGTTATTTTCATATTATACTGAATTTTTTGAACGTCACCTTGAAGTAAGTTAAAAATACGTACAAATAATGCTCTTGCTTCCGAATCTTCATTCATCTTTCCAGATAGTTCAACTAATTTATTGTAGTAATTTGTAAATCTTATTCCGAAACTCTGTATCTCTTGATTTACAACGGATAATTTGTGGTTATTTACATCCAGGCAGTCTCGAACATGGTTTCTTACAGTGCCTTGATCAGTTGTTATTCCATATATAGTACTTACATCAAGATCTGGTTGCTGTAATATGATTAGCCCATATCCTTGAATTAATGGCGACTGTGATCCTAAATTCGTAATCGAATTTGATAACCTATCCATAGCGGGTCCAAGTATACTACTTGGTTGTAAATAAGTTGTATTACTTGCTGCAAAAGTATTTACAGGTGTGAAGCAACTTGTAGATACTGCTGTAACTAATAACCCTGCGACTAACGCTTTTTTCATGGTGATTCCTCCCATTTATTTGTGTCTTTTGATAAAATAGTTGGACTAAATTTTAATTAATTTGAAATCCAACACTATAACTATTAATCTATATAGATTATTTTTAAGATGAATTTTAAGGAATATAAATATAGATTGTAAACATTTGTACATAATGCCCTACTATAAACTTATTCCTTAAGTCATTACATAAAAGGCATATACGAAGATAATCTTCATTTTATATGACTTAAAATGTAACTAACACCTTGTGCCCTTATTAAAACATCAAATTTTCAGTGCGTATATAGTAAAATTTTGTAGGTTTTTGTATAATTTTGTCCTTTTTCACTTTATTATCTTAATTATTTAATATGTGTACAAATTAAAATACTATACTCCTAAAATTGCTATGGAACTTCACTCCTGTAATTAAAATAATTATAATTTAATAATACCGATAAAAAGATACCTAATTTAATTTAACTAGGTGAATTTTCATTTTCGGAAATTATTTTAGTATAATTTTCAATACTATTCACTTATTTCTTCCCTTATATGGATATGTAAAATTGCATATCCATATAAGGGAAGTTCACTATTATATATAGTCATAAGTGGTAATTTTCCAAATAACTATTATGTACTACCGCTATATCAATATTAAGTTTCCATAACTTGTTGAAAACGTTAGAGTAACGGAACTTATCTATTACTTCTATAACAATTATGCGTTGGATTCATCAGTCTTGGACAAAAGAATCCGACATGATCTAAAACAACTAAATGCCCCTTATTGAGTCAATGAAACATATATGGGGTACCGTCACATCGCTATCAAGCTAAGCTCATACAACGTCAATTATAGTAGAGATTATTTCTTTTTTCTAAAGGCTACGTATAGGGAATTTAAAGATTTGCATACGAAATAAACCCTAATGGGTTTCATTTTTTTGATTTAAGCCGCTTGATTATCAGACATGGTACAATTGTAAACGACACCTAATATATCAAAGACTGTTTTCTTCTCATATCTATGAGATTTTCGCCCGTTTTGCTGTAGGAGATTGAACAAGCGAATTAGAATCTTTGATAGCTCTTGGGTGTCTTTTTGTATAGCTTGAAAAAGAAGAAGAAAGTAATCTTTAATCATATATATGGCCTTATATTCACTCATTTCTCGCTTCTTTTTTCTAAGAAGTAATTGCCACATTTGAAACATGGTAGAAGAACAGAGTAGAATGGCAATCAGTTGCCCGTACAAATGGCATTCCAATCGTTCTCGTTTTATCTTTTTACAACGATGAATATGAAAGAATGATTTCCACGTTTTAAATAAAATCTCAATTTGCCAACGTAAAGAATACCAATCATGTACTTGTCCCATTGGGACAATATCTGTAGGAGTATTTGTCATATATACATTGATACCGCTAAGTCGTTTACTACGAGGAGAATACTTCATCCCTTTCTTTTTTTCTCTTACCGTTTGATCTTGTAATCGTTTTTGTTGTTGTTCTTTTGTTAGTCGATGAATAATCACACGAGTTGGGACTTTATCAGTCATTCCTACATAAGCGTTGGATATTTCGCATGTTTGTATTGGCTGAAGAGAGTTCATTAAAACCTCCATATCTATCTGGATATACTCTGTACCTTTCTTGATTCTGCCATCTTGAAAATAATCAGGGTTAGGATTTTTTTGATAAATACGAGTATTCGATTTGATACGTGAGATATAGTAAGCCTTTTTCTCTTGTATATGTTGAAGATCTTTCAAATGGAAATAGCCTAAATCTCGGATACATAAATCATTTGCTGTAACAGTTGGGACACACAGGGAACCGTAGGTTCGATCATGTTGTTTACCTGGACCTGTATGGATATGTAGGAATTGTCCGCTTAATAGATCATATTCAAGTTGAATTTTCATTCCAGCAGTATGGCTACATCCTCCCGCCCCAGGATAAATGGATGAAAATATATCTGAAAGCTGAAATGCAGTCGAATCTAAAATACGAACACGCTTGAAAACAGAGGTGTATGGAGAAGAAATTCGCATAGATGAAGTTAGTTTTTTATTTAGAAGGTTAGTCAATATGTGTTGTAAAAATTGAACGGCTGATCTATTAAACCTTTGATTCAGTCCTTCCGGACTGATGAGTACTTCTGTGGATGCCTCTAAACAGCTAGATAACTGAGCTAAAGAGGTTGTAGCGATATTTTGACTCATCTATATACATAAAGCGACTAAATCTTTTGCTTGATATTTACTGGTTCGTTGTACGAAACCAACATCTCTAGCAAGATCCCGTAAGGTATTTGGAGATAAAAAACTTTGAATCTCTTGAGCAAATAGTTATAATTCATCAGATACAGAAATAGACATACAAAAACGCCATCCTTTCCTATGATTATACAAAAAGAATAGCGTATTTTTTCATTTTAGGGGAGGGTTTGTTGAAGTAGCCTGATAGTAATTGGTGGTACCCCTTATAGGATAATAGAAGTTTGCATTTTCAATTTTTTCACACTCTATTAACAAGGCAGTTATAGCATCCTGGTTTAGCGTTAAGAATGTGAATATATTCTACTTCTTTATTATCAAAAATTTCATCTATATTTTCTCTTAAATTTACACCTTCTGTAACCCTTGCTTCTACAATCATTGAGTCAGCATTGTAGCCGCGTATAGATAGGTACCTATGATGTAACATAAGCGGAATTTCATTTACATCTAGCTTAGCGGTAGTTGCTCCCTTTCGTATAAATATAGGACCACTTGCTTTATAAGGCGAATTAACACTATGATATTGGTAATTCAGTAAGATTACCTCTTCTCCTACCTCTGCATCCTTCAAACTTATCCTGCAAGGATATCCAGGATTTTTATTTGCTATTATTTTGACTGCCCCGATACTTTTTAATGCTTCTTCATTCATTAGAAATAGGTTATTAAATTCCTTCTCTTGTAACGCAACGATTTGAAAGCTATTTCTCATATTCTATCTCTCCTTAATTAGTTGTTATAAAGCATTTCACTAATGATGCTACCACTAAAGTTCATAAAACTTGTTCAATAATCCTGCCCGTTTATTGAAGAATGAATTTTCATAATCTTCATAGTAATTTTAACATAAAATTCCACAGGAACCTCTAAAAAACTCATCCTTTTTAAAAGAAGATGAGTGCCCAGTTTATTAATATCGTTTAAAGTAAATCGTTTATCGGTTAAACCTAGTTTCAGAGCTGGCGTTGACCTTGTTTTTTTTAGATACTTTAGTAGCCAAACAGAAGTTGTAGTATGTTCTAAAAATATATATTTTTTGTTTTGGGGAATAATGTATTTCTTAGCTTGATAGCGATGGGGTACCGCCACACATCCATCAACTTAAGAATTTTCACTACCCCTAAGTACAAAAAAACATTATTCTTTCTAAACACTCTAAGAAAAAACACCTATAAATAAAATTTAATTAATTGGTATATACTTCTTGAAACCCTTACTTATGGTTCCATTGTATCCATTTTTAGTGAAGAAATTATGTGCTTTTATTCTAGTTGCACTACTTAATAAGATAATTCTTGTGGATCCCCTTGCAATTGATATCTGTTCTACATGTTTCAATAACTTTTCCCCTATCCCATTACCTCGAAAATCTTCATTTACAATCACATACTCTAGAACAGTATACGGTCTAAATTGATACCCAGGATCAAGGCAAAACGTCATAAATATACTCCCTTTGACGTTACCACTTTCCTCATAGACAAACAAAAAATTATTAGAATCATTCCTTATCTGCTCAATTCTTTCTGGTAAAACCTTAATATTTTTGCTATGTGGTGCTAATTTTTTATATAGATTTTCAATTACATCGCTGTCCTTTGGTTCAGCTTCACGAATCATATAACTACCTACCTTTTGTATTTAATATATCCATGGTAAAGACTGAAATCGATTATTGCTATAATTCTATATAGGCCTTTTCCCCACCCGGAATCTTAAATTTTTTTACATCATATTCTTTAATTATATATACCTTTATCGCTTCAAAATCTTTATCCAAAGTAAGAATTGGATTTTTTAAGAAATATATTACTTCTTCCCCATCATAAATTCGAGCTTTTATTGTTTCTTTGTCGGAGTGAAACGATAAATTGACTCCTTTGTAAAAATATTCGTAGTATCCTTCTTCGTCCTGCTCACTCTTATCTTCAAAAGGAATACATTCAATATGATATATATTCCCATTTACATTTATCGATTTCATACAACATTACCCCACTTCCAATAATATCTATAAAAATTAGCATCAATATTTAGCAAAGTAATTTTTGAAATTATGACATTTTCCAATGTTCTATGAATTTTATTTGCTAATAAATTCATAGAACATTATTTATTCATTTTCAAATTTCTCTTATTAATTTCACGATAAAACGCTGAACGACTCACTTGGTAATATTGCAAATTTGATTTATTGTACGTTTACCTTCTTTATATAAATGAATAGCATGTTCCATCCCTTTATGTTTCTTTCCACACTTACGAGGACTACCCAGCTGTCCCCCTTTTTTAACAATATCTAATCCGACTCTTTGCTTTTCTTTCAATAACTCTCGTTCCCATTCATAACCCAGACTAAATATATGAACATTTCGCTTTTCCAAGTTTTCAATGAGTTCTAAGATGCGTTTTAAACTTCTAGCTAATCGATTCATCCGAGCTTCAACGAATATGTGGCCGGGCCCCTATAAGAAATCACAATGTGCGATCCAATCATTTGTTTTACTATTTTTAGCAAAATAAATTCCGCCACCATGAATAATCTTTAAATGTGCTTTTGGATCATCTGTTATTTGAAAAATAAATTCATAATCCGCGGGCCATTGGATGCCTGATTGGGCAAAACAAGCATAGCCACCTAATTTATGTATGTAATGATTTTCTTCAAAAATATCCTCGTAGTAGTCAATCTCATTTGTGTTTTCAAGTTCTAAAATTCTATCTTGCATATTGTTTGGAAAATCTTCTGTATCCCATTGGGGAAACTCATCAGTTACTAATTTAGGTATTAAGGGAAAAGGTTTTAGATTAGGAAACGTAAGTGACATTTCATTCGGTACTAGTTCCTCTAAAGAATCATATTCTCTAATACAAAAACTCCCTGATAAGTTGGACAAGTCTTTAGCAAAGTTTGGAGAAAGAAATACTGCGATGGCTTTCATATCTTTTACTGCTTCTGGAACAAAAGGTACTTGAGTTAAATTAAGCATCATGATTGCATACATTTTTTCTTCATAGCGGTCGATTGGGTAAGTTTCATTTGGTAATGAATAGGGAATCTTTCCAATCCAACTTTCATTTATAGATAACTCGGGTCTTTTCCCTCCTGTTTGAAAGATAATTGCACTTTGTCTTAGGATATTCTTTATTTGATCTATTTCCAAAGCATTTCTCCCCCTAAATGTGTATTCTGTTTTCTCCTAATTTTAATAGATAATTATATTGTATCAATAATGAAAAAATACGCTATTCTTTCTGTAAAATTATAGGAAAGGATAACGTATTTTAATCATTTTGAGGACCACATAATGAGTATAGGGTATCAGAAAAAACTTGTTAAGATTAGTAATTCCATACTATTTCATTTCATACAAAAGGAATTTGCTCATTATTAACGAAAGTGTATGTTAACCTGATGAATACATTCATATACCGTATTACAAAAAACATGAGAATAATCTTATCCTACGATACATAATTATGATCCGTTTTAAAAATATGTAGAATTAAGGAGCAACATTGTATGGGGAAAAAAGTACTGTTTTTTGGGGATTTCGGAATTGACGATACGATAGCTATCATATACGCGCATTTGACAGATAAAATTGATGTTATAGGAATTGTTGCAGACTATGGGAACGTACCTAAAGCTGAAGTTGTTAGAAATGTTCGCTTTTTACTTAAAAGTGTAGGAAAAGAATATATAAAAGTTTTTGGTGGGGCGGAGCATTCCATGTCTTCAGAAGCTGAAACTTTTTATCCAGAAGTTCACGGTAAATTTGGGATAGGGCCCATTTACCCAGGACTAGAGGTTCAGACATTTGAGAATTTTTTTGAGGTTCTCACACTTATTGAGCAGCATAAAAATGAACTTATTATCGTGAATACCGGAAGGCTAACTTCACTTGCAACTTTATTTCTCCTTTATGGAGAGGTGATGGAATATGTACATTCTTATTATATTATGGGAGGAGCTTTTCTATATCCAGGAAATGTTACTCCCATTGCTGAAGCTAACTTTTATGGCGATCCTGGATCGGCCAATATTGTAATGAGATACGCAAAGAATCTATCAATTTATCCTTTGAATGTTACACAATCGGCTATTGTAACACCAGAAATGGTCAATTATATCCACTCTAAAGGAAAAACTAAATTTTTAAAGCCCCTTTTAGACTATTACTATTATCAATTTTATCAAAAAAAAGTTCCTGGAATACAAGGTAGCCCGGTTCATGATGCACTTACTTTAATTGCGATTAATCGTGATGATATTTTTACGTACCACCAATCAGCAGTGACAGTTAATGTAATTGATACTGTAAGAGGACAAAGTATAGGAGATTTTAGATCTACCTTTGAACCAGAAACATTCGGTAATCGTCCAAAACATAGGATTGCAGTACAGATGAATTATGAACAGTTTTTTAAGGAGTTTATGACTGTAATGACTGGCGACCTATTTTAGTTAAAAACATTACATATATACGGAGATGTTTTGCTATCAAGCTAAGATTTTAAAGTAACCTCTAAATGGAAATTTTATGTTTTTATAGACCTGAAATTTATTTTAATCGTTTTAGGGGTTACTTATTTTCTTAGATTGATGGTAATGGGGTATCGTCTATTATAAAAAAGCAAACTTAATTAAGTTTGCTTTTTTAAATGTTCTTCTAAATCTAATTAGTTTTCATAAAATATCTTCTGCTTCCTGTGGAAGGGATATGTTTTTATTTCTTCTGTATCTAAATTTTCATGAAATAAATGAATAGCTATAATTTGTCTACAATCATAGGTATGGTAATAATATGTACCGGATTCCATACACATTGCACTTGTATAGATGGTATTGTCTAATGTACCTTCGTCCGTTATCACTCCACCTTTTGGAACCTCGCAAGTTGATAAGATATGAAATATGGCCGATACCCCCTCTTCTTCGTTATCTATACCTTGAATATTTTGTTTCCCAAATGATGCCCGTACAAACCTTGATGGTGGGGTGAAATCCCCAGGTAGTCCCATCGAACCCGATCCTTGTCCAAAAGCACTTAACGGCAAATCACTCCATTGTGTTGGTGCATATGGATGCGATTTAAGACCAATAAATTGTCTTAAATTTTGTAAATGCCAGTTAAACTCAGGACTATTGGTCATTACCCCAAGAGGATTATCATATATTTTTAGTCCTTCAGTTGTCGGCTCTAGCACCATACAATCTCCCCATTTATCCGCTAAAATCCAATGTAGCGGTGGAGTAACTCCTAAAACAGGTAATGGTACATCCAAAAATGAAATACTATCTACAGATTTCTTTAACTCTTCGACAGAATTGAATTGTGTGAGACTCCATGCTACAAAATCAAATGGAGCCAGATTCGTTTTATTGTCATCTATACTGTCACTATAAGTAGCGAATCCTGGAAAATAGAGTGTTGCACATGTCATACCTGATTCATTTACTCCGTCCGCCAGTATTATCCTTCCTTGATGGTTAATCCCCATCCCGACAACAGCTTGTTTCGCCTCGATGGTTTCACCAGTTATATTGTTCCATGGATAACTTCGAGGAACTATTATTACTTCTTGATTGAAATCTAATGTAAAATCCATCGTTCTTGCAAAAAGATGCTGACCGCTTTTTGTCTGTAATGTCAAACTAGTACACATAAAGAACACCCCTTTATTTAGTTTATTTGAACAAGAACATATTTAATTTCTATTCTTAAGTTGATAGGCATGTATCGTGACCTCTATTAAAAAGTATGATTTCTAATTTTCTTTCAATCTTCCTTGCACCCAAGCAGCAATATCATTTATAACATACTCAGGGATATTAGCAGGACTATAATATTGATCCGGTTTACTTAATTGCCTATCTCCTTCTGTAAAGAAGTGATTTAACTTTGGGTATAGTCGATAATCAACATTATCCCGTTCTTTTAATTGTTCTTTCCAAAGAGGAATTTCGATTTTTAATTGAACTTGATAGTCTCTTTCTCCTTTCAAAATTTGAGTTTTTTAATACAATATGCCAAATACTATAAGGAAAATAAAAATTATCAAAGAGATCACTAATCTCCTTTACGATTCCCCCTAACAAATTAAAAAACTATTATAAACAAACTTCAATAAAAGATGCCTTCTCCCTCTTTTTTATGGCTGGATTTTTTGAGTGATTGGATGTTATCTAAAACAGAATTATTTATTGCAAATGCTTCTTGCTGATTAGCTCCAACTCCTAGTGAATGGAAATTTATGTTTTCTGGAAATTTTCAGAAGGGTGGGATAAATATAAGAAGTCATATTTGTAATTACGAGTCAATCATTCAAACATGTTGTTACTGTACTGTTTTTGTGTTCACTACTCGAGTTGCAACAAATTTCATAAAAAATAAACCACTTAGACAAGTGTCCAAGTGGTTTGGTAGTACGAGTAAAAGTATATGAATATGTATTATTCCTCTTCTAAATCAGCAAGTTGTTTCATTCGTAACTTATAAACATACAATATTGGAATGAGTCCGCAAATAAATAAGATAATGCCTAACAGTAGCCCATCTCTTGTACTAGATTCTGGGCTGATCGATGTAAGGTAAGATGTGCCAAGTACAATCACTACCAATACGAGTAAACTTGTAAGGAGTGATTTTTTAGGATTCTTTTTCGTATGTTCTTGCTGCACATTGATGCTCATGGATAAATAAGCTGACACGACCGAAGTGATAATAAATAGCATCCATAGCGGATTATCACGCATATGTTCAAAACCGCCATGTATCAAATCATATCCAAGAATGCAGAGTATACCCATAGTTTGTACAAAGAATAGAATACGGATATTTTGTAGATTCCTTAGTACAAGTCTTTCATCTGTAATTTTCTTCATTCATAATCCTCCTGTTCTATCCAAAAGATTTCGTCTAATGTTGCATCTGTGGCATAACAAATTTGTAAACATAACTTTAATGAAGGATTGTACTTCCCTTTTTCAATAAGGCTAACAGTTTGTCTGGTAATCCCAACTGCCTCAGCTAATTGCTGCTGGGTCATATCTGCTTTTACTCGAGCAAGCTTCACGTGATTTTTCATATGCAACCTCCTATATAAATGTAACTTATATATTACTTAATGTAAAGTATATATTACTTTAATCTCGTACCGATTTGTACTTTGTACATATATTTCTCTAGTAAAAAAGAAAAACAAGTGTCCACAAAGAGACACTTGTTCCTTTTTAAGTAATGAAGAATCTGCTCCTTCTTCGTTTGTTTTTCGTGTAAACTTACTCGCTTGTATTTCTATTAAAAATACAGGCATTATGCAATGTAAATTTACATTTGGTAAGGCAAGAACTGCTACGTGTGAAATAACTTTATTTTTATCAGTTGAGATATACTCCTCATAGCCATGTCTTGTTACAGTCTCTTTTCCATCTATTCCTTTATAACGAAAATTTAGATAGACGTGTATATCAGATGAAAGATATTGATTGGAATTATGTATCATCAAACCCGCGAGCGAAAGGTTTATCAAATTTAGAACTAGCAAAAAAAGAGAGGAATCCTTTTTACAAGGATGATATACAAATTCAACTGCACCATACGACTCAGCGAGAACCAGGAAGCATGGTTGAATTACCGGCTAGTAAACATCGAAAATACTCAAAGCAGCTTGATGGTACAATTGAGGATGGAGATAGTTTTAGAAATGATCCAGTTTTAACAGCTCAGTATGAGAGATTTCGTGAGTATTACTGGAAACAAAGAGCACAAGATTATCAAAAATAAAATAAAAGAAGGAGTAATATAAATGAAGGAATGGATTGCTAACATTTTTTCCGAACGGGAGGAAAAAGGAGATTTTTTTGGAGCAGTTGAAGATGAATTTATTAACCAACTTGAAAAAAGATTAGATTGTAAATTTCCAGATAGCTATCGCTGGTTTTTAAAGCATTACGGTGGCGGAGGTATACTCGGAATAGATTTAACATGTGCAGGTTACATAGATAATTCACCAATACTTTCAGAAACTGGAGTGCATCGTAAAATAGGACTTCCTAACAGTTATGTTGTGATATGGGATGTAGGTGAATACGTATATTGCCTAGATACAACAAGTCTTGTAAATAGTGAATGCCCAGTGGTAACGTGGGATTTTGTAAGTAAGAAGACAGTACTTGAAGCTAAAGATTTCTATGAGTTCTTATCTAGGAAATTGAAAAGTGCAATTGAAGATTATGAGGATTAATAGGTCATAGCTATTAAAAAAATTATCATAGCATTAAAGATATTGAATATCAAAGCATAAAGTACATTTTTTAAATGAAATAAAATACAAATTACCAAAAAGAGATTGGAGCAGAAAATTTTTTCTACTCCTTTTATATTTTAATAAGATTCAAGGCTTTTCTTCATTACCCAACTTACTTAGAGTGGATTCCCTTAAAGATTATTGACCAAATTAATATGAGCGGATTTAAATTATCTGGATATGTTTTCTACCTACAACACTGTATAATTCTTACCCATCTAGAAAATCGAATTTTTCTTTATGAAATTTTGCTTAGCGTACGAAATTCGTGTTTTTGGTACTACCCCATCGCTATCAAGCTAAGAAAATACTACTCTCCCAGAACGAGATTTTGTCCTAACTTGTAATAAAAAAGCTCTTTTTTCGTTTTGGGGTGGATTTGTTTTCTTAAGTTGATGGGCATGTGTCATACCCTATAAAGGGAAAAAAAATTAATTGTCAAATATTTAACTATAAAATACTAAATTTAGGAGGAGCTTATGAAAAGTAACTTATTGAAAAAAGTATTTTCCGCGTTATTATTGGCCACAGTTTTAACATTCTCATTTTCTACTGCTGCATTTGGAGAATCCGGAACTACCCAATCACTTAAAATGAACAATGTTCTTGAAAGGGTTGTGACGGTTGAAACAAAGGGGGAATTTGATCGTGAAGAGACCCAAAATATGGTTGATCGTCTCTGGAGCATCCCAACTAATATATTGATCACCATGCATAAACAGGGAGTTCAGGTTAAACTGATTAATTTCCCTCTTACTGATTTGCCGGAGTATGAATATTTAAGGGGAACCGTTCCTAGGGGATGGGAACATACTCCATATACGTGGGATGATGTGCCAGGTGCAGGTGGGCAGACGGTTGTTGCTCGAATCGGTTACAGCTATAAAAAGATGCATAGTTCTGTAAGCCTTGAGCTGCATGAAACAGCCCATTCCATTGATCGTTATGTATTTGACAATATTAGTTATTCAAATAAGTTTACTGAAATTCACGCTTTGGAGCATGATGATTTTAATGACAATCCATATTTCGATTACAAGGAAGAATATTTCGCCGAAGCCCTTGCCTATTTTTATGCTGGTCCAGACACGAAGGCTGAGTTAGAAGAAAAAGCTCCATTAACTTATAAATTTATTAATGAGTTGCAGCGGAATATCCCATCGGAAAAGCATTCAAATAAGTAGAATTATAGAATTTTCCATAATCATGGGATTCCCAAGTTATAGAAACGGAATTCAAAAAGGGGTACGGCAAGAATTCCTTCTTTTTTGAGCTACTTAAAGAAAAGCCTTTTTATCCATTTAATGCTTGCTAGGTGTCAATATTGGTACGAAAAAAGCTGTGATCACTGATTTTCACTTTATAAAATAATTTATTTATGCCATTATTTATTATAATTTTAAGGTATATAATAGGATTCTCCTGGCCAGGGGAATCCTATTTTTTGTTCTAAAAAGGGCAACGCTCCATCGCTATCAAGCTAAGAAATACAGATACCCCCAAAATGTAAAAAATGGGCTCAATTCTTATGGACACCTATGAAAAGATGAAATTTTTCACTTTGGGGGCACTTCAAAATGTTAGCTTGATGGATGTGGGGTACCGCCCCATGCCCATCAACTTAAAAATCTTCGCTATCCCCAAGTGTAAAAAAACGTTATTCTTTCTAAAAAATCTAGACTAGAAAGGATGACATTTTTTCGTTATAGGAATACAGATTTACCTTAACTTGATGAGCATAGGGTGCTACCCCTAAAATGATAAATAATTAAAGTTATTTTCACCATTGATAATATTTTTGTTATGATCAATGTATAATAAAATTATAACTCATGTAATAGATTAAGCGGTATACTTAACCAACGGTCGCTTAGGTAATGAGTTATACCCCTTGGAAAAGGTACCTTGCAGCAGGGGTACCTTTTCTTTTGTTTTTATTTATAAAATATTTTAAATAGAAGCTATGTAGTTAAAAAGTATACTAATTAAATTGTAATTGAAGTGAAGTAAATATCCCATATGGATATTTTTAAATACTAGAAAGAAAATCATTTGAGCGATAGCTGGTATACCGATGATAGTTAAACATTGCATCCGTTTATAATTATATGCAGAAAGACGGAGTAGTCCAAATGAGCTTCCAGACAATATTAAAAAGGTTGTAATTGAAGTAATGGGACTTATTATGAAGGTTCGTGTAATCTTGCGCCAAAAGAATAATAGCGATACAAAATAAGATTAGTATTAGGAGCTGCAGATACGTTTTAGTTTGCAATAAGCTATCTAAATATGTATTGGCAGCTCCTATCACGTTTAAAGACCGTTTCCACTCTTTAAAAAATGCGTTCATAACACTCCTCCTTTTGTATAATAGTAAATACTTTTAATTAATACTCTAACATGCTATTCTTCCCTATTTTTATTACATGTAAACTCATAGCTGTCCACTCTATAAAATTTCATGCACCGTAATTATTAATTATATATAAAATATAGTTAACATGCGGATTTCTATTCCAAAAGAAAAAAGCACCCATCAGGATGCTACATTTCTAATGATTTAAACACAATTTGCTTAGGGTCGCGATATCAATCAAAGCTGGTAAAAATTCTATGTATCGATTTTTTCTTTGCCCTTGCAAATAAACCACCATATCAAAGCTACAAGTAGTATAAGGAGAAGTAGTTTTAAGCATCAGGTAATACAAATTCCATTTGCTTACTCTGTGTTTTAAACCCAAGTTTTTCGTAGAATCGTATAGCCTTCTTGTTAAATTCTAAAACATTTAATTCTACGCTTGTTGCTTGTATTTCTTTAGCATACTCAAATACTTTTTGTACTAATATTTTTCCTATTCCAGTTCCTTGGCATATTTCGCTTACACCAATATTGCGGATAAAGAGTACCTTTCGCTCAACTAACTTGGGATTTTCGGATGGTTCTTTAATATCTAAGATTATGTAAGCAAGAATCTCTTTATTATTGCCCTCTACTACAAATATCTCTATGGTTGTATCAATAAGCCATTCTTCGTATGCATTGTAATCCATAGAAGCTGAAGTATCAGAATAAATATCTGGTCTTCCCTCTATATGTAACTGTTGAACTTGCTTGTTTATATTTGATATATCCCAAAAATCTTCTGAAGTAGCTATTCTTACCGCGAAAGGCAAAATTTCATTAGACATAAGTACGTCCCTCCTAATGTTTTACTTAAAATATACTTTTTTCAGTGGGTTTAACGTAACGCATCATTATCGATAGCAAGGATAAGGACGTACCCTACTCTCACAAGGAAACCTCCTTGTTCTCACCAAAACTTCCACCACGGCTTCTTCTCTTTCACAGCAGCAACCTCATCCCGAAATTCCTGCATATAAAAAAGCCCTATTTAGAGCCTCTTATTCTATAATAAAAGATTTCCTGTTATTTAATTAAATAAGAATTCGCTTATCCATTCAGGGTCTTTTCTATCCTCTTTATTATAATTAAGAAGACACTCTTTCATTATTTTTGTATCTCTCGGTAACCTTTTTTCTAACTTTGACCATCCGTCAAAAATCATTTTGTTTGGCAAAGGAAACACAAATCCTGTAATACAATCCCAAAAGGCATTCCAATTTTCCCCGTAAAAATCAGGAAACTCGAGCTTCTCTTTAAGAAGTAAATGCAATTCTTTTGCATTATAAATGTTGCTTACATCTATAACCATAATTGATTCATGTTCATTACTCAAATTATACACTCCATTAACATATTAGACTTATATTTTATCATTATTTTACAAGATATCACTTATTCCTAGTCGTTTGTATACTTCACACTAGCAGAATAAACAATCTCGTCCGTCATAACGTCACGACACCTCCTAGTGACAGTATTCCATCATGTTTAGAAAATTCCTGCATATAAAAAAAGCCCCTATCAGGGCTTTTTGCAAGACGACTGTCATGTAATTGTTAATTGAAGAAGGATGTAATTAGATTGATGCGTCTTTTTTGGATGTCTCCCTTGTGAAATCATACAAAGCGATTGCACCTAAAAGAACAAGTATACCTTGAGGAACATCTATTAAAATAGTTTTCCAAATTTCTGGCATTACCCATTTAATATCTGCTGCCGATTCAAGATAAGTTTGAAAATAACCGATTGTAAAACTAATTATACTTAAAAATACAAATAACGTTAGGCCAATTCGAATTAATTTCTTATTTGTAAACATATAACACCTCGCAAAATTCATTGAATATTCCTGTTAATCATATACAAAAATCCCTATATTTAATTTTAACATACAAAAAATCCAAATAAATACAATATGCATATTTGCATATTGTATTGACAGTATTCCATGCTGTTTAAGAAATTCCTACAAAGAAAATAGCCCTGATATATAGGGCTTGGTTCTTAGCACGTTATATTTAAGGCCATATAAGTATAATAGATATAACAAAAGCAATTAGTAATATCCCGCACCCCATCGTGGGTTGACCCATTTGGGATTCGTACTTATTAGAAATTGAACCTGTAATTATAAGAAATAACATGGTGAAAATTATCAAATTCATCTACCTCAACTTTTGATACACCCATTATAATTTATTTAATTCATATAAAGTTTATTAAAGCTTTTATATCGCTTTTGCGATTTCAACAAGAAGTTTCATAACCAACGGAATCATTTAAACAACTATATAGCCAATCCCCACACGACTTATCAACGAGAATCCCCGTTCCTGGCTACCTACCATAATAAACACCCACCGAATAACGCTACAACGGATGCAATTGGATAAATTTATATTTCATTTTTAATTCATCTAAATTGCAATTAAAAATTAGTCGTGCTAACGTATTGATCATTAAATATAATATATAAAAATAATATAATTATGCGGAATGGAGACGTTTATTTATGCCTAAACGTGGCGATGAATTATGCTGTAATAAGTGTGGTCGATTTTTTATTTTCGATATAGATGATGATGAATTCACATCAAATCTATTCCATAATATGAGCGTTTACTTTGGTTACACTAGTCCATTTGACAATGAAAAGATAGAATTTACACTTTGTGAATTATGTCTATTCGAATTTTTGAGGGGATGTAAACATAAACCATCCTCCGAATATTATAAAAATATTGTTGAGGGTTATGACGCTGCCCGTTCAACTAAACATCCTTATTATGAAGACCTTTTTATAGAAACATATAAAAATTTAGAAGACGTAAAGAAAAAGTAAATCAATTTTGAATAGCCTGCCTCTCTAAGGTTTGACTTAAAAATATTCTAATTATATTGCGAAGAAAAAGCACCCACCTGGCTGCTTTTTTTATTTTATATATCTACTATATACTACTTCATCTTAATGGCTATGCGGGTTATTTCAAAGTGACCTTTTTTATCTTTCAGGTAGATTTAATTAATAAACATAGTTCTATCTTAAGTACTGAAATTGGCTATTAAAGAGTATCATTGCTAATGCTATTTAGATCTTCCTTGCACCCAAGCAGCGATATCATTTATAACATACTCAGGAATAATTGCAGGGCTATAATACTCATCTGGTTTACTTAATTCCCCATCTCCTTCTGTGAAGAAGTGATTTAACCTTGGATATAGTCGATAATCAATGTTATCTTATTTTTTTGTCTCGTTGACCCATGTAATAATGTCCTGGATGACGTACTCGGGAACATTTGCAGGGATTTCGTACTCACTTGGAAGACTCAATTCCCCGTCACCCTCCGTGAAGAAATGATTCAATTTCGGATATTCTTTGAACTGAACATTCCCGCGGTTTGAAAGTCCTTCCTGCCATTTTGTATATTCATCTTTTACTGTTACTTGATAATCGCGTGCCCCTTGCAGAATCAGCAAAGGCTCTTTTCGTAATTTTGCCTCTTCAACTGGACGCCACCTAGTAACATCATACATAAAATGAGGAGACGAAAACGGAAAATTGTAGCCAGCTGGCGGATGGTCAGGATTGAAAGTAGGATCCAGGATAAAAGCGAACTGTCTTTTTAGTTCATCGATTACTTCCTTTGGCGCCCCAAGGTATTGACTCACATCAATGGCAGTGTCAGTCAAAGGGCGTGCAGGTGGTGCGAGTAAGATACTTCCTCGAACAAGTGAGGAAGGCGCTTTGCTCAGTATACGCGGCATTGTGCCAGCTCCTTGGCTATGTCCGAGAATGAAAATATTATTTGGATCAATGCCTTCCTGCTGCGCTACTGACTTTGCTGCATATATGGCATCATCTGTAGTATCACGGTCTAACGTAACAGGTTCTGCACTCATCTTTAATGCATGTTCTAAGGTACGTTTTTCATAGCGTAACACTGCAATTCCGTTGGATGAAAGGCCCACCGCAAGATCTCGTAAGATTTTTGTTCCCAAATAGGTAGCATCGCGATCATGGATGCCAGCACCATGAACAAGAACAACAACGGGTACCTTTTCACCAGGCTTATGTTTCGGAACTGTTAATGTGGCTGGTAATGGATAAGTAGAATTTCCAATGACGATTTCACGTTCTTGATAGGAAGCAGGTTGGTCATATCTAGGATGCGGAATGTAAGATTCCTGGGGCGGCCTTTCTCCAACTTCATCTACTTTCCCGCCAGGTGTGAATTTAATGAGTAGCGGTATGGTAGTTCCTTCAATAGCTCCTGGAATTTCCACCGTCTGATGGACCAAGTTTCGTTCTTTTATTACAGGTTTTCCCATGATTTTTATCCCACTTTGTGTCCACCAGTTTTGTAATGTGTTTGCTGTAAACTTGGATTGAAAAGCAGCAGACGTCAACTGGAGTGCCTCTGCATACTTGCCTTGCTGGAGATATTCAAAAAATAATAATGTACGCTCCGTTAAAGAGACTAGTTTCTTTGCTGCAGATTGTTCCTCACGTATATCTGCGTGAATAGCTGTTGTAAGTGGGAAAGATGAAACGCCTAAAGAAAAGAGTAGGGTAAAGGAAAGTACTGATTTTTGTATTTTCTTTTTTTTATTCATGTTTTAACCTCCAATATGTGATGGTAAAAAACAGGTATGGTAATTAGGGTTTTTGTGCAAAAACTTCAAAATGTTTGCAAGTAATCTCCAAGACTTGAACATACTGATATTATTACTCTAAAAAGCCGTAGATTTCTCCTTTTTCCGCATGCATATTAACCCCAGAAATAATCTTTCTTCCTTCACTTTATATTTTGATTATACGAAACAAAGCTCTCGTTTTTCTTACTTGATACTTACAAATTCCTTAAGTGTATAAAATTTTTGTTTTTGTGAAATTTTAAAACCTTAACTTTATGGATATGTGGTGCTCTACCCCATTATCCAACTTCATTGGTACTACGCTGCTATCCGACTCCCTACAATGGCATTTGGTTTCCTTACTTTTTATCGTTTGTACACCATACTCTCCTAACAAGAAAAGACCGATAGGGTCTCCCGAGTTGCCGTATCATATCAATGTGTAACGTGCCAAGGTCTCTGAATCCAGAGAGGTTTTATCCATCTTGCCTTAAACGAAGGATAAAATGTAGCTTTCTGCTGCAGGTAAAGCATCAGCCCTCTCGATTTACTAACGTTATGGAGCTCAATCCCTTCAACCATTTGGCTTTCGGCCCGCCCCTAACTGTCTACACTTAAAGACTAAAGTTACCTTTAGCCCTCCAAGACTCGCTACAAGCGAATCGCTAGTTCTTACTCGACGGGAATCCCACCCGTTATATAATACGACCTAGGCTCGGCCGCACACCTGCCTCGTTAGTTAATATGAAAATGAAACCCAATGTCTTTCAGATGAAAGTATAATCTTGGTTTGGAAATATACTGCTGTTTGGACATAAAAAAGACCATCGAAAATGATGGTCTTGCAGACTGTAGACAAATGCATAAAATAACGGATGAACCTTTCTCTGAACACTTACTTTACTTCTTTCATAAATAGTCTAACGTTTTCAGCGATTTCTTTGAATTTGGTATGGTGTAAATAATGTGATCCATCCATGATTACTACTTTTCCATGTACCGAGTCTTTGATCTGCCCTTCATGAAGGCCTAGTGACAGGGTCCCTGCTCTAGTCCGCAATAACGCTTCCTAATAATGGATTTTATTCTTAAGCACAGATTGTTCATTCTCTATATTGAGGTTTATACTGTTTAAAAACAATATAGAGAAAAGGGGTACAATCATTGAAAAGAAACTGGAGTCAACTTGAACTAGAAGAACACTTCACCTTATTTCCAACTGAAATGAACTTAATAATGAATAAACGAACAAATGCTAACAGGCTGGGTTTTGCTATTCTACTTAAATACTTTCAGCAAGAAGCTCGATTTCCTAATGACAAACATGATGTACCCACAGTTGTTGTACAATATGTAGCGAATCAAATTGATATTGCTGATACTGATTTTTTTGATACATACGGTTGGGGTGGCAAGGAGCGGAGCTACACAGCTCATCGAAAAGAAATACGTAATCTGTTTGAGTTTCGAGAACTTACTGCGAAAGATAAGGAACGCTTTTTTGAGTGGTTAAAAGAACAAGTTCAATCTACACATGATACAGAATACTTACAAATTCAAGCGTACAGTTTATTTCGTATGTGGAAAGTTGAACCCCCTTCTGTAGGAAGCTTAAAACGAATGATTGAGTCTGCCATTGACATGTTTGAAAAAGATTTATATACAACCACTTACAAGCAACTATCTCCCACGACATGTTCCCGATTAGACGATTTACTACACTCTCATTTTGATGAAGAATCTCATAAGGCGGTGGAATCAGAATACTACACTGAGGAACAAGATGATATCTTGACATTTCGGCAATTGTTGTCTTCACCAGGAAAAGGAAGTGTAAATACAATGGAGCTAGAAGTTAAAAAACTTTTGGCCATTCAACATCTTCAAATTCCTTCAGGTTTATTTAAACAAATCCCCCCTAAATTAATAACGAAATATAGTCTCCGTGCAGCGACTGAGACGGTTACTGAATTATGTGCTCATCCAAAACATATTCGTTATACTTTGCTTGCAATTTTATTTTGGCAGCGCCTTGCTGAGGTGATCGATTATTTAACAGATCTACTTGATGAAATGACTCATAAGTTTGGGAATAGGGCGAAAAATAAAACTCATACAGAAGTGATAGAAGAGTTACAGCGAGTTCAAGGGAAAAATAAATATATTATAAATCTTTTAGAAGCAACTGTAGAAAATCCAAACGGCGTCATTCAAGATATTTTATATCCTATTGTAAATTCTGAAACCATCCAGGATATTATTAAAGAAATGAAAAGAACGAAACAAGAATATAAGAAGAAAATTTATATGAAGATGCATTCTTCTTATCGGGGACATTATAGAAATGCCTTTTTTGCTATTTTAACAAACCTTACTTTTCGTTCCAATAATCCATCTCATCAACCAATTATTGAGGCAGTTCAATTTATTTGTGATCATGAAAAAAGTGGTCAACGGTATTTTTTAGTAAAAGATGCAGTTCCTATAGATGGTGTAATCCAGCCAAAATGGAAAGATATTATTATCGAAAAAGATAATAACGGCATAGAAAGAATAAATAAGATGAGATATGAAATTGCTGTTTTACAATCTCTTCGCATTCGTCTTCGGTGTAAAGAGATTTGGATCGAAGGTGCAAATCGTTATCGTAATCCTGATGAAGACTTGCCTCAAGATTTTGAAGAACAAAAAACGAACTATTTTCAAGCTCTCAAAATGCCACTTGATGTAGAACCTTTCATTTCACAGGTCGTACAAACCATGAAAGAAAGGTTAAATATGCTAAACCAAGGATTAGAAGATAAAAGTAACCAAAAAATAAAGATTATTACAAAAAATAAGAAAGGATGGATTCGAGTTACTCCATTAGATAAACAGCCAGAACCTCAATCTTTAGTGCAAATTAAAAATAAAATTAAAGACCGTTGGTCTGATATAAATTTACTGGATTTAGTAAAAGAAACAGATTTTCATACAGGGTTTACGAAACACTTTAAAACAACAGCGAATCGGGAGATATTAGATAGAGAAACTGTTCAAAAAAGACTTCTTCTTAGTTTATTTGGTTTAGGTACCAATACAGGTTTGAAAGCTGTATCGACTGGTAGCCATAAGGATAGTTATCGAGAACTACGCTACATTCGGCATAAATTTATACATAAGGATCATTTACGCAAAGCAAATGCAACTGTAACAAACCATATTATCTCTCATCGAATGCAAGAAGTATGGGGGGCAGCTACAACAGCTTGTGCATCAGATTCAAAAAAATTTGGTACATGGGATCAAAATTTACTTACCGAATGGCATCCTCGTTATAAGGGGCGTGGCATTATGATTTATTGGCATACCGATCGAAAATCTGCATGTATTTACTCTCAGGTGAAATCTTGTCTATCATCTGAAGTAGCCTCCATGATGGAAGGGGTTCTCCGTCATTGTACAGACATGGAAATTGATCGTAATTATGTGGATACACACGGACAAAGTGTTGTTGCTTTTGCTTTTTGTCATTTACTTGGTTTTAAACTGATGCCACGTTTTAAAAATATCGGTTCTCAAAAGTTATATCGTCCGGAAACTGGCATGAATGAAGCGTATCCTCAATTACAAGATGTTTTAAGTAGACCAATTAACTGGGATATCATTCGTCAACAATATGAACAGATTATTAAGTTTGCAACTGCTTTACGGTTAGGAACAGCTTCTGCAGAATCGATTTTAAAAAGATTTACTAGAGATACACAACATCCAACTTATCAAGCACTGTGTGAATTAGGAAAAGCAATGAAAACGATTTTCTTGTGTGATTATTTACATTTTGAAGAAATTCGTCGAGAAATTCATGAAGGTTTAAACACTGTTGAACATTGGAATTCCGTTAATAGCTATATATTTTATGGGAAAAATAGCGAAATTCGGTCTAATTCTTTAGAAGACCAAGAAGTATCTGCATTATCACTCCAATTATTACAAAATTGTTTGGTATTTATGAATACATTAATGGTTCAAGAAGTCTTGTATGACAATAATAAATATTTACTTAACAAAATGACTCCTGAAGATTTCCGTGGGTTAACACCATTATTTTATAATCATATTAATCCATACGGCACCTTTAAATTAAATATGAATCAAAGAATCCCTATTAAACTGAAAATAGCATGAATTTTTTTAAGATGCTACGGTTCGATATGATAATCGTTCACCTAAGCCAAATAAATAGAAAAAACAAAAAAGCTCAAAAACAGAGGTTTCTGAGTTTTTTTATAATGTGACTTCTATCAATATCTACTTATAAATGCTTTTCTTCAAGAAAAGTTCTCTGCATTTTTGTAAAAATCTTCAGCTTCCTCACGAATTGCACTCCAATTTTCAAATGCTAATTCAAGCTCTAGAGCAGCAATAATATCAGGAAGACTAACCAAATCCTCACTCATGTTCTCCCCTAATTCTTTTAAATCATAAGAGATAGCACTCCATATTAAATGGATTTTTCTAATTACAGGTAAAATTTTTGTTTCAGAAGGGATCACGCTACTAATTGCACCTAATAAAAACGTTACCGTATTATGTACAACCGCATATTCAAGATGATCTCTTATCGCTATCTGTGAAATTAGATTTAGGCAACTTTGATGCGTATCTTTACACTCTCCAATGACTGTATAAAAATCAGATAGATATGTCAGCATCGTTTGAGACTGCAGATGATATTTTAGGGCATGTTCAGATAAATCATTACATATATTTATAAATTTAGTTTTAGTACTTGGAGACATATTTCCATTATGCGCTTCCAATAGTACTTGATTAAGATCATCACGGTGTTTAATACAAATCAGATCTGCATAAGCTACAATGTTTTGAGCGAGAGCAATTATTGATGCACGTCCTCCATTGTCCCAAAATTCAGAGGCTTCTTTTACCCTAGTAGTCATCTCTGTACCTGTTAATACCAATGTAGAATATGAAGTGCTTCTTTCTATGAGGTTAAACCAACTTTGTGTTAATTGGCCGTTATTTATTTTAGATATTCTCTCCTGTAGAATACTTTGAGTTGTTGGTAGTGAGATGCATTTTTTCATATAATTAGAAAAATCTCTCCATTCTTCTACTGAGAGGAGAAATGGCGAATTTTTTCCTCCCAATTCATGTGTTGAAAATGCTGCAGCATAATTCATATAAATCCCTCACTATTCCTTTTTGATTAATGAATCATTTTATTTTAAAAATTTATCTGTACACGTTTAATTACATTTATAGATTTTTTCTATAATTAGTAACAAGGGGATCTGCTAATTCCATTCTAATTTTTGACACATGAGAAAGGTCTGTTCCCTCATGAACTTTAATTGTCCAGGTTGTGTAAGGGTTTGGAATAAAGTAATCGCAAGCAAATTCGTCCGCAATGATTCCATCAGTAATTATTGTAGTTCCTTGATAACTAAATCCTCGATTAAAGGATTCCGAATTAAATTGAAACTTTTTCTCCATTTATAAATGTTTTTCTTCAAGAAAAGTTCTCTGCATTTTTATAAAAATTTTCCGCTTCATCCCGAATTGTTTTCCAATCTTCAAAGGCCAATTCTAGCTCTAAAGCAGCAATGAACTCCTCCAAATTTTCGATATCCTCAATATTATCTGCTAGTTCTTTTAAATCATAAGATATAGCGCTCCATATTCTATGGACTTTTCGAATAACAGTGCACACGGACTCTTTATACTGAACCAAACTCATGACTGGAGCTACTAAATAAACAACCGTGTTTTGTGCGACAACAAAATCATTTGAGTTTTGCAGTGGTAACTGTGACATCAGATATGACCAAGTTTGTACTGTTTCTTCGTATTTTTGAATCTCTGAATAAAATTCGGAAAGGGATGTTTCCATAGATTGAGACTGTTGATAATATGTTTGTGCGTGACTAGATAGATCTTTACATATATTTATGAATTTAGATTTTGTATTGGGAGATAATTTACCAGTTTGTGCTTCCGATATTACTTGATTAAGATCATTATGATATTTAATAGAAATTAAATCCGCAAAGGCAACAATATTTTGAGCAATGATAAGTATATCTTTATGCCCTCCATTTTCCCAGAATCTACATTTTTCTATAACGTTTAACTTAGTTGCAATTGCTTCTTCAACTAATCTACGAAAAGTAGAAGTTGTGATGAGTCTATCCCAATTACTTTTGACTTTTCCGTCGAGTATGAGATATATTCTTTCTTTCACTTGATCGATACTAGTCGGTGCTGAGATCCATTTGTTCAAATAATTAGCGAATGAACGCCATTCTTCTATCGTAAGGAGAAAAGGAGAATCTTTCCCTCCTAATTCTCGTGGAGAAAAGGCTAAATGGTTCATATGAATACCCCTCTAGATAATGGTTAGTTGTATTTACTCATTGCTTTTTAGACAGATTCTATTAAATCATTTAAAACTAGATTATTTTTCTTGTAATTAGTAACAAGAGAACCTGCTAATTCCATTCTGATTTTTGTCACGTTAGAAAGGTCTGGCCCATCCTGAACTTTAATTGTCCAAGTTGTGTAAGGGTTTGGAATAAAGTAATCGTAAGCAAATTCGTCCGCAATGATTCCATCAGTAATAATGGTAGTTCCTTGATAACTAAATCCTCGATTAAAGGATTCCGAATTAAATTGAAACTTTTTCTCCATATAATTATCATAATAATGGCCTGAATTCGTAATCCGTATTTGTACTTTAGAAGTAGCGTCAATTCCATCTAACCAAATTCGCATTAATTTGAGGCGCACACGATACTCATTTTCAAAAAGAGTATCGTTTAAATTGATTTCCCACGAAGCTTCTCTTTGTTCCTTCAATGACTCTAGAACTTTTGAATCTGTAATTTCTACTATTCTATTTTGAAAGCGTTGAGGAGGTGGATTAAATTGTTTTAAAGCCTGCATACAGTCAGTTTGTATTGTTGCCACATCCACTTTTAGTTCGGATACATCTTTTAAGATATTTGGATTTACATCTGAGTCTCGGAGAGCCCAATATTTATAAGCATGTTTGTAATTTGCTAATGCCACAAATAGAATTTGCTTCATGTCTATATAGCGTTGATACAACTTTTGTTCCATTTCTTCATTTTCAGATTCTTGTCCCTCTAGATTTCTAATATACTCTTCTAATCTTGCAAGGTCAGCTTGATGGATATGTTTTTCAATTAACAGACGGAATAGTTCTTGACCACAACTAATGACAGCTACTTGAATTGAAGCAAGTGTTTGTCCATAAACAGCTAAAATGTCTAACTCTAGTAGATATGCCCTAGCACCTTCAATTTCTTTCTTAATTGCATCGTCTAAAGCTGCAGCTGTCTTTAACTTAAATATGTCCCAAGTTGCTTTACCAGTTAAATCTTCTTGAGGAATATCCCATTCCGTATCTTTAATTTTTTCAAATAAATTATCTGGGAATTGCATATCTCCTGATGCCTCTGATATATCTTCTGCTAATGTATATACCTTGTTAATTAATTCAACGAGGTCATTTAGTTTCTCCATATTTTCTTTTAATGCTTGAGCTAATGCTGATAGCTCACCACCAGCTTCTATAATTTCCTTTAAAGCATTAATTATCCCTATTATTTCTCCAGGGGCAGAAGCTCCTCCTGAAGCAATTATGGAACCCATAGATTGTGCGAAATTTAGTACAGTACTTACCATTTTAAAAGCTAATCTCATCTGTTGTTCATATTCATATTTCTTAAGTCCATACTCGAACTCAATTTTAGCTAATGTTAAGACATGTTGCTGTTTCTCAAATTGGCGTAAAGATGTCTCAATGGCATCTCGAGAATTTTTTAAATTGTTTTTTGCTTGATTAATTAATGTTTCTTTAAATAATAAGGTATCTTGTTCATGTTTTAGCATGAGCAAGGCTGCATTTTTGCGATCTTCAATTGACAAATTTTTATCTAAGTAACGATGATATTGTGCCTCAAATTGCTGTGCAGCTCCCAAAAAAGCATTAATTTCATCTCTGTAGAGTTCTTTATCTAAAAGGGGCACAAACGTATTATCACCACGATTAGCAGTTAAAATAGCCAACAATGAAGTGCTTTGTACACACAATGAAGTTAGTCCGTCATATTGGGTAGTAAATATCTTTAACCAATTTAACTGATTGGCTGCAATATCAGGCCTTGATTCAAAAAATAGACATGCTACTTGGAAAACTGAAATAAAAAGCTTTGGAAGTTGTGGTGTTGGGACTACGTGTGTAATTTCTTCTGCAGTAAATATTCCATCCTTATCGGACAATCTTACGCCTTTATTTTTGAGCTCTATAGAATAAGGAGGTGGAGAACTTTGATTATAAATTGGAGTTGCATGTAACACTCCAGAAAGTTCAATACCATATATCGTCAACTGAGCTAACTTGCCTCCATTCTTATAGTCTAGTAAAATCTCTGCGGTCCCTTCTGATTTTATTTCCACTCTTCTTGCTCGAATAACTAATTGCATATCTTTTAAAGTACACCTGAATTTGTTAGGAATTCGGACTACATCCGCAAAAATTGAAATCATACTTGGTGTTAATTTACTATCTTCAATAGACTTAAATACTTCTCCTAAATCAACGAATAAATCACGAATCTCATATTTTGTTCTTGTTGCATTTAAGTAAGATGTTCCGGGAATTTGTTGATTTGTTAACAATTCCTCATACAAAACTTTATAATCAATACTACTAACCATTATGAATTCCTCCATTTAAAAAATGAGAGACAAAAGAAAGAATGTAGGGAATAAATGAAAATTTATCCTTTTTATTCTTCTTTTGTCTCTAGATTTATATCCCGAACTGTATTTTTATCATTTATTCCTATATAAGAGCGATTTGTATTATAGGTGACATTACTATTTCATACTTAAGCTGTGTATTGTTCAACAACAAATCCAACATCTGCATTAACTCGGAAGTCATCCGCTTGTTTCCCAACAGCTTCCCACTGCATAATAGCCAATTCAACTCCAAGATCAGCAAATTCTGGATCATCACGAATATCTTCCATAACAATTTTAGATAGTTCATCAAGATCACTATGAAGAGAATTCCAAATGCCATGAATTTTCTGTATTATAGGTAACGCAGCAGCCATTTGCTCTTGGATTTTATCCGTTCCTGTATCAGTTTTATCAAGTAAAGACATCAGATAAACATTCCTTTGGATTATTTTACCGGATTCTTCGATTTGTTGTTTTGTAGCATCAATTCTCGCTTTTAATGCTTTGCCTTTTGTACTGTCGAGAATTCCCTTTAATGCGAATCCAAAAATAGGTCCAAGTAACAACGATAACCATGATTGAGATTGATAATCCTCATACTCATCCATATATTTCTCTAGATCTTCTCTTAATCGCTCTACCGAAGCTCTAAGCTGTTTTACTTCTTCACTATGTTCTCCATACTTTTTATCATATTTATCCTTAACTACTGTTAAACTCTGATAATCATTTGCCGTATCAGTTGCAAATGTTCCAATCATGGTTGCCAATGCACCGGCATGATCACGAAATTCAGCTGCTTCCTTTGCTAGCCTCTCACAAATTTTCTTAAACATTTCTAAAGCTTCAGTATCACCATCTATAATAGCTGGTAAATAATCGAGTAATGGCTTGTAGTAAACTTTTGCTCTTCTTGCATAATTTACAATTTCATTAGCAACTCCAAGAACTTCTCTATATGTGTTATCTGTCCAGTTTTGACAATGATTTTTAACATTTGTATAAACAGAATATAATTCATTAAAATCTGGAATCTCGTCTGAAGCTGAAAGTGCTAAAGCTTTACGCATTTCAGCTTCATTCACAGGTACATAGGCTCCATCACCTGTATATTTTTGAATCGTAATCCATTCCTCTTTAGAAAGTAAAAACGGGGAATCTTCTTTACCTCCAAGATTTCTTGGAGAAATATCTCGTTTTACCATTACAATACTCCCTCTCTAATTTATAAAGTATTATATTTATTAAATTTTTTAAGTACAATTTCATATTTTAATAAAATGCAAAAGAAATATATGAATTCATATAATTACCTCCAATGTAAATATTTTATAATGAAAATTATATACGAATCTAAAGAGAAATATATCCATGATATGAAAGGTATGATTTTTTTCAAGAAAATTCAAAATATTAAATTAATTGCGAGGTGTAATTCTATTCAACATATCTTCATCCCAATAGAGTCTACTCTATTGGGATATTTCTATAAGTCTGGTATAATGGTATCTCAGAGTGTCCCATATGACTTGTTTCAAAATAGGAGTGTGAAATATGAGAAAAATAGGTTATGTACGAGTAAGTTCTGTAGATCAAAATCCGAAGAGGCAGTTACAGCAAATGGAAGAAATCGGAGTAGATATCATATATCAAGAAAAAGTATCAGGTGCTACGCAAGATAGACCTGAACTTCAAAATATGCTGGGTGACCTTAAAGAAGGAGACATTATTTATGTAACAGATTTAACTCGAATTACTCGAAGTACAAGAGATTTATTTGAATTAGTTGATTACATAAAAAATAAACAAGCAAACTTAAAATCATTAAAAGATACTTGGTTAGACTTATCTGAGGAAAACCCATATAGTCAGTTCTTAATGACAGTAATGGGAGGAGTAAATCAATTAGAACGGGATTTAATCCGAATGCGCCAACGTGAGGGAATTAATCTTGCTAAAAAAGAAGGGAAATATCAAGGCCGAGTTCAAAAGTACCATGAGAAACATGCAGGAATGAATTATGCAATGAAGCTTTATGAAGAAGGAAATATGACAGTAAAACAGATTTGCGAAATCACGAGTGTATCCAGGTCCTCTTTATATAGGAAGATACACGATTCAAAATAAACGAATACATTATACCTTTTGCTAATTCCTTTATTTTGGATATGTTATTGCGGACTAGAGCAGCAACCCTGTCACTAGGCCATGAAGAGGTATCCATCCTGCTACACCTTCATTATTTGCTTGTACAAAGAGAAGAAGTGGAAGATATTTAGGGAAGGTTAAACCTTGAGCCCCTTTAAAATTAGACGAAATATGGTCCATCTCATTCAAGGTTGTGTCATTATACATGTTTTTATTCGAAATCATTTTCATTTGCTCTACGGTTTTTTCATCAAATGCTAGTCCAGCATAGGGGTCAGCACTGATTTTCATAGTCAATCTTAAGAGACCTGATTTTTTGAGATATGCAAACGTTTTTAATGGGAAATTGATATCCATACCCGGTTGTGTTGCAACACTGCTATCGATTCCGACAAATGTAGTCACCTCGTTTGGATATTTATTCACATAATCAATTCCATAAATGCCTGTAATGGAGTGGCCCATGAGCATGTATCTGTTAATATTAAGCTGCTGTAGAGCTTCATGAACTTCACTTACCATATTCTCCGTGGTTCGCTCTTTTACAGTTTCATCACTTAATCCATAACCGAAAGGCTCTACCGCAACAACTTTGTAAAATGGAGATAATTCATCGATAAGAAGCTTAAAATCAAGCCCTGGAGTAGCTGTTCCATAACCAGGCAGGAGCACGATCGTTTCCTCGCCCTCACCTTGAATTAACACATTCATGTTTTTCCCGTCTACAGATACGTGCTGTCCGTAGGGCACTATTCGTTTTTGCTCCGAATGACTACTCATCACATTTGCGATATAAACAATACCTAAAAAAAGTACAATGGCTAGAACGATTGCTCCTATGATTTTAAGTAAGATGTTTCGTACTTTCTTTATTTTCATTCCACTCAGCGTTTTCTCTTCCTCTTGTTGTGTCACTGTCATCTTCTCCTGTCCTGATCTGTTTGTTTGCCTTCCTTCATGTGCCTGTAATGAAACCTTAGCCAATGAAGATGTACTCCCCATAACGACAATATGAACTGAATATGAACTGTCAAAAAAAAATGCTACGACTCATATGCAAGTTTACTTGCATATGAGTCGTAGCATAGAGAATGAATCTAACTAATCTGTTGGTGTAGTGATTGGCAAGGTGACAATGAAGGTTGTTCCTTGACCAGGTTCACTTTTCACTCCGATGTCACCTTGATGAAGCGACACGATTTGTTTAACGATAGCGAGTCCCATACCACTTCCGTCATACTTACGACTGTGGGAACGATCGGCCTTAAAAAAACGCTCGAATATACGCTTCTGGTCGTCAAGGTGAATACCAATACCAGTGTCGGATATTAGGATTGTCACGTTTTTGATATCTTGTTTGATGCTTACGTTAATCACGCCGGCATCCTCGGAAAATTTGATGCTATTTCTGAGGATATTCGTCCATACCTGATTTAACAGGTCATGATCAGCCGTTACTTTAACTGTCTGTAAATCAAGCTCGAAATGTATATCCCGAGCAGACCATTGTGGCTGGAGCGCCACGATTATCCGTCGGATTTGTTCATCGAGGCTGAGTGTGACGAGCCGCAGTTGCTTTGACTGTGATTCAAGCAAACTCAGCTTTAGCAGGCTATCGCTCATTTTGGACATCCTTTTCGCTTCAGCGATGATAATATCAAGATAACGGCTTCGTTCGTATTCTGAAAGGTCAACTTGCTTAAGCGCTAGAGCATAACCGGATATCGAAGTGAGCGGAGACTGAACCTCGTGCGACACGTTCGTTACAAATTCCCTGCGCATCTGCTCAAGTTGCTGCAGATCGTGCATCATTTCTTCGAAGCTGCGAGCCAAAGTACCCAGCTCACTCGTTTGCTTAATATTCAACTTGACGTTGAAATCTCCAGATGCTATCCGCTTGGTCGCTTTTGTCAGCTTTTTGATCGGTCTTACCAGGAATACAGAGGCAACTAGAATCAATAAGCTTCCTGCAATCAACGAACATGTTGCAAAGGCCAATGCCCACTTTGTGACAAAAGAGGCTGAAGGAGGGGCGAGCGCTTCCAAAAATATCGCTTTCGTTCCCATTTCTGTTTTCAACGGCAACCCTAAGAGGACCGTGGCAATACCATTAGGAGTGTCCCGAACAACACCTCCATCTAGTACTTTCTTTAGTTGCTCCATCGTCACAGGCGCAGATTTGTGTTCGTGAAGTTTACCGTAAGACCTGAACTGACCTGTTGCTTCGTAAATTCGAATATAATAAGAATCGAGCTGCTTCATTTCACTTACGAACAAGTCGGCTTCATGTAACGGAAGGGTCTTGTAAATCCGGACGATGTCTTGGCCAAAGTTACGTAAGTTGATTTGAGCGTTTTCGTTCAATTTATCTTCGAATATCCAAGTTGACACAAAAAAAGAAATGATCGTGCCCCCGATGATGGAGACTAAAAATGTCAGGACAACACGTATATATAAGGACCTGATCATTCATAAACCTCAAGCCGATACCCAAGCCCGCGCACCGTTTCGATCCGAAAATCGGGTGTTGTCGCGAACCGTTCACGCAGCCGTTTAATATGTACGTCTACCGTTCGATCATCTCCAGCGTAATCAATACCCCAAATCTGATCGATCAACTGCGCGCGCGTATAGACTTGTCCAGGTGTTCCAGCGAGCTTATACAGCAATTCGAATTCCTTTAGCGGCAACGTAAGCGACTCCGTTCCTTTCATCACCTTATAGGTCTGTCGATCAAGGATGACGTTCCCGAAATGGATCGTCTGCGTGGAGCCAATCTTGTATCGTTTGAGTAGTGCCCTAACACGAACCGTCAACTCTAACGGATCGAATGGTTTGGTTAAATAATCGTCCGCCCCAAGTTCGAAACCTTTCACTTTCTCCCATGTTTCTCCTCTCGCAGTCAGCATAAGTAAAGGTAGATCAGGATTGGCTCTTCGAAGCTCCTTGCTTAACGTCCAACCATCCATAATCGGCATCATAATGTCAAGTACGACAAGATCGACATTCGTTGAGCTGTATACGGCCAGTGCTTCCTTGCCGTCCGCTGCTTCAGCTGTTGCGAATCCGTCGTTGCGTAGAAATAAACAGACGAGTTCGCGAATGTTCGCATCGTCGTCAGCAACTAGTATAGTAGGCATCGGTTCCCTCTTTTCCCTGTTTTCCACCGCATTATTTCAAGTAAATCATTATACTATAAATTAACACGTATCTTGATTAACCAAAGTAATACAGTTTCTTGATTTATCGACCTATAGAATTCAAGTGGTTCTTTCAAACTAATTTGCCACTCAATTGACAAGGCTTCACAAAGAAACAGGCGTGTGAAACCTGAAAAAGACAAGCGTTTGTTTTGTCTTTTGGCCTTGTGCAAGAAGAAATTTCAGTAAAGCATAGGCAATTATAGCTGTGAATAACTGATTGAACAACGCATTTCCCCCAAACTACCCCAGTAATTACACCATCTGAAATAACACGTCCCATAGCCACTAATTATTTTTCATCAAATGCGTAAATGGTGTATCAACTTTGATTGCACATTCGTTCCAAATCATTACTTGTTAATTTAAGTGAATTCCATCATACAGATTCATATAGGTTTAGTAATTAGTCGAAGTTATTAGGGTGTTCTGTCGTATAATTTGTATATATCACCATATAATTACCTCCTGATTTTTGTATATTATAGTTCTACATCGACACATAATATATAACTTTTTCTCATTGCTTCTTGAACTAATCTGCTCCGTTCAAGAAGAACCATATCAGTTTAAATAACTCAGATTTTGGCAAAATTAAATTGATTCAAATGATACCCATCTTTTAGTAATCTCAGAAAATTTCTTAGTCGCGAGTGAGGTTGGTTTTCTTATAGCTAATCCAATAGTTCAATAGCTATCACTTTCAAGTGGAATGGCTGCAAAAGAAATTCTTGATGTCGATATAATCATTTATAGCAATATACTAATTCCTAGATTATTCTCCACCATGGAGATCCCTGAGTATTCATTCATATTTTCGAATCAAATATTGGGGCTAACTTTATTCTCCCTAAATTTTTTTTTGAATATCATCATAACACTGATATGTTGGCATAATAAAAGGTACATTTTCTATTTGTTGTATTGATACTTGGCTTTCCTTACATAATGGGGATTGGTTAGATACAACACATAAAAGTTGATCCCTCTTCAATTGTACGAGTTCAAATAATTTTTCAAATAATTCAAAGTAAGTATTATTATTAATAAATCCACAATCTAATCTCCCGTTTTGTAACCAATTCTCAACCTCAGCATAGTTTCCTTCCAGTAATTAGATTTTAATATTTAGAAACTTTTCTTCTATTTTCAATTTTATATGGTGTATCTAACAACAGGTTTAAACGAATTGATATTGAAGGAACAAGAAAGTTAGTTGGTTATAGCTCAAGTTTTGATGCTTTTGTACTAAGTGGTATTAAGTTCTTTGATTCTTGAGAAAGGCAATAGTCTTTAATAATCATGTATTGTCCCTCCTTGCTTTAAAGATATATTCGACAAAAAAACAGAAAATCCTACAAATAGTATAAACAGTTTAGGTACAAGAAATTTAAATAGAAGTGCATGGAGGCAGATTAAAAAAGGACAAACTCTCCAAGGTGAGAAGTTTGTCCAAAACCATGATTTTTTTAGTTTAACAAGGGGTACCGTCACATGCCCATCAAGCCAAAATTTTATAGTACCCCAAAACGAAAGTTTTTGCCTTTTCATAAGTGTCCATGAGAATTTAGTCCATTTTTTCACTTTGAGGAACATTTAATTTCTTAGGTTGATAGCGATGTGGCGCTACCCCTTTCTCAGCGTAATTGATTTTTTAGAATCGAGCCAATTCTTAACCCAAATACACGGCATACAAAATGGGTTTGTATATATAATTACCTCTTTCTTTTATAATATTTCTTCAAAGGTTTCTCTTTGCACCCCCATTAGACACTTGAACTCTCCATCGGATAGTTTGTGACTTTTTTCATAGATATTCATAACAACCTCTTTTTTTTTTACACTAATTTATCATAAAAGCTTTAATTATCGAAGAGGTCTAATAATTCCAATTTCTAGAGCCTTTTGAACAGCTTCCTCTTTGTTACGGACTCCTAGCTTTGTATAAGCTGTGGAAGCATAATTTCTGACCGTACCATTCGATAGATATAACCTTGATGCTATGGTAGTATATCGAAGTCCTTTTGCTACTAGCTGCAATATTTCTATCTCCCTAGCTGTTAGCTCATAAGCAGTTGCTTTTGATTGTGGTGTCTCTTTTTGCTCATCAAACTTCTCAAATATTTTGTGAGACATTCCCTGATCAATTAGTGTCCCACCTTTGTGAATTAGTCGGATCGTATTAGCTAGCTCCAACGTTTCAATAGATTTGAGTAAAAAACCATCCGCACCGTTGCGAAGCGATTCCAACGCCTGTTCGGTATCTTGAAACGTTGTAAATATCAATACGCGTATATGTGGCCATTGTTGCTTAATCTTTTTGGTTGCTTCGACTCCATCCATGTGCTGCATATCTAAATCCATAAGTACAACATGAGGTTGAAGGCGTCCACACAAATCGATGGCTTGATTGCCATCCTCAGCCAAACCGACTACATTTAAATCTTCATATCTATCGAGTAGTGTCCTCAAACTTTCCCGAACAAATGGCTGATCGTCTACAATTAATAAACGAATAAGTCCATCTTTTATTTCAGTTTGTCGCGGTATGGTACATGTAACAAGCATTCCTTCCTCTGGCTTTGTATATACAGAAAATTGACCTTGCAAGTTCATTGCCCGCTCTTTCATCGCATTCATACCGAAGCCTTCCTGCCATTCTACATTTCCTTTTCCATTATCTTGAACTTCTAACCTCGTATATTGTTGTTCAAACTGCAATGAAACTATAATTTCAGTCCCCTGACCATGACGTACTGCATTTGTAAGAGATTCTTGTAAGCAACGAATGAATGCGAACTTCGCTTGCTGAGACAGTTGATATTCCTCTCCGAATGTCCTAAAACTTACATTTACCTGAGCGTGCTCCTGAAATTCGGCTCCAAGATTTTGTAGAGATTGAATCAAGGAAGACGATTGACACGGAGAATCCATTTGATGTAGGTAACCTCTCACGTCCTCGATGCTTTTACGTCCCATTTCAAGCAAAGAATCTAGCCTCTGTATACCCATTTCAGTAGCAAGATCGGTGCGCAACGTTTCCATTCCCATAATAATAGAAGTATAAGCGTGACCAACTGTATCATGAAGCTCACTCGACAGTCTGTTTCGTTCCTCTGCCAGTGTAATGCGTTCAATCTGAGACATATACTGCTCAAGTACCGCGTTCTGTTTACGAATCGCTTCATTTTGCTTATGATTGACGATTAATAAATGGAAAGCGAAGCCCATTACATAAGCAAGTCCATAGTAGGTAACCATAATCCAATAGCTATTACTCGGCGCAACCGCATAGAAAATTCCAGTTATTACAAAAACTGTTGTTGGAGCTGTCCAATAATAGGACAAATGCTTACTATTCGCAGCAATCAGAAAAACCGATATAAGAAATGCTTTGTTAGCTTCCGGAAATAAAGAAATTAAATACATACACAGTCCACCATATAGCGGTATTTCTGTGAACAAGTAATATTTGTAATTGAACAGTAAGGCTACCCATGGAATAGAGAAGGCAACAACCTCCCAAAAAGTAATAATCCAAAGTGGCAATGTTAAAACATCCTGAAAATCTAATGTGATTACGACGATAGAGACACTAGCAAGTATACGGACTCCTAACATAATCCAATCGTACCAAAACCAATACTTAACCATATCTAACAAGTTATTTACCCCCTAAGTAGCCTACCTTTTTACTTCCTATATTATGAATTAATCCTTCATACATTGTTATACTCTTTAATTTCACACTGCAATTCTCTCACAGAAGGCAAACTTCTATCGATTTAGTTGCCGAATCATGCTACGTGTATAGCCCCCAATTTTCTTTGTCAATCTATCTACTATTCTAATACTTATGGCGATAGATACTATACCCATAGACATTACAAAGAGTGACTTGGCAAAAGTATCTATCTGTATGAATATAATATTCATTTCGATGTGGCGATACAGTAGTGGTGCCAACAGCAACATAAGTGGCATTATATAAAAAATGGTTGCACAAATGAGACTAAAAATGCCAATCACTAATTTCTGCATTAACCAATAGACAGCAGACCAATTGCGACGATCGGTAAGCACTAATTTCACCTGAGTCCAGTTCGATGTATCTATTGTTATACTTCTGTCATAAGAGTCTGTTGAAATATCTGTATAAATTTTCGTCTGTATGCGCTCGAATTGGATAAAAGGTGTAGTAGTCTGTAGTACGCGTATAACTAGCGGAATCCCAATTACCGTAAATGAAAGGGTGAAGCTGAATAGCAGAGCTATTAGATAAAAACAAAAATAAAACAATCCTGTAACGAAAGTTAGCAATAAAAAATAACCATTCTGGATGAATCTTGATTTCATAAAGTTCATCGCTCCTATCTATGTAATAACCGAATTGTACTGCTTTTTTTGTCATTCTCACTAGTGTAAAAGTGTCATATGACATTTCTAAATGATGCTAAAAAGGGGAGAGTAACCTACTTCTGGTTAAAAAAAGATGCTTTTATTAACCTCCACAAAACAATCCCGTTCTTGCAGATGCAAGAACGGGATTGTTTTGTACTTTTATTTAATATGAGATGGACTTGTTTTTCGAATATGAAAAATAATATCAAATTGCTCAAGCAATGACTTATCAAAGTATGCCGATTCGTTCGGTACGAGTCGCCCCCCAATACTTAGTAATGGCCTTTTTGCTTTAACCCATTTCTCTGCTGGTCCTTTAAGGTGACGGTTATCCAATAAAAACATTTTATATGGTACTTTTCCGAGGGTATAATTGAAACTATTTACATCTTGTGGAATCAGATCCGTTATAATCTCATCTGCGGTGTCGTTGTATAAGGTGAAATTCCCCTCCGTAGTTGTACTGCCAATTGTGACATAATTATTGTCTAAACGTTCCTTCAAATACTGCCCCGCAACATAAGGGTATAATTTCTCATCGATAATTCCTTTAGCTATATGAACATTGTGTCCCCATACCATCGTTTTACCACCCAATGTCTCTTGTGCCCACATTGCATGATCGGCCAAGTATTGCTCATGTAGCTTTAACATACTTGGATAGTCGTTAGGAATTAGCATTGTGGTAAATTTCTCTATTGCACTTGCCGTTGCTTTCGCCCAGATGTACTCGGGTGAAGCTATTTCTGTGTTGGCTTGCTTATTCTCATCTTTTAGTAATCGAGCTACTCTCTCAGCATTTGCTTTGAACTTCTCTTTCATTTCAGGAGCAAGTTTCATATATTCCTGTACACTTCCCGTAAAAGACGGCAATTCTTTATAATTTTCTTCTACTTCTGCCAGCAAATCTGGTCGATGCAGCCTTACATAATCAATTACTTTATTAAAGCAACCTTGGTCCAATTCCTTTAAGTCGAGCCCGATAAATTGGATCTTTTTTTTATTGGATGGATCAGCATTATAATCTTTCATCCACTCAATCATGGCTATAATTTCATCAGTAGGATATAACAAGTTTAAAAATTCCCTAGGGTTTCCTTTTCCTGTTTGGATATATTCATTTAGTTTTAAGCCGTTTCCCCAATCTTCTTCCATTGTGAAATTTGTAAAACCCATCTCTGTAACCAAATATTTCACAAGGCGAAACTTCATAGTGAAAATTTCAGAGCTTCCATGAGTATTCTCTCCTAATCCTACATATTGTGTGCTCCCAATCATTTTCTTAAGTGGTTTTAAATCCTCAAATGATTTTGACGGCTCTATCGTTTTTAATGGGTAAGCCTGTGATTGTATTGATTTAACTATATTTTTTTGGATTGATTGACCTGAATTTTCGACTGCTACTTTTTCGACTGCTACTGTTTGAGCTTTTCCTACTTCTCCACATCCTGTGACTAATAAAGCTGTACTAACCATTGTAATTATTCTTTTCTTATTCATTTTTTTCCACCTCAATTGAATTATTTTTAAAAACAAGATTGATTCATGTACTTGCACGAATCAATTGCCCTAATTCAATTGTTATCTATCCCATATCATATTTTCTAGTTACATATTGTCATAAGGTTAATTGACACAGGTCATAGACTAATCATTACACTTTTGTACTATCGGCTATGACAACTTATAAATAATAATTACATTGATGAGTCGCAAGTAAGACTAGATTATAAATTTGGGAGGGATTTTAAAGATGAATTAATCTGTGTGCCAAAATATTTTTATTCTAAGTTGTGTCTGTGGAAATGACAAGAAGTAAATTCGATAAACAAGTGAATTAAAGGGGAAGGGCGGATTACAATGATATTACACGCAAAATCGTTCCACAATAAAGATAAAATTCAACGTGCTAAAATAGGACTGCAACTCTTTCTGAGTATCTTAATCATTACTTCTATTATCCTAAATGTAGTAATAATGATTACGAAAAGTATGCCGCTTATTGTGGTATATATGTTTACCCCAGCAATTTCTTCTATTTTGACTCGCATAATACTGAAAGAAGGGTTTAAAGATGTATCTTTTAGTCTCGGTAACTTAAAGATATGGAAGGGGATTGGTTTTGCTCTGCTAATCCCTATGATTATTTGTGGAATTACTTATTCTATCGCCTGGTTGAGCGGAATTGCGGGGTTTCAGAATCCCGAAGGAGGTATGCTAGAACCAATCTACAATATACTTGGGCTTCAGTATCTAACGGCCCCATTCAGTTTCATTTATCTAGTAGTATTGAGCGGCATTTTCGGAAGTTTGCTTAGCTTAATCCCAGTTTTGGGAGAAGAAATGGGTTGGCGAGGCTATATGCTTACAAGGCTAGTCGATGCAGAGTTTTCACGCCCCATCCTTATTAGTGGATTGATTTGGGCAACGTGGCATGTTCCAATTGTTATTGCTGGTCTATACGTAGAGGGAC
>NZ_JBBOTW010000012.1:0-1574 GCF_038050415.1 Bacillus sp. FSL M7-1020 | reverse complement strand
AAGCAATGTTATCTAGTTTTGAAAGAATATAAAAAACTTGTTGACTTTAAAAGTTAAATAAGTTACAATAATTCTTGTCTTAAATGAATACAGTCTGGTAATGATGGCAGAGAGGTCACACCCGTTCCCATACCGAACACGGAAGTTAAGCTCTCTAGCGCCGATGGTAGTTGGGACCTTGTCCCTGTGAGAGTAGGACGTTGCCAGGCAAATGGAGGATTAGCTCAGCTGGGAGAGCACCTGCCTTACAAGCAGGGGGTCGGCGGTTCGATCCCGTCATCCTCCACCATTTAGCCGACTTAGCTCAATTGGTAGAGCAACTGACTTGTAATCAGTAGGTTGGGGGTTCAAGTCCTCTAGTCGGCACCAGTAACTATGGCGGTTGTGGCGAAGTGGTTAACGCACCGGATTGTGGCTCCGGCATTCGTGGGTTCGATTCCCATCAGTCGCCCCATTTTTTCTTAAATAAATTAATATGCGGGTGTGGCGGAATTGGCAGACGCACCAGACTTAGGATCTGGCGCCTTTGGCGTGGGGGTTCGACTCCCTTCACCCGCACTTTTAATAAAATATCTCATAACATGTCTTGCGGAAGTAGTTCAGTGGTAGAATACAACCTTGCCAAGGTTGGGGTCGCGGGTTCGAATCCCGTCTTCCGCTCCAATTTTCAATATGACATGCCGGGGTGGCGGAACAGGCAGACGCACAGGACTTAAAATCCTGCGGTGGGTGACCACCGTGCGGGTTCGACCCCCGCCCTCGGCACCATATGCGCCCGTAGCTCAATTGGATAGAGCGTTTGACTACGGATCAAGAGGTTAGGGGTTCGACTCCTCTCGGGCGCGCTTTTATTAACGGGAAGTGGCTCAGCTTGGTAGAGCACCTGGTTTGGGACCAGGGGGTCGCAGGTTCAAATCCTGTCTTCCCGATATTCCCAAAAACATGGGGCCTTAGCTCAGCTGGGAGAGCGCCTGCCTTGCACGCAGGAGGTCAGCGGTTCGATCCCGCTAGGCTCCACTTATTTTTATATTACTTATGGCGGTGTAGCTCAGCTGGCTAGAGCGTACGGTTCATACCCGTGAGGTCGGGGGTTCGATCCCCTCCGCCGCTACCATAAGGACCTTTAGCTCAGCTGGTTAGAGCAGACGGCTCATAACCGTCCGGTCGTAGGTTCGAGTCCTACAAGGTCCACCACTCAAAGTTTATATCTCGGAGGTATACCCAAGTTCGGCTGAAGGGATCGGTCTTGAAAACCGACAGGCGGCGAGAGTCGCGCGGGGGTTCGAATCCCTCTACCTCCTCCATTTTTTCTAAATTAAATATTTTATCATCGCGGGGTGGAGCAGCACGGTAGCTCGTCGGGCTCATAACCCGAAGGTCGCAGGTTCAAATCCTGTCCCCGCAACCAAATGGTCCCGTGGTGTAGTGGTTAACATGCCTGCCTGTCACGCAGGAGATCGCCGGTTCGACCCCGGTCGGGACCGCCATTTTAACTTCTGCTACATAGCAGTTGTTTTTTATTGGACATTATGGTACAATAACATTTGTCTTTAAAAAGAAGATAACTATTTCAT
>NZ_JBBOTW010000011.1:0-3188 GCF_038050415.1 Bacillus sp. FSL M7-1020 | reverse complement strand
ATTTCGGCTTCGCCAAATCAAACCTTGGACGTTGTCCAAACCTACTGGGGAACTCTTCCCCAGACCCCCTCAATCGAACTCCCCAACCCCTCAATCCTTGAGGGACTCCCTCGCCGGTTGGCAGGAACAAACGGTAGTTTGTTCAGTGCCGAGAGGGTTTGGGTGTAGTGGGGTTGGTCAAGTCAAATACTCCCTTCGCTTCGCTAGGTCCGTTTTGATTGACCAACACTCTTTTTTTCTATAACAGGTTTTTAGCTAATACACCAAGTACTCCTGTTAACAATCCACTTACGATCAATCGTAAAATCCATGTAGTGTTTGCACTGATCTTATCTAATTGTTTATTAATAGTTAAAACATCCCTTTCAGCCACTAGTATTCTTGCTTCTAAATTTTTCATATCATGTTGTAAAGCTTTTAAATCTAAATTCATTTGATTAAAATCTTTTTCTAGCTCCTCCAATTTTGTCATACAACATACTGCTCCTTTAAATTTAATTTTAAATACATTATATGTATATGGTAATTAGAGAATAATGATATAAAAAAGAGGACTCAAATCTATTATTAAAATTTGAGTCCTCTCCAAAGATAAGAAGATTATACCAAAACGTAATATAGCTTATGCTTGTCTTTTTTAATATGCATCTAGTAAAAACACATTTTCTTTTATGGCTTCCTTGTTTTTGGGTGTGAGTGCAAGGGCTGGGGTGAAGCGTAGCGAGGGGCTAGCCCCTTATAGTGTCATAAAAATATAGAATAAGAGTGTATTCATAGACAGTTGATCCAGGCGGTTCGGCAGGTAAAATTGCTAGTCCAAGTCGTACTACCTAAATCCTCGTTTTTGGTATGTTCGGCTTGGCGATATGCCAAAACCTGCCGAAATCCACTAATCAATGGTAAAGCGAAGCGGAAAAGGTGGAGATTTTTGAGAGGTTTTTTTCTCAAAAATACTACCTGTCCATTGATTAGTGGATAGCCCTTTAATAGATATAGAAGGGACAACCTTATAAACCCTTGATAAATAAGGGTTTATAATTTTCTTATGTTCACCCCTAGGGTGAACATATATGTTCACCCTAGGGGTGAACATAAGAAAACAAGACGTTCATTATTTCGTTGTTTTTGTGAACGTCTTGTTTTATAATTTAAACAAGACGTTCACAAAAGTGAACATATATGTTCATGAAGAAAGGTTGATAATTTTGCCAAATAAAGATGATATTAATATCAGTAAAAATGATTTAATGCAAATTCTTGAATTAACTGGATTACCCTTGTCTTCTGTTGAAAAATTAATCGACTTAAAAGATGCTGAACAAAAAGAAATAGAACAACGTAAAAAGGAACTTGATAATCCTCCATTTGTACAAGTGTATAAAGGAATGGGGTTAAAAGCTCTACAATTATTAATTAAAGATAATCAGCTAGCTAGTGAAATTTTTGTCTTCTTTTTAGATAACATGAACAATAACAATCTAGTAATGGCTTCACAACAACTTTTAAGTGAAGAATTTGGAAAAGGCAGAACAACAATATATAAAGCTATTAAATATCTTGAAGAACATAATTTTATTAATGTTGCAAAAGTAGGTACAGCTAATGCATACATAATAAATCCAGAAGTAGCTTTTCAAAATGCACATAATAAGAAAAAATATGTTGGTTTTAACGGAACAATTTTATTAAGTAAAAAAGAAAACAATACGCTGTTTGACAAATATAATTACAACAATATTAAAGTATTAAAAGAAAAAGAATAACATCAAAAGGTACCCAAATTCTTGGGTACCTTTTGATGTCTTTTTATCTCTCTAAACCACTATCTCTATTTCTATTTTTCTCTTTTGTCTTTTTTTGTATATCTTTTGAAGCAAGATCATACCCTTTTCTTTCATGTTCTGTTAAATTTTTTTCACTAAATCTAGTATTACTAAATGGATTTAAAGTGATATTTACTTTCTTCTTACAATATCCTACGATTTGTTGGAATTTCTCCAATCCTTGAGGAACTCGTTCTTTATAAAACTCCTGCATTTGTGCAACTAATTTTTGAAGTCTCTCATATTTCGCTTTATATGGTTCTAATTCTTTTTTTTCTTTTTCTAAATGTTTTAAAGTTGTATGTAAATCTGTATTATTCACTTTCAATGCATGGTTTTGTCTCTGTAACGTTTCATTTTCCCTTTTAAAGGCCTCTGATGCTTTAGCAAGGGTTTTAATCCTTTGAAAATCTTCTAAGCCAATTTCAACCGTTTTAGAGCGTATAAGCCCGCCTTTTTCTTTGACAGACATGTTTTCTACTTTTTTCCCAACATTAACTGCCCTTTTTAAATCATTCAAACGATTTTTCATCTGTTCCATAGATTTCTCTATTTGTTGTTTCTCTACCCCTTTCTCTAAAAGAGTATCTTCTAACACTTGCACTTCTTCTTTTGCTGTTAAAGCCTTCAAACGCGTCGTTTCAATATGTTTTTTATCACTAGATACTCCACGTTTTAAATTAAAACCTTTCTCTACCATATGAGCATGAAAATCATCTTGGAGTGAAACTAACTCTTTTCGGTTAAAAATTTGTTTTGCCGACAATTTTTTTTCTTCCGTTACTGGAACCATTCCCACATGCATATGAGGTGTTTTTTCATCCAAATGCACCGCTGCATGTATAATATTTTGTTCTCCATATCGTTCTTTCAAAAAACTATATGCTTCTTCAAAAAATTCTTTTTGATATTCTGGATTGTCTTCACTTAAACGTTCAAAAAAATCCCTATCGCTTGTTACTATAAATTCACACATCACAACTGCATCTTTTCGAATCGCTCGATTGGTTTCTACATTCTGTTCAATCTTTTCTTTCACTGTTCTTAAATAATCAATGTACTGATCGTTATGTAAATCATAATTTAAATGACTTTGTTCTTTTTCAATATCAGGATTTGTATGACTCTCTTTTTCTCGTTGATTATGAATCTGGATTCCTTTCACATCTCGCATTTTAAATTTCTGCATTCTACAAATAGCAAAACTCACGAATCCTCACCTCAACTTGCCTCATTTTTTCTCTTAATTTTGTTCTCGACCACTCTGTAAAGTATATATACTTCTCTACTGTTTTTCGGTGGACTTCCATGTAAAGTATAGCACACTATACTTTACTATCGTAAAGAGTGTGCCCCCTAAGGGGG
>NZ_JBBOTW010000010.1:0-7707 GCF_038050415.1 Bacillus sp. FSL M7-1020 | reverse complement strand
ACACCTTGTTGCTGCAAAGCTCTATCCATTCCGACACGCCTCGTTAATCCTCGACTACTTTCGAAATTCGGTACATAGTTAATATGTAAATGCGGATTCGCTTCATCATCATGTAAAACCATGTTATAAACCGCTAGGTTTGGATTTCTCTCTTGAAACGCCTCTGCATACTGTTTTAACGCTTCCTTTTTGACTTCCCTATACTTTGGGTCATCTTTTCCTTCCCCAATCGCTACAACCAGTTCTCGTTGTTCATGCGTCTTATCTTCTTTATGTATTTTGTCATAGTAGTCATCAATTTTACGGTCATTCCGTTTTTGTTTTTCGTTATACTTGTCCACCGCTTCTTGAAAGACATCCTTGTATACACTTCGGATATCCTTTTGAACAAAGTAAATATTCTCGTGTAACCTGGCTGGATCAATGCCAGGATTCCCATGCATATTTTCTCTATTATTATGACTCAATGAACTTTGGTAGGATTGATTAAATGAGATAGAACCCAACATAAAGTGCCACCACTTCCCCTAGATTAATTGATACCATCAGTCTAGCAAAGCGACGAAATGATGTCAATTAACGTAACCCTATACTTATTTTGACGCTAACGCATCAAAATCGATAGGGGTCTGCGACGCTTGTCGGCTTCACCGAGCCATGCTATGCATGGCAAAAACAAACCTTGGGCTTTGCCCAAACCCACTGGGGAACCTTTCCCCAGCCCCATCATTCAAACTCCCCAACCCCTCAAACTCCTTGAGGGGCTCCCTCGCCGGTAGGCAGGTCAAATCGGTAACCGTTTTGACCAACCAAGAGGGTCTTGGTGTAGTGAATATGTCAACTCCTTAATGCTCCTTCACTTCGCTTTGCTCTGCTCGTCCGCTTACCGTTGACATATAACCTTAACAACTATTTATTTCTTATAATTGGTAATACTATTAAAAAATAAAAGAATCTAGAAAAACTACAAATAAAAGAAGAAAACTGTTATAAAAACAAACAGCCTTCTTCTTTTGATATATTCGACTTAACAATATATCTGTAAATACCAAATTTCAGAATGATATATGAAGCGGCGCACGAAAAACGCGAAAGCGTTTCACGATAAATGCGAAAACGAGAGGACAAAGGTTTCAACGCTTGGTTAAACACCCAAATTGAGCGTTTCACGAGCAATGCGAAAACGAGAGGATAAAGGGTTTAACGCTTGGTTAAACACCTAAATGAATTAGCTAGGTCAACTTTATCAAACTCAGCATAGTTCCATTAAAATTTATTGTTATAGTTGCAGTATTACGAATTTGAAGCGTTCCTCCACCAATTCCTACCGCAAATACAGCTCCTGCTGATAAATTTTTAAGACCACCATCAGTAATATTATCAAACTCAATATTTGTTCCTGTAATTCTAACATTATTCAAATATAGACCTATTGCAGCATTCCCAGGTGGTGTAGGAATAATAACTGCAGTCTGATAACTAGCATAATAAACACCTGGTTGAAGTGTAACATCTCCTGAACCTAATACATGAGTAATATCTGTTCCATTTAATAAATCATTAGTTAACAAAGGAATAGCTGAATCAGCATTAACAAGTTGAGATCCACCATTAACAAACCTAGCATTAGTAGCGACGGTAATTGGTCCCGTTGATCCTGTTGGTTGGTCCCGTTGGTCCCGTTGGTCCTGTTGGTCCTGTTGGTCCTGTTGATCCTGTTGATCCTGTTGATCCTGTTGGCCTGTTGGTCCTGTTGGTCCTGTTGGTCCCGTTGGTCCTGTTGGTCCTGTTGGTCCTGTTGGTCCTGTTGGTCCTGTTGGTCCTGTTGGTCCTGTTGGTCCTGTTGGTCCTGTTGGTCCTGTTGGTCCTGTTGGTCCTGTTGGTCCTGTTGGTCCCGTTGGTCCTGTTGGTCCCGTTGATCCTGTTGGCCCTGTTGGTCCCGTTGGTCCTGTTGGTCCTGTTGGTCCTGTTGGTCCTGTTGGTCCCGTTGGTCCTGTTGGTCCTGTTGGTCCCGTTGGTCCTGTTGGTCCTGTTGGTCCCGTTGATCCTGTTGGTCCCGTTAAACCTGTTGGTCCCGTTGATCCTGTTGGTCCCGTTAAACCTGTTGGTCCCGTTGGTCCCGTTGGCAAAGTAAAAGATGGAATAGGTGGTAATGTAGGACCAACCAAATCTGGATCTAATACAGCAGCACTTAACAATTCATCTAGTATAAGACCTCTCCATTTTTTTTTATTTAACATAATTCACCTCCAAAAAACTCTTATCATAACTAATAAATGCACCAGATAAACCATATGACATCAATAAAAAAATATCACACCATTTTTCATAAAATAAAATGTATAAAATATCTTTCTCTAACAAATTAATTTCATATTTAAAAACATTTCGTTTTATCATGTATAATGTAACTTTAAGAACGTTAATTAGAACATTAAGAGGAGCGTGAGGAAGAATGCCTAATGAAACGCGGAATGGTATACAGTCCGAGCCACTCCCGGTTTTCTTAACCAAAGAAATAGCAGAAATGTTAAGTATTAGTGAAAGCTATTTACGTAAATGGTGTTTAGAATTAGAAAAACATGAATACACTTTTGTAAAAGTTCGTGATCCTAAAAGCAATCGTGAGTATCGAACCTTTACTTCAAAAGATATAAAAGCTTTAAAACAATTTCAAACACTAATGAAAGATGCCGGTTATAACAAGACAGATGCTGCTAAAACCGTAGCAATAACCATAAATAATGAAAAGTGGAACACGAGTAGAACGTCCCATGATCCAATGGATTCCCAATCTTTGCTTATTACAAGAGATAAAAAAATATTGGAACGCGAAAACAATAATAATTTGTTACGCGAATTATTGCATGAGGAACGCGAAGAGATAACAAAAGAACTTCAATCCATGAGAGAAGAATTACAACGAACTCAAAAAGAATTTCAAACATTGAAAGATGATATACAAATGTACCAAAAACACCATGAACAATTGTTACAAGAAAGAGATAAACAACTATTACAAAACATACGATCTATTCAAGAGACTAAACAACTAGTTGCTCCTACTGTAGAAAATAAACAACATTGGTGGAAATTTTGGAAATAAAGAAGCTTTTTTATACAGAATTCTATACAGATTTTTGTACTAATACAGAACATTTGTAGACCTAAAAATCTTGCTATATCAAGAATGTATAAAATAATGCATAGAGTATAAGCAAATAAAAAAGCAAAATCCTTTTATATAAAAGGATTTTGCTTTTTTATTTGCTACCGATAATGGGACGTTATGTTAACCTTACATGAATACGATATACATATTACATTTTGTCTATATAAGGTAGAGGTAACTGTCATATAATGAAGATAGCATTATGAATTATATGGGGGATAGCAATGAAAAAATTTATAGTTAGTTATTTAGTATGTCTTATATTTTTTTCTATATTTACATCTAGTTTGGATTTTATAATTAACCCTGAGGGTATGGCGGAATCATGGGGTTCCCTCTGGTCGATAGCTATTCTTTACATCATGTATGGGAGTATACCTGTACTTATAGGCTGTTTACTAGGGGAATTCTTTTATAGAAAAATAAAAAGAAGTTATAAATTAAGTATTGGGATTCCCCTGTTTATATTGTTAGGTGTTTCCTATACATATTTAATGTACATTGGATTATCTAGAGGATATGTATCTTATTCCATAATGGATTTTATTAAATTTAGTCTTCCTATTACTTTGTCCTCCTTAGTTTTCTATTTCATAAGACGAATAAGCTGATGTTAATCAACTTCTGATAACGAAAATTATGTAAATAAGCTGTCCACTTGGACAGCTTATTGTTTTTTTTTTTTGCTTAGCGTACAAAATTCGCGTTTTGTTGGCGGTACCCCATAATGCTAAAATTATGATTTCTAACGTCTTCTTTTTCATTAAAAGTTAAGCACCCCAAATCCCCTTAAAAAAGTTGTATTCGGAATATTGTAACAAAATCAAAAAAAGACCCTACAAGAGGGTCTTTCATCAGCTAATATTAAGCTATTTGCACATTAGTAGCTTGTGCGCCACGTTGTCCTTGTTCTACTCCAAACGTTACACGTTGTCCTTCGTCTAAAGATTTGAAACCGTCGATTTGGATAGCTGAGAAATGTACGAATACGTCTTCTCCACCTTCACGCTCGATGAATCCAAAACCTTTGTCTGCATTAAACCATTTTACTTTACCTTGTTCCATAATTGTTGCCTCCTAGTATGGATACCCACACATGTGTTACTACCCTTGCTCAAATACCTTAGACGAAAAACAAAATTTATTCTTAATCCCAAACCGAACAAAAATAGGTCATTCTTAGATTAACATAATTTCTAAAAAATAGCAAATTTCAAAAATAAGTCCTTATGGTAACTAGCCACTAATAGTGGTTGCTGGAGAAAAAGTCACTATGATAGTCATCACAGCAAGAAGTTACCAAAAAATCTTAACAATATCATTGGTTTGATTTTTTTCAGACATTCAACAACTGATAAAATTAGATATTTTCGAGTTAAATTTCACTTTTAATAACTTATTTTATTTTTGCTTAGCGTGGTTATTTTCCGAAATACTAGCGGTACCCCAATTAGATCTCAAATAAAAAGCATTTATCTTTTTCAGATAAATGCTTTTTATTTTTTTAGCAACCAGGTAAAACAATCTCTACATCAAAATCAAAATATATATAAGAATTATCTCGACGAATTCTTACTAAAGTCGCTGTACCATTTACCTGTGAAAGTCCATTATCACATAGTATAGGTAAAGATCCATCACAGTTATAGCAAAGAACATTATTTAATTGTACAACATCATTTAAATACGCACTAAAATCTGTTCTTGGACCTGTACATGGGAAAAATTCAGCCGGAAATTCAAAATAAAATGGTAAATTTCCAATTACAGAAATTTGAGATACAGAAACATTACATTCTATAACACCACAAGGAGTAGTGACAGATGCTAATGCATCACATTGAGCAACATTAAATCTTAAATAAAACGGATCTGTAATAACAGGAAAAGTATCACCAACATTTAATGGTTCTGGAAAAATAACTGATGAAGGATTACTCGTACCAGCTGTTAATCTAATTGTTCCTGAAGTGTTTATAACATTTTGACAAGGGGTAGAACAATCTAATAATTGTTGTACTTCTGAAGTATTTTCAGTATCTAATTGAATTTTTTCAGTACTATTTAAAACTTGATTTAATTCTTCCATGTTTTCACACACCTTTTTCATTTTTTACCGTCTTAATAAAAAATGAAAGTAAATAAGAATTAGTGTATGTATTACTTGTTTTTGGGTGTGAGTGCTGGCTGGGGGTGTGGGGGCTAGCCCCCACATAGCGTTAATATATATAGAAAAAGAGAAATATTATGAACGGAAGATCTAAGCGGTTCGGCTGATATAATTGCTGTTCCAAGTCGAGCAACTTAATCTCGTTTTTGGTCTGTTCGGCTTGGCGAAAGCTAAAAAACAGCCGAAAAAAGTTTTGCAAGGACATAATAAAAAAAAGAAAAAGCATTAGCTTTTAGGTGAGGATAAACGAACCGACTTTTTTTATTGTGAGGGTGGAGATTTTTGAGTGTTTTTCTCAAAAATACGACCCGTTCCTTGCGGAACTTTTAGCTATAAATATAAGAGTGAGAAGAGAAAAGTGAAGAAAGTCAGTAGTATCAAGGGTTTATAAGACATAGGGTGTGAATTTTTTTTCACACCTGTGTGAATTTTTTTTCACACCTAAAAAATGGTAAAAACAACAAAAAAAAAGATGTCAATAGTAAAATTGACATCTAAAATAAGTAAACTGGCAATTTATGTTTTTTATTATCTCCACTGACTTTAAAATTTCTAAGTGACTTTTTAAAAATATGTTGAGTTGCTCGATCAACACTATCTTTTGGAGAACAACACATAATATTCGGATTTACAAACCATGTACGACTAGTACAAGTTCTGCCATCATCAGTTGTCATTCCTGCTTCTGCAACACCTAAAACCCCTTTTTTTAATAAAGAATTCATTGTTTTAGAAACACTTTCCCTTGTTTTACCAAACTTTTCAGCTAAATAACTAGGTGTTGCTGCATTAGTTTCAATTTCATTACTATTACCCTTTTCAATGATTACATTAGTTTTAAATTCCAAATAAGAAGAAATTTGCAATAAAAACGCTTGCTCCGCATTCGTAAAATAGCCAATACGATTTAAATATTCCATATTGTCCATTATAATTTGCACAAACCTCACCCGATCTGTAGGTTTTTTCTTTTTTCCTATGAAATACTCATCTCCACCGGTTGTTTTACTTAATAACTGCAAGAGCATTCTTTTCTCTTCTTCTGAGTAACCACCGGCTTGCAACTGGTCATAAATACTATCAATCTTACTATCTCTTAATTTCGCTTTTTTTTCAGCTTGTCCAAAATCTACAACTTTTGTCATAAAATAATTCTCTCCCTTAGTGGAAGGAATCAACTTTTATATGTTAGAATGTATATAGAATATATAAATGGTTGGTTCCAACCTTATTATGAAAAACCGCCTCGCCGGCCAAAGCTGGGGCGGTTTTTCGCGTGTATACGTCTTTCTCTATAATAACATGAAACACCTTGTTAAAGCTTTTCATCTCTTGCAAAAACACAACATTCAATACTCTTTTCATTTTCTTCCCATTCATGAAGATCTATTACATTTTCTATTACTCCTATCTTTCCCTATTGAAATCTTGATGCCTGCTCATTTCTCTCTTATGTTCACGTTCAAATTGATTATCTACTCCCTTGCTACCCAATTCATTTTTAACAATCTCTCTAAACGCCTTAAATTGCTCTTTAAAAACTTTTTTCGTTTGTATATATAAAACTCTTATGTTCGTCTGTAAGTCCTTTATATGGGCTTTTAATGAGCTAATTTCTCTATTTAATACACTAACTTCTTTTTGCAACTTACCTTTTTCTTGTTTCAACGTTCGATTTTCTTTCATCCATCCCTCTGCATGGACTTTTAAACTTTCATTCTCTTTCACAAAATCCATTTCTCTCAAACGCTCATAATCTTTTTTAATAATGACGGCTGCATTCACTTGCTTTGTTAATTCTTGATATTGTTCTGGTGATAACACATAATTTCTTGTTTGTTTCTTCGTGATTTCAGCTTTTCCAAACATTTTATCCTGTACTTCTACTACTACTTCCTTATGTAAGAATGGAATTTTAACAGGTTCATTTGGCACTTGATCTGTAGCACTATCTAATTCTTTTTGCATTTGTTTTACTCTTTTTTCTAACTCTATATTACGCTGGCCAATTAACTGGAGCTTTTCATTTTCACCATCTACTTGTTGTTTCACTCTGTCTAATTCTTTTTGCTTATCAGTAACATCACTTTCCAAACTTTTTTTGATTACTTGTAATTCATTTGTTTTTTCTTCAACATTTTTTAAATCATGATCAATCGTTTGTAACTCTGTTTCTTTTTCTTGTACCTGGTTTTCAATAGTTGACTTCGCTTCTGCATATTCCTTGTATTGACGAACTTTCATGTACTTATGTGAACCTACATTAGCACGTTCAAAATTCGGAATATATTCTTTCGCTAATTGCTCAATATAAGCCGTTTCCGCTTCTCTCCAATGCGCAATTAACTGTCTTCCCGTTCCTTCG
>NZ_JBBOTW010000001.1:5105000-5169784 GCF_038050415.1 Bacillus sp. FSL M7-1020 | reverse complement strand
CATATTATATGGTTAAGTCCTCGATCTATTAGTATTCGTCAGCTCCACATGTCACCATGCTTCCACCTCGAACCTATCAACCTGATCATCTTTCAGGGATCTTACTAGCTTACGCTATGGGAAATCTCATCTTGAGGGGGGCTTCATGCTTAGATGCTTTCAGCACTTATCCCTTCCGCACATAGCTACCCAGCTATGCCCTTGGCAGAACAACTGGTACACCAGCGGTGCGTCCATCCCGGTCCTCTCGTACTAAGGACAGCTCCTCTCAAATTTCCTACGCCCACGACGGATAGGGACCGAACTGTCTCACGACGTTCTGAACCCAGCTCGCGTACCGCTTTAATGGGCGAACAGCCCAACCCTTGGGACCGACTACAGCCCCAGGATGCGATGAGCCGACATCGAGGTGCCAAACCTCCCCGTCGATGTGGACTCTTGGGGGAGATAAGCCTGTTATCCCCGGGGTAGCTTTTATCCGTTGAGCGATGGCCCTTCCATGCGGAACCACCGGATCACTAAGCCCGACTTTCGTCCCTGCTCGACTTGTAGGTCTCGCAGTCAAGCTCCCTTATGCCTTTGCACTCTACGAATGATTTCCAACCATTCTGAGGGAACCTTTGGGCGCCTCCGTTACACTTTAGGAGGCGACCGCCCCAGTCAAACTGCCCACCTGACACTGTCTCCCGGGTCGATAAGACCCGTAGGTTAGAATTTCAATACAGTCAGGGCGGTATCCCACCAGCGCCTCCACCGAAGCTAGCGCTCCGGTTTCAATGGCTCCCGCCTATCCTGTACAAACTGTACCAAAATTCAATATCAGGCTACAGTAAAGCTCCACGGGGTCTTTCCGTCCTGTCGCGGGTAACCTGCATCTTCACAGGTACTATAATTTCACCGAGTCTCTGGTTGAGACAGTGCCCAAATCGTTACACCTTTCGTGCGGGTCGGAACTTACCCGACAAGGAATTTCGCTACCTTAGGACCGTTATAGTTACGGCCGCCGTTTACTGGGGCTTCAGTTCAGAGCTTCGCTTACGCTAACCCCTCTCCTTAACCTTCCAGCACCGGGCAGGTGTCAGCCCCTATACTTCGCCTTACGGCTTCGCAGAGACCTGTGTTTTTGCTAAACAGTCGCTTGGGCCTATTCACTGCGGCTTTCCGTTAAGAAAGCACCCCTTCTCCCGAAGTTACGGGGTCATTTTGCCGAGTTCCTTAACCAGAGTTCTCTCGCACACCTTAGGATTCTCTCCTCGCCTACCTGTGTCGGTTTGCGGTACAGGCACCTTTTATCTCGCTAGAAGCTTTTCTTGGCAGCGGGGAATCAAAGACTTCGCTCCATAAGGAGCTTCCCCATCACAGCTCAGCCTTCACGATAAGCGGATTTGCCTACTTATCAGCCTAACTGCTTGGACGTGCACAACCAATCGCACGCTTCTTCTATCCTTCTGCGTCCCTCCATTGCTCAAACGATAAAGAGGTGGTACAGGAATATCAACCTGTTGTCCATCGCCTACGCCTGTCGGCCTCGGCTTAGGTCCTGACTAACCCTGAGCGGACGAGCCTTCCTCAGGAAACCTTAGGCATTCGGTGGACGGGATTCTCACCCGTCTTTCGCTACTCATACCGGCATTCTCACTTCTAAGCGCTCCACCAGTCCTTCCGGTCTGACTTCACTGCACTTAGAACGCTCCCCTACCACTGATACCATTGGTATCAATTCGCAGCTTCGGTGGTGTATTTAGCCCCGGTACATTTTCGGCGCAGAGTCACTCGACTAGTGAGCTATTACGCACTCTTTAAATGGTGGCTGCTTCTAAGCCAACATCCTAGTTGTCTAAGCAACTCCACATCCTTTTCCACTTAATACACACTTTGGGACCTTAGCTGGCGATCTGGGCTGTTTCCCTCTTGACTACGGATCTTATCACTCGCAGTCTGACTCCTAAGGATAAGTCATTGGCATTCGGAGTTTGACTGAATTCGGTAATCCGATGAGGACCCCTAGTTCAATCAGTGCTCTACCTCCAAGACTCTTACACTTAAGGCTAGCCCTAAAGCTATTTCGGGGAGAACCAGCTATCTCCAGGTTCGATTGGAATTTCTCCGCTACCCACACCTCATCCCCGCACTTTTCAACGTGCGTGGGTTCGGGCCTCCATTCAGTGTTACCTGAACTTCACCCTGGACATGGGTAGATCACCTGGTTTCGGGTCTACGACCACGTACTAAACGCCCTATTCAGACTCGCTTTCGCTGCGGCTCCGTCTCTTCAACTTAACCTCGCACGGGATCGTAACTCGCCGGTTCATTCTACAAAAGGCACGCCATCACCCATTAACGGGCTCTGACTATTTGTAGGCACACGGTTTCAGGATCTCTTTCACTCCCCTTCCGGGGTGCTTTTCACCTTTCCCTCACGGTACTGGTTCACTATCGATCACTAGGGAGTATTTAGCCTTGGGAGATGGTCCTCCCAGATTCCGACGGAATTTCACGTGTTCCGCCGTACTCAGGATACATTCAAGAGAGAACGAAGTTTCGACTACGGGGTTGTTACCCTCTACGACGGACCTTTCCAGGTCGCTTCGTCTACCTCGTTCCTTTGTAACTCCGTATAGAATGTCCTACAACCCCAAGAGGCAAGCCTCTTGGTTTGGGCTAGATTCCGTTTCGCTCGCCGCTACTCAGGAAATCGCATTTGCTTTCTCTTCCTCCAGGTACTTAGATGTTTCAGTTCCCTGGGTCTGTCTTCCATACCCTATGTATTCAGGTAAGGATACCATACCATTACGTATAGTGGGTTTCCCCATTCGGAAATCTTCGGATCAAAGCTTACTTACAGCTCCCCGAAGCATATCGGCGTTAGTCCCGTCCTTCATCGACTCCTAGTGTCAAGGCATCCACCGTGCGCCCTTTCTAACTTAACCAAACTAAAATTAAAAAATATGAGCTACACTGTTATCTAGTTTTCAAAGAACATACATTTATATATGAGAGATAGTTCTCTCAAAACTGAACAAAACGAAACACGGAAACTTATATTGATGAACAGCGTTCATCAATTCTCCATAGAAAGGAGGTGATCCAGCCGCACCTTCCGATACGGCTACCTTGTTACGACTTCACCCCAATCATCTGTCCCACCTTAGGCGGCTGGCTCCAAAAAGGTTACCCCACCGACTTCGGGTGTTACAAACTCTCGTGGTGTGACGGGCGGTGTGTACAAGGCCCGGGAACGTATTCACCGCGGCATGCTGATCCGCGATTACTAGCGATTCCAGCTTCATGTAGGCGAGTTGCAGCCTACAATCCGAACTGAGAACGGTTTTATGAGATTAGCTCCACCTCGCGGTCTTGCAGCTCTTTGTACCGTCCATTGTAGCACGTGTGTAGCCCAGGTCATAAGGGGCATGATGATTTGACGTCATCCCCACCTTCCTCCGGTTTGTCACCGGCAGTCACCTTAGAGTGCCCAACTTAATGATGGCAACTAAGATCAAGGGTTGCGCTCGTTGCGGGACTTAACCCAACATCTCACGACACGAGCTGACGACAACCATGCACCACCTGTCACTCTGCTCCCGAAGGAGAAGCCCTATCTCTAGGGTTTTCAGAGGATGTCAAGACCTGGTAAGGTTCTTCGCGTTGCTTCGAATTAAACCACATGCTCCACCGCTTGTGCGGGCCCCCGTCAATTCCTTTGAGTTTCAGCCTTGCGGCCGTACTCCCCAGGCGGAGTGCTTAATGCGTTAACTTCAGCACTAAAGGGCGGAAACCCTCTAACACTTAGCACTCATCGTTTACGGCGTGGACTACCAGGGTATCTAATCCTGTTTGCTCCCCACGCTTTCGCGCCTCAGTGTCAGTTACAGACCAGAAAGTCGCCTTCGCCACTGGTGTTCCTCCATATCTCTACGCATTTCACCGCTACACATGGAATTCCACTTTCCTCTTCTGCACTCAAGTCTCCCAGTTTCCAATGACCCTCCACGGTTGAGCCGTGGGCTTTCACATCAGACTTAAGAAACCACCTGCGCGCGCTTTACGCCCAATAATTCCGGATAACGCTTGCCACCTACGTATTACCGCGGCTGCTGGCACGTAGTTAGCCGTGGCTTTCTGGTTAGGTACCGTCAAGGTGCCAGCTTATTCAACTAGCACTTGTTCTTCCCTAACAACAGAGTTTTACGACCCGAAAGCCTTCATCACTCACGCGGCGTTGCTCCGTCAGACTTTCGTCCATTGCGGAAGATTCCCTACTGCTGCCTCCCGTAGGAGTCTGGGCCGTGTCTCAGTCCCAGTGTGGCCGATCACCCTCTCAGGTCGGCTACGCATCGTTGCCTTGGTGAGCCGTTACCTCACCAACTAGCTAATGCGACGCGGGTCCATCCATAAGTGACAGCCGAAGCCGCCTTTCAATTTCGAACCATGCAGTTCAAAATATTATCCGGTATTAGCCCCGGTTTCCCGGAGTTATCCCAGTCTTATGGGCAGGTTACCCACGTGTTACTCACCCGTCCGCCGCTAACTTCTTGAGAGCAAGCTCTCAATCCATTCGCTCGACTTGCATGTATTAGGCACGCCGCCAGCGTTCATCCTGAGCCAGGATCAAACTCTCCAATAAAGTTAGTTTGTCTAGCATCTAAAAATAAAAATTGACGTTTCACGTTGTTTGTTTCGTTCAGTTTTCAAAGAACTACTTGGTCGCTCATTTGCGACTTCCTTATGTTAACATCTTCGTTTTTCGATGTCAACTAAGTTTTTCAATTTCTTTTTTGTCGTTTTCTGCGTTTCCGCATCAGCGACGTTTATTAATTTACCATATACTAATCATTAACGTCAACACTTTTTAATAAAAAATTCTTTTTCTTACATAACGAATACATTCTTCTGCGTTAGCAACTCTTCGAAATAAACAAAAAATGATTTTATATCTTTCTTCCATCGCTTTTTTTACAACCTCATGAATACGCTCATCTTCAAAATCAAATAAAAGTTCCTCTAACTCTCTCTTCAATATGTATTCCATTTCTTTTTTCTCTTCTTTCGTCAACATAAGCCCAAGCAAATCATCACCTCAATCATTCCTTACAGAGCAATACAAGTTCCGCTCATTTTTACTTATCAAAAACAAATCATCAAAATCCTATCATTCATTATATCCACCACTTACGATATTAATCCCTTGTTCTCTTTTTTATATTTAAAGCATATATGTAACTGAAAAGGATTGGACAAAGGGGCGTAATATTATGTTTTTCTTTTTTATTACGAGCAAAAGAACTTTTAAACACATTAGCTTAATAGTGATACTTTCCTTATTTACAGCATGGCTACTCTTTTTAAAAACATATTCACATGAATCTGCTTTTTCAACTGCTACAGGTCCTAAGGTAATTTACAAAGGAGATACTGCTAAAAAACAAGTTGCGTTCACGTTTGATATTAGTTGGGGAGACAAAAAAGCGATTCCAATCCTTGAGACACTCAAAGAAAGAGAAATTAAGAATGCAACCTTCTTCCTTTCTGCTGCATGGGCCGAAAGACACCCCGATATCGTCGAACGTATCATGAAAGATGGACATGAAATCGGTAGTATGGGTTATAATTACACGTCTTACACTTCTCTAGAGCCAAATGAAATAAGAAGAGATCTTTTACGAGCCCAAGATGTTTTTACGAAACTTGGCGTAAAACAAGTCAAGCTATTGCGTCCACCTAGTGGTGAATTCAACAAAGCAACTCTTAAAATCGCAGAATCGCTCGGATACACTGTCGTTCATTGGAGTAATAATTCAAATGATTGGAAAAATCCAGGTGTAAATACTATCGTTTCCACTGTCTCTAATAATTTGAAGGGTGGAGATATTGTCTTATTACACGCATCTGATTCTGCTCTTCAAACAAATAAAGCTTTACCGCTACTTCTACAAAAGTTAAAGAGTGACGGATATCAACAAATATCCGTATCACAACTCATTTCCAACACAAGTACGAAAAGTGAAGATGTGAAGTAGTTTCTTTTCTGCTACCCTTTACACATAAATAGCTCTATTACCTTATCGAAAGGTAATAGAGCTATTTCCATCTCACTATTTCTCGTAGTATAACTATCGCTGCGTAAAAATTCAAAAGTACTTTTCAATTAAGCAGCTTTACTCGTTTTTCCGATTAAACGATGTAATATAAGTAACTGATATGCATTACATAATAAAAGTGGTATAACCATTAAATATAACCAATCTGTATCATTAATCCTTAGTGCTGGCACCCATTCAAGAATTGTTACAACAACCATAAAGAACAGGGCAGGCACAAATGCTTTTTTATTTGTTTCTTTACTTTTTATATAAGCAACAATCGCTCCAAACACAAATAATATTCCAGCAACAAGTATGTTATTCCCTAATGAAACTTCTCCATTTGCAATGAGTACAGATCTTAAATACACAAAATCGAATAAAACGAATGCAATAAAGAAGAGCTGGACTACATTCCATAAAGATGACGATCGGAACATACCTAGTCCAAAACGATGAATCGTTAAATAGGCAAAGAACCCCATTTGACTTATAACACTAAAAATAAACCCTACACCCATCAACCAGAAAGAAACTGCTAGAATCTCCTTTGCGTCGAAATTTTGAAAAAATTTATCGTACTTGTCCCACTCCAAAACAAACCCAATAATAACCGTGCTGACTCCACCAAGAAACAACGTCGTTAAAAATAGTCGTACCCACTTGCGGCTATTCACAACACATCCCCCATTATCCTTATATTTCTAATTAAATTGTATCAATGACAATTTCAAAAAGCTAGCCATGTTCATGTATAAATTCCTTAAAGATATTTATATTAAAAAGAGAGAACTGTGTTGAAAGGAGTTCCAACTTATGAAACGGATACTACTCGTTTTCGTTTCTTCTTTTCTACTTATTGCACTTGTAGCATGTGCACAAGGAAAAGAAACGAAATCCGAATTAGATTACGATCAAACAAAGAAAATGATTGTTGATATTTTAAAAACTGATCAAGGTAAGAAGGCCATTCAAGATGTATTAACTGATGAAAAAATGAAACAAGCACTCATACTAGATGAAACAGTAGTAAAGAAAACGATTGAAGATGCAATGGTATCCGACAAAGGGCAGCAATTCTGGGAAAAGCTCTTTAAAGACCCTGAGTTCTCATCGAAATTCGCTAAAAGTATGGGGAAAGAACAAACAAATTTAATGAAAACCTTACTAAAAGACCCTGAATACCAAGCAGGCGTTATAGAGATCATGAAAAACCCTGAAGTAGAAAAAATGATGTTGCAAACAATGAAGAGTAAAGAATACCGTCAATATTTACAACAAGTACTAACAGAAACTACTGAAAGCCCACTCTTCCAAGCTAAGATGATTGATATTATTAGTAAAGGTGTGCAAAAGGCTGAAAAAGGTGGCTCTGATAAAAAAGATGCAGGTGGCGAAGGTGGCTCCCAAAGCGGGAGTAAGGAACAACAGTAAAAAATAATAACTATAATAGTGAGTGGACAATATATATCGTCCACTCATTATTATTTTATTTTTGCGCGACAGCTGTTTTATCAATTACTGTTTCAGCTATCGTGCGATAAATAATCCCCGTTGTATGCGTATCTTCATATACTGAAGGAGCGAAGTCTTCTTTATTCCAATCAGGTTGTTGAAGTGGAATGCGGCCTATTACATCTGTTTGTAATTCGGCAGCTAATTTATCTCCTCCACCTCTTCCAAATACATACTCCTTCTCACCAGTTACTTTACTTTCAAAATACGCCATATTTTCAACGACACCAAGAATACTGTGTTCAGTGCGCAAAGCCATCGCTCCAGCACGCGCTGCTACAAATGCCGCTGTTGGATGAGGCGTCGTTACTATAATCTCTTTACAAGCCGGCAACATGGAATGCAAGTCTAGCGCAACATCACCTGTACCTGGCGGTAAATCTAATACTAAGTAATCTAAATCACCCCATTCTACTTCTGTGAAGAAATGATTTAACATTTTCCCAAGCATAGGTCCTCTCCAAATAACCGGTGCATTATCTTCCACAAAGAATCCCATTGAGATTACTTTTACACCTAGACGCTCCACTGGGATTATTTTATCTCCTCTTACAATAGGACGTTTTTCTATCCCCATCATATCAGGTACACTAAAACCGTAAATATCCGCATCAATGATACCAACTTTTTTCCCTAGACGAGCTAAAGCAATGGCAAGGTTAACGGAGACTGTTGATTTTCCCACTCCACCTTTTCCACTCGCAACTGCTAAAAATGTCGTTTTTGAATTCGGTGACAATAAAGATTCAATTTGCTCTTCTTCTTGCGGTGGTACAAACTGAGCTAATTCCTCTTCTGTAAATTCTGCAAAACGAAGTCCAACTGTTGCTGCCCCAAGTTCCTTCACTAACTTTACGATGCCCGACTGCAACTGCATTTGTTCCGCAGTACCTGTTTTTACAATTGCAATTTTAACACTCACATGTTCCTTCTCCGGCTTGACTGTTACCTCTTTAATTGCATTTGTTTCTTTTAACGTTTTATGTAAAAACGGATCTACAATCCCTTCTAACGCTTCCACTACTTGCTCTTTCGTTACCATAATTAGCCCAGCCCCCTGTATGAAAAATAACGTAATGTTAATTGAATTTATCTCTCTTTATCCTTGAAATAAATGCGTTTACATTTTCAGTATAACATATTTTCCGAAAACTTCGTTAACGAGAGAAACTCAAAAAATCCCCCTTATTCTGGAGGATTTCCTTTTTCCGTGAAATAACGCAATATACCTCGATATACGGCAGCCGCTACCTTTTGCTGATATTTTTCCGAATTTAACATATACCTTTCGTTCACATTCGATAAAAATCCAGCTTCAATTAAAGCGCCTGGTGTTTTCGCATACTTTAATAAATACACATGAGAAATCGTTTTAGCAGAACGGTTCGTATTTTCTAAACTCGTTCTCAATTCAGCTTGTATAAACTTCGCAGCACGTTCATTTTCAGTTAAAGAACGGTAGTAGAACGTTTGTGCTCCTTTAGAACCACTACTAGTTAATGCATTTAAATGAATACTTGCAAAGAAATCGACATCTGGCTTATTAATAATCTCCACACGTCTTCTTAAATCCTCTGCTTTACGTCTACTGTACGACTTTGTATCTTTGTTAGCTAAATCATAATCTCCTTCACGTGTCAAAATAACTAATGCACCTTGCTCTTGCAAATAATCTTGCACTTTTTTTGTAATTTCAAGAGTTATGTCTTTTTCTATAATATCCTTTCCACCAACAGCTCCTCCGTCTGGTCCACCATGCCCTGCGTCTAATACAATTACTTTCCCTGATAAGGGTAAATTCCACGCTCGCCACGATTTTGTAATTTGAAATTCTTGTTTGACTAAAAAAAACAAAACAACCGCAGCGAGCGCAAAAGAGATAATTCGAATTCTCTTCATACCTTTCCTCCTCCAGCTAGTCCCTCTAATTACTTATATGGGACAAGAGGAAAGTTTATGCTTATCTTAATGTAGCTTTAAACGATATCTTCTTTCACCTTTTTCATATCCTTCCTGCCACCACAATCCGATAAACTGCTGACAAGATTCAAAAAGTAATTCCTCATCTTTTAACTTAATTTCTCGTATAGTCATACTCGTTAAAAATTGAAATAGTGTTTCCGTTAATTGTTGCTCTTCTTCTAAAGCCCTATATTTCACATCAAAGAACGATTCGCCATAATAACCAAACTTACTGTATCTCGCTCCTAATAAATAAGATTCTATTCCTAGTTCAATACAGTAATCTTCATACTGACGATGAAGCTCTTGCATGTGAAAGGCATCACGAATATTTGAACGCAACGTTTTTAATGATAATTCTCGTAGCATCTTCCGCTCGTATTTTAATTGCTTTTCTTTTTGTTTTTCTTTTAAGCTGACAATGACATTCATAGTACTTATAAAACCTCCCTAATACGTATTAGTCTAAACTTCTAAAGAAGAAGCATACGCGGGACGGTAGCACTAAAATATTCCAAACCTCAAAAATAAATAAGAGGAATTAAATATAAAAAAACCCCAACCAAAATGGTTGAGGTTTGTAGTTCGCAAAAATTAACGTTTTGAGAACTGAGGTGCACGACGTGCGCCTTTAAGACCGTATTTTTTACGCTCTTTCATACGTGCGTCACGAGTTAATAGACCTGCACGTTTTAGTGTTAGACGGTATTCTGGATCAGCTTTTAATAAAGCGCGAGAAATACCGTGACGAATAGCACCAGCTTGACCAGTGTATCCACCACCATTTACGTTTACAAGTACATCGTAGTTACCTAAAGTTTCTGTTGCAACTAGAGGTTGTTTAACTACTTCACGTAATGCAGCAAATGGGATATAGTTTTCAAAATCACGACCGTTAATGATAACGCGTCCTTCGCCTGGAACTAGGCGTACGCGCGCTACTGAACTCTTACGACGTCCAGTGCCATAGTATTGAACCTGTGCCAAAGTAAGCCCTCCTTTAATTAATTATCCGCGAAGTTCGTAAACTTCTGGTTTTTGTGCTTGGTGTGGATGCTCTGCTCCAGCATACACGTTTAATTTCTTAGATACTTGACGTCCTAAACGTCCTTTTGGAAGCATCCCTTTAATTGCAAGCTCTAACATTTGTACAGGGTAGTTTGTACGCATTTCTAGAGCTGTTCTTTGCTTAAGTCCACCTGGGTGGTTAGTGTGACGGTAGTAAATTTTATCGTTTAATTTATTACCTGTTAAATGAATTTTCTCAGCGTTAATAATAATTACATGATCACCCGTGTCAACGTGTGGTGTAAATGTAGGTTTGTTTTTACCACGTAAAATGGATGCTACTTCAGTAGATAGGCGACCTAAAGTTTGACCTTCAGCATCAACCACATACCATTTACGCTCAACTTCGTTAGCTTTTGCCATAAAAGTCGTACGCATGTGTTTCCCTCCTCGTTATCTTTTCCATAGAAAAAATCTATTGTTTATCTTAAACACGATTTCCTTCCGGGGCTAATCGTGGTTTTAGAAACAATACCATATGTTATGATATACTTTTGAGTTTCTAATGTCAAGCAAATGTTACACCAGGATTAGTTGTTATAGTTTACTTGCCATAAGTAAAGTCCATGACCTGGAGCCATCTTTCCAGCAAACTGGCGATTTTGTTTTGCTAAAATCTCTGGAATGCTATCAGGATCAAGCTTTCCTTGCCCTACGTTAAGTAACGTACCAACAATAATTCTGACCATATTATATAAAAATCCATTACCTACAAAACGAAAAATTAATTCATCATCTTGCTCAATTAACTCGATTTCAAAAATTGTTCGCACTTTATCTTTTTTGTCAGTTTTTGCCGAACAAAAAGAAGTGAAATCATGCGTTCCAATAAAATAAGGAATCGCTTTTCTTATAGAGCTTATTTCAAGCGGATATGGATATTGATATACGTAATTTCTACGGAATACATCCGCAGTCTTTGATAATAATACACGATAACGATATTCTTTTCTCTCAACACCGTAACGTGCATGAAATTCTTCTGTTTTCTTCTCTACTTGCCTGATAACAATATCATCTGGCAACATTGTGTTTAAAGCATTACTCCATTGCCACTCTTCAAGAGACAAAGGTGTATCAAAGTGTATGACTTGTCCTTTCGCATGAACGGTAGAATCCGTTCTGCCTGATGCCTGAACACGAACAAGTTCACCCTTATGCAATTTCTGTAATGCCTTCTCTATTTCTTGTTGAACAGTACGATGCTGTGGTTGAATTTGGTAACCACAAAAATGCATGCCATCATATGCAACTGTACATTTTATTCTTTCCATCTTTCCGTTCTCCATTACAATCGCAACCATACTAAAATACAAGCTAAACAAAGTAAACTTATAATTGTTACTGTATCGCTCATTTTCCAGCGTAGTTGCCTAAATTTAGTTCGTCCTTCACCATTTCGATATCCACGTGCTTCCATCGCAATTGCTAAATCCTCAGCACGCTTAAAAGCACTAATAAAAAGTGGAACGAGTAGTGAAATAATTGCCTTCATCCTATCTTTTATCGGACCTCCAGCAAAATCAATACCACGTGACGCTTGTGCTTTCATAATTTTACTCGTTTCATCCATTAATGTCGGAATAAAACGAAGAGAAATAGACATCATTAATGCGATTTCATGAACAGGAACCTTTATACGCTTCAACGGCTTTAATAACGTCTCCAAACCATCTGTAATCTCAATAGGTGTCGTTGTTAACGTTAATAATGTCGTCATTAAAATAATAACAAAGAATCGTATAGAAATGTATATCCCTTGCTCTAATCCCTTTTCATGTATTGAAAACCAACCAAGCTGGAATAGTACATCCCCTTCTTTAGTTGTGAAGATATGCAGGAAAAATGTAAAAAGAAAAATCCATAAAATTGGTTTTAAGCCCGAAAGTACATAACGAATCGGCACTTTTGCAAAAAATAAAGCAATGAGTGCATATAAAAATAAAAATCCATATGAAATCGCATTATTTGCTAAGAAAACAACAAATACATATAAAAAGACAATCAACAGCTTCGTACGAGGATCAAGTTGATGAATGAGTGACTTACCTGGAATGTATCTCCCAATAATCAACTGCTGCATGATTCATGACCACCTTTTCGTAACACCTGTACAACTTCATGAGTAAGATCCTCTAAAGATAAGGTAGCCTTTGGAATTGAAATACCAAACTTCTCTTCAATTGCACGTTTATACTTTAAAGACATCGGAAGGTCCACACCAATTTGTTCTAGTTCATCAGCATGTGAAAATACTTCCTCTGCACTTCCTTGCAAAAAGACCGTTCCTTTATGCATGACCACAATTTGATCTGCATACTTAGCGGCATCCTCCATATTATGGGTAACAAGAATGACTGTAAGCCCCTGCTCCTTATGCAAACTATAAAACATCTCCATAAGCTCGTGCTGTCCTTTCGGATCAAGCCCCGCTGTAGGTTCATCTAATACAAGTACTTCGGGTTCCATCGCAAGTACGCCCGCTATTGCAACACGCCTCATTTGCCCACCGCTTAATTCAAACGGAGAACGTGCTAATAACTCTATATCCAATCCAACAAGCTGAATGGCATCTTTTGCCTTTTGCTTTGCCACTTCTTCAGATAAACCGAAATTAGTAGGCCCAAAACAAATATCTTTCTCCACTGTCTCTTCAAATAACTGATGTTCTGGGAACTGAAAGACAACCCCTACTTTTTTTCGTAGTGGCTTAAGCTTCTTCTCTTTCTTCCCTGCTGAAATTAAATGTTCACCAATTTGAACCGTACCATTTGTCGGCTGCAATAAACCATTTAAATGTTGAATCATCGTCGACTTACCTGAACCAGTATGACCGATAATGGCATAATAGCCTCCACTTGGAAACGACACGTCTACATCATAAAGCGCGCGTCTTTCAAATGGAGTTTTATATTGATAACGATGTTCTACTTTTTGGAATGTAATCTCCAAAGTTCGTTCACCAAACTTTCCATTGTAAGATGCGTATTTTGCAAAAGAATTTCACTTCTTTTTAATAATTCTGCTATTTTTACTGAAAAAGGTACATCTAACCCAATTTCTTGGAGCATATGAGAGGACTTGAAAATTTGCTTTGGGGTCCCTTCCTCTAATATTTCTCCCTTGTTTAAAATAATGACACGGTCTGACTGTGCCGCTTCTTCTAAATCGTGCGTAATTGATAATACGGTAATACCTTTTTGATTAACAAGCTGTCTAACCGTTTCTACTACTTCACGTCTCCCTTGAGGGTCTAACATTGACGTTGCTTCATCTAGTATTAAAATAGATGGCTGAAGTGCTAAAACACCTGCTATTGCAACTCGCTGCTTTTGCCCACCAGATAACGAATGGGGCTCATCATTAAGAAAATCTTCCATACGGACAAGTCGCAGGGCTTGTTCTAATCTTTCTACCATCTGTTCCCTTGGCATTCCGATATTTTCTAAGCCAAATACAACGTCATCTTGTACTGTCGTTCCAACAAATTGATTATCTGGATTTTGAAATACCATTCCAATTTGTTTTCGAACATCCCATACCGTTTCTTCTGATAAAACCATTGTATCATTTACAGTAATTGTCCCTGATTCCGGCAAAAACAAACCATTCAATAATTTTGCAAGTGTAGATTTACCTGAACCATTTTGTCCGATAACAGATACCCATTCTCCTTCATATAAGGAAAACGAAACATCTTTTAATGCATACGAGGCTGCCCCAGGATATTGAAATGATACATTTTCTGTCCGAAGTTTCTCTTTTTTCAATACAAGGCACCCTTTCCTTCGCCAAGTTAGCCTTTTTTATATTTAAAAAAAAAGGGCCATGACCAGTTACTTGAAAAGAACTGTCCTGCCCTTTTAATTATCATTATACTAACTCGATAATTACCATTGGTGCTGCGTCTCCGCGACGTGGACCAATTTTTGCAATACGAGTGTATCCGCCTTGGCGCTCAGCATAGCGTGGAGCTACATCAGCGAATAATTTTTGAAGTGCATCTTGACCAGTCTCAGCGTTAGCAACTTCATTGCGAATGAAAGCTGCTGCTTGACGACGAGCGTGAAGATCTCCGCGTTTACCTAAAGTGATCATTTTTTCCACTACAGAACGAAGTTCTTTTGCACGAGTTTCTGTCGTTTGGATGCGCTCGTTGATAATTAAATCAGTAGCTAAATCACGTAACATAGCTTTACGTTGCGCACTTGTACGGCCTAATTTTCTGTATGCCATTCGTAGTTCCCTCCTTTGTTGATGGGTTTAAATCCTCAGTCGTCTTTACGTAAACCTAAACCTAATTCCTCAAGTTTATGTTTAACTTCTTCTAAGGATTTACGTCCTAAGTTACGAACTTTCATCATATCTTCTTCTGTTTTGTTCGCAAGCTCTTGTACAGTATTAATTCCTGCACGTTTTAGGCAATTATAAGAACGAACAGAAAGATCTAGTTCTTCGATAGTCATCTCAAGAACTTTCTCTTTTTGATCTTCTTCCTTCTCGACCATAATCTCAGCATTTTGTGCTTCATCAGTTAAACCAACAAAGATATTTAAATGCTCAGTTAAGATTTTGGCCCCTAAAGAGATAGCTTCTTTTGGCCCGATGCTTCCATCCGTCCATACATCAAGCGTAAGCTTATCATAATTAGCCACTTGTCCGACACGTGTCTTTTCCACTTGGTAAGTTACACGTGATACTGGAGTATAAATAGAATCAATAGGAATTACTCCTATTGGTTGATCTTCGCTTTTATTTGCATCAGCTGGCGTATACCCACGGCCACGCTTTGCAGTTAAACGCACGCGGAAATGCGCATCCTTTGCTAACGTTGCAATGTGTAAATCTGGATTTAAGATTTCTACATCACTATCGTGAGTAATATCAGCAGCTGTGACAATACCTTCGCCCTGCACATCAATTTCCAACGTCTTCTCTTCTTCAGAGTAGATTTTAAGAGCTAACTTTTTCAAGTTTAAGATGATCGTCGTAACGTCTTCTACTACGCCCTCAACTGTTGAAAATTCATGTAATACGCCATCGATTTGGATAGCAGTAACAGCGGCACCAGGGAGTGAGGATAAAAGAATACGACGTAAGGAGTTACCCAAAGTAGTACCATATCCACGCTCAAGCGGTTCAATTACGAATTTACCATATTTAGCATCTTCGTTAAGTTCAACCGTTTCGATTTTCGGCTTTTCGATTTCAATCATTAACTAAACCCTCCTTCAAAACGTCGAAACCCCGGTTAAACAAAGGTATACCCCTTTGATTAACCGAAAGTCCCCCTTAGGCAGTTCCCGATTGTGCACAACAAGCGATGTTTCTGTACGAAATTTCTCGATAATGCATCATATCCATTATAGACAAAAGGGAAAATTCTATACAGAAAAATTACACACGACGACGTTTTGGTGGACGACATCCATTATGAGGAACTGGAGTAACATCTCTAATTGCTGTTACTTCTAGACCTGCAGCTTGAAGAGCACGAATTGCAGCTTCACGACCAGCACCAGGACCTTTAACAGTAACCTCTAAAGTTTTTAAACCGTGCTCCATTGCAACTTTAGCAGCAGCTTCAGCAGCCATTTGCGCAGCGAATGGAGTAGACTTACGAGATCCACGGAAACCAAGTGCACCAGCACTAGACCAAGAAAGTGCGTTACCATGAGTATCTGTAAGTGTTACGATTGTGTTGTTGAAAGTAGAACGAATATGAGCTATACCAGCTTCAATATTCTTTTTCACACGTTTTTTACGAGTGTTTGTTTTACGTGCCATTGTTAGTTCAACCTCCTTTACTTATTATTTCTTTTTATTTGCTACTGTACGACGTGGACCTTTACGTGTACGAGCATTGTTTTTAGAGTTTTGACCACGAACTGGTAAACCACGACGGTGACGAAGACCACGGTAAGAACCGATCTCCATTAGACGTTTAATGTTAAGAGATACTTCACGACGAAGGTCTCCCTCAACTTTAATGCTATCGATAACATCACGGATACGTCCTAGTTCGTCTTCCGTTAAATCACGAACTCGTGTTTCTGAAGAAATACCAGCTTCAGTAAGAATTTTTTCAGCAGTTGTGCGACCAATGCCGAATACGTAAGTTAAAGAAATAACAACGCGTTTGTCTCGAGGAATATCTACACCTGCGATACGTGCCATTCTGAATGCACCTCCTTCTGATTAACCTTGTTTTTGTTTATGTTTAGGGTTTTCACAAATAACCATTACTTTTCCACGTCTACGAATAACTTTACATTTTTCGCAGATTGGTTTAACTGACGGTCTTACTTTCATGTCTCGAACCTCCTTAAAGATTACGGAGTGCTATATTATTTAAAACGGTACGTAATACGACCACGATTTAAATCGTACGGAGATAATTCTACCGTAACTTTGTCTCCTGGTAAAATACGAATGAAGTTCATACGGATTTTACCAGAAACGTGAGCCAATACGACATGCCCATTCTCTAATTCTACTTTGAACATAGCATTTGGCAACGTTTCAAGAACGGTACCTTCGACTTCAATTACATCATCTTTAGCCATTCAATAGTTCTCCCTTCTTCAAATCAGTAACATTTTACACTGCTCTGAAATTCCGGAGAGCCAGCTACTTATAAAGTGGTAAGGATTTCGTATCCTGCTTCTGTAAGAGCAATCGTGTGCTCAAAATGGGCACACCATTTACCATCTACCGTTACCACTGTCCAGTCATCAGATAGTGTTTTTACATATCGTCTTCCTTGATTCACCATCGGCTCAACACAGATGACCATTCCCGGCTTTAATCTAGGGCCTCTATTTGGAGGACCATAGTGCGGGATTTGAGGGTCCTCATGTAAGTCTTGCCCGATTCCGTGACCAACATACTCCCTAACGATCGAGAATCCGTTCTCTTCAGCATGGGTTTGAACCGCATGTGAGATATTTGATAATCTTTCGCCTGGTTTTACTTGTTCTAAACCAAGATACAACGATTTTTCTGTGACATCAAGTAGCTTTTGAACAGATTCAGAAATGTTTCCAACTGGATACGTCCATGCAGAATCTCCATGGTACCCATTGTATTTCGCACCAATATCGATACTGATGATATCGCCCTCTTCGAGCTTTCGCTTCCCTGGAATTCCGTGTACAAGCTCTTCATTTACAGAAGCACATATGCTCCCCGGAAATCCGTTGTATCCTTTAAAAGATGGCGTAGCACCATATTTTTGAATCGTCTTTTCCGCTATTTGATCGAGCTCTTTCGTTGTAATTCCTGGAGTAATATGCTGTTTCAACTCTTGATGAGTTAAAGCAACGATCCTGCCAGCTTCTCGCATGATTTCTATCTCGCGAGGAGTTTTGCAGATGATCATTACGCTAAGCCTCCGATGAGAACATCGATATCAGCAAATACTTTATTGATGTCTTGCTCACCATTAATGCTTTGCAAGTAACCAAGCTCCTCATAGAAATCAAGCAAAGGTTTTGTTTGCTTAATATTTACATCTAAACGATTTGCTACAGTTTCTTCATTGTCATCAGAGCGTTGATATAAATCGCCACCACATTTATCGCACACATCAGCGTTTGCTGGTGGATTGAATTCTAAGTGGTAAGTCGCACCGCACTCTTTACAAATGCGACGGCCTGTAAGGCGTTTTAATAACAACCCTGAATCCACATTAATGTTTAAAACATAGTCGATTTTTTTGCCAAGATCTTTCATAATCTCTTCAAGAGCTGATGCTTGTGCAACAGTTCGTGGGAAACCATCTAATAAGAATCCTTTTACACAGTCTTCTTGACTTAAACGTTCACGAACGATTCCGATTGTAACTTCATCTGGAACAAGAGCACCTTTATCAATAAAAGATTTTGCTTGTAAACCCATTTCAGTTTCAGCCTTCATAGCTGCACGGAACATATCTCCTGTTGAGATGTGAGGGATGTTATACTTGGCAACAATCTGTTCGGCTTGTGTACCTTTACCAGCACCAGGAAGCCCCATTAAAATTAAGTTCATCCTTGTTCCCCCTCAGTACATGAGCATGTAGGGAAGACAAGCCTTCCCACTTACTCATTGCTTGATAAACCCTTTGTAATGGCGTTTTACCAGTTGGCTTTCTAGCTGCTTCATTGTTTCTAAAGCAACGCCGACAACGATTAACATACTCGTTCCACCGATCTGTGCAGATGGAGGAAGATTTCCCAATTTCGTAAAGATAACTGGTAAGATTGCAATCGCTGCTAGGAAAATTGATCCTACAAAGGTCAAACGATACAAGATTTTTGTTAAATATTGTTCCGTATTCTTACCCGGACGAATACCTGGAACATATCCACCTTGCTTATTTAGATTCTCTGACATTTGCTCTGGATTAACCTGAACAAATGCATAGAAATATGTGAAGGCTACAATGAGCGCAACATATATGATCATTCCCACTGGGTGAGAATAGTTAAAGTTTGCAATAATCCACTGCGATACATCATGTTTCGGGAAGAACTGTGCAATAGTTGGAGGTGTAATTAAGAATGAAACAGCAAAAATGACTGGAATAACACCCGCACTATTTACCTTAAGTGGTAAATGAGTGTTTTGTGCTCCAGCATGATTCCCATTCGCTCCTGTTACACGCTTCGCATATTGAATTGGGATCTTTCTAACAGCCTGTTGAATGAAAATAACACCAACAATAACCGCTAGCACAGCTAGTAAGATCAATACAACTTTAACGATACTCATGAACAATTGATCTCCGATATTTTGAAACTGTTGTTGATACACTTGAGATATAACACTTGGGATCGCTGCGGCAATACCACCAAAGATAAGGATGGAAATACCATTACCTACACCTTTAGCTGTAATCTGTTCACCTAACCACATTAAAAATGCAGTACCAGCAGTCAGTACCGTAGCAATGTATAAATAAGTGCTCCAACCAGGATTCAAAATTAATTGCCCACCTACCATACCGTTAAAACCGATTGACATACCAAACCCCTGAATAAACGCAAGAACAATTGTAAAGTAACGCGTGAATTGCGTTAGTTTACGACGGCCCATTTCACCTTGCTTCGACCATTCCGAAAATTTAGGAACAACATCCATCTGCAATAATTGCACGATGATGGATGCTGTAATATACGGCATGATTCCCATCGCGAAGATGGAGAAGTTTTTCAAGGCGCCACCGCCAAATGTATTTAGGATACCTAAGGCATTTAATTGATCTTGTGCTTTCAGTACGTCTCCATTTGTAAATGGCACTGGGATAAACGTGCCAATCCTGAATACGATTAACATCGCTAAAGTGAATAATATTTTACGTCTTATCTCAGCAACGCGCATAAAGTTGGAGATTGTACGAAACATTAGATCACCTCAACTGATCCGCCAGCTGCTTCAATTGCTTCTTTAGCACTTGAAGAGAACTTGTGCGCTTTAACAGTTAATTTTTTCTCTACTGCTCCGCTTGCAAGAATTTTAACACCGTCGTTTAACTTGCTGATAACGCCAGTTTCCAGCAATAATTCAGGTGTTACTTCTGTACCATCTTCAAAACGATTTAACGTTGATAAGTTTACAATAGTAAACTCTTTACGGTTAATGTTTGTGAAGCCGCGTTTTGGTAAACGACGGAATAATGGAGTTTGACCACCTTCGAAGCCAAGACGAACACCGCCACCAGAACGTGCGTTTTGTCCTTTATGACCTTTACCAGCAGTTTTACCGTTACCAGAACCGATACCACGACCGACACGGTTACGTACTTTACGAGAACCTTCTGCAGGTTTTAATTCATGAAGTTTCATTCCCAGGCACCTCCTTATATTAATGAGTTATCCTTAAGCTTCTTTTACAGTTATAAGGTGAGAAACTTTGTTGATCATACCAAGAATAGCAGGAGTTTCTTCCTTAACTACAGTTGAATTCAACTTTTTAAGACCTAAAGCTTCTACCGTCGCACGTTGATCTTGTGGACGACCAATTACACTACGAGTGAGGGTAATTTCTAACTTTTTCGCCATTTGTTTTCCCTCCTTAACCTAGTAGCTCTTCTACAGATTTACCGCGTAATTTTGCAACATCTTCAGCGCGCTTAAGTTCGCTTAATCCGTTCACAGTAGCGCGAATCATGTTGATTGGTGTGTTAGAACCAAGAGATTTCGAAAGAATATCTTGTACACCAGCTAATTCAAGTACCGCACGAACAGGTCCACCAGCAATAACACCAGTACCTTCAGCAGCAGGTTTTAAGAATACTTCACCAGCTCCAAAATGACCGTTGATTGTGTGTGGAATTGTTGTACCAACTAATGGTACAGCGATTAAGTTTTTCTTAGCGTCTTCGATAGCTTTGCGAATTGCGTCTGGTACCTCTTGTGCTTTACCAGTACCGAATCCAACATGACCGTTTTTATCGCCAACTACAACTAGTGCAGCAAAGCGGAAACGACGACCACCCTTAACAACTTTCGCGACACGATTTATCGTAACTACACGTTCTTCAAGTTCTAATTTACTTGGGTCAATGCGATGCATCAATTTTCCCTCCTTTGACCATTAAAATTGTAATCCAGCCTCACGAGCAGCTTCAGCTAGAGCTTTAACACGGCCATGGTATAAGTAACCACCGCGATCGAATACTACTTCTTTAACGCCTTTCTCTACAGCACGCTTAGCAACTGATTCTCCAACTTTCGTAGCAGCTTCAGTATTGCTAGTACCGTTAAGAGCAAGGTCTTTATCAAGAGTAGATGCACTTACTAACGTTACACCATTCACATCATCAATAACTTGAGCGTAAATATGTTGGTTAGAACGGAACACGTTTAAACGTGGACGTTCTGCAGTACCAGTAAGTTTAGCACGTACACGTGCATGTCTTTTCTTACGAGTCGCATTTTTATCAGCTTTAGTGATCATTCTTGTCACTCCTTTCTCTCACCTAACGGGTTTACTTAGCAGTTTTACCTTCTTTACGACGAACAACTTCGCCTTCGTAACGAATACCTTTACCTTTATATGGCTCAGGAGCACGTACAGCACGGATGTTAGCAGCAAATTCGCCAACACGTTGCTTGTCGATACCTTTAATTACGATTTTAGTTGGTGCAGGTACTTCAACTTCGATACCTGCTTCCGGAGTCATTTCTACTGGATGAGAATAACCTACGCTTAATACAAGTTTATCTCCTTGTTTTTGAGCACGGTAACCAACACCGACTAATTCAAGTCCGCGTGCGAAACCTGTAGTTACACCTTCAACCATGTTTCCGATTAAAGCACGAGTTGTACCGTGTAATGCACGGTGTTCCTTCTGTTCAGATGGACGCTCAACTGTTAGTGTATTTTCTTCAATTTTGATAGACATATCAGCATTGAATTTACGAGTTAATTCACCTTTAGGGCCTTTTACTGTTACAGTATTGTCTTCTGCAATTGTAATAGTAACACCTGCAGGGATTTCAAGAATCTTTTTACCAATACGAGACATGTGGTCACACCTCCGTTCGTTTTAAATATATATTACCAAACGTATGCTACTACTTCTCCACCAGTTTGTAATTGACGAGCATCTTTGTCTGTCATTACTCCCTTAGATGTAGAAACAAGAGCGATACCTAATCCGTTAAGTACACGTGGTACTTCATCAGCTTTAGCGTAAACGCGTAAGCCAGGTTTACTGATACGTTTTAATCCAGTGATTACACGTTCATTGTTTGCACCATATTTCAGGAAAATACGAAGGATACCTTGTTTGTTATCCTCGATGTATTCTACATCACGAATGAAACCTTCACGTTTTAAAAGTTCAGCGATCTCTTTTTTGATTTTAGAAGCAGGAACCTCTAATTTCTCATGACGTACCATGTTCGCATTACGGATGCGAGTAAGCATGTCTGCAATTGGATCTGTCATCACCATGTGTTTTACCTCCTTCCCATTTGTGGGTTTTACCAACTAGCTTTTTTAACACCAGGAATTTGACCTTTATATGCAAGTTCACGGAAACAAATACGGCAAAGTTTAAATTTGCGGTATACAGAATGCGGACGACCGCAGCGTTCGCAACGTGTATACTCTTGTACTTTAAACTTAGGAGTACGCTTTTGTTTCGCTATCATAGATTTTTTAGCCACGTTTTCGCCTCCTCTACTTAGCGTTGGCTTCCATTATTTTTGGAATGGCATACCGAATTGTGTTAAAAGTTCACGAGCTTCTTCATCAGTTTTCGCTGTAGTAACGATTACGATGTCCATACCGCGGACTTTGCTTACTTTATCATAATCGATCTCAGGGAAGATAAGTTGCTCTTTAACACCTAATGTGTAGTTCCCACGACCATCGAATGATTTCTTAGAAACACCACGGAAATCACGTACACGTGGTAAAGAAACTGACACTAATTTGTCGAAGAACTCATACATTTGCTCGCCGCGTAAAGTTACTTTCGCACCGATTGGCATACCTTCACGAAGACGGAAACCAGCGATTGATTTTTTAGCACGAGTTACAACAGGTTTTTGACCTGCGATTTGTGTTAATTCTTCTACTGCATTGTCTAAAGCTTTTGAGTTAGATACCGCGTCACCAACACCAGTGTTGATTACGATCTTTTCGATTTTCGGTACTTCCATCACAGATTTATAGTTAAACTTGCTCACTAGAGCAGGAGTAATTTCCTTTTGGAACTTCTCTTTAAGGCGATTCAATGAAGTGACCTCCTTTCTTAAGAAAATTATTTATCTAATAATTCACCAGATTTTTTTGCAATACGAACTTTTTTACCATCTTCTACTTTGAAGCCTACACGAGTAGGTTCACCTGTTTTCGGATCTAAAATCATAACGTTAGAAACGTGAATAGGTGCTTCTTTAGTAATAATTCCACCTTGTGGATTTAATTGAGATGGCTTAGAGTGCTTCTTAACGATATTGACACCCTCAACGATAACACGGTTTTGCTTTGGGAAAGCCACAAGGATAACGCCTTGTTTTCCTTTGTCTTTACCAGTGATTACCTGTACTTTATCACCTTTTTTTACATGCATCTTAATTCTGCACCTCCTTAGCAAGGCAATACCTTAAATTATAGAACTTCTGGAGCTAAAGAAACGATCTTCATGAAGTTGCTATCACGTAATTCACGAGCTACTGGTCCGAAGATACGAGTACCACGTGGGCTCTTATCGTCTTTAATGATAACCGCTGCGTTTTCATCAAATTTGATGTAAGAACCGTCCGGACGACGAGCTCCGCTCTTCGTACGTACTACTACTGCTTTAACAACGTCACCTTTTTTAACAACGCCACCTGGTGTTGCTTGTTTTACCGTAGCAACGATAATATCACCAATGTTAGCATATTTACGACCAGAGCCGCCTAATACTTTAATTGTTAAAAGTTCACGTGCACCAGAGTTGTCAGCAACTTTCAAACGAGATTCTTGTTGGATCATGTTATGAAACCTCCCTTCGGACTAAAAATTCCGATTCGTCTATTTAGATAATAACCGCTTCTTCAACGATTTCAACTAAACGGAAACGCTTAGTAGCAGAAAGCGGGCGAGTTTCCATGATTTTAACGATATCGCCAAGTTTCGCTTGGTTTTGCTCATCATGGGCTTTGTACTTCTTAGAATACTTAACACGTTTTCCGTACAAGGAATGAGTTTTGTAAGTTTCAACTAAAACTGTAATCGTTTTGTCCATTTTGTCAGACACTACACGACCAGTATAAACTTTGCGTTGGTTACGTTCGCTCACTATGCAAACCTCCCCTCAATTTATCGATTAATTCCGATCTCTCTTTCACGAACTACAGTTTTCATACGAGCAATTGCTTTACGCACTTCACGAATGCGAGTTGGATTCTCTAATTGTCCTGTAGCAAGTTGGAAGCGAAGATTAAACAACTCTTCCTTTAAAGCTTTAACTTTTGTTTCGATTTCGGCAGTGGTTAATTCACGAATATCATTAGTTTTCATTAGATTCACCACCATTTTCTTCACGTTTTACGAATTTACATTTCACAGGTAACTTGTGAGCTGCAAGACGTAATGCTTCGCGTGCTACCTCTTCAGACACACCCGCGATTTCGAACATAATTTTCCCAGGTTTTACTACTGCTACCCAGCCTTCTGGTGCCCCTTTACCGGAACCCATACGTACTTCTAGAGGTTTTGCAGTGTAAGGCTTAGAAGGGAAAATTTTAATCCATACTTTACCGCCACGTTTCATGTAACGAGTCATTGCACGACGAGCAGCTTCGATTTGACGGTTTGTAATCCATGAAGCAGCTTGTGCTTGTAAACCGAATTCACCGAAAGCAATTTCAGTTCCACCTTTTGCACGACCACGCATTTTACCACGATGCTCTCTACGATATTTTACGCGTTTTGGCATTAACATATTATTTTCCTCCTTCCTCAGAAGCTTTCTTTTTTGTAGGAAGGACTTCTCCACGGTAGATCCATACTTTTACGCCTAATTTACCGTATGTTGTATCAGCTTCAACTGCTGCATAGTCAATATCAGCGCGAAGTGTATGAAGTGGAACAGTTCCTTCACTGTAAGATTCTGCACGAGCGATATCAGCTCCGCCAAGACGACCAGAAACCTGTGTTTTAATACCTTTAGCACCTGCACGCATAGCACGTTGAATAACTTGCTTTTGTGCACGACGGAATGATACACGGTTTTCTAATTGACGAGCGATGTTTTCGCCTACTAATTTAGCGTTAAGATCAGCTCTCTTAACTTCTAAAATGTTGATGTGTACACGCTTGCCTGTTAATTGGTTAAGAGCTTTACGAAGTGCTTCAACTTCAGTACCACCTTTACCAATTACCATACCAGGTTTTGCAGTGTGAATTGTAACATTTACACGATTTGCTGCACGTTCGATTTCTACTTTAGCAACAGCAGAATCTTTTAAGCGTACAGTAATGTACTCACGGATTTTGATGTCTTCATGTAATAATGTAGCGTAATCTTTCTCAGCGAACCAACGAGATTCCCAGTCACGGATAACACCGACACGAAGACCAATTGGATTAACCTTTTGACCCATCGATTATCCCTCCTTCTTTTCTGATACCACAACTGTGATGTGGCTTGTGCGTTTGTTAATTTGGCTTGCACGACCCATTGCACGTGGACGGAAACGTTTCAACGTTGGACCTTCGTCAACGAAAACTTTTTCAACAACTAGGTTGTTAATATCCATCTCATAATTGTGCTCTGCATTTGCGATTGCAGATTTTAAAACTTTTTCTACAACTGGAGAAGCAGTTTTTGGTGTGTGGTTAAGGATAGCAATCGCTTCACCCACTTGCTTACCTCGGATTAAGTCTACTACTAAACGAACTTTACGAGGAGCAATACGAACTGTTCTCGCTACTGCTTTAGCTTGCATTGAAGTGCCTCCTCTCATTATCTTCTAGTTTTCTTATCGTCAGCAAGGTGACCTTTATACGTACGAGTTGGTGCGAATTCACCTAACTTATGGCCAACCATATCCTCAGTGATGTACACAGGTACGTGTTTACGACCATCATATACAGCGATTGTGTGTCCGATGAACTGAGGGAAGATTGTTGAACGGCGAGACCAAGTTTTAACAACTTGTTTTTGCTCAGATGCAACTAATTTTTCCATTTTGCTCATTAAGTGATCATCGACAAATGGTCCTTTTTTTAAGCTACGAGCCATTTTGGTGCCTCCCTTCGTGATTGGCGTACGGTTCTAGAAATGAACCGTACTACAATCCCATTATTTTTTACGACGACGAACGATAAATTTATCAGACGCTTTATTTTTCTTACGAGTCTTGAATCCAAGAGTTGGTTTACCCCATGGAGACATTGGAGACTTACGTCCGATTGGAGAACGTCCTTCACCACCACCGTGTGGGTGATCAACCGGGTTCATTACAGAACCACGAACTGTTGGGCGTTTACCTAACCAGCGAGAGCGACCTGCTTTACCGATTTTGATAAGTTCGTGTTGTTCGTTACCAACTTGACCGATTGAAGCGCGACAAGCAGATAATACAAGACGTACTTCACCAGAAGTTAAACGTACAAGTACGTATTTACCTTCTTTACCAAGTACTTGAGCAGATGTACCAGCAGAACGAACTAATTGTCCGCCACGACCAGGCTTAAGCTCGATGTTATGAACAACAGTACCTACTGGAATGTTGATTAATGGTAATGCGTTACCGATTTTAATGTCAGCTTCTGGGCCAGACATAACTTCCATACCTACTTCTAAAGATTTAGGAGCAAGAATGTAACGTTTTTCACCGTCAACGTAGTTAATTAATGCGATATTCGCAGAGCGGTTTGGATCGTATTCGATCGTAGCAACGCGTCCTGGAATTCCATCTTTGTTACGCTTAAAGTCGATGATACGGTATTGACGCTTATGTCCGCCACCTTGATGACGTACAGTAATTTTACCTTGGTTATTACGACCCGCCTTCTTGCTTAAAGGAGCAAGTAATGACTTTTCGGGTCTGTCAGTCGTGATTTCAGCGAAATCATTCGTAGTCATATTACGACGACCGTTAGTAGTTGGATTATACTTTTTAATTCCCATCTCAATTTCCCTCCTTCTTTAGTAAGAATTAAACGCCTTGGAAGATTTCGATTTCTTTGCTGTCAGCAGTTAGCTTAACGATTGCTTTACGACGACGGCTAGTAAAACCAGCGTGACGACCAACGCGTTTTGCTTTCGGCTTGTAGTTCATGATGTTCACTTTTTCTACTTTAACACCAAAGATCGCTTCAAGAGCATCTTTAACTTCTGTTTTATTAGATTTAACGTCCACATCGAACGTGTATTTTTTTTCAGCCATCATTTCCATAGAACGTTCAGTGATAACTGGGCGCTTAATGATATCACGAGGATCTCTCATTATGCAAGCACCTCCTCTACTTTTTCCACTGCCGCTTTTGTCATGATTAGCTTATCATGATGAAGCACGTCTAAAACGTTTACGCCATCAGCAGTGATTACTGTTACTCCAGGGATATTGCGAGCAGATAACTCTACAGATTCGTTTGCATCAGCAGTTACGATAAGAGCTTTCTTCTCAACAGTTAATCCTTTAAGTACTGCTAGCATATCTTTTGTTTTTGGTGCATTTAACACTAGGTCTTCAAGAACTACAATGTTGTTCTCAACTACTTTAGTAGCTAATGCAGATTTGATTGCTAAACGACGAACTTTCTTAGGAAGTTTGTACGCATAGCTTCTTGGTGTAGGTCCGAATACCGTACCACCACCACGCCATTGAGGAGAGCGGATAGACCCTTGACGAGCACGTCCAGTTCCTTTTTGACGCCATGGTTTACGACCACCACCGCGAACTTCAGAACGAGTTTTTACTTTGTGTGTACCTTGACGTAAAGATGCACGTTGCATCATTACAGCTTCGAAAAGTACAGCTTCATTTGGTTCGATACCGAAAATAGCTTCAGCTAATTCGATTTCACCAACCTGTGAACCAGTTTGGTTATATACAGTAACTTTTGGCATTGGAATTCCTCCTTCCTATTGTGAATTATTTGCTAACCTTCACAGCGCCTTGAACAACTACAAGAGATTTCTTAGCACCTGGAACGTTACCTTTTACTAGTAATAAGTTGCGCTCAGTGTCAACTTGAACGATTTCTAAGTTTTGGATAGTAACTTGGTCTCCACCCATACGTCCAGCAAGTTTTTTGCCTTTGAATACACGGTTCGGAGCAACTGGGCCCATTGAACCTGGACGACGGTGATAGCGAGAACCATGAGACATAGGTCCGCGAGATTGTCCGTGGCGTTTGATAACACCTTGGAAACCTTTACCTTTAGAAATTCCTGTTACGTCAACGATTTCACCTGCAGCGAAAACTTCAACTTTTACCTCTTGACCAACCTCTAATCCGTCCACGTCTGCATCGCGGATTTCGCGAATGAAGCGCTTAGGAGTTGTAGATGCTTTAGCAGTGTGGCCTTGTTCAGGTTTGTTAGTTAACTTTTCACGTTTATCTTCAAATCCTAACTGGATTGCATTGTAGCCATCAGTTTCAGTTGTTTTCTTTTGAAGAACAACGTTTGGATTAGCAGCGATAACTGTTACTGGGATTAACTCACCGTTCTCAGCAAATACTTGAGTCATACCGATCTTTCTTCCTAAGATTCCTTTGGTCATGAGTTACACCTCCTACATTTTTAAGTTATATAATTTATAGTTTGATTTCGATATCTACACCAGACGGTAAGTCTAAACGCATTAATGAATCTACTGTTTGTGGAGTAGGACTCACGATATCGATTAAACGTTTGTGTGTGCGCATTTCGAATTGCTCACGAGAATCTTTGTACTTATGAACAGCACGAAGAATTGTGTAAATAGTCTTCTCAGTTGGTAATGGGATCGGACCAGAAACTGTTGCCCCAGAACGCTTAGCTGTTTCTACAATTTTCTCAGCTGATTGATCAAGAATACGGTGATCATAAGCTTTTAAACGGATACGAATTTTTTCTTTTGCCATTATTTTCCCTCCTTCGTTCGCCTATTTCTAAAATAGACCTTCTCCATGGAAATTTCCCCACACCATGCCATGGCAAAGCGGCCGGGTGTGTCAGCAACCTTCCACTTCATCGCAGTCAAAGACCAACATTGTCTATTATACAATGTTATTCGTCTAGATGCAAGCATCTTTTTGTTTGCATCTGCTTTTCTCTACTTTTGCTATTATACATGGCACTTTAAAGAATTTCAAGTTTTCATCTAACAGAATTCATTTTACAGTTTCTGGATTTTGTTTTGATGGTTTTATATTAATATAGAAGAAACTCGTCAAAACATAAAAATATAATCTTACTCATTATATAAACACAAACAAAAAACCCAAGGGAGAATCCCTTGGGTTTTTATATCAGTTAAGATTACTCAACGATAGTTGCAACTACGCCGTAACCTACTGTACGTCCACCTTCACGAATAGAGAATTTAGTTCCCTCTTCGATAGCGATTGGAGCGATAAGTTCGATAGTCATTTCGATGTTGTCACCAGGCATTACCATTTCAGTACCTTCTGGTAATTGGATGATACCAGTTACGTCAGTTGTACGGAAGTAGAACTGAGGACGGTAGTTAGCGAAGAATGGAGTGTGACGTCCACCTTCTTCTTTAGATAATACGAAAACTTCAGCTTTGAATTTAGCGTGTGCTTTTACAGAGCCAGTTTTAGCAAGAACTTGTCCACGTTGGATGTCTTCACGAGCAACCCCACGAAGAAGAGCACCGATGTTGTCTCCAGCTTGAGCTTGGTCAAGAAGTTTACGGAACATTTCTACACCAGTTACAGTTGTAGAAGCATTCTCTTCAGCAAGACCGATGATTTCTACTACGTCACCAACTTTAACGATTCCGCGCTCTACACGACCAGTTGCAACTGTACCACGACCTGTGATAGAGAATACATCCTCGATAGGCATTAAGAATGGTTTGTCAGTTTCACGTTCTGGAGTTGGGATGTAAGCATCAACTTCAGTCATTAATTCAATGATTTTTGCTTCCCAATCAGCTTCTCCTTGAAGAGCTTTAAGAGCAGAACCTTTGATTACAGGAATGTCGTCGCCTGGGAATCCGTATTCAGATAATAGGTCACGAACTTCCATTTCTACTAATTCTAATAATTCTTCGTCGTCTACCATGTCGCATTTGTTTAAGAATACAACGATGTAAGGTACACCTACTTGACGAGAAAGAAGGATGTGCTCACGTGTTTGAGGCATTGGGCCATCAGCAGCAGATACTACTAAGATACCGCCGTCCATTTGAGCAGCACCAGTGATCATGTTTTTAACATAGTCAGCGTGACCTGGGCAGTCAACGTGTGCATAGTGACGAGTTTCAGTTTCGTACTCAACGTGTGCAGTTGAGATTGTGATTCCGCGCTCTCTTTCTTCTGGAGCAGCGTCGATTTGATCGTATCCGCGTGCTTCAGCACCACCAGCTTTTGCAAGAACTGTAGTGATCGCAGCAGTTAATGTAGTTTTACCATGGTCAACGTGGCCGATTGTACCGATGTTAACATGGGGTTTAGAACGTTCGAATTTAGCTTTAGCCATTCTAAATTCCTCCTTAGTTTATATAGGTTATTTTATATTTAGACTAGAAAGCGAAACCGAAGTCTCACTTTCTAAGCTTACATAAGTAGTTATACTTGAACAATCGATAAAAATCAATTATTCACCTTTATTTTTTTTAATAATTTCTTCTGAAACAGACTTCGGTACTTCTTCATAATGATCAAATGTCATTGAGAATGTTCCGCGTCCTTGAGTGTTTGAACGTAATGCTGTCGCATAACCGAACATTTCAGAAAGTGGAACCATAGCGCGAACAACTTGTGCGTTACCGCGAGCTTCCATACCTTCTACACGTCCACGACGAGATGTTACGTCACCCATGATGTCTCCCATGTATTCTTCAGGAATTACAACTTCAACTTTCATCATTGGCTCAAGAATTACTGGGTTACATTTAGAAACCGCAGCTTTAAGTGCCATAGATGCAGCGATTTTGAACGCCATCTCAGATGAATCGACATCATGGTAAGAACCGTCAACTAATGCTGCTTTAATGTCAACTAGTGGGTAACCAGCTAGTACACCATTTTTAAGTGAGTCTTCAAGACCCGCTCCAACAGCTGGGATGTATTCACGTGGAACTACACCGCCGACGATTTTGTTTTCGAATTCAAATCCTTTACCTTCTTCGTTAGGTGCAAACTCAATCCAAACGTGACCGAATTGTCCACGTCCACCAGATTGACGAGCGAACTTACCTTCAACTTTCGCAGCAGCGCGGAAAGTTTCACGGTATGCTACCTGAGGAGCACCAACGTTTGCTTCAACTTTGAATTCACGGCGCATACGGTCAACGATGATATCAAGGTGAAGTTCACCCATACCAGCGATGATTGTTTGGCCAGTTTCTTGGTCAGTGTGAGCACGGAATGTTGGATCTTCTTCAGAAAGCTTAGATAATGCTGTACCCATTTTATCTTGGTCAGCTTTAGATTTTGGTTCGATAGCTACAGAGATAACTGGCTCTGGGAATTCCATAGACTCAAGGATAACAAGGCTCTTCTCGTCACAAAGAGTATCACCAGTAGTAGTATCTTTTAAACCTACAGCAGCAGCGATGTCACCAGCGTAAACTGTTGAAATCTCTTCACGGCTGTTAGCGTGCATTTGTAGGATACGACCTACACGCTCACGCTTACCTTTAGTTGAGTTTTTCACGTATGATCCAGAGTTTAACACACCAGAGTACACACGGAAGAACGTTAACTTACCAACATAAGGGTCAGTCATGATTTTGAATGCTAAAGCTGCAAATGGTTCTTCATCGCTAGACTTACGTTCTACTTCTTCCTCTGTATCCGGAAGAGTACCTTTAATAGCAGGTACATCTAATGGAGATGGTAGGTAGTCGATAACTGCGTCTAACAGAATTTGAACACCTTTGTTTTTGAATGCAGAACCACAGATTACTGGGAAGAATTCTACAGAAGTTGTAGCCTTACGGATACCAGCTTTAAGCTCTTCTACAGTGATTTCTTCACCTTCTAGGTACTTCATCATCATTTCTTCATCAAGCTCAGCTACCGCTTCAATAAGCTTTCCACGGTATTCTTCAGCTAGTTCTTTGTGCTCTTCAGGAATTTCGACACGCTCGATGTCTGTTCCTAAATCGTTACCGTACATGTAAGCACACTCTTCAACAAGGTCAATGATACCATTGAACTCATCTTCAGCACCGATTGGTAACTGAATTGGATGTGCGTTTGCTTGTAAACGATCGTGGATTGTTCCTACAGAGTATAAGAAATCTGCACCGATCTTATCCATTTTGTTAACGAATACGATACGAGGTACACCGTAAGTAGTAGCCTGACGCCAAACAGTTTCTGTTTGTGGTTCAACACCAGATTGTGCATCAAGTACTGCTACCGCACCATCAAGTACGCGTAAAGAACGTTCTACTTCTACTGTGAAGTCTACGTGTCCTGGAGTGTCAATGATGTTTACACGGTGACCTTTCCATTGAGCTGTAGTTGCAGCAGAAGTAATTGTGATACCACGCTCTTGCTCTTGCTCCATCCAGTCCATCTGAGATGCACCTTCATGAGTTTCACCGATTTTATGAATACGTCCTGTGTAATACAGAATACGCTCAGTTGCTGTAGTTTTACCAGCATCGATGTGAGCCATGATACCAATATTACGAGTGTTTTCTAAAGAGAACTCTCTTGTCATTTGGTGTCTTGCTCCTTCCATATATGGATTGGATTTTTTTATTTTAAGTAGCAAAAAAGCCACTTTATATTGTTACATATGCCAGTGTCCAGTACCCTCATTATGTAAAACGAGCGCCCAACGAAAGGGAGAGGCATTCTCCCTCTCCACACTTCCATAAGCGACAAATAAAGCGGTTTATGCTTACATTTATTTTACGTTGAATCCTACCAACGGTAATGAGCAAATGCTTTGTTAGCTTCTGCCATTTTATGAGTGTCTTCACGTTTCTTAACAGATGCACCAGCGTTGTTAGCTGCATCTAAGATTTCGTAAGCTAGACGCTCTTCCATAGTTTTTTCACCACGAAGACGAGCATAGTTTACTAACCAGCGAAGACCTAAAGTTGTACGGCGTTCTGGACGAACCTCAACTGGAACTTGGTAGTTAGCACCACCAACACGACGAGCGCGTACTTCAAGAACAGGCATGATGTTCTTAAGAGCTTGCTCGAATACTTCCATTGGTTCTTTATCTGAACGTTCACGAACGATATCGAAAGCGTTATAAAGAATTGTTTGAGATTTACCTTTTTTACCGTCAACCATCATTTTGTTGATTAGGCGTGTTACAAGTTTAGAATTGTACATTGGATCAGGTAACACGTCACGTTTCGCAACAGGTCCTTTACGAGGCATATTGAGTTCCTCCTTTCATTATAAGTTTATTATTTTTTAGCTGGTTTTGGTCGCTTAGTACCATATTTAGAACGTCCTTGCATACGTTTGTCAACACCAGCTGTATCAAGCGCTCCACGAACGATGTGGTAACGTACCCCTGGTAAATCCTTTACTCGACCACCGCGAATTAATACTACGCTATGCTCTTGTAGGTTATGACCGATACCTGGGATGTAAGCTGTAACTTCAATACCGTTTGTTAAACGTACACGAGCGTATTTACGTAACGCTGAGTTAGGTTTCTTTGGAGTCATTGTACCAACACGAGTACATACACCACGTTTTTGAGGTGCAGAGATATCAGTTGATTTTTTCTTTAAAGAGTTAAAACCTTTGTTTAACGCAGGTGATTTAGATTTCCATACTTTATCAGTACGACCATTTCTCACTAATTGGTTAATAGTAGGCATTTGATTATCCTCCCTTCGCATGTTTGTATGACCACATATCCAGGTGGTTCATTATTAGTTGAAAACAAAGTTTTTGCAAGGAAGAGCAAATGCTCTCTCCTCACAAAAACAGTTTTAACTTATTATTCCTATTGCTGAAGCTCCCACTTGAATCCCCGAAACTTTTCCAAGCTTACGAACTGATTCAACTTTGGTTATGGGTATGTTATGTTGCAAAGCAGTGCGAATGATAATATGGGTTAACCGCACATCAGCATCTTCTGCAATAACAACTTCTTTAACTATACCATTTTTGATTGCTTCCAATGTTCGTTTATGACCAACGACTACATTTTCAGCATTTGACACTTTTTGATAAGACATATAAATATCCTCCAAAGCATCGTTCAGGAGCAACCTTGATTATAGTAACATTTTGACTCATACAATGTCAACTAGGATTAGATGTTTTTATACAAAATTCACACGGAAAATTTTACTGTTCCACATAAATCTCATCGTTTTCTACATTCATGTCATCTTGTGTTGTTTTTACAAGATCAACTTTGCGATAACGATTCATACCTGTTCCAGCAGGAACAAGTTTACCGATAATAACGTTCTCTTTCAGTCCTAGAAGCTCATCACGTTTACCTTTAATTGCTGCATCAGTTAAGACACGAGTTGTTTCTTGGAATGATGCTGCAGATAAGAATGAATCAGTTTCAAGTGAAGCTTTTGTAATACCAAGTAGAACAGGTCTAGCCGTTGCTGGTTGTTTACCTTGCAGTAACACCTTCGCATTCGCATCAGTAAACTGATGGATATCTAGTAATGTTCCTGGTAATACATCTGTTTCACCTGCATCACTTACACGAACTTTACGTAGCATTTGACGTACCATTACCTCTACGTGTTTGTCACCAATTTCTACCCCTTGCATACGGTATACTTTTTGAACTTCACGTAATAAGTATTCTTGAACTGCCGTAATGTCCGTTACTTTTAGTAATTCTTTCGGATCAATAGAACCTTCTGTTAACTCTTTACCGTGGCTAATTGGCTGTCCTGGCGTTACTTTCAGACGAGCACCGTAAGGAATAGCATACGTACGAGCTTCAACCTCACCCTGTACAACTACTTCTTGGCGATCTTTAACATCGTTGATCGCTGCGATAACACCGTCGATTTCACTGATAACTGCCTGACCTTTCGGATTACGAGCTTCAAAGATCTCTTGGATACGAGGTAAACCTTGTGTGATATCATCACCGGCAACCCCACCTGTATGGAACGTACGCATCGTTAACTGTGTACCTGGCTCACCGATAGATTGAGCCGCGATAATACCTACCGCTTCTCCTACTTCTACGTCTGTACCAGTTGCTAAGTTACGACCGTAACACTTCTTACATACACCATGGCGAGTGTTACACGTAAACGCTGAACGAATGTTTACAGTTTCAACACCCGAATTTTCAACGATATGAGCGATATCTTCAGTAATTAATTGATTTTCAGCAACTAATACTTCACCTGTTTCAGGATGTTTTACAGTTTTTCTTGCAAAACGTCCAACAAGACGATCATATAATGACTCAATTACTTCATTACCCTCTTTAATCGCACCAATTAGTAAACCGCGATCTGTTCCACAATCATCTTCACGAACAATTACATCTTGTGCAACGTCTACAAGACGACGTGTTAAGTAACCAGAATCGGCAGTCTTAAGTGCTGTATCGGCAAGACCTTTACGAGCACCATGCGTAGAGATGAAGTACTCAAGTACTGTTAAACCTTCACGGAAACTTGATTTGATCGGAAGTTCAATGATACGACCAGATGGATTGGCCATCAGACCACGCATACCAGCAAGCTGAGTGAAGTTAGATGCGTTACCACGGGCACCAGAATCACTCATCATGAAGATTGGATTGCGTTTATTCAAGGACTTCATCAGTTTTCCTTGGATAACGTCTTTTGCATTACTCCAAATAGAGATAACACGATCGTAACGTTCTTCTTCCGTGATTAAACCGCGACGGAATTGTTTAATTACATTATCTACTTTTGCTTGTGCTTCGTGGAGAATTTCATCTTTTTCACCTAATACAAGAATGTCAGATACCCCAACTGTAATACCAGCTTTTGTAGAGTATTTAAATCCTAAGTTCTTCATACGGTCAAGCATGCGAGACGTCTCTGTAATTTTGAAACGCTTGAATACTTCCGCAATGATGTTACCAAGAATCTTCTTGCTAAATGGTGCCACTTCTTCGCGACTAGCAATAATTTCTTTAATGTTCGCACCTTTTTCAACGAAATATTCCGCTGGTGTTTCTTTTTCAAGGTTTGAGTTTGTTGGTTCGTTAATATAAGGGAACGACTCTGGTAAGATTTCGTTAAATATTAATTTACCAACTGTTGTTAATAGAAGCTTACCTTTTTGCTCTTCAGTAAACGTTACATTATTTACTGAACTTGCAGCAACTGCAACACGCGTGTGCAGATGTACATATCCATTTTGGTATGCAAGTATTGCTTCGTTGGCATCTTTGAAGACCATACCTTCACCGATTGCACCTTCACGCTCAAGTGTTAAGTAGTAGTTACCTAATACCATATCCTGAGATGGAGTAACAACTGGTTTTCCGTCTTTTGGATTCAAGATGTTTTGTGCCGCTAACATAAGAATACGAGCTTCTGCTTGTGCTTCTGATGATAACGGAACGTGAACCGCCATTTGGTCACCGTCAAAGTCCGCGTTGTATGCAGTACATACAAGTGGGTGAAGACGGATTGCACGACCTTCTACTAGTGTAGGTTCAAACGCCTGGATACCAAGACGGTGAAGTGTTGGTGCGCGATTTAGAAGTACTGGATGTTCTTTAATCACAGATTCTAAAACGTCCCAAACTTCAGGTTGTACACGCTCGATTTTACGTTTAGCACTCTTAATGTTGTGTGCTAAACCTTTTTCAACTAACTCTTTCATAACGAAAGGTTTGAACAGTTCAAGCGCCATTTCTTTCGGTAATCCACATTGGTACATCTTTAAGTTCGGTCCTACAACGATTACTGAACGACCAGAGTAGTCAACACGTTTACCTAATAAGTTTTGACGGAAACGTCCTTGTTTACCTTTAAGCATGTGAGATAGAGATTTTAATGGACGGTTACCTGGTCCAGTAACTGGACGGCCACGGCGACCATTATCGATTAATGCGTCTACAGCTTCTTGTAACATACGTTTTTCGTTTTGAACGATGATGCTTGGTGCACCTAAGTCCAATAGACGTTTTAAACGGTTGTTACGGTTAATTACACGACGGTATAAGTCGTTTAAATCAGAAGTAGCAAAACGTCCACCATCCAACTGTACCATTGGGCGTAGTTCTGGTGGGATAACTGGAAGAACATCTAGGATCATCCAAGATGGGTGATTTCCAGAGTTACGGAATGCTTCTAATACTTCTAGACGTTTAATAGCACGAGTACGGCGTTGTCCTTGTGCTGTTTTTAATTCTTCTTTTAAGAAGTCTACTTCTTTATCTAAATCGATATCTTGTAGTAGCTTTTTAATCGCTTCTGCACCCATAGCAGCTTGGAATGTGCTACCATATCGATCACGATATGCACGGTATTCTTTTTCAGAAAGTAATTGCTTCTTATCAAGTGGTGTATCTCCACTTTCTGTTACAACATAAGAAGCGAAATAAATTACTTCTTCAAGCGCGCGAGGGGACATGTCTAAGACAAGTCCCATGCGGCTCGGGATACCTTTGAAATACCAAATATGAGATACAGGAGCAGCTAATTCGATATGACCCATACGTTCACGACGAACTTTTGCACGCGTTACTTCAACGCCACATCGATCACAAACTACACCTTTATAACGTACACGTTTGTATTTTCCGCAATGACATTCCCAGTCCTTTTGTGGTCCGAAAATACGCTCACAGAACAAGCCATCTTTTTCAGGCTTTAACGTACGATAGTTAATTGTTTCTGGTTTCTTAACTTCACCGTATGACCAAGAACGAATCTTGTCAGGTGAAGCAAGTCCAATCTTCATATATTCAAAGTTATTTACATCTATCAAGGGGCCTACCTCCCTTTTAGTCTACAGGTTATCCCAATTATTCCTTAGTTGTCTCAACTTCGACATTCAATTTATCTGCTGATTGATGATCGTCGTCATCTTCTGTATCACGCATTTCGATTTCTTTATCGTCGCTAGACATCATTTTAACGTCCATACCTAAACTTTGCAGTTCTTTAATCAATACTTTGAATGATTCAGGAACGCCTGGTTCTGGAACATTTTCACCTTTAACAATTGCTTCATACGTCTTAACACGTCCGATAACATCATCAGACTTCACTGTTAAGATTTCTTGAAGAGTATAAGCAGCACCATAAGCTTCAAGTGCCCAAACCTCCATCTCACCGAAACGCTGTCCACCGAACTGAGCTTTACCTCCAAGAGGTTGCTGCGTTACAAGTGAGTATGGTCCAGTAGAACGAGCATGAAGTTTATCGTCAACCATGTGCGCAAGTTTGATCATATACATGACACCAACAGATACGCGGTTATCGAATGGTTCACCAGTACGTCCGTCATACAGGATTGTTTTCGCGTCATTTGCCATACCAGCTTCTTCAATTGTGCCCCATACATCTTCCTCACGAGCACCATCGAATACTGGTGTTGCAATGTGAATGCCAAGGTATCTTGCTGCCATACCAAGATGAAGCTCTAATACCTGACCGATATTCATACGAGATGGTACCCCTAATGGGTTTAACATGATATCGATTGGCGTACCATCTGGTAAGTAAGGCATATCTTCTTCTGGTAAAATACGAGAGATAACACCTTTGTTACCGTGACGTCCTGCCATCTTGTCACCTTCAGAAATTTTACGTTTTTGAACGATATACGCACGTACAAGTTGATTCACGCCCGGTGGCAATTCATCGCCATCTTCACGGTTGAATACTTTTACGTCTAAGATAATACCGCCACCACCATGTGGTACACGTAGTGATGTATCACGTACTTCACGTGCTTTTTCACCGAAGATTGCATGTAATAGACGTTCTTCTGCTGTTAATTCTGTTACACCTTTAGGTGTTACTTTACCAACAAGTAGATCTCCATCTTTTACTTCAGCACCGACGCGAATAATACCACGCTCATCAAGGTTACGAAGTGCATCTTCTCCGACGTTTGGAATATCACGTGTAATTTCTTCTGGTCCAAGCTTCGTATCACGAGCTTCTGACTCATATTCTTCAATATGAATAGAAGTGTACACATCATCTTTTACAAGGCGCTCACTCATAATGATCGCATCCTCATAGTTATAACCGTCCCATGTCATGAAGCCAACAAGCACGTTACGTCCAAGTGCTAGTTCACCTAATTCCATAGAAGGACCATCCGCAAGGATTTCACCTTTTACAACTTCATTTCCAACACTTACGATTGGACGTTGGTTGTAGCAAGTTCCTTGGTTAGAACGAATGAATTTTTGCATTTTGTAGCGATCTAAGTCGCCTTTTACTGTTTGACCGTCAACTTCTACATAGCGACGTACCCAAACTTCACGTGCTTCTACGCGTTCAACAACACCAGGGTGTTTACAGATTACTGCAGCACCTGAGTCTTTTGCTGATACGTACTCCATACCTGTACCTACAATCGGTGATTCCGGATTCATTAACGGAACCGCCTGACGTTGCATGTTCGCTCCCATAAGTGCGCGGTTAGAGTCATCGTTTTCTAAGAACGGAATACAAGCTGTCGCTGCCGACACTACTTGCTTTGGAGATACATCCATATAGTCGATGCGTTCTTTATTTGTGACAATGTTTTCACCACGGAAACGAGCTACGATATCTTCATCAAGGAATTCTCCTTCTTCAGATAATTTCATATTCGCTTGGGCTACAACATAATTATCTTCTTCATCTGCTGTTAAATAATCAACCTGCCCTGTTACAAGACCAGTTTCTGGGTCAACACGACGGTATGGTGTTTCAATGAAACCAAACTCATTTACTTTCGCGAACGAAGATAATGAGTTAATCAAACCGATGTTTGGTCCCTCTGGTGTTTCAATCGGACACATACGACCGTAGTGAGAGTAGTGAACGTCACGCACTTCAAAGCCTGCGCGCTCACGCGTTAAACCACCGGGTCCTAATGCAGATAGTCTTCGTTTGTGAGTTAACTCTGCTAATGGGTTTGTTTGGTCCATGAACTGAGATAACTGAGAACTTCCGAAGAACTCTTTAATAGATGCAATAACAGGACGGATGTTAATTAACGCCTGTGGTGTAATTGCATTTGTATCTTGAATCGACATTCTCTCACGAACAACACGTTCCATACGAGAAAGACCGATACGGAATTGGTTTTGTAAAAGCTCTCCTACTGAACGTAAACGACGGTTTCCTAAGTGGTCGATATCGTCTGTATCCCCTACTTTGTATAGTAGGTTGAAGAAGTAGCTGATAGAAGCAAGGATATCACCTGGTGTAATATGTTTTATATCACGAGTAATATTTGCATTACCAATTACGTTAATTACGCGTTCGCCTTCTGACTCAGGAGCATAAATCTTAATAGATTGCAGCTCAACATCGCCTGCTACCACTCCACCCATTGGTTTCGCTGTTTTGAATCCAATGTTTTTCTCTAAGTAAGGTAGAATGCGATCAAGCGTACGACGATCTAAGACTGTTCCTTCTGCCGCTAAAATTTCACCAGTTTCTGGATCCACCAGTGTTTCAGCTAAACGTTGGTTAAACAATCTATTTTTAATGTGTAGCTTTTTGTTGATCTTATAGCGGCCTACATTTGCTAAGTCGTAGCGCTTCGGATCAAAGAAACGAGACACAAGTAAGCTCTTTGCATTTTCTACTGTTGGTGGTTCACCAGGGCGTAGACGCTCATAAATTTCAAGCAATGCTTTTTCTGTGCTATCTGTGTTGTCTTTTTCTAATGTGTTGCTTAAGTATTCGTTATCACCTAAAAGCTCGGTGATTTCTTGATCAGAGCCAAACCCTAATGCGCGTAACAAAACAGTTACAGGAAGTTTACGAGTACGGTCAATACGTACATATACAACATCCTTAGCATCTGTCTCATACTCTAACCAAGCCCCGCGGTTTGGAATTACAGTAGCAGTAAAACCACGTTTTCCGTTTTTATCCACTTTGCCACTATAGTATACGCTTGGAGAGCGAACTAACTGGGAAACGATAACACGTTCTGCACCGTTAATTACGAATGTTCCAGTCTCTGTCATGAGTGGGAAATCTCCCATGAACACATCTTGTTCTTTTACTTCACCAGTTTCCTTGTTGATTAGACGCACTTTTACACGAAGTGGTGCTGCATACGTCACATCACGCTCTTTGCATTCTTCTACAGAGTATTTAGGTTCACCTAAGCTGTAGTCGATAAATTCAAGCGATAGATTTCCCGTAAAGTCTTCGATCGGAGAAATGTCTTGGAACATTTCTCGCAAACCCTCATCAAGAAACCACTGATAAGAAGAGGTTTGAATTTCGATAAGATTTGGTAACTCTAATACTTCACTAATACGGGCATAACTTCTTCGTTGGCGGTGGCGTCCGTATTGAACTAGTTGACCTGTCAACTGCTTCACCCCTCAAATCATGAGTATTATAAATGCACAAAAAAATTTGTGCAAAATCACAAATAAATACAACTACTGCTATTAGCGTAGTTTTTTTCTCTTAAAGATAGATACGTTGAGTCTTTCTACCTGCTCAAAAAGAAAAATGGCTTCTTTAAGAAAACCATCATTCTGTTTCATAATCTGCTGATTTTACTATCTTTTCCAAGAGAAACAAAAATATACATCTTTTCTCAACGCAGAAAATCATATATTGGCATTGTATAATGTTAACATAGCCAAAAATAACCGTCAACGCTTTTTTGATTTTATGATATAATATCCTTTTTTCTTTTCTACAACTTCAACTTCAGAAAATACTTCTTCTAGTTTTTTTAGCGCAGATGGTGCACCTTGTTTCTTTTGAATAACAATCCACAATTCTCCACCTGAAACTAAATACTCTACAGCTTTTTCTAAAATCTCATGCACGATATCTTTACCAGCACGAATTGGAGGATTAGATAGAATAACAGCATACTTGCCATCTACATTTTCATAGACACTACTTTGCAAAATACGTACATTTTCAATTTTGTTATTAGCGGCATTTTCTTTTGCAAGCCCCAAGGCCCTTTCATTCACATCCACCATGTGAATTTCACGATCTTGAAACTCTTTCGCTAACGACAAACCGATTGGACCGTACCCACACCCTACGTCTAACACATTACCTTTAACATCTGGCATTTGAAACGCTTCAATTAAAAGACGAGAACCAAAGTCCACTTCGTTTTTCGAGAACACCCCATGGTCAGATAAAAAAGTAAATCGAGATTCACGAAGCGTAAATTCCCATCGTTTACGATCACTCTTACTAGAAGGGTCGTTAGAAAAATAATGGTCTGCCATATGGCCACCTCTTTTCTTTACAGTTAAAAAAAAAGCTCGCATGAGAGCGAGCTTTTTAAAGCATCAAAAGTTAATTACTTAACTTCTACAGCAGCGCCAACTTCTTCAAGTTTAGCTTTCATTTCTTCAGCTTCCTCTTTAGAAACGCCTTCTTTGATTGCTTTTGGAGTGTTGTCAACTAATTCTTTAGCTTCTTTTAAGCCAAGACCAGTGATTTCACGTACAGCTTTGATAACTTTGATTTTTTGAGCGCCAGCACTTGCAAGTACTACGTCAAATTCAGTTTTCTCAGCAGCAGCTTCACCAGCGCCACCAGCTACAGCTACAGGAGCAGCAGCAGTTACGCCGAATTCTTCCTCGATAGCTTTTACTAAGTCGTTAAGTTCTAATACAGTCATAGATTTAACTGCTTCAATGATTTGTTCTTTAGTCATTGTAAATATCCTCCCTTAAATAGGTTTGTATTGTTTTATAGATAACAAGTAATTATCTTTTAAAAAATTAAGCGCCTTGCTCTTCCTTTTGTTCTGCAACTGCTTTAGTAGCAAGTGCAAGGTTACGGATTGGAGCTTGAAGAACGCTAAGAAGCATAGAAAGTAAGCCTTCACGTGATGGAAGAGTAGCGATAGCTTTAACCTCATCAAGTGTTACAAGTTTACCTTCGATTACGCCCGCTTTAATTTCTAAAGCTTCATGTTTTGTAGCGAAGTCGTTTAATACTTTCGCAGGAGCAACTACATCCTCGTTACTGAACGCGATTGCGTTTGGTCCTGTTAAGAATTCGTTTAACTCAGCCATTTCAGCAGACTCTGCAGCACGACGAGTTAAAGAGTTTTTGTAAACTTTGAACTCAACGCCAGCTTCACGTAATTGCTTACGTAATTCTGTTGCTTCAGAAACTGTTAAACCACGGTAGTCAACAACGATTGTAGATTTACTAGCGCGAAGTTTGTCCGCGATTTCAGTTACAACTTGTTGTTTAGTTTCGATTACTTTGCTCATGTTATTACACCTCCTGTAGATTATATAGAAGATGTACCGAAAGTGCACTAAAAACCTCCATGCCCAACTTGTAGACATGGAGGCATATAGTCACAGAAAAAAAATTCCGCTTCGTATATTAACACCTAGGTAGGAAATTAAGTCGAATGACACCTACTGTCTACGGTACACTATTTAAATTCACAACATAAATGATTATATTAAAACTTCTTTATGAAGTCAACTTCCAATTTTTACGCAAGTGTAGAAACGTCTACGCGTACGCCAGGTCCCATTGTAGAAGCAACAGTTGCATTCTTCATGTAAGTACCTTTTGCAGCAGCTGGCTTAGCTTTTTGTAGCGTGTCAGCAATTGTTTTGAAGTTTTCTACTAGTTTAGCATCTTCGAAAGATACTTTACCGATTGGAACGTGGATGTTACCAGCTTTATCAACGCGGTATTCAACTTTACCAGCTTTGATTTCGTTAACAGCTTTAGTTACATCGAAAGTAACTGTTCCAGTTTTAGGGTTTGGCATTAAACCTTTAGGTCCTAATACGCGACCAAGTTTACCAACTTCACCCATCATGTCAGGAGTTGCTACTACTACATCGAAATCGAACCAACCTTGTTGGATTTTACCGATGTAATCAGCATCGCCTACGAATTCAGCGCCAGCAGCTTCAGCTTCTTTTGCTTTTTCGCCTTTAGCGAATACTAATACACGTTGTACTTTACCAGTACCGTGTGGAAGAACAACTGCGCCACGAATTTGTTGGTCAGCTTTCTTAGGGTCAACACCTAAACGGAATGCAGCTTCTACAGTTGCATCAAATTTAGCTGTGTTTGTTTTCTTTACTAATTCTACTGCTTCTGTTGCAGAGTAAGCAGTTGCACGATCGACAAGCTTCGCAGCTTCTACGTACTTTTTACCTCTTTTAGCCATTTTTATTTCCTCCTCGAATGTGGTTTTAGCGGAATAACCTCCCACGTTTACGCTTTTTTTCCAGGGATAACCTGAGGATGCGCGCCATCCTTTTATTTTAAAAAACGATAATCATTTACGATAATAAAGGTTGCGAATTGGAATTCCAGACCCGCAACCTTTTTTAAAAACAAATCGAATTAGTCTTCGATAACGATGCCCATACTGCGTGCAGTACCTTCAACCATACGCATTGCAGCTTCTACGCTAGCAGCGTTTAGGTCAGGCATTTTAGTTTCAGCGATTTCGCGTACTTTATCACGCTTAACAGTTGCCACTTTATTACGGTTTGGTTCACCAGAACCAGACTCAATACCAGCTACTTTCTTAAGAAGAACAGCAGCAGGAGGAGTTTTAGTAATGAAAGTGAATGAACGGTCCTCAAATACCGTAATTTCAACAGGGATGATAAGACCAGCTTGATCTGCTGTACGAGCGTTAAACTCTTTACAGAAGCCCATGATGTTAACACCTGCTTGTCCTAATGCTGGACCAACTGGTGGAGCTGGGTTAGCTTTACCTGCAGGAATTTGAAGCTTTACCATTTTAATTACCTTTTTAGCCACGAGACACACCTCCTTAAGTCCGTGATGTGGTCAATTGGACAGTGATTTGCCCTCCCACGTCATATTTTATCTGTAACGATAAAATCTTTCAAAAAACGTCTCCGATAACGAAGACGTACTGACTTAAAAGATATTATCACTTTTTACAATTCATTTCAAGTTTCATTTTATAATTTTTCAATTTGATGGAAGTCAAGTTCAACTGGAGTCTCGCGACCAAACATATCTACAAGCACACTAACTTTCTTCTTCTCCACATCAATTTCTTCAATAGCACCTGTATAATCTGCGAATGGTCCCTCATTTACACGTACTGTCTCATGAAGTTCAAAGTCGAAATCAACCACTTCATTGTCCATTCCCATATGCTTCATAATGGTAACAACTTCCTCTTCTAATAGAGGAGATGGTTTAGATCCAGAACCTGAAGAACCAACAAAACCTGTTACACCCGGTGTATTACGAACAACATACCAAGAGTCATCAGTCATGATTAGTTCCACTAATACGTAACCTGGGAACACTTTTCTTTTCATTATTTTTTCTTTACCATTTTTCATTTCTACTTCTACTTCTTCCGGGACAACAACACGGAAAATTTTATCTTGCATACCCATTGATTCTACACGTTTCTCTAGGTTTGCCTTTACTTTATTTTCATATCCAGAATAAGTATGGACAACATACCAACTTTTTTCCATTCATTTAGGACGAGCGTCCTTCCCTCCCTGACGTACATTTTTTTGCGCAAATGAAAAAACCCGTTCACCGGGCTTTTACACAGTTCTTATAAATAACATTATATCATGGATAAGTGCTTCTTATTCAAGAATTAACCAAGAATTAACCGAATTAAAGAAGAAATGCCCATATCAACTACTGCGAAGAAAATCGCAAAGAACACAACTGTAGCGATAACAGTCGCTGTTGAGCGGAGTAATTCATCTTTTTTAGGCCAACTTACTTTTTTCATTTCGCGACCTACATCGCCGAAAAAGTTCGTTAAACGCATCTGCGGGACCTCCAGTGTATTATTTATTTTGTTTCCTTGTGAACTGTATGCTTATTGCATGTTTTACAAAACTTCTTTATCTCAAGTCGCTCTACTGAGCTCGTATCTTTCATCGTAGAGTAGTTTCGATTTTTACACTCTTCACATGAGAGTACAACTTTTTTCCTCATTAGTTACACCAGCCTTGTAACATTATGTCCCTAAAAATGTATCATACAACAAAAGACAATGTCAATGTCATGACTCCCACTCTCTTTACAAAAAGAAAACAGGTGAATTAATTTACACCTGCGTTACTTTCTATGAATTTAAAGTTGTACTCTCTCTCATTTCCATATATCGTTCCAATTTCCTCTTCACCCGCTGTAAAGCGTTATCAATAGATTTCACATGTCTGTTTAACTGTTCCGAAATCTCTTGATAAGAGCGACCATCTAAGTATAAAGAAAGTACTTTTCTTTCTAAATCGCTTAATAATTCAGATATTTTAGACTCTATGTCGGTATATTCTTCTTGACTAATGATCATCTCTTCAGGATCAGTCACCTTCGCTTCGGAAATAACATCCAATAACGTTCGATCAGATTCCTCATCGTAAATCGGCTTATCTAAAGACACATACGAATTTAAAGGAATATGTTTTTGTCTTGTTGCTGTTTTAATAGCGGTAATAATTTGTCGAGTAATACACAGTTCAGCAAATGCTTTGAACGAAGACAGCTTGTCCTCTTTATAATCACGAATTGCTTTAAACAATCCAATCATACCTTCTTGAACAATATCTTCTCGATCGGCACCCACTAAGAAATAAGATCTTGATTTCGCGCGAACAAAGTTCTTATATTTATGAATTAAATATTCTAGAGCGTCAGTATTACCTTTTCGAACTAACTCAACGATTGCCTCATCCTCTAAATCACGAAATGTAACGTCGCCTACACTTACGAAGCCTGCTTCCACCTTGATCCCTCCGACCGCTATTTATTTAGCAATATTATACAGTAAAAAGACAAAGAGCGTCAATGCTTCAACGCTCTCCTCTTCTTAATTTTTCTAATTTTTCTGTAATATCCTCACTGAATATCTTTCGCATGGCAGGTTGCTTTTCTTTCGTGTCTTTTGTACGTCTTCTTACTTGTTGTTCCATCGCTTGTACTTCTAACTCTAATTCACGCGCAGATTTCCGAAGGGCACCTTGCGCAAATATAACCCATTGTTCCGTATAATCAGAAGTCGCAACATATATTTGTGTATTTATATTTCTAAGCTCAATCGCAAGTTTCTCTATCTTTTCGTCCGCAGTTTGATTTTTGCGCGTGAATATTACTTCCACCCGCGATTGTTTCATCTTTTTTTCAATACCGTGGACTGTATAGGCATCAAAGACTATCATTACTTTCGTTCCTGTATATCCTTGATAATCCGCCATCTTATCAATAAGCGCGTCTCTTGATGATTGCAAATCTACATCCCGTAGTTTTTTCAAGTCTCCCCAAGCTCCGATAATGTTGTAACCGTCAACGATTAAAATATCGTTCATTTTTTATTTACCAATTTCGTGACGTTTACGATATACCTCATACATTAACAAACTTGCGGCTACTGAAGCATTTAAGGATGTAACTTTACCAACCATCGGTAAAGTAATTAAGAAATCACACTTTTCACCAATAATACGACTCATACCTTTTCCTTCACTACCAATTACTAATCCAATCGGCATTTTACCATCTATATTACGGTAATCCGTTTTTCCTTTGGCATCTGTACCAGCAATCCAAAGTCCGCGTTCCTTCAATTCATCAATTGTGCGAGATAAGTTTGTTACGCGCGCAACTGGAATATATTCAATTGCTCCTGTTGATGCTTTTGCAACTGATGCTGTAAGTCCTACAGCCCTTCTTTTCGGAATAATAACCCCATGAGCTCCTGTGGCATCAGCAGTACGCATAATAGAACCTAGGTTGTGCGGATCTTCAATTTCATCTAAGATTAAGAAGAATGGATCTTCATTACGTTTTTCTGCTACTTTGAATAAATCTTCTAATTCAGCATACTGGTATGCAGCTACTTGAGCAATTACACCTTGATGATTACCCTCAACTAATTGATCTAACTTCTTCTTTGGTGCATGTTGTAAAATAATCTTATTTTCTTTCGCTAATGCTAGTACAATCTGCACTTGCCCTTTGGCAGCACCTTCCGCGATCCAAATTTTATTAATATCTCTCCCTGATCGTAACGCTTCAATTACAGGGTTACGTCCGATAATATATTCACTACTCATGATGATGTGCCCCCTTCCTTTTCTTCTAAAACTGCAATTGCCTTATATACAATTTCGTCTAATCTTTCACGATTATTTAATAAGTGATGATAACCAATTAGCGCTTCAAAGGCTGTACTATGTCGATATGTTTGTACATCCGTATTTTTCGGAACGGTACCTGAATTTGCATTACGCCCTCTTCTTAATACCGCCTCTTCTTCCTCTGTCAAAAATGACGTCTCTAATAAATGATAAACAACTTTCGCCTGTGCTTTTGCCGAAACAAAGCTCGTCCCTAAGCGATGTAATTGATTAGGACGAACCTTTCCTTTTTGAAGGAGGTGATAGCGGATATATTGTTCATATACCGCATCACCCATATATGCTAACGCTAAGCTGTTTAATTGCTTTGCATCAATCATTCTTATCCTCTTTTCCATCTTGTACCTTGTGCGGTATCTTCTAAAATAATATTACGTTCTTTTAAATCATCGCGAATTTGATCAGATAATGCGAAATCACGATTTTTACGAGCTTCAATACGCTTTTGGATAAGCGCCTCAATTTCCTCATCAAGCAATTCTTCTTTTGCTAATTCTAATCCTAAAATATCGAATAATGTTTCAAGTTGTTTCACGTATGCTTCAATTACAACTTTAGAAGTATGTTCTTCTAATAAATATTGATTTGCGTGATTTGCTACATTATATAATTCAGTAATCGCATTAGCAGTATTGAAGTCATCATCCATTGCTTCTTCAAATGCAGCCTGGAATTTTTCCATCTCAGCTAACCATTTCTCATTATGATCTGTTAAATTCGCGCTACTTTCCATACGATGCTTTAAGTTACCGTAAGCTGTTTTAATTCTTTCTAGCCCGTTATTCGTACTTTGTAATAACTCTTCACTAAAGTTAATTGGATGACGGTAATGTACTGATAGCATAAAGAATCTAATTAACTGTGGATCATATTGCTTAATGATATCGTGAACTAAAATGAAGTTTCCAAGTGACTTAGACATCTTCTCATTATCAATATTAATATATCCATTATGCATCCAGTAACGTGCAAATGTTTTTCCAGTCAACGCCTCGGACTGTGCAATTTCATTTTCATGATGAGGAAATGCTAAGTCTTGACCACCAGCATGAATGTCAATTGTATCCCCTAAGTACTTACGTGCCATCGCTGAGCATTCAATATGCCACCCTGGACGTCCTTTCCCCCAAGGGCTTTCCCAGAAGATTTCTCCCTCTTTTGCAGCTTTCCATAAAGCAAAGTCAAGAGGGTCTTGTTTCTTTTCTCCTACTTCAATACGTGCACCATGACGTAAATCAGCGATTGGCTGATGCGATAATTTACCGTAACCTTCGAATTCTTTCGTTCTAAAGTACACATCACCTTCTGATTCATATGCATACCCTTTATTCACAAGTTCTTGAATAAATTCAATAATAATATCCATATTTTCTGTTACACGCGGATGAACTGTTGCATGTTTGCAACCTAGTGCGGTTACATCTTCAAAATATGCTTCAACGAAACGGTCAGCAATTGTCGGTACATCTTCACCTAATTCATTTGCTGCTTTAATTAATTTATCATCTACGTCAGTAAAGTTAGATACATACTGCACTTCGTACCCTTTGTATTCTAAATAACGGCGTACTGTATCGAACACCATAGGGGGTCTCGCATTCCCAATATGGATGTAGTTATATACTGTAGGACCGCAAACATACATCTTTACCTTATTTTCTTCTAATGGAATAAACTTTTCCTTTTGACGTGTTAGCGTATTATAAATGTGAATAGTCATTTTTATCCTTCCTTTCTACCTTTACTTCAAGTTGCTTTTTCAATTTATCAAGTTCTGCTTCCATAACCTTTAATTTATCAAAAATCGGATCCGGAAGATCGGAATGATTTAACTCTTGACCAATCTTCACTCCATTTTGAATAACGACTCGGCCAGGTATACCTACAACTGTAGAATGCGCAGGGACTTCTTTTAATACAACGGATCCTGCTCCAATTTTAGAATTCTCTCCAACAGTAATTGAGCCTAGTACTTTAGCACCTGTTGCAATTAATACATTATCCTGAATTGTAGGGTGCCTCTTTCCCTTTTCTTTTCCCGTACCACCTAATGTAACACCTTGATAAATTGTTACATTATCACCAATCTCACACGTTTCTCCAATTACAACCCCCATTCCATGGTCAATGAAAAAATGACGACCAATTGTTGCTCCTGGATGAATCTCAATGCCAGTAAAAAACCGACTAACTTGTGAAATCCAACGTGCAATAAAAAAGAAATTCTTTTTATAAAAAGCATGTGCAATTCGATGGGCCCAAACTGCATGTAATCCAGAGTAAGTCAAAATGACTTCGAAATAACTTCGTGCCGCTGGATCCTGTTCAAAAACGACTTCAATATCTTCCCGAAGCCTCTTAAACATCGATGTCCCCTCCCCTTTATGGGCTGCTTTTTCGAGTGAACTAACTCCCTTAACTCCCCACTTATCCTCTAAATCTTTATACAAGGAGATCAAACTTATACTTATACCCACTTTTACGGTATAAAAAAAGACGCCTCTGTCATATTGACAGAGACGCCTTTTAAGCGCGGTTCCACTCTGTTTAGGCTAATAAAAAAGCCTCAAACTCATCCATGATAACGGTGTACACCGCTTCTGCTTACTTTACGCCCTAAGACATTTCACGAAACAATTCGTTGTTCAGCAGAAGACTCGAAGGGGCATTTCAAAAATCCGCTTATAAACCACTTCCAGCCTAAAGGTGGTTCTCTCTGTAAAAAGCCTGATTTTCTACTTCTCCTTCTCGTCGCTTTTCCTTATTAGATTTTAAGTATACTTATTATATTTCTAAACCTAGAAAATGTTAACCAATTACTTTTTGAAGACGATTTAAAACTTTTTCTTTCCCAAGAAGTGCAATCGCATTAGGAAGCTCTGGACCATGTGTTTGACCAGTAGTAGCAACACGGATTGGCATAAATAAGTTTTTACCTTTATGCCCTGTTTCCTTTTGAACTGCTTTAATAGCTGCCTTAATCGCTGCAGGCTCCATCGCTTCTAGAGCTTCTATTTGACCAGCAAATGCACGAAGTACTTCAGGTACCTGTTCACCATTTAATACTTCTTGTCCTTCTTCTTCATAATCAACATGATCTTTAAAGAACATTTCAGAAAGCTCTACGATTTCAGCTCCGAAACTCATTTGGTCATGATATAAAGCAATTACATCACGAATCCAAGCTTGTTCTTGTTCACTTAAAGTTTCGCCCACACGTCCAGCTTTCACTAAATGCGGTAAACTTAACTCTACAACCGTATCTAAATCTTGCTTTTTCATATACTGGTTGTTCATCCATTTTAATTTTTGAGAATCAAATAATGCAGGTGATTTTGATAAACGAGCTGCATCGAACATTTTGATGAACTCATCTTTAGAGAAGATCTCTTCTTCTCCTACCGGCGACCAACCTAGTAGTGCAATAAAGTTAAAGATTGCTTCTGGAAGATATCCTAGCTCTTTATATTGCTCAATAAATTGAATAATAGATTCATCACGTTTACTTAACTTTTTACGGCTTTCGTTAACAATTAGGGTCATATGACCGAATTGTGGGATGTCCCAACCGAAAGCTTCATAAATCATCATTTGTTTTGGCGTATTTGAAATATGATCATCGCCACGAAGCACATGTGTAATCTCCATTAAGTGATCATCTACTGCTACCGCAAAGTTATAAGTTGGAATTCCATCTTTTTTCACGATAACAAAATCACCGAAATCATTTGAATGGAATGCAACTTCATCTTTTACGATGTCTTTGAATGTGTAATCACGATCAGCTGGTACACGGAAACGAATACTTGGAATACGTCCCTCAGCTTCAAATTCTTTCATTTGTTCTTCAGTTAAATCACGATGGTTACCTGCATAACGAGGTGTTTCACCACGAGAAATTTGTCCTTCACGCTCTGCTTCCAGCTCTTCTTCTGTCATATAACATTTGTAAGCTAAACCACGCTCTAATAAATCTAGATATAATTTTTTATAAATATCTAAACGCTCTGTTTGACGATATGGTCCGAATTCACCACCAACATCAACACCTTCATCCCAGTCCATACCGAGCCATTTCAAGTATTTTAATTGGCTTTCTTCTCCACCTGCAACATTACGTTTTACATCAGTATCTTCAATACGAATAATAAACTTACCATCTTGATGACGAGCAAATAAATAATTAAATAATGCCGTACGCGCATTTCCGATATGTAAGTGTCCTGTTGGACTTGGCGCATAGCGCACTCTCACTTGCTTTTCCATAATTGGTACACCTTCCATTCTTAATGTCAACACATTCTATAATTGTACAACAAAAAAATGTGATTATCCATCTTACGAATTAAAAACCATTATTTTTTCTGTAATAATACCACTGCTTGAGAAGCAATTCCTTCTTCTCTACCTGTAAATCCTAATTTTTCCGTTGTTGTTGCCTTTACATTAATGTTATCTATAGACGTTTCTAACAGTTCACTAATACGTTTACGCATACTTTCAATATGCGGTGCCATTTTTGGCTTTTGAGCAATAATTGTACAATCTAGATTTCCTAGCTCGTAACCTTGTTCGCGTACAAATTCCCAAACCTTTTGTAGTAATATAGCTGAATCTGCATCTTTAAAGGCAGGATCAGTATCAGGAAAATGCTTTCCAATATCTCCTGCTGCAATTGCTCCTAGACATGCGTCAGCAATCGTATGTAACAATACATCCGCATCTGAGTGACCGATTAATCCCTTCTCATGAGGAATTGTAATTCCGCCAATAATTAACGGTCTACCTTCCGCAAATTCATGTACATCAAAACCTTGTCCAATTCGAAACATTCTTTACATCCTCCTTGAGCTAAACCACTGAGCTTTATGACTCTATATTATATCGATATCCTTACAAAGAAAAGCCCGGCTATTGCCGAGCTTTCCTTTGTTATACACCATCACGGCTATTTTTTCTGAACATGAAGGAAACTTTCAGCAATTAGTAAATCCTCTGGAGTCGTCACTTTAATATTATAGTAACTCCCCTCTACTACACCTACTTGCTTACCAATGCGTTCTACGAGACTTGCATCATCTGTACCAAGAAAACAGCTCTGTTTTGCACTCCTATGAGCTTCTAACAAAAGCGAAACAGAGAACCCTTGCGGTGTTTGTACAGCCTTAAGCTGAGATCGTTCTACCGTTTCGACAACAACACCTTGCTCTACTTTCTTCACTGTATCCTTTACTGGCACTGCACAAATGGAAGCCCCATATTTTTCTGCTGCTGTTAATACATCTTGAATCACTTTATTCGTTACGAATGGGCGCGCTCCGTCATGCACAAGAACGTATTCCACATCACTTGCATGCTGAATCGCGTTATATACACTATCTTGTCTTTCAGCCCCACCTTGAATAAATTGCACCTGTTTTTCAATCGGATACTTCTGCATTAATTCTTCAAAATACGGGCGTTCCTCTTCGTTAATTGCCATAACAATACTTTTGCACGCCTTATCTCTTTCAAAAGCACGTAATGTATGCACGATAATCGGTACTTCATTTATAAGTAAGAACAACTTATTTTTGCCAGCACCCATCCGCTTTCCTTGACCGGCTGCCGGAATAATTAATGTATACATATTAATAATCCTCTACCTATAATGCTTTTTCTAATAATTTACGTTTTGCGAAAATCATACGACCAGCCGATGTTTGTAATACGCTAGTAACTAGTACATTAAGTTGCGAACCTACATACTCTCTACCATCTTCTACTACAATCATCGTACCATCATCTAAGTACGCAACACCTTGGTTTTGCTCTTTACCATCTTTCACAACATAAACACTTAATTCTTCGCCAGGGAGTACAACTGGTTTAATTGCATTAGCTAAATCATTAATGTTTAACACCGTTACTCCTTGTAATTCAGAAACTTTATTTAAGTTAAAATCATTTGTTACTACAGTTCCACCGGTGATTTTAGCTAACTTTACAAGTTTGCTATCCACCTCTTGGATATCCTCGAAATCGCCTTCATAAATTTCTACCGGAATCGGCATCTCTTTTTGAATACGATTTAAAATGTCTAGTCCTCTGCGACCACGATTACGCTTTAAAGCATCGGAGGAGTCGGCAATATGCTGAAGCTCTTCTAATACGAATTGTGGAATTACAATTGTTCCTTCTAAAAACTTCGTTTGGCAAATATCAGCAATACGTCCATCAATAATTACACTCGTATCGAGAATTTTCCAATGAGCCGTAGATTTTTCTACCTCTATCTCTTCGTTCTCACTATTGTTTTTCTTCTTACCTCCGCGTTGGGGTAATGTAAATAATCCTAGCAATTCATTCCTCTTTTTAAATCCTACTTGGAATCCTAAATATCCAAGTAAAAGAGTAAAGAACACTTGCAATACTGTGCTAATAACCGGAATTGTAAATTCACGAATTGGTATTAAAATTAAATATGCAACAATGAGACCAGAGATTAAACCTAATGTACCAAATAAAACATCTGCTACAGGCGCCTTTACAAGAGCCTCTTCAATATGCTTAATAAGTTGAACAATATAATCTACAAGCCAAAATGTTGTTAAAAATAAAATAATTGCACCAATAATTGCACGAACATACGATCCTTCCAATAAAGGAACAGCACCGATGTCTAATACATTAATAACTTTTGGGATTAAGTAAATCCCTAACGCTCCCCCAATTACTAGAAAGAAGAGCTGTACGATCCGTTTTAACATCCAACCACCTCCTACTCATTATTAACCATTGTTTCGCTAATCAAAACGCCGAATGCAAAAGCGGACGTGTTTTTTTATAAATAGTTTTATTTACCAATATATCATATCATATACCAAAAATGTTCTAGTGTCGTTATATTATGGAATCAATGTAATATTCTTAATTGTGTCTACTCATATAGAGATGCTCTTGAATTCTTTTTAAGCCTTCTCGTATTTTCTTCGCCCTTACTTCTCCAATTCCTTCCACATCATCCAATTCATGAATAGTCGCGCGACAAACACCTTGCAACGTTTTGAATCGATTAATTAAATTTTCAATGATAAGTGGCGGAACACGAGAGATTTTGCTTGTGATTCGATATCCCCTTGGCGTCACACTTTCTTCTAAACTCGTTTGCCCTGGGTAGCCAAGTAATTTTACTAAATCACTATCCTCTAAAAGTTGTGTATTTGCAAGGTCCTGCAACTTTTTCAAAATTTGATGATGGTCTTGTGTTTTTTCTTGGTGATAATCTTTGATTAATAATGCTGCCTCTGCCTCTAAATCAGCTAGTAGTTCTGTAAGTTGTAAACGGATTAACCTACCTTCTGTTCCTAGCTCATGAATATAGCTCAATATTTCATTTTTAATACGCAGTACCATTTCAACACTATGTAAAACGTGAACGACCTCGGACATTGTAACGACCTCTTCAAATTCTAGAATGCCCAAATTCGTAATACCATCATTCCATACAGCCTTATATTTTTCTAACGTTTGAATAGCTTGATTTGCCTTTGTTAAAATAACCCCTATATCTTTTAGTGTATAACGTAAGTTCCCTTGATATAGCGTAATTACGTTACGTCTTTGTGAAATAGCTACAACAAGGCTACCAGTCTGCTTCGCTACACGTTCTGCTGTTCGGTGACGCATGCCTGTTTCAATAGAATCAATAGATGCCTCTGGAACTAACTGTGCATTTGCTATTAAAATTTTACTTCCCGTTTCATTTAAAATAAGTGCCCCGTCCATTTTTGCTAATTCATATAAACTAGCAGGAGAGAATGCACAATTAATGTGAAAACCGCCATCAACAATACTTTTAATCTGCTCATTATATCCAAGAACAATTAGTCCCCCTGTTTGTGCGCGAAGTACATTATCTATCCCTTCGCGCAGTGGTGTCCCTGGGGCCACGAGCTGTAAAATATTAATCATACTTTTGACACGTTGCTTATTTTCTTCCATAGCCTAGCCTCCTAATGTCAAACGAAGCGCTTCTCCTAAATTAGAAACACCTACAACCTCAATCCCATCTGGAATTGTCCATCCTCCTAAGTTTTTTCTAGGAATAATAACACGTTGAAATCCTAATTTAGCCGCTTCTTGTACACGTTGTTCGATTCTTGATACTCTTCTTATTTCTCCAGTTAATCCTACTTCTCCTATTACTGCATCGGTTGGTGCCGTAGATTTATCCCTAAAACTTGAGGCTATACTTAAAGCCACTGCTAAATCAATTGCCGGTTCATCTAATTTCAAACCACCAGCTACTTTTAAATATGCATCTTGATTTTGCAATAGTAAGCCTGTTCTTTTTTCTAATACTGCCATAATAAGCGAAACACGGTTATGATCAATTCCCGTCGCCATTCTTCGAGGATTTCCAAAACTAGTAGGGGAGATTAAAGCTTGTATTTCTACTAAAACCGGTCTTGTTCCTTCCATTGAAGCAACTACTGTTGACCCTGCAACACCAACCGGCCTTTCCTCAAGGAAGATTTCAGAAGGATTTAAAACTTCCGCAAGACCAAGCTCTTTCATTTCAAAGATACCCATTTCATTCGTGGAACCAAAACGGTTCTTCACAGCTCGTAAAATACGATACGTATGGTGTCGATCTCCCTCAAAGTAGAGAACTGCATCGACCATATGTTCTAACATACGAGGTCCTGCAATTGCTCCTTCTTTTGTCACATGCCCGACGATGAAAATAGGGATTCCTTTTGTTTTTGCAAGTTTCATTAATTCCGCTGTACATTCACGTACTTGTGCCACACTTCCTGGTGCTGACGTCACTTCAGGTAAATGTATCGTTTGAATAGAATCAATAACAACAAAAGCTGGATTCATTTCTTCAATATGTGCTGCAATACGCTGCAGATCTGTCTCTGCTACAACAAATAGATTGCTACCCTTTACATGCAAACGATCTGCACGAAGTTTAATCTGCTTTGCCGACTCCTCACCCGATATGTATAATACATCATATGAAGAATCTGCTAATTGCGATGAAATCTGTAATAGTAATGTTGATTTTCCAATCCCAGGGTCTCCACCAATAAGTACTAAGGACCCATCTACAATTCCGCCACCAAGCACACGGTTAAACTCTTGAAATTCCGTTTCAATACGTGCCTCAGACTTTGTTTCTACTTCAGTAAGACGTCTTGGTTTTGTTACTTCCGTTTGAATTGCATTCGCGTAATTAAGGCGCCTTGATGATACAACTGGTTCCATCTCTTCAACAAGTGTATTCCATTGACCACATCCGGGACATTTACCCATATATTTCGGTGACTGATAACCACACTCTTGACATATAAATTTCGTTTTCTTTTTAGCCATACCTTTTTATAGTTCACTTCACTTTCGTCTATAAACGTTTATCCTTCTCGTACAAGAAAGAGGGCTATCGCGTAGCCCTCTTTGTTTGTCTATACTTATTTTACCTTTTCCGCACTATGAATGACAAATGATTCTCCTTCTACATCAAAGATAACTTTTTGTCCTTTCTCAATAGCACCTTTTAAAAGTTCTTCAGATAGTCTATCTTCTACATGCTTCTGAATTGCCCTACGAAGCGGACGAGCACCGTACTCACGATCAAATCCTTTATCAGCAATAGCAGAAATTGCCCCTTCTGTTAATTGCAATTCGATTTCTTGTTCTTTTAAGCGATTCACTAACTGATTTACCATAAGAGTTACTATTTCTTGAATATGTTTTTTCTCAAGCATATGGAATACGATAATTTCATCGATACGGTTTAAGAATTCTGGACGAAATGCTTTTTTCAGTTCATCCATTACTTTACCTTTCATATCCGAATAATCGCGGCTCTCATCTTGTACGTTAAATCCAAGATACTTATTACGTTTTAATGCATCTGCCCCAACGTTAGATGTCATAATAACAATTGTATTACGGAAATCTACTGTACGTCCTTTAGAATCGGTTAAACGACCATCTTCTAATACTTGTAGTAAAATATTAAACACATCCGGATGAGCTTTCTCTACCTCATCTAATAAGACAACTGAATATGGCTTGCGACGAACTTTCTCTGTTAATTGTCCACCTTCTTCATATCCAACATATCCTGGAGGAGAACCAACTAAACGGGAAGTAGAATGCTTCTCCATGTACTCTGACATATCGATGCGAATCATTGCATCTTCATCACCGAACATAGATTCTGCTAGTGCTCTTGCAAGTTCTGTTTTACCTACACCTGTTGGCCCTAAGAAAATAAATGAACCAATTGGGCGCTTCGGATCTTTTAATCCTGCTCTCGCACGACGAACAGCTTTTGCTACAGCTACTACCGCTTCATCTTGACCAATTAAACGATCATGAAGAATGGATTCTAAGTTTAATAATTTATCAGTCTCTGTTTGTGCAAGTTTAGAAACTGGGATACGCGTCCATGTAGAAACGACATTTGCAATATCTTCTACCGTAACCTCTGAATTTTCTTTTCCTTGTTGCTCTTTCCATTGACGTTTTGTATCTTCTAACTTCTCTCGTAAGCGTTGTTCCATATCACGTAAAGATGCAGCCTTTTCAAATTCTTGACTTTGTACAGCCGCATCTTTTTCTTTTCGAATCTCCTCAAGCTTCACTTCAAGCTCTTTTAAGTTTGGTGGTGTTGTATAAGAACGTAAGCGAACTTTTGAAGCAGCTTCATCAATTAAATCAATTGCTTTATCCGGTAAAAAGCGATCTGTAATATAACGATCTGAAAGTTTTACAGCTGCATCAATAGCGTCATCTGTAATAGATACACGGTGATGCGCCTCATAACGGTCACGTAAACCTTTCAAGATTTGAATCGATTCTTCTAAACTTGGCTCATCAACATGAATTGGTTGAAAACGTCTTTCTAAAGCCGCGTCTTTTTCAATATATTTGCGATACTCATCTAAAGTTGTCGCCCCAATACATTGTAACTCTCCTCGTGCTAAAGATGGTTTTAAAATATTCGATGCATCGATTGCACCTTCTGCTCCACCGGCACCAATTAATGTATGAAGCTCATCAATAAATAGAATAATATTGCCTGCTTGGCGAATTTCATCCATCACTTTCTTTAAACGGTCTTCAAATTCACCGCGATATTTCGTTCCAGCTACTACTGTACCCATGTCTAGTGTCATAACACGCTTATCTCTTAAAGTTTCAGGAACTTCATTATTTACAATTTGCTGTGCTAATCCTTCTGCAATTGCCGTTTTACCTACACCAGGCTCACCGATTAATACTGGGTTGTTTTTCGTTCTACGGCTTAACACCTCAATTACACGTTGAATTTCTTTACCACGTCCAATAACAGGGTCTAAGCGATTTTCACGTGCAACAACTGTTAAGTCCCTTGCTAAACTGTCAAGTGTCGGTGTATTTGCATTTGTTGCTGAACCACCTTGATGACCTGAACTAGCTTCATTACTTCCAAGAAGTTGTAACACTTGTTGTCTCGCTTTATTTAAACTTACACCTAAATTATTTAAAACACGTGCCGCTACACCTTCACCTTCACGGATTAAACCGAGTAAAATGTGTTCTGTTCCAACGTAAGAATGGCCTAGCTTACGCGCTTCATCCATAGATAATTCAATAACCTTTTTAGCACGAGGTGTATAATGTACAGTTTGAGAAGCTTCTGTTCCACGCCCAATTAACGCTTCTACTTCTTTTTGAACTTTCTCTGGACTTAATCCAAGAGCAATTAACGCTTTTGCTGCAATTCCTTCACCTTCGCGTACAAGCCCAAGTAAAATATGTTCTGTTCCAATATTATTATGCCCAATACGAATTGCTTCCTCTTGAGATAAAGCTAATACTTTCTGTGCTCTTTCTGTAAATCTTCCAAACATCATAGAAATCGCCTCCTACTTGCGCTTAGTTTTTTTCAATACGTAATCGCTCACGGATTAAGGTTGATCTTCGATAATCTCTTTCTTCTGGCCCTAAAGGTCCTCCTGCGTATTGTTGTAAAATGCCCGGTTGAGTAAGAACCATTAACTCCGTCAAAATATTTCTCGATATACCTTTTATATATCCTAGATCAATACCAAGTCGTACATCTGATAAGCAATTAGCAGCTTCTGCAGATTGAATTAAACGACTGTTTGCTAGTATGCCGTAAGAACGATAAACCTTATCTTCAAGTTCAATACTTGAATTTTGTACAATTAATTCTCTAGCCATTTTTTCTTGCTGTATAATTTGTTGAATGACACCTTTTAAATCTGCAATAATATCTTCTTCAGACTTTCCTAGCGTCATTTGATTTGACACTTGAAATATATTACCTAACGCTTCGCTACCTTCACCGTATATTCCTCTTACTACTAACCCTAATTTTTGAATTACTTGTATAATACGGCTAATTCTTTTTGTTAAAACCAGTCCCGGTAAATGAATCATCACAGAAGCTCTTAACCCTGTGCCAACATTAGTAGGACAGCTTGTAATATATCCAAGTGATTCATCAAAAGCGTATTCAACTTCTTTCTCAATCCAATTATCTATTTGATTGGCGCTTTGAAGCGCCTCTGATAACTGTAATCCTGAAAATAGGCACTGAATCCGAATATGGTCTTCTTCATTAAGCATAACACTAATATGTTCACTTTCTGATAGTAGACATGCTCCATATTCTGTCCCTGCAAGATTTGGACTAATTAAATGCTTTTCGACTAAAACTCTCCTTTGAAGGGGGGTTAATTCATTCATCTTTAATAGTCCAAACTCCCCAAAGGACCCTACTGCTTTATTTATAAATTTTTTTTTAAATAATTCATGAATCTGTTTAGCTTCTTCTTCGTTTTGCATAGTAGAAAATTGATATTGTTTAAAATTACGAGCCAAACGAATTCGACTACTTAAAACAATATCAGAATCAGGGCCATCCCCCTTCATCCATGGACTAATCGCTTCATTCATAATTTTGTCCAGTGACATAGAACTATTCCCCCTCTCTATGCTCACTAAGATGTATTTCAAGACCTCGAATCTTATCTCTTACCTCTGCAGCTTTCTCAAATTCCTCTTTCTGTACGCATTGTTTCAGAATGAGTTTTAGTTCATCTAATTCTTTCTTTAAGTGGATATTTCCTTCTATACGTTCCGGAATTTTTCCACAATGATCTGTATGCCCACCATGAAGACGTTTTAATAGTGGCTTTAAATGCTCCTTAAATGTATCGTAGCAAGAAGAACAGCCAAAACGTCCCACTTTTGTAAATTGTTCATATGTCATCTTACAATCTGGGCATCTTACTATATTTGCATTTGAAAATCCATTTTTTCCTTCTTCAAACATTGTTGATTCACCGTGTAATAAACCAGCAAATAAATCATGAAATGAAAAGTTAGACTGCGATGATTGAAAGAAAGACGTATAGCCACTTTGCTCTGCACATTGCTCACAAAGATGAACTTCCGCCTTCTTCTCGTTAATTACTTTTGTATAATGTAAAGTCGCTGGTCTTATATTACAGTTTTGACAAGTCATCACTATCCCCACCTTTACAACAGGAACGCTCTATCTCATGATACTTTTCATACATTACTAGATTGTTCGCTTTCCTGAATCCGTTTAAATAAAAGTGCATGTTCTTTTTCAAAACTTCTACAACATTTAACTGCTTTATCTTAGTCATCATTCTTTTACAAAAGCTATATTTATTTATATTTCAGTGTTCTTAACATTGCGCATAATATTCGAGCCCTAAGTTCATCTCGAGAAGGAACATCCATTGATAATACAGAACGATCTATTACGCTTAACATCAGTTTCGCTTCACGATTTGTTATGATTCCCTCTTCTATTAAACGTATAATCATGCTTTCTGCATTCCCTTGCGCAACACTATGATCAATCATATGAAGCATTTGATCAATAATGTCTATATCGTCATGCAGTTTGACTTTTATAATGCGAATGTAACCTCCTCCACCACGTTTACTTTCTACTACAAATCCTCTTTCTAACGTAAAACGGGTATTGATTACATAATTGATTTGAGATGGTACGCACTCGAACCGATCCGCAATCTCATTTCTCTTAATTTCAATCACATTATTATTGCTTAAGTCAATAACTTGCTTTAGATATTGCTCAATGATATCAGATATATTTCTCATTTATCCGCCACCTTTATTGACTTTGACTATCTTTGACTTTAATTATATACGTATTAATAAAATTTGCAACTCTTTTGCTTATTCACTATCCTAGCCACATTCTCCTGTATTTAATCAAAATATTAATACTTTAAACACATTTTTTTATTACTATGGATTATAAAATAAAACACGAAAAAACACGAGTCATTTGACTCGTGTTTTAGTTGCTTGGCGACGTCCTACTCTCACAGGGACAAGGTCCCAACTACCATCGGCGCTAGAGAGCTTAACTTCCGTGTTCGGTATGGGAACGGGTGTGACCTCTCTGCCATCATCACCAAACTATGAAGGCATATTCCTTCAAAACTAGATAACATTTGCTTCATATTATATGGTTAAGTCCTCGATCTATTAGTATTCGTCAGCTCCACATGTCACCATGCTTCCACCTCGAACCTATCAACCTGATCATCTTTCAGGGATCTTACTAGCTTACGCTATGGGAAATCTCATCTTGAGGGGGGCTTCATGCTTAGATGCTTTCAGCACTTATCCCTTCCGCACATAGCTACCCAGCTATGCCCTTGGCAGAACAACTGGTACACCAGCGGTGCGTCCATCCCGGTCCTCTCGTACTAAGGACAGCTCCTCTCAAATTTCCTACGCCCACGACGGATAGGGACCGAACTGTCTCACGACGTTCTGAACCCAGCTCGCGTACCGCTTTAATGGGCGAACAGCCCAACCCTTGGGACCGACTACAGCCCCAGGATGCGATGAGCCGACATCGAGGTGCCAAACCTCCCCGTCGATGTGGACTCTTGGGGGAGATAAGCCTGTTATCCCCGGGGTAGCTTTTATCCGTTGAGCGATGGCCCTTCCATGCGGAACCACCGGATCACTAAGCCCGACTTTCGTCCCTGCTCGACTTGTAGGTCTCGCAGTCAAGCTCCCTTATGCCTTTGCACTCTACGAATGATTTCCAACCATTCTGAGGGAACCTTTGGGCGCCTCCGTTACACTTTAGGAGGCGACCGCCCCAGTCAAACTGCCCACCTGACACTGTCTCCCGGGTCGATAAGACCCGTAGGTTAGAATTTCAATACAGTCAGGGCGGTATCCCACCAGCGCCTCCACCGAAGCTAGCGCTCCGGTTTCAATGGCTCCCGCCTATCCTGTACAAACTGTACCAAAATTCAATATCAGGCTACAGTAAAGCTCCACGGGGTCTTTCCGTCCTGTCGCGGGTAACCTGCATCTTCACAGGTACTATAATTTCACCGAGTCTCTGGTTGAGACAGTGCCCAAATCGTTACACCTTTCGTGCGGGTCGGAACTTACCCGACAAGGAATTTCGCTACCTTAGGACCGTTATAGTTACGGCCGCCGTTTACTGGGGCTTCAGTTCAGAGCTTCGCTTACGCTAACCCCTCTCCTTAACCTTCCAGCACCGGGCAGGTGTCAGCCCCTATACTTCGCCTTACGGCTTCGCAGAGACCTGTGTTTTTGCTAAACAGTCGCTTGGGCCTATTCACTGCGGCTTTCCGTTAAGAAAGCACCCCTTCTCCCGAAGTTACGGGGTCATTTTGCCGAGTTCCTTAACCAGAGTTCTCTCGCACACCTTAGGATTCTCTCCTCGCCTACCTGTGTCGGTTTGCGGTACAGGCACCTTTTATCTCGCTAGAAGCTTTTCTTGGCAGCGGGGAATCAAAGACTTCGCTCCATAAGGAGCTTCCCCATCACAGCTCAGCCTTCACGATAAGCGGATTTGCCTACTTATCAGCCTAACTGCTTGGACGTGCACAACCAATCGCACGCTTCTTCTATCCTTCTGCGTCCCTCCATTGCTCAAACGATAAAGAGGTGGTACAGGAATATCAACCTGTTGTCCATCGCCTACGCCTGTCGGCCTCGGCTTAGGTCCTGACTAACCCTGAGCGGACGAGCCTTCCTCAGGAAACCTTAGGCATTCGGTGGACGGGATTCTCACCCGTCTTTCGCTACTCATACCGGCATTCTCACTTCTAAGCGCTCCACCAGTCCTTCCGGTCTGACTTCACTGCACTTAG
>NZ_JBBOTW010000001.1:5100000-5102500 GCF_038050415.1 Bacillus sp. FSL M7-1020 | reverse complement strand
TTTTACGACCCGAAAGCCTTCATCACTCACGCGGCGTTGCTCCGTCAGACTTTCGTCCATTGCGGAAGATTCCCTACTGCTGCCTCCCGTAGGAGTCTGGGCCGTGTCTCAGTCCCAGTGTGGCCGATCACCCTCTCAGGTCGGCTACGCATCGTTGCCTTGGTGAGCCGTTACCTCACCAACTAGCTAATGCGACGCGGGTCCATCCATAAGTGACAGCCGAAGCCGCCTTTCAATTTCGAACCATGCAGTTCAAAATATTATCCGGTATTAGCCCCGGTTTCCCGGAGTTATCCCAGTCTTATGGGCAGGTTACCCACGTGTTACTCACCCGTCCGCCGCTAACTTCTTGAGAGCAAGCTCTCAATCCATTCGCTCGACTTGCATGTATTAGGCACGCCGCCAGCGTTCATCCTGAGCCAGGATCAAACTCTCCAATAAAGTTAGTTTGTCTAGCATCTAAAAATAAAAATTGACGTTTCACGTTGTTTGTTTCGTTCAGTTTTCAAAGAACTAATGGTGGAGCCTAGCGGGATCGAACCGCTGACCTCCTGCGTGCAAGGCAGGCGCTCTCCCAGCTGAGCTAAGGCCCCAAAAACAATATCGGGAAGACAGGATTTGAACCTGCGACCCCCTGGTCCCAAACCAGGTGCTCTACCAAGCTGAGCCACTTCCCGAAAGAAAACGCGCCCGAGAGGAGTCGAACCCCTAACCTCTTGATCCGTAGTCAAACGCTCTATCCAATTGAGCTACGGGCGCATATGGTGCCGAGGGCGGGGGTCGAACCCGCACGGTGGTCACCCACCGCAGGATTTTAAGTCCTGTGCGTCTGCCTGTTCCGCCACCCCGGCATGTCATATTGAAAATTGGAGCGGAAGACGGGATTCGAACCCGCGACCCCAACCTTGGCAAGGTTGTATTCTACCACTGAACTACTTCCGCAAGACATGTTATGAGATATTTTATTAAAAGTGCGGGTGAAGGGAGTCGAACCCCCACGCCAAAGGCGCTAGATCCTAAGTCTAGTGCGTCTGCCAATTCCGCCACACCCGCATATTTTATTAAAAATGGTGAGCCATGAAGGATTCGAACCTTCGACCCTCTGATTAAAAGTCAGATGCTCTACCAACTGAGCTAATGGCTCGTACAATTAAAAACTGGTGCCGACTAGAGGACTTGAACCCCCAACCTACTGATTACAAGTCAGTTGCTCTACCAATTGAGCTAAGTCGGCTAAATGGTGGAGGATGACGGGATCGAACCGCCGACCCCCTGCTTGTAAGGCAGGTGCTCTCCCAGCTGAGCTAATCCTCCATTTGCCTGGCAACGTCCTACTCTCACAGGGACAAGGTCCCAACTACCATCGGCGCTAGAGAGCTTAACTTCCGTGTTCGGTATGGGAACGGGTGTGACCTCTCTGCCATCATTACCAGACTGTATTCATTTAAGACAAGAATTATTGTAACTTATTTAACTTTTAAAGTCAACAAGTTTTTTATATTCTTTCAAAACTAGATAACATTGCTTCATATTATATGGTTAAGTCCTCGATCTATTAGTATTCGTCAGCTCCACATGTCACCATGCTTCCACCTCGAACCTATCAACCTGATCATCTTTCAGGGATCTTACTAGCTTACGCTATGGGAAATCTCATCTTGAGGGGGGCTTCATGCTTAGATGCTTTCAGCACTTATCCCTTCCGCACATAGCTACCCAGCTATGCCCTTGGCAGAACAACTGGTACACCAGCGGTGCGTCCATCCCGGTCCTCTCGTACTAAGGACAGCTCCTCTCAAATTTCCTACGCCCACGACGGATAGGGACCGAACTGTCTCACGACGTTCTGAACCCAGCTCGCGTACCGCTTTAATGGGCGAACAGCCCAACCCTTGGGACCGACTACAGCCCCAGGATGCGATGAGCCGACATCGAGGTGCCAAACCTCCCCGTCGATGTGGACTCTTGGGGGAGATAAGCCTGTTATCCCCGGGGTAGCTTTTATCCGTTGAGCGATGGCCCTTCCATGCGGAACCACCGGATCACTAAGCCCGACTTTCGTCCCTGCTCGACTTGTAGGTCTCGCAGTCAAGCTCCCTTATGCCTTTGCACTCTACGAATGATTTCCAACCATTCTGAGGGAACCTTTGGGCGCCTCCGTTACACTTTAGGAGGCGACCGCCCCAGTCAAACTGCCCACCTGACACTGTCTCCCGGGTCGATAAGACCCGTAGGTTAGAATTTCAATACAGTCAGGGCGGTATCCCACCAGCGCCTCCACCGAAGCTAGCGCTCCGGTTTCAATGGCTCCCGCCTATCCTGTACAAACTGTACCAAAATTCAATATCAGGCTACAGTAAAGCTCCACGGGGTCTTTCCGTCCTGTCGCGGGTAACCTGCATCTTCACAGGTACTATAATTTCACCGAGTCTCTGGTTGAGACAGTGCCCAAATCGTTACACCTTTCGTGCGGGTCGGAACTTACCCGACAAGGAATTTC
>NZ_JBBOTW010000001.1:5047500-5095000 GCF_038050415.1 Bacillus sp. FSL M7-1020 | reverse complement strand
AATGTTTCACGACTTTCCATACTTGTAATTAAGTCTAAGTAACGTTGACGGTAACGTTGTTCAACATCTTTTAATCCATGGTATTTATCCGGTAATGGACGAAGGGATTTCGTTAAAAGTGTAAATCCTGTTGCTTTTACTGAAAGTTCTCCAACGTTCGTTTTGAACACTTTACCTTCAATACCTACTAAGTCACCTAAATCTGCTGTCGTAAATAATTCGTACTCTTCATCTCCAACAGTATCTTTACGAACGTAAATTTGAACTTGTCCGTGTAAATCTTGAATGTGCGCGAATCCAGCTTTTCCTTTACCGCGTTTTGTCATAATACGACCAGCGATAGAAACAGTGATTTCTTTCTCTTCTAATTCTTCTTTAGAGAATTCTCCATATAGACTTACTAAGTCCGTTGTTGAATTTGTGCGTTCAAATCGTTTACCAAACGGATCGATTCCTTGCTCACGTAAATTATGTAGCTTTTCACGACGAACAAGCAATTGGTCGTTTAATTCTTCGTGGTTCATGTTATCCATGATATTGATATCACTCCAGCTCTATTAATTTTTACAATATATACAGTATAGCATTTTCTACTCAACTAGAAAAACTGCCAGCAACTAACTGGCAGTTCTTCTTTCTTTCACGTAATTATAGGAAGTGTGTAGAAGAATGTCAATCTTCTACATTCCCTTATTAACCAACATAAATTGTTTGTTGTTTCGCTTCTACTTCTTCTACAAATGCACCTAATACATTCGCAAGGTCTTGACGTGTGTTGCAAGTATTGATGCCATTACGCACACTCGCATTACCACGAACACCTTTTAAATACCAAGCCGCATGCTTTCTCATCTCTCTTACAGCAACATTTTCATTCTTTAAATCGATAAGACGATCTAGATGCAACATACATACATCAATTTTCTCGCGCACTGTTGGTTCCGGCATTAATTCACCCGTCTCTAAATACTTTACCGTACGATAAATCATCCACGGATCCCCAAGAGCAGCACGGCCAATCATAACACCATCTACACCAATTTCATCAAGCATACGCTTCGCATCTTGCGGTGTTTCAACATCACCATTTCCAATAACCGGGATATTCACAGCTTGCTTTACTTGTTTAATAATATCCCAATCTGCTTTTCCTTCATACATTTGCACTCGTGTACGTCCATGAACTGCCACTGCCTGTCCACCAGCACGCTCAACAGCTCTAGCATTTTCTATTGCGAAAATATGTTCTTCATCCCAACCTATACGCATTTTAACTGTAACTGGCTTTTCAACAGCATCTACAACTGCCGCTACCATTTCATATATTTTATTTGGATCTAAAAGCCATTTTGCTCCTGCATCACACTTAGTGATTTTTGGTACTGGACAACCCATATTAATATCAATAATGTCTGCTGTCGTATATTTATCTACATATTTCGCAGCATCTACAAGCGTTTCTCTCTCTCCACCAAAAATTTGTAAACTTAATGGCTTTTCTCTCTCGTCGATATATAACATATCTAACGTTCTCTTATTATTAAGTAATATCGCCTTATCACTTACCATTTCAGCACAAACTAAGCCTGCACCAAATTCTTTTACTGTTAAACGGAATGCAGAGTTACACACTCCCGCCATCGGTGCTAGTACAACCGGATTTTTCATCTCAATATTTGCAATCTTTAACACTGGATTTACTCCTTCCTTCATAATTACTTTGGCATTAGTTCATCTATCGAGACCTTTAATGCTTTAGCAACTTCTACTACAAAATCTTGGGAAGGCGATCGATTCCCTCTCTCAACTTCACCTAAAACAGATACAGATACCCCTAATTCTTTAGCAAAACCTTCTTGTGTATAGCCTTTCAGCTTTCGAAAAGCACGAATGCGTCTTCCCCATTTTTCTGCTTCCATACCGTTACTCCCTCTCGCCTTTTCATTTCTTCTACTTGTGAACGTGAAATGTCTTGTTTTATATCTTGATTAATTTCTAACAACGGAACGATAACAAAAGCTCTTTCGAACATCCGCGGATGCGGAACAATAAGATTCTCTGCTTCAATATTTTCTTGATTATAGAGTAAGATGTCAAGGTCGATGGTTCTCGGACCCCATCTAATTTCCCTTTTTCTTCCTAGGTCATTCTCTACTTTTTGCGTTACTTTCAATAATTCTTGTGGTGATAAATTGGTAGAAATTTTTATAACTAAATTTAAAAAGCAACTTTGGTCAGTATAGCCAACTGGATCAGTTTCATACACTGATGAAACATCATCAACTTGGATATACGGACTTTTATTTAAAAACTGAATCGCTTCAGTTAAATACGTATAACGCTCTCCAATATTCGAACCTAATGCAATGTACGCTATATTATTCATGAACGTTCTCTCGTAATTTCTACCGCTACAGCGCGATAATGCCCCGGTATCGGCGGATCTGGTTTAATTACCTTAATTGTACATCGTGAAATACTCTCATATTGTTTCAATATATTTGTAGCGATATTTTCAGCGATGCTCTCTACAAGCTTATACGTTCTATCTTCGACAACTTTCCTACACAATTCAAAAAGCTCTCCATAATTGACAGAATGCTCTAAGTCATCACTTTCTCCTGCACGTTTCAAATCCAATTCTACCGTTAAATCAACTTTAAACCTCTGACCTAATTTATTTTCCTCTGGGAATACACCATGATAACCGTAAAACTCCATATCATGGATATAAATTTTATCCAATTACTTTACCCCCTTACCAATCATCGCATCCATCATTTTAGCCATACGCGCCATTTCTTTCACATCATGAACACGAACAAATTCACAGCCCTTTTCAATACCGAGACAAACGGTAGCTCCAGTTCCCTCAAGACGTTCCTCTACCGGTAAATCTAGTACATGTCCAATAAAGGACTTTCTTGAAGTGCCTAAAAGAACTGGATAACCTAGTACATTTAACTGTTCTAAATTACGCATCGCTTCCAAATTTTGTTCAGGCGTCTTAGCAAAACCAATACCTGGGTCTAAAATAATATTCTCATCTCGTACACCAGCAGCTTTAGCAATTTTAATACTGTCATACAAATCAGCAATCATATCCGCCATTAAATTACGATAACTCATATTGTCACGGTTATGCATTAAGATGATAGGTACATCATAATGAGCTGCAACTTCAGCAATTTTCGGTTCCGCCTTCGCCCCCCAAATATCATTAATAATGTGAGCACCAGCTTCAATTGCTTGTTTCGCAACTTCTGCTTTATACGTATCGATAGAAATAGGCAATTCCACTTCCTTCGAAACCGTTTGGATCATCGGAACAACTCGTTTAATTTCTTCTTCCACCGAAACTTTAGCGAAACCCGGGCGAGTAGATTCACCACCAATATCAATAATATGAGCACCTTCATCTTTCATTTCTTTCGCATGGCGCACCGCAGCATCCACTTCGTTGTAACTCCCACCATCAGAAAATGAATCTGGCGTTACATTTAAAATCCCCATAATTAATGTCTTTTCATTTAAATTCAATGTATATTCGCCGCAGCGCAAATCATAATCCCACTTCAAATTACACATCTCCTCTTCGCAATTCATTTCTACTCCACAATTTCTCTCTCTGCATTTCATAAAGATGCATAAACCTTTTTGTAATCATTCCGACTTTACCCGGGAAATCTCGTCCCTCTATATGATAAAGCGGAACAATTTCTTGAATGGAATTCGTTACAAAAGCTTCATCTGCTGAAAGCAATTCATCTTTCGTAAAGAAACCTTCCTTTATTTCTATACGAAGCTCCTCTGCAACCTTTATAATAAATGCACGAGTGATACCATTTAAAATCCCTGTTTTTAGCGAAGGCGTATACAAAACATTGTCTTTCACAAAAAAGAGATTCGAAACAATACCCTCTGCAACATAACCTGCTTCAGTAAGAAAAATACCTTCCTTATCCACAACATTTCCAATTTCGCGTTTCCCTAAAATGTTATTTAAATAATGATGGGACTTCAAGCGAAACGCACCCTCTGGTGTATTTCGCACTTGTTTTAAAACAACCCCTTCTTTTTCCACTATATCCCCTGGGGCTGGTAAAGGTTTTATAAAAACAATAACCGACGGCTCTTCATACATTTCGGTTTGCAATCCTATTTCATCTACACCCGCCGATACATTGAAACGAACATATGCATGCTCCAATTCATTCTTAACGAGGAGATTTTTCAAAATAAGCATTACATCATCTTTTGTCATTGTCCATTTGATTTGCAATGTATCTAGCGCATCTATTAAACGTTTATAATGATCATCCAACAAGAAAGGATGACCATTATAAATACGAAACGTCTCAAAAACTCCAAGTCCGTATAAATAACCATGGTCATAAGGAGAAATTTTCGCTTCATTCGCTTCTACATATTCACCATTTACGTAAATTAACACGATGCCACGCTTGGACTATATTTGCGAATGAAATTCTGTAATAATTCTTTCCCATGAGAAGTCATAATAGATTCCGGATGGAACTGCACACCTTCAATCGGTAATGTTGTATGACGAAGCGCCATAATTTCCCCTTCCTCTGTCCAAGATGTTACCTCTAAGCAATCAGGTAACGTCTCTTTCTTAACAATAAGGGAATGATAACGCGTTGCAGTAAATGGATTAGGAATGTCCGAGAAAATCGTCTTTCCATCATGATGCATAGGCGACGTTTTCCCATGCATTAATCGCTCTGCTCGAACAACTTCTCCACCAAAGACTTGCGCAATAGATTGATGCCCAAGACAAACTCCAAAAATCGGAAGCTTTCCTGCAAAGTATTTAATAGCTTCCATACTAATTCCCGCTTCATTCGGACTACATGGACCTGGTGAAATCATTAAGAAATCTGGTTTCATATTCTCAATATCTGCAATAGTCACTTCATCATTACGCTTAATAACAAGCTCTTGTCCAAGTTCTCCAAGAAATTGCACTAAATTAAATGTAAAAGAATCATAATTATCAATCATTAATATCATTTCTCTCACCTAACCGTTTCTTCGCTACTTTCTTTTGCACGCCATAAAGCAATTGCCTTTTTTAACGACTCTTTATATTCATTTTTCGGATTTGAATCAATTACAATTCCCGCTCCTGCTTGCACATGCGCTTGCCCATCTTTAGCAAGAAGCGTTCTAATTACAATATTCAATTCCGTATCTCCAGAATAACCAATCCAACCAATTGAACCTGTATAAATCCCTCGTCGAACAGGTTCTAATTCTTCAATAATTTCCATCGTACGTATTTTCGGGGCACCGGTAATTGTTCCACCAGGGAATACAGCTTTCACTAAATCGAAAGCATCCTTATCTTCTTCCACCTCACCACGCACATTAGAAACGATATGCATAACATGTGAGTACTTTTCAATTACCATAAATTCATCTACTTCTACAGTGCCATATTTACAAACGCGCCCTAAATCATTTCGTTCTAAATCTACAAGCATTACATGCTCCGCTCGTTCCTTTTCGTTCTCAATTAATTCCCTCGCTAATTCTTCATCCTCTTGTTCATTCGCACCGCGGGATCTTGTACCAGCAATTGGTCTTGTACTTACTTCTTGCCCTTGTTTTTTAATTAGCAATTCAGGCGAAGCACTAACAATTTGAAAATCCCCAAGCTCCAAGTATCCCATATATGGAGATGGATTAATTTTACGAAGACTTGTATAAATTTCTAGCGGATGCGTTTGTAAAGTTCTTTCTTGCCTTGTCGACAAGTTTACTTGAAACACATCACCATTTCCAATATATTCTTGAATACGTTCAACAGCCTTCATAAAGCCTTCTTCTGTAAAAGCAACCGCTTCATTTTTCTTTTCAGGACGTTCAAACGGCATAGTCACTTCAGGCACTTCTGCCGCCCAAAGATTCTTCCATTCATGTAATCGTTCTTCCGCCTCTGCATGCTTATCTACATAATGTGTAATAATCCACAATACTTTTTCTTCTTGATCATAGACAAACACATCGTCAAATAATAAAAAGAATATATCGGGTATATTCAGATCATCCTCTGCAAGAGAAGGGAGTTTTTCGATATAACGGATACAATCATAACTAAAGTAGCCAATCGCACCACCTTGAAACGGCGGGTACTCTGGATTGTAGTCTGTTTTCCATTTTTCCATATATTCTTGCATTAAATCTAATGGATTCCCTCGCTTTATTGTTTCCTTACCACTTTCGCTAATATGTAACGTTTCACCCTTCCCTCGGATTACCGCTACTGGGTTTAACCCCACTATGTTATAACGACCGCCACGTCCGCTTTCTAGCAAAATATGTTGCGGCTTATCCTGAGAAAGAAATTTATATTGCTTAAAGAAATCTAACTGATATGGAATAGAAAGCGCTAAAGATTTTCTTCGTTGCATATCAACACCCCGTCTTCTTTTATCCCACCCTCTTAGATTAACCACCTCAAACTACATAAGCTCTTTATATAGAAAATGATTATACTCGAAGGTTAGTGAAAATAAATTAATTATACTACCTCTTATTTTACATGAAGTTTTCTAGTCAATCACTCTTTTCCTATTTCCAATCCAAAAAGAAAAAAGCATCCTTTTTCAAGGATGCTTTTCAATCACATTCAATTATGATTCAAATTGATAAAGTGGTGTACTTAAATAACGTTCACCGTTACTTGGAATAATAACAAGCACTTTTTTCCCTTTACCTAATTTTTTCGCAACTTCTGTCGCTGCATAAATAACTGCTCCTGAAGAGATACCAACTAAAATACCTTCCTCTTTAGCCACTCTTCTCGCATATTCAAACGCTTGCTCTGTTTTCACTTGAATAATTTCATCATATACCTTTACATCCAATGTCTCTGGGATGAATCCCGCCCCAATTCCTTGGATTTTATGTGGACCCGGCTTCCCACCAGATAATACTGGTGAGTCCGCAGGTTCTACTGCATAAATTTTAATATCTTTATACGCTTCCTTCAGCACTTCACCAGCACCAGTAATTGTTCCACCTGTACCAATACCTGCAATAAACGCATCTAATTGATCACCCATTTGTTCAACAATTTCTGGACCTGTTGTTAAACGATGAATTTCTGGATTTGATTGATTTTGGAACTGTTGCGGTATAAAGTAGCCATGCTCTTTCGCTAATTCAGTCGCTTTACGAATTGCCCCACCCATTCCTTCAGGACCTGGAGTCAATACTAATTCAGCACCGTAAGCACGTAATAAATTACGACGCTCAATACTCATTGTTTCTGGCATTACTAAAATCGCCTTATATCCTTTAGCGGCCGCTACCATCGCTAAACCAATTCCTGTGTTACCACTTGTTGGCTCAATGATTGTATCGCCTTCTTTTAATAATCCTTTCTTTTCAGCATCTTCAATCATAGCTAATGCAATACGATCTTTAACACTGCTCCCAGGATTCATAAATTCTAATTTTAAGTATACATCTGCGCTGTCTGATTCTACGATGCGGTTCAACTTAACGATCGGCGTTTTCCCGATTAATTCTGAAACTGATTGTGCCACTCGCATTCCTGTCACTCCTAACACCGAGTATTTTTATTGGTTTTATCTATATTTAGATTTTGTCAGAAAATTCCCTGTTTGTCAATCTATCCGAGCGAACAATTCTCCACCCAAACTTCCTTATTACAAGTTCACAATTATGCTTGTAATATCTTCTTTAGAGAATTTATATCGTTCATTACAGAAATGACAGTGCACTTCCGTCTCTTCTTCTTCTTCACGAATTTGCTCTAATTCTGTTTTACCTAAACTAATTAACACACTCTCAATACGTTCACGTGAGCAAGTGCAATTAAATTGAACATCCATAGTTTCTAATACTTTTACTTTATCTTCCCCAAGAACTGCATATAGTAGCTCTTCTGGAGAAAGACCTTGTTCGATCAATGTTGATACAGGAGGGATTTTTTGCAAACGATCTTCAATGAATGCAATTGTTTCTTCCTGTGCGCCCGGCATAATTTGAAGGATAAATCCACCCGCCGCTAATACGCTGTCATCTCCATTTACAAGAACACCAACACCAACAGAAGAAGGCGTCTGTTCAGAAACTGCAAAATAGTACGTGAAGTCTTCTCCTAATTCACCTGAAACAATTGGAGATTGACCAATAAACGGCTCGCGCATACCAATATCTTTAATTACAGTTACAAATCCTTCTGTTCCCACCGCTTGATATACACGTAGTTTTCCTTGTTCTGTTCCTTCAAAATCAACATGCGGATTCGTTACATAACCACGTACATCCCCATTTGCATGAGCATCCACTAAGATTGGACCAATCGGACCGTTACCCTCTACCTTAATTGTTAACTTTTGATTACCTTTTAACATCGCACCCATCATTGTACCCGCAGTTAAAGAACGGCCAAGCGCTGCTGAAGCAGTTCTCCACGTGTCGTGACGTCTTTGCGCTTCACTTACTGTATTTGTTGTACGCACACTATACGCACGTACTTCTCCATCAAATGCTAAAGCTTTTACTAAATAATCTTTCATACTTATTTATTCACCTTTCTCATACTGTAAATTTGCATTACGTTCATATAACATATACAAACCTTTTAACGTTAAAAACGGATCTACGATATCAATTACATTTGATTCTTCTGAAATTAATTTCGCTAATCCACCTGTTGCAATAACTTTTGGTTCCTGTTTAGCTTCCTCTTTCATACGCTTAACAATACCTTCCACTTGTCCAACATATCCGTAAAGAATACCAGATTGCATCGCACTTACTGTATTCTTCCCAATAACACTACTTGGTTTTGTAATTTCAATACGAGGAAGTTTTGCCGCTCTACTATATAAGGCTTCCGCTGAAATCATAATTCCCGGTGTAATAACTCCACCCATGTAATGCTTCTCTTCGTTAATATAACAATATGTGGTAGCCGTACCGAAATCGACAATAATAAGCGGACTTCCATATAAATGGATTCCCGCTACTGCATTTACAATTCGGTCTGCGCCTACTTCACGCGGATTTTCATATTTAATATTTAGCCCTGTTTTTATCCCGGGCCCTACTACAAGCGGTTTAATTTTAAAATACTTTTCACACATGCGCTCTAAGGCAAACATAATTGGTGGTACAACTGAAGACACAATAATACCTTTCACATCTTCAAATGAAAGACCCTCATGCTCAAGTAACTGCTTTACAAGCATTCCATATTCATCTTCCGTCTTGTGACGATCTGTTTCCATACGCCAATGCTGACGAAGTTCCCCATCTTGAAATACGCCTAGTACAGCATTTGTGTTCCCTACATCCAATACAAAAATCATATTCTCACCACTTATCTTATTTAATCTATATTTATGTAGTATGTATAAAACTTATAAAAACATCATATCACACATACTTATATAATCAGCTTTTCTATCCTCATCATTTTACAAAAAGATTACTCTCTATTTCAATTTTTAATACTAATTTTATTAAAAAATTTTCCGACTTAGTATTTTTCTACAAATAAAAAAGGAGTGACAATTGTCACTCCTTTATCTCTTACTTATCTTCTACGTCTTCATCGTCCTTCTTCATATTGATGTTTACTTTTACATCATCTGAAGATGTTGGACGCTCTGGCAATCTGCCGTAATCATATAAATGATTGATTTGCTCTGCATCTAACGTTTCTACTTCAAGTAACGTTTTCGCAATAATATCTAGCTTATCACGTTTTTCAGTAAGAATTTGTTTCGCGCGGGCATAACATTCTTTTATAATCGTTTGCATTTCCACATCGATTTCATGTGCAATTGCATCACTGTAGTTTTGTTCTGAATGGAAGTCTCTTCCTAAGAACACTTGACCACCTTGCGAGCTACCGAATTGCATCGGTCCAAGCTTATCACTCATACCGAACTCCGTAACCATACGTCTTGCAATACCAGTCGCACGTTGGAAGTCGTTGTGAGCACCTGTGCTTGCTTCACCAAACACAATCTCTTCAGCTACTCGACCACCAAGTAAACCAGTGATTTTATCAAGTAACTCTGGTTTTGTCATGAAGTAACGATCTTCTTTCGGAAGCATTACTGCATATCCACCAGCTTGACCACGAGGGACAATTGTTACTTTATGAACGATATCTGCTTCATCAAGGACAACACCAATTACAGTATGGCCAGCTTCATGGAATGCAACGATATTACGTTCTTTTTCAGAGATAACACGACTTTTCTTAGCTGGACCTGCAATAACACGATCCGTCGCTTCATCAATGTCACTCATATCAATTTTCTTCTTATCTTGACGCGCAGCTACTAAAGCAGCTTCGTTTAATAAGTTTTCAAGATCGGCACCAGAGAACCCTGGTGTACGAGTTGCAATTGCTCTTAAGTTAATATGATCATCAAGCGGTTTATTACGAGCATGTACTTTAAGTACAGCTTCACGACCATTTACATCTGGACGATCTACTGTAATTTGACGGTCAAAACGACCTGGACGTAATAATGCTGGATCAAGAATATCGGGACGGTTTGTTGCAGCGATGATAATAATACCTTCGTTTGCACCGAATCCATCCATTTCAACAAGTAATTGGTTCAGCGTTTGCTCACGCTCATCATGGCCACCACCAAGACCTGCGCCACGTTGACGTCCTACTGCATCAATTTCATCAATGAAAATGATACAAGGAGCATTTTTCTTTGCATTTTCGAATAAATCACGTACACGGGATGCACCGACACCGACAAACATCTCTACGAAGTCAGAACCACTGATAGAGAAGAACGGAACGCCAGCTTCACCTGCAACAGCACGTGCTAATAAAGTTTTACCTGTACCTGGAGGTCCCACTAACAGAACACCCTTAGGAATACGGGCACCAACTTCAGCAAACTTACGAGGATCTTTCAAGAATTCAACTACCTCAACAAGCTCTTGTTTCTCTTCATCCGCTCCAGCAACATCTCTGAAACGAACTTTTTTCTTTTCGTCATTATATAACTTCGCCTTACTTTTCCCGAAGTTCATAACACGGCTACCGCCGCCTTGAGCTTGGTTTAATAAGAAGAAGAATAAAATGAAGATAATGACAAACGGAATGATAGAAGTAAAGAAGGTTACCCAAGCACTTGTTTCTTCTGCTGGTTGATACTTAACTTCAGCACCTTGCGCTTTATCATTAATTTTCTTTTGTAATTCCTCAGTATTTGGTGCATAAGTAACAAATTGTTCTCCTTGGCTAGAAGTATTAAATTGTCCTTTTACCTCAAACACACCATTTTTCGGTTGAAGTTGCACATTGCGCACTTCACCTTTTTCTAGTTTAGTAATGAATTTATCGTAGCTAACTGATGTCGTTTTTTGCGTTGAACCATTAAAATAGCTCACGATTCCAATTACTACTAGGAATATCAGTAAATAAAAGATGGTATTACGGAAGATACGATTCATTCCTAACCTCCTCTCACGGCATAAACACTATTGTAAATCGTAACATAGAAAAACTTTCCTATACAATTGTAACGCCTGTATTTAATTAATTTGAGTAAACGCTTGGTTTTAATACTCCTACATAAGGAAGATTACGGTACTGCTCTTTATAATCTAATCCATATCCTACAACAAACTCATGTGGGACAGTAAATCCAACATAATCCGCTTTCAAAGCTACCTTGCGGCCTGTTGGTTTGTCTAATAACGTAACAATTTTTACAGACTTCGCTTTACGATATTTAAATAGGTCCACTAAGTAACTTAGCGTAAGACCGCTATCAATAATATCCTCAACGATTAAAATATCGCGACCTTCTACAGAAGTATCAAGATCTTTTAAAATTTTCACTTCGCCTGTTGAAACAGTAGAGTGACCGTAACTAGATACAGCCATAAAATCCATTTCAAGATATGTATCTGTTCTCTTTAATAAATCTGCCATGAATGGCATTGCACCTTTTAATACACCAATTGCAAGAGGTACTGTGTTTTTATAATCCTCTGCAATAATTGCACCTAATTCGCGCACCTTTTCTTGTATTTGTTCTTCAGAAATTAATACTTTTTCGATATCTTGATTCATCATTTCATTATCCTCCCGGAAGACTCCTTGCTTTTGTAGTGAATAATCATATATTTATCCTTCTTTGCCATCTCTTTCGAAACAGCAAATGCAGATCGCTTCAACAAGGGTATCCAAATAATATTCCCACTTGCATCACAAACGACCGGCCATGCTTCTCTTTTTTCTCTTGGTACTTTTGCTTCGATAAAAATAGTTTTTATCTTTTTTGTGCCATTCATACCTTGTATTGACATGCGATCTCCATTTTCCCTAGAACGAATACGAAGTGGATATGATATATCATTATACTTAGCAACAAATACTGTTTCATTCATGTTACTTGGTATATCTTCGCTCACCTCTATTACAAGTTCATCCCCGTTCGATAGCGTAATTGTCCCGGGTACTGATAAATCTTGCGAAAAAGGAGAAACAATTTCTTGTTTAAATCCAAAGCTACACTCCTCGTATGTGCGAACAATTTTTAAATCACCTGGGAAATCAAGTGAACCCGAAGGTTGTGTCCGCTTAAAAAACTCAATCACTTTGTCAATATGTATAGAGGAAAGAGAAGATGGAATCTTATATTCATAAAGATAGTTTAATATTAGTTGAATCCCTCTTCTTTGTAAAGGCATAGACATGGATTCAAAGGCAGGAATTGATAAGCTAATTTGTTTATCACTTTTTTTTGTAATTACTTTATTCATTTTCTCAAAAGCTAATTCCTGCAAATAAGCCTCATCCTCTTGCATCTGCACGCTAAATTTTTGAAATTTCTCATGCACTTGTGGATTTTCTTCTTTCAAATGAGGAAGGACATATTTACGTAATCGATTCCTTGTATATACTTCCTTTTTATTACTCGGATCTATACGGGGAATTAAATTTAGCTCATTACAGTAATTAACAATTTCTTCCTTAGTTACTCCAAGTAAAGGCCTAATTAAATATCCATTATGAAAAGGACGCTTCACTGCAATTCCTGCATACCCTTTCGGAGTACTCCCTCGTACAAGGCGCATTAAAATCGTTTCTACTTGATCATCTCCATGATGCCCAAGAGCTACATATCTCGCATCATATTTCTTCATTATTCTTTCCAAAAATGCATATCTGCATTCTCTAGCAGCAACCTGCGCATTCATTCCGTATTGCTGTTGATATTGCGACACGTTAACCCTTATCGTTTCGCAAGTAACTCCCAGTCCTTTGCAAAGATCCTGCACAAACTGTAGATCCTCATGAGATTCATCGCCTCTAAACATATGATCCACATGCGCTACTACAATTTCCAACTGTTTTTCTGCCCTTTTTTCTAACAAATAATATAGAAGAGCTAAAGAGTCAGGGCCACCCGAAACTCCTACAACAATTGTTGAACATTCCTTTAATACATCATGCTGCTTTACAAAGTCATCTACCTTTTCAACAAATGTATCTTTCAACTTCGTAATCACCTTTCATTAAACAAGAACAGCAACGTTAGTTACCTTGTCTATAATGGTACAACTTTTACAAACATTGTGCAAAAAAAAGATATACAAAAATTACATTTTTATCTTACATCCTCCGCACATATTCAAAAAAATAATAACATTACCTTTTAAAGCAAAAAAACCTAGGAATTCGCCTAGGTTTTTCAGAATAGACTATATGAATCAATAGCAGATAAAAAGCCCGATTGGTACGGGCTTTTTATCTGCGGGGATGGAGAACCCCCCACTGATTAAAGTTTTACTTTATTGCGCCTGCATTCCTACAATTGGAATCGTAGCCCACTTCGGCATATTCTTCTTTACTTTCGCCACAACAATTGTCATATCGTCATTTATATAACCATCACAAGAACGAATCACTTCTTCCATAATGATATCAGCAATTTCTTGCGGGTCCTCGGTTTGCAGTTCCTTAATTTTTCGTTTCATCCATAATTCATGGTTCTCCACATGCTGCGCTCCTTCAAAAATACCATCGCTCATCATAATAAGAATATCGCCCGTTTTTAATTGCTCACCCACTACATCAACCTCAACATCTTCAATGATCCCCATTGGTAAATTACTTGCTTCAATTTTCAAAATATTATTTGCGCGTTTAACAAAACTCGGCGTCGATCCGATCTTTAAAAATTTCGCATTCGCATCCCGTAAATCTACCATCGCCAAATCCAGTGTTGTAAACATCTCTTCTGTCGTTCTTAAAGAAAGAATTGAATTGATCGATTTAATTGCTATTTCCTCATCAATACCTGATTGAAGTATCTTTTGTAATAATTTTACCGTTTCCTTACTCTCCATATGAGCTCGTTGCCCATTTCCCATACCGTCACTAATCGCAAGTGCATATTTACCCACACTCAAATCCATCATCGCATAAGAATCCCCCGAAACAAACCCACCGCCTTTTGCAGCTGTAGCCAATCCCGTATCAAGAGAATACGTCTTTGCTGAACCAAATGATATTAAACTGTGACCATTTGGATAAGAAGACTTTTCTTCATGTTTAACGACAATATTTTCTTTTAGAATATCCGAAAGCATCGGCGCAACTAATTTTTCGCACTCACCATGCTCATTAGATGCAGCCGGAATTAACATCTCAATATCAATGCTCCCTCTATCTAAACAATAAATATCAACATGCTCCACTTCGACGCCAAAATCACGAAACGCTTGCAAAATTTGTTCTTCCTGTACTTGATGATTTTCTCGCTCTCTTTGTATTTCCTGTGCGAAATCCTCCATAACTTTTGATACGCCTAATAATTGCTCCGCTACTATTCTGCGATTTTCTTTCATTTGTTTTCGTAATTTTTGTCCCTCATAAAAGTGATCTAATTCACCGGCTACTAAATCTGTTACTTTCTTACCTCTCACACAATGCTTGTCCCATTCACGAACTAACTTCCGATTATGCTGCAGTGTTCCTTCTTCCGTTTCACTCATTATTTGTTTCATATAATCATACGTTTTGTCAAAATTAACCACCCAGCATTGATCCTTTTTAAAGCACGTTTGACATGTTTTCGCAGTAATTGTACTTAAAAATAAATCTGCCTCTGTTTCTTTATCTTCCTCCTCCACATAACCATATACAGAAAAGCTATTAGATAAAGCCGCAAACACATTTGCAAATTGATTAATTTTGTTCGCTGTAACATCGCGCATTCTTCTTAAATATTGTTGTTGATCTTGTGAATGCTCTTGTGTTCCCGGCATAAATTTAGCAATGCGATCCAGAACAAGTTTCGGTGTTAATAAAAAGAAAACAATTGCCACACCTGATTCAATTAAAGTTGTTACAATGTTCGTTTGCTTATCTACATATAATGTAATTAAGCTTGTCCCAATTAACAAACCTAAACTAACGCCTAGACGCTTCCCTTCTTTCAATAACCCTCCAAGCAATCCAGAAAAAGCAAGAAGGCTAAGCTGAGACAAACTGGACACATTCGCTAAACTTAATATTAAGCCGGTGACAACCCCAACTGTGGATCCTGTAGCAGCGCCGGCGATGAAGGCAAATACTAACACTAAATATCTAGTGAAAATATGTTGAATAGAAGCGTCATATACAAACCAATCCGTCGTACCTGTTAAAACAGATGCTAGTAATATAATTAAACAAACAATTTCTTCTGTCTCTAATGCTTGTTGTTTCCCTTTCCTTTCTACTAAGAGCGGAACACTTTGTAAAAATATCATCGTTAATACGAAACTAAGCCCCGCTTCAATCGTGCTAACGAGCAAATCGTACATGGTGATAGTTTGCTGTGCAAAATATACAACAACTAAATGTGCGGTTAATGCGGAGATAAATACTTGGAATGGTACAAGTCCAACAGTTTTACGTGTAAACCGACTAAAGAAGATATTATAAATGAAGAAAGTAAAGATAGACGCGAAAGTAAAAAATAAATTATCTATCGAAACTGAAAGTGCTCCTCCCATTAAAGCTAGGAATGCGAGCGGCATTTTATCTCGCTTCATAACATAAACGGCAGCGAAAAACGGTAATGCAAACGGTAAAATGTTTGTTAATATATACGCTCTTCCCAAAAGAAAACCAATAACAACAATAATAAATCCCCATCTAAAGAAAACTTGTTCAAACTTCATTCGCAACTTACTCGTCCACTTTATTCCTCCAAGCTGACTTTCATTTATTGCCAATGCACTTGTATTCATAGTATTCCTTCCTGCTTTAGGCATATTTTTAACACCACCTGCATAGTTTAATTACTGTCATTATAAAAGATGCTTATTGGGATTTTTGTCAAAACAACAGTTTTCACTTTTATAATCGTTCGACTTTTTATTCGAAATAACTCTACATATATACATAGTATGTAATTTATCTCCCTTTATTATATTGAAGATTCAGAAAATTTAAGGTGATTTTGTAGAAGTATTGTATGTCTTACTTTTTTATTTAACAAAAAAAGATCATGCAAGTTTGCATGATCTTTTTAGATGACCCGTACGGGATTCGAACCCGTGTTACCGCCGTGAAAGGGCGGTGTCTTAACCACTTGACCAACGGGCCGTTAAATTAAATATAGCGGCGGAGGGGATCGAACCCCCGACCTCACGGGTATGAACCGTACGCTCTAGCCAGCTGAGCTACACCGCCATGTCGTCTTATTTAACGGACAATTAGTATCTTACATCAGATATCATTTAAAGTCAACACATCTCAAAAACTTTTTTAAAAAATATATTTTCGCATATAAAAAAGCACCCTGAGCCATCACTCTGGGTACCTCTCTATATGTTAAAAACTAAACGTTCTTATTATCCGCGACGTGCGCCACGGCCACCACGTTTAGACTCTGTGTTACGCTTTAAAGAAGTTAAACGATCTTCGCTATCCTTTAAGAAGCGTGCCATCTTTTGCTCAAATGTTTCTTTTGGAGCTCGGTCGTTACCGCCACCGCGATTATCTCTGTTGAAAGAGCGATTATTACGTTGTGGACGTCCAGAACGTTGTTGATCACCACCGCGTTGGTATTCACCGCGTGGACGATCTCCTTCTGTTTTTTCACGTTCTTTCGCTTTTTTAATAGATAGACCAATTTTCCCATCTTTTTCAACATTAATAACTTTTACTTCTACTTGGTCGCCCACTTTTAAGTGATCATTAATATCTTTCACATAATTATCAGCAACTTCACTAATATGAACAAGACCCGTTAAGCCTTCTGGCAGCTCCACAAAAGCCCCAAAATTTGTAATACCTGTTACTTTACCCTGTAACTTGCTGCCTACCTCGATTGACATAAAAAAAATGCTCCTCCTTAGTGATTAAAAAGTCAAATTTTACTTTATTATATATAATCCTAAAATATAGTGTCAATAAGACATACTTTACTTAGAAACAGGAAAAATTATCTCCCCTTTTCCGGAGAAGAAATAATCCCTTCTAGCAATCTTTAATACGTACTCTTCATCATTTAACTTTTGAACTTCGTCTTTTAGACTTTTTTCTTTATTCGTTAATGAATCTAGTTCTTTTTTCATGTCCTTAACTTTTGCTTCTTTTGCTTTAATGGAACTGTTTTGTTGATAAAAAGTTACACTAATACTCGCAATAATTGTAAAAGCAAAGACAAGAAAAACCGCTAAACGGCGATAAAGTCGCTTCCTGTTCTCATCCGTTTGTATTATATGCTCTTTAACAGGATTTGGACTCTGTTTTTCGATTGTTCTTTGTCTCAGTTCCCTCATTTCCGAGGTCCCCCTAACTTCTTTTTTATACGCTCCCATAGTTGGAAGATGTGTCCCTTCAATTTTGCTATATATTGCAGGAACCCTACATGTTTCATTATAAAAAGTTTAACACGATTAGGGAGAAGTTTCCATATGAGCAAAGCAATAAATCGAACAGGCCAGAAAAAAACTTTCCATATGAAAAGTAATATCCAAATCACCATTTTCCATAACACATGTCCAATTGAAAGCAGTATACGAAATAAGAATAATATAAATGCAATAAATAGCTGCGCTATAATAATAACAGGTTTTATCATGAGTAGCTGTATAATTCGAACAAAAAAATGTGTTGTTTGCACAAAAATATAGATGAGAAAATTTAACAACCTCATGTATAGTGCTTTCAATAAGCTTTGATATGCCGCAAAACCACATAATAATGCCAAAAATACATATATACGTAGTTCAGCTTCATTTACGAGAAGTAATACATAAAAAACGAATAATGCTTGGACAACCCAAAATAGTATATCATGTATAAATACAAGCCAACGTTTACGTTCCTGACGCTTTAAAAAACGTTGGTATGTATCTAATGATGCTCCAATCCAAGCACCCATTCCGATCATCGAAAGCATTGTATACAACTGAATTGTTAGACTCATTTAAACAACTTACTAAAGAAGCCTTTAGTTTTCTCCCCTTGATTCTCATCAATATACAACATCTCATGAATCTTGCCTTTAATCGATACAACACCTTTTTCCACATCTAAATTCTTCATTTGCAAGTTTTGTCCACGAATTGTTAAAAAACCCATCACAGTCTCGAGTAAAAATTCTTCGCTATCAAAACTCTCTACTTGTTTTACACCAGTAATATCGATCACACGCCTACCACGCATAATAATATCATGCTCTACAGAAACATTTTGTTGATTAGAAGACATAGGTGAGTAACCATTATTCACGAAAATCCCCCCATAGCTTTATACTAGCTAATAGTAATGTATGAAGGGATAGCATATTTTAGAACAAGCCCTCTTCTGCTTTTACTTTTTCTTCGCGAACTAGGCTATACATATTTGCTGCATCTTCTTTTTTTGTTGTTTCTTTCAATTCATTTACTTTCACCGTTACTATTTTTTGACCGAAACGAATTGTTAATTCATCAGCCACTTTCACATCTGAACTCGCTTTTGCGACTTGACCATTGATAGATATTCTTCCTTGATCAGATACTTCTTTTGCTAATGTTCTTCTTTTAATTAAACGTGACACTTTCAAAAATTTATCTAGACGCATATCAAATCCCCCTATTAACGCTCTGTTTGCTTTGCCTCTTCCCATAAAACATCCAACTGTTCTAATGACAGATCTTGCATTTCTTTATTCATTTCAGCTACTTTTGCTTCCATGTATAAAAAACGCCCCATAAATTTCTCATTAGTTGAACGTAATGCTTCTTCTGGATCTAATTTATAATGACGAGCTATGTTAACAAATGCAAATAGTAAATCGCCAAATTCACCTAGCATCTTTTCCTCATCCATATTTATAACTTCTTGCTGGAATTCTTGCCATTCTTCTAGGGCTTTCTCTATCATTGGCTGTACATCAACCCAATCAAATCCAACCTTTCCAGCTTTCTTCTGAATTTCGTAGGCACGCATTAATTGCGGCAAACTTTTTGGAATTCCAGTTAAAACAGATTCTTTTACGAATCCCTTTTCTTGTTTTTTAATTTCTTCCCAATTCGCAATCACTTCTTCAGCATTATTTACATCTGTATTTCCAAACACATGTGGATGACGACGAACCATTTTCTCCGATAAAGTTCGAATAATATCATCGATGGAGAACCAACCTTCATCCTCTCCAATTTGGGCATGAAGCATGACTTGTAATAATATATCACCTAGCTCTTCTACTAAGTGATCATCGTCCTCTTCATCAATTGCTTCCAATACTTCATAAGCTTCCTCAATTAAATACTTCTTTAAAGATTGATGTGTTTGCTTTTTATCCCACGGACAACCATTCGGTCCACGAAGGTCTGCAATAATTTCTCTCAGTACATCAAACTGTTGATACAAGGATGCACGTTCCTGAACTGGTGGTACATACACACTCGTTAAATTATTCAATTCTGTTTCATGATCTAACATGTACAACGGTACCTTTTTGACTTGTTCAAACGAAGTTCCTGCAGCTGTTACGATATACACTTCATAATCATCTGGCAATATTTCCATTAATGTTAACTTCACATCTGAAGCAACGAACGCATCATACACTTGGCAAAAGATTAAATGTTGACGTAATTCTAATTGCCCTCTTTCAAATGATGTAGCATCAATTAATTGGAATCCTTCAATCGGATCGATTTTTAAACTTGCGAACATTGGATCAAGGAAACTTTGTCCACCTTCAATTCGCACTTCAACATTTGCTACTTCTCCTTTTTCTAAAAGTAGCTGAACGGTTCTTTCTGCTACTAGCGGATGACCTGGAACAGCATAAATAATTTCTGCACCTTCAGCTTGTTCTAGCAATGTATTCGCAATTGTTTCATATACAATTTCAAATGTATCATGCGCTTCATATATATTGTCGAAAGCCGTATATTTTATACCTTCTTTCTCCAACTCTTCTATAACCGGGTGCTCCTTCGTTCTAACAAACATATGGTCTGCTACTTTTATCTTTCGGTATACGCCCATCGTCAGCTGATCTAATTCACCAGCACCTAATCCTAAAATAGTAATGATTCCACTCACAACCTGTCACCTCTATCCACTCTTCTTCAATGAACCTTCTTTTTTCTCTTTTTTCATAACGGATCCTAATTCTTCTTTTGTAAATACACGTAATTTTAAAATTAAAAACATGTATGTCAATCCGCCAATGGCTACACCTAACAACGCTTCAAATGTCGCGATTCCTCTATGATTCCCATCAATTACTAACCCAGACATTTGTAACACACGAATAAACATTATTAATACAAATCCCATACTGATACCACTAATAACTATACCGAACATCTTCTGCTTATTAATAAGCGACCCCGATACAGATTGCATAAGTAATACACTATTTAACAAGGCAATTACAACAAGCGCAATTAAAGTTGCAATCGCAGCTCCTTTAACTCCAAAATGCGGCATTAACATATAGTTTAAAACTAACTTCAAACAACCTCCAAATACAACGAATATTGCTGGTTTTAATGTTTGTCCCAGCCCTTGTAAAATAGAAGCAGTTGTAATTGACAATGAACTAAATAAAATAGATAAAGATAAAATCGATAACACATCTGACCCATCACTATTCTCAAATAACATAATATTTGTAGGCTGAATAATGCAAGTTAATCCGATGGCTGCTGCAAATCCAATAACAAGTGTTATTTTCATCGCTAACTTTACCTTTTCTTGAATAAAAGCAAGATCTCCTCTTTCCTTTGCCGCTGTAATAATCGGAATAAGTGACAATGAGAAAGACGTTGTCACGACAGTACCTAATTGCATGAGAGGGATACTTCTGTCATAAACACCTTTTAGTACCTTTGCACTTTCAGCCTGTTCCCCTGCCCCAATGAGTAAAGTATAGAAGGAAACCGAATCTGCCATTTGTATAAAAATAAGGACTAAATTACTAACACAAATAGCTATTCCTTGCCAAAAAAGGATTTTAACAATTCTTCTTTTTCCCCCAACTCTCTTCAAGCTTTTAAAGAAAATGGCGCGAAAATCATGACGCATATAAAGTAAAAGTACGATAATTCCAATAAGCCCGCCTGCAATCGAACCTAACATAGCACCTGCACCGACTGTATATAGATCAAATCCGTGAGCAATAAGGAATAGTGATAAAAAGACAATAATAGATACACGAATCGTTTGTTCAATTACTTGTGAAACAGCCGTCGGCATCATATTATTAAACCCTTGAAAATATCCTCTCGCTACGGATAAGAATGGCATTAACATGAATGAAAATGAAATAACACGTAATAACTTATATAAGTGTACATCACCCATAGCCGATGCAATCGTTTCGGCACCAAAGAACAATGTGAAAAACCCTATAAAGCCAATTCCTAATAAAAACCAAAAAGATACACAAATTATTTCTTCTGCTTCTTTTTGTTTTCCTCTTTCTAATCTTTCTGCAACCATTTTTGAAATTATAATAGGGAATCCATAAGTAGCTAAAATTAAACAAAATCCATAAAACGGATAAATTTGTTGGTAAATATAAAAACCAACATCTCCCGCTATGTTTTGATATGGAATACGGTAAAAAGCGCTTAATACTTTTGTAATAAAACTTGCGATCGTTAATATAATAGCCCCACGCCAAAAGGCTTGATACTTCTTCGCTTCCATACAAGAAAACTCCTTTTTCTATTCTCACCTTTCGTATTATATCACAAAGAAAAAACAGGCTCCCTTACACCCACGAGTAATAAAGAGTTCTTACAAAACTAAAAATGTTCAACGAAAAAAGGTAGCAAAGCGCTACCTTCATTCAATATACCTATATCTCCAAATAATTGATTTTTCAAAAGAAATATCATAATTAGGAAAGATTGCAACTTCTAAAATTATATATCTTTACTGCTCCATTTGCTTCGCTAAGAAGCTCGCTGCTGTATTTACTGACTTATGCTCTACTTCACTTATAATAGCCTCTTTAGAGAAGATAATAACAGCTCCAATTGGATCCCCATTCGCAACAATCGGGCCAATTGTATAGGAGCTAACTTTTTCTGTTACTCCATCAATAATTGAAATTTCGCTTTCGTCCGTCATAATTACAGACTTACGCTCTTCCATTGTCTTCTCAATTAAATCGCCAACACTTTTATTTAAGTATTCTTTTTTAGATATGCCTGCTACTGCGATAATAGAATCACGATCACACACAAGCACATTATGTCCTAAGCTATCGTATAAAGCTTCCGTATATTCTTTTGCAAAATCCCCTAATTCACTAATCGGAGAATATTTCTTCAAAATTACTTCTCCATCGCGATCAACAAATATTTCTAGTGGGTCTCCTTCTCGAATACGTAAAGTTCTACGAATTTCCTTCGGGATTACTACCCTGCCTAAATCATCAATTCGACGTACGATTCCAGTTGCTTTCATTCTAATGCTGCCTCACTTTCTACTGATGATCAAAGTGGTGAATTTACCTGTTCATGTAAAAATCACCAACTGTTAGACATAGTATTTTACACATTAGTTCTTCTATGCACGTCGAATTGTATTTTTTTATCTAATATTAGGCATTTATTACTTCTTTTTTTACATCTGGTAAGCCTTTTAATAAATTTTCAGCAATTGTTAACCACTTCGATGTCTCTAATCCATTCGTTTTCATAACGATTTTCAATTGTGATCCTTCCATTCCAAGACCGATCATACGCCCAAAACTATTTCCAAGCATGAATAATTTTCCACCATCAATATTTTGGCTTGCTTGTTCTGAGAACAGAATTGTTACTTCAAATTTATTTTGCTTAATTAATTCGATTTGTTCTTTCATTGCCAATACTTTAATATTTGCAATTTGTAATAAATAACCAACTTCTTGTGGGTAATCACCAAATCTATCGATCATCTCTTCCTGTAATTCTTCAATATCCTCAATTGTAGAAACACCTCTAAATTGTTTATACATCATAATCTTTTGTTTACTATCTGAAATATAAGCATCTGGTAAATACGCATCTACTTCTAAATCAATTTCAACATTAACTGTATTTTCAACTCCATCGGTTCCTCTGCGCTGTTCAATTGCATCTTTTAACATTTGAGAATATAGATCAAATCCGACAGAATCAATAAACCCGTGTTGTTCTGCCCCTAACAAGTTACCCGCACCACGAATTGATAAATCTCTCATCGCAATTTTGAAACCAGATCCAAGCTCTGTGAACTCTTTAATTGCTTGTAGACGTCTCTCTGCAACTTCTGATAGCACTTTATCACGTTTGTATGCAAAGTATGCATATGCAACGCGATTAGAACGCCCAACACGCCCACGAAGCTGATACAACTGCGATAGTCCCATACGATCTGCATCAAATACAATTAACGTATTAACGTTCGGGATATCTACACCTGTTTCAATAATTGTTGTACTTACAAGAACATCATGCTGTCCCTCTAAAAACGATAGCATAACAGACTCTAATTCACTTTCGTTCATTTTCCCATGTGCGTATGTTACACGAGCGTCTGGAACTAGCATCGAAATTTCATCTGCTTTTCTTTCGATATCCTCTACCCGGTTATATAAGAAGTAAATTTGCCCACCTCTTGCAAGCTCTCGCTCTATCGCTTCTCTCATTAACGCTGGATTATATTCCACCACATACGTTTGGACTGGGAAACGATTTTCTGGTGGCGTTTCAATGACAGATAAGTCACGCACACCAAGCATAGACATGTGAAGTGTACGTGGAATTGGCGTTGCCGTTAGGGTTAACACATCAACATTTGCTTTTAATTGTTTAATTTTTTCTTTATGCGTCACACCAAATCTTTGTTCTTCATCAATAATAAGAAGTCCTAAATCTTTATAAGTAACATCTTTAGATAAAATACGATGCGTTCCGATTACAATATCTACTGTGCCATCTTTTAACCCCTTAAGCGTTTCGTTTTGTTGTTTCCGCGTGCGGAATCTACTTAGTAACCCTATATTAATCGGGTAATCTTGAAAACGCTCTCGAATTGTTTCATAGTGTTGTTGTGCCAGAATTGTTGTCGGTACTAAAATCGCAACTTGTTTTTCATCCATGATTGCTTTAAATGCTGCACGAATAGCTACTTCGGTCTTTCCATATCCTACATCACCACAAAGAAGCCTATCCATCGGACGTCCGCGTTCCATATCTTTCTTAATTTCTTCAATAGAACGTAATTGGTCATCTGTCTCTTGATACGGGAAGGAAGATTCAAATTCTTGTTGTTCTGCCGTATCTGGTGTATATGCATAGCCTTTTGAAGCTTCGCGCTCAGCGTATAATTTAATTAGGTCATCTGCAATGTCTTGTACAGATTTTTCAACCTTCGTTTTGACCTTCTTCCAATCGTTCCCGCCTAATTTATAAACTTTCGGATCCTTACCTTCAGAACCCACATATTTTTGCACTTGATCGATTTGTTCAATTGGAACATATAGCTTATCGTTACCTTGATATTTAATATTTAAATAATCTTTATGAACACCATTAATCTCTAATGTCTCAATACCTAAAAATTTACCTATACCATGATTTACATGAACTACATAATCTCCAACTTTTAATTCCGAATAACTTTTAATACGCTCAGCATTAGATAACTTTTGCTTACGTTGTGATTTTTTAACTTTCTTATGAAAAAGCTCCTTTTCAGTAATGACAACGAGCTTTTGCATTGGCATTTCAAATCCTGCATGTAAATCACCTACAGCAATCTGTAACCTTCCAGGCAATAAAATATCTGTGCCCTCTACAATATCCGCTTCAATATCATAATCACTTAAAATATGTTGTAGTTTTTTTACACGTTCATCATCTGTTCCAAGCACAACAGTCGTAAAGTGCCCTTCATTCCATCTATCAATTTCAGTTTTTAATAACTGCATCTGCCCATGGAAATCTTGCATTGTTTTACATGTCACATTCACAATGTTTTGCGGATGCGTATGTGCTATATGGCGTAAGAATAACGTTAAATATACAAAACTTCTTTTTTTATGATGAAGAAATCCCTCAAATGAGTGGGAGAAAGATAAATCCTGAATTATTGTTCCTTCACCAAGAAGTGATATATACCATTCCGCTTCTTCCGTTTCAAGATGTGATGCTGTTTCTTGAATACGAGAGATTTCATCTAAAATTACAACACCATCTTCTGGTAAATAATCTATCAGACTAGCAGGTTCTTTATAGAAAATAGATAAATATTTAAACATCTGTTCTATACTTTGGCCATTTTTCAACATTTCAATTTCATGACTTACTGTCTCAAGCACTGCAGTCTTTAATTTGTCATCGGAAAGTTTTTGCATCGTCTTAGTCAAACCTTCTTCAAGATGCTTAATTCCCGATTTCAATTCTTCCTGTGAAAATAAAAACTCTGTTGCCGGACCAAACTTAACACTTTCCTTTTTATCTTGAGAACGCTGTTCATCCACATCAAATAATCGAATAGAATCGACTTCTGTATCGAAGAATTCAATACGGAATGGTAATTCTTCAGTTAATGGGTAAATATCTAATATGCCCCCGCGCAAACTGAACTCCCCCGGAGCTTCTACCATCGACTTACGTTCGTAGCCAATATGATGTAATGTATGCAAGAGCGCCTCTAAATCAATCTCTTGCCCTAGATTAATTTCAATTTGCTTTTGCTTCCATAATTCTTTTATCGGTAAAAATCTACGTAATCCTGCGACTGGCGCTACAATAACCCCATTCTCTCCTGCCGCTAAACGATTTAGCACCTCAATGCGTTGCGCTTTTAATTCTGGACTTGCAACACCGATTTCTGATGCAATTAATTCGTTTACTGGGTACAGCCATACATCTTTTTCACCAAGTAATGCCACTAAATCTTCATGTACCTTTTGTGCTTGATATAGATTGTGTGTGACAATAAGTTGCGATTTCTTTGTTTTTTTATATAAAGCTGCCATTAATAATGAACGAGAAGATGTTGCCATACCTGATATAAGTTGTTCTTTTAAACCATCTTCTAACCCATTAATAACCGATTGTATTTCTTCATTTTTATAAAATTGCTCTAATAAACCTATCATTATCAAAACTCCTCTCAACATAAAGAGCAAGTCACCATATTTTATGCAAATATTTTGGAAAAAGAAAACAGAAAAATGCTTTGGACATGCCAAAGCGACAACATTTTATTGTAGAAATTTTTCATATTCATAATACTCAGGATAAGATGCGAGCGTTTCTTGGCACAATTCACAAATCGTTTTTATATATATATTTCCATTCTCATGAAAATGAATCATCTCTACTACCTCTTGCTCTGTTAGTTGAAATAAAACGTCGCTATATACTTTTTCTGCGGTAACGGAGCCTACATTACTCCCGCAATGCCTACAATAATAATACCCTTCCATACTAGCCTCCTAAATATCCAGTTACTACTAGTATGGGTAAAAATAAAATAAAATATTCCCAATCATAACCTTAACTGTTGAAAGTATTCATGATTTGGAGAAAAGGCTTATTTAACCACTCTTCACATGCATCCGCTGCTTTTTCAATGGAATGATTGACATCAGGAATCTCTTCGGATGTAAAACGTCCTAATACGTAATCTACTACCTTCATCCCATTTTTCGGGCGATCAATTCCCATACGGATACGTTGAAACTCTTGCGTTCCTAAATGCGAAATTGTTGATTTCACGCCATTATGTCCACCGGCACTCCCTTTCATACGAAGGCGTAATTTACCTACCGGGATATCTAAATCATCATACATAACAACGAAATCATCAACATCAATTTTATAGTAATCCATAAGTGGACGAATACTTTCCCCAGATAAATTCATATATGTAAGTGGCTTTAATAAGATTACTTTTTCTCCATTAACAAATCCTGCACCAAATACTCCTTTAAACTTCTGTTCATTCAAAGAAATGTTCCAACGCTTTGCAAGTTCATCAATTGCCATAAATCCAATATTATGCCTTGTTAATTCATATTCTCTACCTGGGTTCCCAAGTCCTACTATCAATTTCATTCTTGTACCACTACTTTCTTTTTTCGATACGAAAAGACGTAACCAAGCTTGGTTACGTCTCATTCTATCCAATTAATTGAATAATACACTTACAGATTCTTCTTCGTATACACGAATGATTGCTTCTCCAATTAATGGAGCAACTGAAAGTTCATGTACTTTGTCGATTTTCTTTTCTTCTGGTAATACGATAGAGTTCGTTACAACTAACTCTTTAATATTCGAATTTTGAATACGTTCAATTGCTGGGCCAGATAATACTGGGTGTGTACAGCAAGCATATACCTCAGAAGCACCGTTCTCAACAAGAGCGTTTGCTGCTAATGTAATTGTACCAGCTGTATCAATGATGTCATCAATTAAAATTGCTGTTTTGCCTTCGATGTTACCGATAATGTTCATTACCTCTGATACATTCGGACGAGGACGACGTTTATCAATAATAGCGATTGGCGCTTTTAGGCGATCTGCCATTTTTCTAGCACGAGTTACACCACCATGATCAGGTGATACGATTACGATGTCTTTAAGACCTTTTGTTTCAAAGTAATCTGAAAGAATCGGTACACCCATTAAGTGGTCGATTGGGATATCAAAGAATCCTTGAATTTGTGGAGCATGTAAATCTAGAGTGATTACACGAGTTGCACCTGCTGTTTCAAGCAAGTTTGCTACAAGTTTCGATGTAATTGGTTCACGAGAACGCGCTTTACGGTCTTGACGCGCATAACCATAGTAAGGAATAACAATATTAATTGTTTTTGCAGATGCACGCTTTAATGCATCGATCATAATAAGTAATTCCATGATATGTTCGTTTACTGGGAAGCTTGTAGATTGAATAATGAATACATCGCAACCACGGATACTTTCTTCAATGTTAATTTGAACTTCTCCATCACTAAAACGATCAACAGAACATTTTCCTAGTCCTACTCCAATATGCTTTGCGATTTGCTCAGCAAGTTCCTTATTAGAGTTTAAAGAGAATACTTTCAAATTAGAATTTAGATATTGAGTCGACATCTAGATTAACCCTCCACATTATGATTTTTTCTTATTCAGCAATTGATCAACATAGTCTTCTTTGTTAACTTGACGTGCACGTGCTACCGATAATGCTTTTGATGGGACATTCTCTGTAATTGTAGAGCCTGCTGCCACATAAGCACCATCTTCAACTGTTACAGGAGCAACAAGATTTGAATTACATCCAATAAATACCCCGTTACCAATCACAGTTTTAAATTTATTCTTGCCGTCATAGTTCACCGTAATTGAACCACAACCAAGATTCACGTCTTCTCCAACTTGTGCATCCCCGATATAACTTAAGTGTGAAGCTTTACTTCTATTACCAAAAACAGTTTTTTTGATTTCCACGAAGTTTCCAACGCGTACTTCGTCTCCAATAACTGAATCTGGGCGAATATGTGCAAATGGACCAACCGATACTTCTGTACCAAGCTTACTATCATGTACAGTAGATTGACGAATTGTCGTACGATCTCCAATTTCACTATCGCGAATTACTGTATGCGGTCCAATTTCACAATCAGAACCAATTACAGTGTTTCCCTCAATAATTGTTCCTGGATGAAGAACTGTATCACTACCGATAATTGCATCAGCAGAAATATACGTGTTACTTGGATCAATAATTGTAACACCATTTACCATGTTCTTTCGGTTGATACGATTTTTCATAATAATTTCCGCTTGCGATAGAGCGACTCTGTCGTTAACACCTAACGTTTCATCGAAGTGCTCTGTTTGATAAGCTGATACGATATGACCTTCATTTTTTAAAATCTCAATAACATCTGGAAGGTAATATTCACCTTGTACGTTATCATTTGAAACTTTAGAAAGTGAAGCGAATAAAGCTTTATTATCAAAACAATACGTACCTGTATTGATTTCTTTAATAGCTAATTCTTTTTCATTTGCATCCTTATGCTCAACGATCTTTTCAACATGACCATTTTCGTTACGAACGATACGGCCATATCCAGCAGGCTCTTCTATGTATGCTGTTAGCACAGTTGCCATTGCTCCTGCTTCTTTGTGTTGCTGAAGTAATGCTTCCATCGTTTCAGCAGTTATTAAAGGTGTATCACCACAAATAACTAAAGTTGTTCCTTCTTCATTTGCAAGTACGCTAGCAGCTTGATCTACAGCATGCGCTGTACCAAGTTGTTCTGCTTGTAATGCAAACTCACTTACGTTTCCTAGCTGTTCTTGTACCATTTCAGCACCATGTCCAACGACCGTTACAAGTTTCTGCAATCCTAATTGAGTTACTTGATCGACTACGTGTTGTACCATAGGTTTTCCACATACAGGATGCAGCACTTTGTATAGCTTAGACTTCATACGTGTGCCTTTACCTGCAGCTAGAATCACTGCAAATCTGTTTGACATATAGACCCTCCATCGCAACCTATTTATCCATTAACGATATTATCCTAAATCATCATATATTTCAAGAAACACATTTTAACTATTAAATTTTACCATAATTCTTATAAGATGTTTTACTCTTTAGTATCTTTTTTAAGAAATAAGCTATACTATTTAAAATGATTTTGAAAAAATTAGTAGTTTCTTCTCTTCATTTTAATAAACGATGAATGTTTTAAATATAAATTATATAAAGTCAAAAAAAAACAAACTCCTGTAAATGCTTACAGGAGTTTGCTACAAAATTATAAGACTTTCTTTCAAAAGCCTTTTCATTCGAATTTTACGAAGCACCTGCTTCTTCAAACTCAACCTCTTCTAACTCGCCTAAACGATGATACTCCGTTAAAACCGCATCTTGAATTTTAGAGCGTGTATTAGAATTAATCGGATGTGCAATGTCACGGAATTCTCCATCTGGAGTACGTTTACTTGGCATTGCTACAAATAATCCATTATTACCATCAATTACACGAATATCATGAACAACAAATTCATGGTCTAGAGTAATAGAGGCAATTGCTCTCATGCGGCCTTCTGTGTTTACGCGGCGTAATCTTACGTCAGTCACTTCCATCTTGTGTTCACCACCCTTTTCTAAATAAGCGATATATTTGTATAAATTCCACAAATTTTCTATTTTCCCTTTAATTTTTTAAAAATTTTTAAGATAAAAATTTTTATTGCAATTGAATATAAGGATTAGTAGAGGTTATCGCTTACAAAAGGTTACTTAACTAGGGCGATTACTTCGATTTCAACTGAAACATCTTTCGGTAATTTTGCTACCTGTACACAAGAACGTGCTGGTTTATGAGTAGAGAAATAAGAACCGTATACTTCATTAACAGCATTAAAATCATCCATATCTTTTAAGAATACTGTTGTTTTTATTACCGTATCAAATGAAGCACCTGCTTCTTCTAATACTGCTTGTAAATTTTCAAATACTTGTTCTGTTTGTACTGTTACATCTCCCGTTACAAGCTCTCCACTTGCTGTTAATGGAATTTGTCCTGAACTGTAAAACATATTATTTACAATAATCCCTTGTGAATAAGGTCCAATTGCTTGTGGTGCCTTGCTTGTTTGAACAACTTTCATATTTTTTCACCCTTTTATTATTTATTTTTACTCTTTAAAAATAGTGCACGAAAAGCAGTTTGTCCATCTATTTTATAATTTATAAATAGAATAAAAAAAAGATAAAGCCATTTGCTTTACCTTTTTTATTCAACCTCTACAAGTCCTTCATCAAATGGTGTAAGTGAATAATTCCCCTTCTCCACTTGAATCGATTTTTCTTTCACATCAACTTCTGAAAGGCGAATTAATGATACAAAATTATTAATAAGTCGTTCTTCGATATCTGTGGATTCTACTAATACACCGATACCAACAACATTAGCCTTAAACTCTTCTAGCATACTCATCATACCTTGAATTGTTCCGCCAGCTTTCATGAAATCATCAATAATTAAAACGTTTGATCCCTCTGGAAGACTACGCTTTGCCAACGTCATTGTTTGTATTCGTTTAGAAGAACCTGATACATAGTTAATACTAACAGTTGGACCTTCTGTTACCTTATTATCTTTCCTCGCAATTACTACCGGTACATCTAAGTAGTTTGCCACTGCATAAGCAAGTGGAATCCCTTTTGTTGCTACCGTCATAACTGCATCGATTGGTTGCCTAGCAAAGACAGAAGCAAACAAACGACCTGCACCATTAATATGACGAGGATTACTTAAAAGATCTGTCATGTATAAGTAACCGCCAGGCAAAATACGATCTGGATTTTCAAATAAGCTACAAAGCTCATCAATAATTAGATCTGCCTCTTCTTCACTTATATATGGTATATATTTCACTCCTCCTGCTGCTCCTGGTACCGTTTGCAATGTGCCGACCCCTTGTTGTTCAAACGTTTGCTTAATAATAACTAAATCTTCACTAATAGAGGATTTAGCCGATTGATACCTTTCAGCAAAAAAAGTGAGAGAAACTAGCTGACGAGGGTTTTGTAACAAGTAATATGTCATATCGACTAATCTTGTACTTCGTCTAATTTTCATACGCCCACCTCAAATCACGAATATTCTAAACAAATCATAACGTATTATACGTCTTTATTCAAGCGTTTCTCGCTCTCCTAATAAACGTACCGCATATACTTGTTCACAAAATCCTTTTAATCCGTTATAAATGCGATGCATTCGCGAATCATGGTGTACAAGTCCGAATACAGTTGGACCACTTCCACTCATTAATACAGCATCTGCTCCAAATCGTTTCATCTGTGCTTTAATACGAGCAACTTCGGGATGCATCTTAAATGTTACATCTTCTAAGACGTTACCAACAGTATCACAAATCCCTTTGTAATCCCCAGCATTGATGACATCAACCATTTTATCTACATTTGGATGTGTAACTCGATTTAGTTTTAAATTTCCATACACGTCAGCAGTAGATACACCAATATGTGGCTTCGCTAAAATAACCCAACAAGAAGGTGGCGTTTTTATATGCTCAATTCGCTCTCCTCTTCCAGTGGCAATTGCTGTCCCTCCATATACACAGAACGATACATCTGATCCAATTTCTGAGCCAAGCTCTGCTAATTCGTCAATTGTAAGCCCTAAATTCCATAATTTATTAAGACCACGTAATGTCGCTGCTGCATCACTACTTCCACCTGCTAATCCAGCTGCTACTGGAATCGTTTTTTCAATAGTAATAGATACACCTTTTTTCACATTAAACTTCTCTTTTAATAATTTCGCTGCTTGATAAGCTAAATTTCGTTGGTCGTCTGGGACATACCGATTATGGGATAAAATTTCAATACGGTCTTCTGCTAATTCCATTAGTTCTAAACGATCCGCTAAATCAATTGTTGTCATAATCATTTTCACTTCATGATATCCGTCTTGTCTTTTTCCCAGTACATCTAACGACAGATTAATCTTTGCTGGTGCTTTCACTAGTAGCTTCAATCTATTCACCCACTCTATGTACTCAATCTTTTATCGTTTATTTTACCATAAATTTATAGTAAGACGATGACACTTCCCTAATTATAACGAAAAGCATTCAGAATGAAACTACTTATGTAAAATGATGGCACCTTTCAGAGTACAAAAAGCCGAGGAATCTCTCCTCGGCTACCGTAGCATAGAAAGTAATCTTACAACTACTGGTTTTGTTTCATTAATTGCTGTTCTGCAATTTCTATAGCGCGTTTCACCATATTACCAGCATCTTTCGCACGAATTCCGCCCCATCCTTCTTTCTGAACAACATCATAAAAGCCCAGCTCTTTTGCTAGCTCTTCTTTAAACTGGTTTGACATGACACCTCTTCGTCTACTCAATGCAGAGTCCCCCCTTATTTTGCTACGGTATAATTAGTATGCAAAATAATATAACTTTTCATTTGTGGGAATATATGTAACGACACATGAGTTATAAAATAATTTCATTATGGGGTTCACCATAAAATGTTAACTCTACCGTCTCTGTTAAAACATCTGCATAACTATAAGATACACGTTGCAATGCATCTTCTTGTTGGTCTAACTGTACAACAAACACAGAACGATAAGTTTCTGCAAGTACACCTGATTGCTCCACTGTTTTTCTTCTTCCGCTATTCGCCTTTAACATAAGTCGCTGTCCAAGATGGTGATCTAATTCGCTTTTAATTTCATCTAAACGTTTTGACATATACCTTGCTACACCTCGCTGTAATTTAGATTGAACACTTAAAACACGATATATCTATCCCAATTATTAACCGCAATTCACAGACTATATCATTATAAAAGCATCATGCGTTCGAATAGATAGAAGAAATACTATATTGTAAAAGTATCATTGTATAGTCTTTACGCTCTTACCACTTTTTATCCAAATTCATTTCATTCTCTTACGCATAAAAAAGCAAGATACGTATGTACCTTGCTTATTCTTCATAATGTTGGAAGGGTAATCCTGTTCGTAAAATCCCTCTCGTTTCAATTCCACCCAGTCCTTTTTCACCAGTAATCGTATTACGTACAACATCCCATACATTTACTCTCTCCATAAATGAAGTGAAGCTAATTTTACCAACCACATACACAGGGTCTAGTGCATGAATGTTAATCCTAGACGGAGAACTAGCAAAGTTAGCACCCGCTCGAATTAACGCCTCGAAATGCGATTGACACGCCCCAGCAAAAATAACAAGTTGATCCAATGATGGATATTTTTTTCGTACTTCTCGGACAGCCTGTACAAAATGCCTTGAATGCCTATATGCTGCTAAATCTCCCTTTACCCCTTTGGATTTTGTATAGGCATCGTGTCCTGTAATAACTAAAATGTCTGGGCGGAAATGATCTATTAAGTCTACTACCTTTTCGTGCATCTCTGTTTCCTTACAATGAACACCTTGTACAGGAACACCAATTTTATTATATAGGTCTAAACACTTGCGCAAATACAAAGGGTCCCCATCTATATGCAATACGCGTCCTGGCATTTGAAAGTAATTCACTTCACTTGTGTATCCACCAGTTGAAGTGTGTTCATGCCTTTGTTTCATCAATACATAATCTTGTTGAAATAAACGGTACGTGCGCTCCATTGTTTCTTTTTCACGCTTCACTCTTTTTTTATGTTCTCGTTGATCTATACTAATTAAATCTTCAAGCGGCGCATCTGCCACAAGTCTAATTTCCTCCCCAAACAATATAGCTATCTCGCCTTTTATTTCTATAATACGAAAAAGGATATCCCTATTATGAGAATATCGTTCCACTAATTCTCCAACATGTAAAGCCATTCTCCTACCTCCAAACTCGTTAGGCCATCTTACCTGTTTTTAAAGTATGAATTTAGGAAAGGAAAGGTGACAAAAGGGACAGCTCAAATTGAACTGTCCCTTTCATATCCTTATGATAACTTATGAAGAACTAATGCGTTACTTAATGTTGCAAACTCTTCGATAGATAGCGTTTCGCCTCTTCGCTTTGGATCAATTCCTACTTCTGTTAAAATTCGATCCAACAGCTCTTTATCTTTCGGGAAACCATTTAAATTATTCGATAAATTATTCATTAAAGTTTTACGGCGCTGTGCGAAACTTGCTCTTACTACTTCAAAGAAGAAAGTCTCATTTGTCACTTCTACAACTGGTTTCGGACGCTTTAGAAGACGGATAATCGCAGAATCAACATTTGGTTGTGGTACAAACACTGTACGCGGTACAGTCATAACTGTTTCTACCTCTGTATAATACTGAATAGCAATTGATAAAGAACCATATTCTTTCGTTCCAGGTTTAGCAGCTAAACGATCTCCAACTTCTTTTTGCATCATAACAACAAATCCACGAACCGGTAATTTTTCTTCAAGCAATTTAAATAAAATTGGCGTTGTAATATAGTATGGTAAATTAGCTACTACCATTACATCTTGTCCTTCTTCAAATTGCTCACTAAACACTTCGTGTACATCTGCCTTTAGTACATCTTTATTTATAACTGTAACGTTACTATATGGAGCTAACGTCTCGTCTAAAATTGGTAATAATCTTTGATCAATTTCAAAAGCCACCACTTTTTTAGCACGCTTCGCTAACTGCTCTGTTAACGCACCGATACCTGGTCCAATCTCAATTGCACCACTTTCTGAACCGATTTCTGCGTGATCAACAATACGATTTAATACATTTGTATCAATTAAGAAATTTTGTCCTAAACTTTTTTTGAATGAGAATCCATACTTTTCAACAATGTCTTTCGTACGATTCGGCGTTGCGATATCTTTCATTTCTTTTCCTCCTGTATTACTTGTTTATAAGCTTCTGCAAACGTCTCTTTTGAAACTTGAAACATCTGTAAACGTTTATGTAACTGTTTTGCATTTGTATAACCAATCTTTAATAGCTTACCCATTCTTTCTCTGCGACTCTTTGCCATTTCTCCGCCCACTAAGCCTGCATCGACTAGATCACTCCAACTAATTTCACTTGTGTAAGCTTCCATTTCTTCATGTATATTCTCTAAAGCACGGCGAATCGATTCATTAGAAGCGTGTTCAATTCCAACACCTTTTTTTCTTTTAGCAAGCGCTTCTTCCTTCGGTAAGAAAGCATGCTTACATCCAGGTACCTTGTCAGAAATAATTTTTCGAATACGCTCTCCTGGATAATCCGGATCTGTAAAAATAATAACGCCTCGTTTTTGCTGCGCTAATTTAACTTGCTCAATAACATGATCACCGATTGCTGAACCGTTCGTTTCAATTGTATCCGCATCAACAGCACGCTTAATTGCAACTGTATCATCTTTACCTTCTACAACGATAATCTCTTTAATTTTCATGCTTGCCTCCACACTCATTTCGTCTCTACTTAGTAAAACAAAAAAATGACGACTTTTCCATTATTATTTTCCCCATTCTTACATTTTAAAAAATAGACTGGTACAAACTTTGTTCTCTCTCCTTATTGTAACACTTCCTAATTTCCCCTTATCTTCTCTTTCGCTTCTACTATTTCTTTTCTCAAAAAATAAAAAAGAATGGGTTCTCCCATTCCTTTTTTATTCAACACCAAATAAAGCCTTTGCATTTTTTGTTGTAACTTCTGCTACTTCCTCATAAGAAATCCCTTTTAAATTCGCAATTTCTTCTGCTACAAGCTTTACATAACTCGGTTCATTTCGCTTCCCTCGAAATGGATGTGGTGTTAAATATGGACAATCCGTCTCTATTAACAATTTCTCTAAGGGAATCTCTACTGCAACTTCTTTCGGTTTCTTAGCATTTTTAAATGTAACCGGTCCACCTAATGAAATTAAAAAGTTCATATCAACACATCGCTGTGCTACTTCGACACTACCACTAAAGCAATGCATAATACCTCCTACTTCAGCCGCATTCTCTTCCTCTAGAATATCAACAATATCTTGAGTTGCATCACGGTTATGTATAATGATTGGTAATTTCACTTTTTTAGCTAATGCAATTTGTTTACGGAATACTTCCTTCTGTATTTCTTTAGGAGACTTATCCCAGTGATAATCTAGTCCCATTTCTCCAATTGCAACGACTTTAGGATGTGAAGCTAATTCTTCTAACCAAGCTAAATGTTCTTCTTTCATGTCGATAGCATCTACAGGATGCCATCCAACTGCAGCGTAAATAAAATCATAAGCCTCAGCTAATTCAATCGCTTTTTTTATCGTTACTTCATCAAATCCAACAACAACTGTATATGTAACTCCAGCTTCTTTCATTCGTGCAATAACTTCTTGTAAATCTTCTTCAAACTGCTCTGCATTTAAATGTGAATGTGTATCAAACAACATAATAAATAACTCCTTTTATATTGAAATCAATTCTATCATAGAGAAAAACGATTTTCTTTCTAACTCAACGATAACAATACTACAATTTTAATGCAAAAAAAGGAAATTTAAAAAGAAAAAAGACGCTTCACACATGTTACACGTGAAACATCTCTTTTCTTGCCTTAATTACTTGATTTTTGTACCATTCGGAAGATTTTGGTCGATTGTTGCTAATGACAATACTCCATTCTCTTCACCCGCTAAAATCATACCTTGTGATAATTCACCGCGTAATTTTACAGGTTTTAAGTTTGTTACACAAATAACTTTTTTACCTTGTAAGTCTTCCGGAGAATAGAATTTTGCGATACCTGAAACAACCTGGCGCTTTTCTGTACCTAAATCAAGCTGGATTTTTAACAGCTTATCTGCTTTTTTTACAGGTTCAGCCGATATTACTTCAGCTACTCGTAATTCTACTTTAAAGAAATCATCAATTGTAATTTCTTCTGCCTGCGGTTCTTCTTCTTTTTTCTCTTCTACTTTAGGCGCAGAGCTCTTCATTTGTTCTTTAATATACTCTACTTCTACTTCCATTTCCAAACGAGGGAAAATTGGGTTTCCTTTTTCTACTTTTGTTCCACCTGGAATACATCCAATTGTAGATAGGCTTTCCCAAGATTTATGTGCTTCTTCAGTAAGACCAAGTTGAGCAAACATCTTGCTTGGTGCTACTGTTAAGAATGGCATAAGCATAATACCTGTTTGACGAAGTACTTCTGCTAAATGAGCCATTACAGAAGCTAACTTTTCACGATCATTTTCATCCTTCGCTAATACCCACGGTTGTGTTTCATCAATATATTTATTCGTACGGCTAACCAATTGCCAAATTGAGCTTAGCGCTACAGAGAATTCCATATTTTCCATTGCGTCTTCTACTTTTTGCAATGTATCTTTTGCAAACGTTACTAACGTTTCATCGAATTCCGTTACATTTGCTTTAAATGCAGGTATTTCTCCGTTAAAGTACTTATCAATCATAGCTACTGTACGATTTAATAAGTTACCTAAGTCATTTGCTAAATCGAAGTTGATACGTTCAACAAATCCTTCTGGTGTGAATACACCATCAGATCCGAACGGAACTTCTCGAAGTAAGTAATAACGTAATGCATCTAATCCGTAACGATCAATTAATGTAACTGGATCTACTACGTTTCCTTTTGACTTACTCATTTTTCCATCCTTCATTAAAATCCAGCCATGAGCAAAGACCTTTTTCGGAAGAGGTAAATCTAATGCCATTAAAATGATTGGCCAATAAATTGTATGGAAACGAACAATTTCTTTTCCGACTAAATGCACATCTGCCGGCCAGAATTTCTTATACATCTCTTCATTTTCTGTTCCATAACCTAATGCTGTAATATAGTTAGATAATGCATCAACCCATACGTAAATAACATGTTTTGGGTTGCCTGGAACACGAACTCCCCAATCAAATGAAGTACGAGAAACTGCTAAATCTTCTAATCCTGGTTTAATGAAGTTATTAATCATTTCATTTTTACGAGACTCTGGCTGAATAAAATGTGGATTATCTTCATAGAACTTTAATAGTCTGTCGACATATTTACCCATTCTAAAGAAATATGATTCTTCACGAACAAGTTCTACATCATGACCACTATCTGGACTTTTTCCTCCAACTACTTTGTCACCTTCCATAATTGGATCTACTAATTGATGCGCTGTATAGAATGTTTCATCTTGTACAGAATACCAACCTTCATATTCATCAAGATAAATATCACCTTGGTCTACTAGTTGCTTGAAGATCTTTTCGACAACATCTTTGTGACGATCTTCAGTTGTGCGAATAAAATCATCATAAGAGATATCCATTTTCTCCCAAAGCTCTTTAATTCCTGCAACAATATTATCCACGTATGCTTGTGGTGTCACATTTAACTCTTCTGCTTTCTTTTGGATCTTCTGCCCATGCTCATCAGTTCCTGTTAGATAATGAACATTGTAGCCTTGCATACGCTTATATCGTGCCATTGCATCTCCTGCTACTGTCGTATAAGCATGTCCAATGTGTAACTTTCCACTTGGATAATAAATTGGGGTAGTAATATAAAAGGACTTATTTTCCTTTGTCATTGTTTTGGACCTCCCGAATAACCTCATATGTATTTATAAATAGTATATCAAAAACTCATATATAAAGTGAAACTTTAATCCGTAGGGGTGTTTATCCCCCACAAATTATTAACTCTCACTAATCAAGCTTTTACGAGCAGCCCGACTCCAACTTAACTTCTTTGCTCCAACCGCATTTTAAAGCGGGAATCTTATTGCTCGTTAACGCGGGATAAACACCAGTTAATGCTACATATCTTTATCATCTATTACTCATATTCAAACAAAATATACAACCCTACTTTTAAATAAATATATTTTTCAGAAAATAATTGCAAAAATTACTCCCATTCTATTATATATAAGAAGTAAGAAATCTATAAATCTTTTTAAAAAATATAGAATTTAAGAATTGACGGAAATGTAAATGATTGGTATCATATGTCCATAGGGTATTTTGTCGAAAAATGACGAATCAAAAAAATAGACTCGAAACTTATAAACTATTTATTTAGGAGGAAAAGAATTATGAAATCTACTGGTATTGTTCGTAAAGTTGATGAATTAGGTCGTGTTGTAATTCCAATCGAATTACGCCGTACTTTAGGTATTGCAGAAAAGGATGCACTTGAAATCTATGTTGATGACGAAAAAATCATCTTAAAAAAATATAAACCAAACATGACTTGCCAAGTAACTGGTGAAGTATCTGATGGTAACCTATCTTTAGCTGAAGGTAAAATTATCTTAAGCAAAGAAGGCGCTGAGCAAATCTTAAACGAACTTCAAGATTATATCGAAACAGCAAAATAAGCTTCTCAATTATGAGAAGCTTATTTTTTATCGACATGATAGATTTGATATACATCGCGTTTCGACAAATCCCGATCTTTAGCGACTGTTTTTATCGCCTCTTTTGAATTCATGCCTTTTTCATTTATATAATGTTCAATATGATCATATACTGAAATAGATTCCCACCATTGTTCTTCTGGAGCAGGTTCTTCCGTTGAACCAGCTACTAAAATGCAAAACTCACCACGAACTTCATTTTGCTTCGTCCATTCAATTGTTTCTTCGATTGTTCCTCGAATAAATTCCTCAAACTTTTTCGTTAACTCTCGACATAATACAATTTCTCTATTGCCTAACACTTCTTGCATCGAGATTAAAGTGTCATCTAGACGATGAGGTGCTTCATAAAACATCATTGTAGTTTGCACATAGCGAAGTTTTTCTAATTCCATTTTTCTTTCCTTTTTATTTCTTTGTAAAAATCCATAGAAATAAAACTGCTTTGTTTCAAGACCAGATGCAATTAACGCTGTAAGGGCTGCATTTGCCCCAGGAAGCGGAACCACATGATATTGCTCAGCTACGGCCTCGACAACAATATCGTAGCCTGGATCGGAAATACACGGCATACCAGCATCACTAACAAGTGCTATATTCTTCCCTTCCTCTAGCTTCTCTAATATTTTCTTTCCACTTACTTCTTTATTATGCTCATGGTAACTCATGACAGGTGTTTCAATTTCGAAATAATTACAAAGTTTTTTGGTTTGTCTTGTATCTTCCGCTGCAATAACATCTACCTCTTTTAAAATCCGAATTGCACGAAATGTCATATCTTCTAAATTTCCAATTGGAGTAGGTACTAGATATAACATCCCCTTTTCATTTTGTTGAAAGCTTTTTTGCTGCCACATAGCGTTCTCCTTTTTGCATATATTCTTCTTTTTGTTTTCTCGTTAACTGCTTAAAATGATATTCAGCCTGCATAGCTGTTCGTTTATCCTCATGATTCTCTACATACCTTAAAACAACTGGAAGTCTAGCACGTGTATATCTAGCACCTTTTCCACTATTATGAGTCTGAATCCGTTTTTCTATATGATTTGTATATCCAGCATAATAACTTCCATCAGAACATTCCACCACATAAAAACAATGCTTATTCTTCTCCATATAAAATTGAACGAATCTCCTTTGTATATTCGTTATTTTCTTCGTATACAAAAAGAGGTGGTAGGATTTTCAAATCTGCGTTCCCATCCTTAATTCCTTCAATTAACAATGTATTTGCTTCTTTACCTGCCTTAGGATAAACAAATCGCACACGCTTTGGTTCAATTTTGTATTTACGCATTAATGTAACAATGTCGAGTAAACGACCTGGGCGATGTACAAACGCTACTTTCCCACCTTGTTTTACTAGCTGACTACTTGCAGATACAACATCTTCTAACGTACACATAATTTCATGACGAGCTATTGCTAAATGTTCATTCATATTTTTCTCAGACGTTTGAGGTGTTTGAAAATAAGGAGGGTTACATGTAACAACATCATATTGATGGCGCCCAAGTTTCTCTGGCATATCTTTCAAATCTCCATGTATGAGTTGAATTCTTTCTTCTAACTTATTGTATTGAACACTTCTTATTCCCATATCATATAAACGTTCTTGAATTTCCACACCTGTAATATTCCCTTTTGTTCTCGTGCTTAATAGAAGGGGCACAACCGCATTACCTGTGCACAAATCAAGTAAATTTCCTTTTTGAATTGGCACCCAAGCAAAATCTGCAAGTAAAACGGCATCTAAAGAGAAATTAAACACCGATGGACTTTGTATAATCTTCATATCTTGCGCTAATAAATAATCTAAACGTTCATCTTCGTATAAATTCATATATTACTCCTTTTCTTACACTTAACCTACCCTATTTCATCTTCTACTAATATACAAATACATTTTGTTCTATTCTCATGTATAAAAAATTACCTTTCCAATTATAATTGGAAAGGTAATTTCACTTTTTATTTAAAAATGACAGACAGAATAAACAATCTCCCTCTTTACGTACACTTCCATAATGTAGATTGCAAATATGGAAACCTTCTTGATATAGTCTTGCTAAATTGTCATAGCCTTCACCAATATCCGTCTTCGGCTTCACTTCTTTACGTTTTTGAGCTTTTTGTTTTTCTTTATTCTGCACTTCTTCAAAACGGTGTCGCAAATTTTCATTTTCCATTTTTATATGTTGATTTTCTTCCAACAACTCTGCAAGATGTTGTTTTAATTCACCCAACTGTTTATATAAATGTCCAATTTGCTCTTCCATACTAGAAACCGATGCAAAAATATCTTTTTTCTCCACAAGCACCCACCTCATTAATCTGTGGTTTGACTCGAAACGACCCCTTTATTCACTAACTCATCTAACGTATATTCTACTATCCGTTCCTTGTCTACTAGCTCCACTTGAATTAATCTTTCTAAAATATTTAATCCGATAACACGGCCAGTACCATGTGGTGTTTGTATACGTTGATCTAAATCAGGAAGTTGTTCCTTTGCTGCCTCATATTCATCATTCTCATATTTTAAGCAACACATTAAGCGACCACATAAACCAGAAATTTTTGCAGGATTTAATGATAAATTTTGATCCTTTGCCATTTTAATGGATACAGGTTCAAAATCTCCTAAAAAAGTAGAACAACAAAGCATACGACCACATGGACCAATACCACCAAGCATCTTCGCTTCATCACGAACACCAATTTGTCTTAGTTCAATTCTCGTCCTAAAAATTGCCGCTAAGTCTTTCACTAGTTCGCGGAAATCAATCCGACCATCTGCAGTAAAGTAGAAAATAATCTTATTACGATCGAACGTATACTCTACATCTACAAGTTTCATATCTAGATTATGCTCTACTACCTTTTGTTGACAAACTTGATATGCCTCTTTCGCAGCATGTTTGTTCTCGTCAACAATGGTACGATCATTTTCATTTGCGATACGAATAACCTTTTTTAACGGTAACACAACATCGTTTTCATCAACTTGCTTTTTGGTAATAACTACTTTTCCGTATTCAATACCTCTTACCGTTTCTACAATTACAAACTCATTCTCAGAGATATCGAACTGATTCGGATCAAAGTAATATACCTTGCCGGCCTTCTTAAAGCGAACACCTACTACATCATACAAAACGGTCATCCCTCCTGCAACCGCAACACTAACTGTTCGAACACAAGCTGCGCATTTACATTAGCGTTGATTCTATTTTTTGCCTCTAATATATTAAAGAGAGCTGATACAATGCGCTTCTGAGTATAGGAAAAAGATTCAAACATCTCTTTCTGCTCATGAAAAACAAGACGATCTTCTTCTCCAAGTTGAACATATAATAAATCCTTATAAATAAGGAGCAACATATCTAAACCTTGCTGTAACTGTTCTTTCTCTCCAAAGTGTTTTCCCCATTTTTCTTGTACAAAAAAAATAGAGGCTTTATCTTTTTCGAGCGCTTCACATAATTTTATCACTAAAGTTCGTGCTTGTGCAAACCATTCATCATTACATAAAGCTAAAGCTTCATCAAAACTATTCGTAAGCTGTGCAGCTAGAGTTGATAAAGAGGATGTAATGCCTTCATCCTGTAATCTTCTACTTAAAGACTCCGTAGGTAACGGTCTAAATGTAACAACTTGACAGCGAGATAAAATCGTATTTAAAATTTGATGACTTTGTTCAGTAAGTAAAATAGCTGTTGTATCACTACTCGGTTCCTCTAGAAATTTCAATAGTGTATTTGCCGCATTTGCTGTCATACGATCTGCATGCTCGATAATATAAACTTTTTTATTTGCCTCTAATCCTGTTTTTGAAAATTCTTCCTGTAAATCATGAATTTGTTGCTTTTTAATAGATAATCCATCTGGTTTTACAATATGTAGGTTAGGGTGGTTACCTGAGTCAATTCGTTTACAATTTGTACATACATGACATGGTTCTACCTCATTCCTTTGAGAGCAGAGGAAACTCTTTGCCATTTGAATCGCTGTTGCAAACTTCCCTGTTCCTTTCCCTCCTTCTAACAAGTAAGCGTGGGATATACGCTCTTTTGCAATGCTATTCATCAACATTTTTACACCGATGGGCTGTATAGCAGAAAGCTGCTCCCACGTCTTCTTCATAATGCATACCTCACTTATTTCATTCTTTCCTTCTATTATAACAATTTATCTTCTATAATCTGAACAACTTCTTCTATAAGTTTTTCCATTGGTTGATCAGCATTTACTAATACAATACGATCAGAAAAACGTTCTACAACTTCTAAATACCCTTCACGTACACGTTTATGGAAAGAGATATCTTCCATATCTAATCGATTCACTTCGCGCCCCGCATCTTTTTCAATGCGAGCTAAACCAATCTCTGGTTCAATGTCTAAGTAAATCGTTACACTAGGCATACAGTCTTCTGTTGCGAAGCGATTTATTTCAAATACTTTATCCATTCCTAAGCCTCTTGCATATCCTTGATACGCTAAAGAGCTATCTATAAAACGATCACATAATACAAGATAGTTCTCATTAAGCGCTGGCATAACTTTTTCTACTAAATGTTGTCTACGTGCAGCAGCATAAAGAAGCGCCTCTGTACGTGCTTCCATCATCGTATATTCTTGTTTATGTAGAATTGTTCTAATATCTTCAGAAATTGCTATACCACCTGGTTCTCTCGTCGCCATTATCTTTTGTTCTTTTTGCTCAAAGTATGGTAATAATTTTTTAATTAACGTTGTTTTACCCGAACCTTCTGGCCCCTCAATTGTTACAAATAATCCCTTCATCCTAAAACCTACTTTCTATATCATACACTTTCATATCTTTCGTGCTACCTTGAAAACGAGCTCCTGTTTTCTCTAAATACATAATTTGTTCTTTATGTTCTGAAGTAATTCTCTCTCCATACATAATCAATGGAATTCCAGGCGGATATGGAATTATCATTTCCGCCGCTATCATCCCTACCGCTTCTTCTATAGGTACTACTTTTGTTTTGTATCCTTCTAATTGTTTATATGTATACGGTAAAGGAGAGGATTCTCTTTTATAAGTATAACGAATAGATTCGTTCTTGTCTTTCACCTCATAATGTTCCAACGCAACTCGAATTATCTCTATAGCCCTCATGTACTCCTCTTTTGCTTGTAGAGGTAAAATAAGTAGGACATTATATGGATCTGCCATTTCTGTATATATTCCGGCCCTTTCAAATACAGACTGTAATTCATATCCTGATAACTGACAACGAGTTTGTACAGTAATCTTTAAATCATCTTGCAACGGATATTGTAAAACAGCTATTTGCGAAATGGAACACAATCCTTTTTTAAATCTCCGTAAAAACTCGACAATTTCATCATGACCTTTTTCCTTTATACTTGCTAGTGTAAAGCGCGCTATATCAAGTGAAGCCATAATTGGATATGACGGACTACTAGATTGTAGCATACTCAAATAAGCAGAAACTCTTTCTTCATTCACTAAATGACTATTTATATGTAAATAAGATCCCATTGTCATCGCAGGTAATGTTTTATGTGCAGAATGAACCACAATATCTGCACCATATGCTAATGCTGACTTTGGAAATGGTTCCCCTAAGCAAAAGTGTGCTCCATGAGCTTCGTCTACTAAAACAGGGATTTTATGTGCATGTGCATAAGCAATACTTGCTTCTAAATCTATCCCCATACCATAATAATTAGGATGCGTTAAAATGAGGGCTTTAGCATTAGGATATCTTTTAATTGCCCCTTTAATAACTTCATCACCAATTCCTACTGGTACGTTATATGCCTCATCAATCCATGGGTCTAGAAAAATTGGATTCGCACCCGCTAGTTTTAATCCATTAATGATTGATTTATGACAATTTCTTTGTACAAGGACAATATCACGCTCACCGCAGCAAGATAAAATCATTGCTAGATTTCCGACCGTTGAACCATTAATTAAAAAATAACTTTTTTCCGCACCATATACATCAGCTAATAATTTTTGTGCTTCATCTATACATTCAAACGGACTATGTAAATCGTCTAACCCTGTTAGTTCGGTTACATCAATGGATAGTATATCTTTAAACTCCCCAATGGCTTCCTGAGGGAAGTTTACACCATTCTTATGACCTGGAACATGAAAGGACAGTGGTTCTCGTTCTTTAAACTCTATTAACGCCTCATATAAAGGCATACGCTTTTGATTCATATCTATCTCTTCCTTATTATTCATTCTGTATCTATTATACAGATATTAAGGCAAAAAAAATAATAGGCAGATGCCTATTTATAAATATGATACTTCTAACTTCCGAAGCTGTTTTAAATAATGTATATATTTTGGATCATCTGTCTCAGTACTCACCATATCTTTTTCACATTCATGACATATCAAATTATTATAAACATATATACCTTCTTCTCTTTTTGTCTCACAAACAATGCAAATTTCACTTTGTAATTTCATAACCTTCCCTCCCTGTATTTAAATAAACATATTTGATACCTCTATTCCTTAACAATTTACAGAAAAATATACATCCATCTCTTATATAATATGATTTACTCTTGGGCAACGTGTTTGTATTACCATTACTTCTTTTATGCACTGTTTAACAATACAAAAAAACACAAGTCAAAAGACTTGTGTTTTAGTTGCTTGGCGACGTCCTACTCTCACAGGGACAAGGTCCCAACTACCATCGGCGCTAGAGAGCTTAACTTCCGTGTTCGGTATGGGAACGGGTGTGACCTCTCTGCCATCATCACCAAACTATGAAGGCATATTCCTTCAAAACTAGATAACATTTGCTTCATATTATATGGTTAAGTCCTCGATCTATTAGTATTCGTCAGCTCCACATGTCACCATGCTTCCACCTCGAACCTATCAACCTGATCATCTTTCAGGGATCTTACTAGCTTACGCTATGGGAAATCTCATCTTGAGGGGGGCTTCATGCTTAGATGCTTTCAGCACTTATCCCTTCCGCACATAGCTACCCAGCTATGCCCTTGGCAGAACAACTGGTACACCAGCGGTGCGTCCATCCCGGTCCTCTCGTAC
>NZ_JBBOTW010000001.1:5027500-5042500 GCF_038050415.1 Bacillus sp. FSL M7-1020 | reverse complement strand
ATAAAACGCAATGGTTTAGAAGAAACACCAAAAACAAGAAAAATAAAAACAAGAGATAGAATACCAACAATAATAATTGTAGAATTCATTTTTTCCTCCTTATGAATGACCTATACATATCTATATGTATGGGACAAGACGATAAAAAAGAACGTTTATCCTACAACTCCAGTCGGCCCATTGTGATAACTTTTACGCAGCAACATTTTCTTCATACAAACCCATCAGAATCCTCAACGATTCTTTTAAAACGAAATAACCCCTCTACTTTAACAAATAAAAAATAAAAGGTTCTGCTTAAAAAGCAGAACCTTTTACCATTGTTCCATTTTTACAGGGCGACGCTTCGCTTCTTTTAACAAGAAGAAATATTTCGCCTCCGCTATTTTCAAAGAACAAATTACATCTGGAGACGGCTCAACACTTTGTTCAACCATTCTCTTTTGACGTAACCATTCATTCTTTACTTTTTCTAATAGTACAATTAACTTATCGTCATACTCTTTACGCAATTTACCCTTTTTTTGAAAGAACATTTTTGTTTCTCCTCTTATACTTCTCTGCGGCCTTCTAGCGCTTTTGACAGAGTTACTTCATCTGCATATTCTAAATCTCCACCAACTGGTAGACCATGTGCAATACGAGTTACTTTAATACCTGTCGGCTTTAAGAGGCGGGATATATACATCGCTGTAGCTTCCCCTTCAATGTTAGGATTTGTTGCCAATATCACTTCTTGTACCGTTTCATCGTGCAGTCGCTTTAAGAGTTGCGGGATATTAATGTCTTCCGGTCCAATTCCCTCCATCGGGGAAATTGCACCACGTAACACATGATATACACCTTGATACTCTTTCATTTTTTCCATCGCGATTACATCTTTCGGTTCTTGTACGACACAGACAACCGTTTGATCTCGATGTGAATCATCACAAATATAACAAGGATCACGGTCAGTAATATGTCCGCATACAGAACAATACGCTAGATCTCGCTTCGCATTCACAAGTGCTTTCGCAAAACCTAACACATCGTCTTCTTTCATATCTAATACGAAAAATGCCAATCGAACCGCTGTTTTCGGTCCGATTCCTGGCAATTTCATAAAACTATCAATTAATTTTGATATTGGCTCTGGATAATGCATATATCAATATCCTCCTAGAACATTCCACCTGGTAAGTTTAAGCCTTTTGTAAATTTACCCATTGTAGAATTTGAAAGTTCATCAACCTTTTTAAGTGCATCATTCGTTGCAGCTAGCACTAAATCTTGTAACATTTCGATATCTTCTGGATCTACAACTTCTTCTTTAATTTTCACTTCAAGAACTTGCTTATGGCCATTTGCAATTACAGAAACCATTCCACCGCCAGCTGTACCTTCAACCGTTTTTTCACCAAGCTCTTCCTGTGCTTTTGCCATGTCTTTTTGCATCTTTTGCATTTGTTTCATCATGTTATTCATATTTCCCATTCCGCCACGCATCATATTTAATTCCTCCTAATAATAGTTATTCTTTTATTTCAATAAGTTCTTGCCCTACTAATTTTACTGCTTCTTCTATGAGAGGATCTTCTTTTTGCTCTGGGCTTTCTTCAGAATCCCCGCCTTCACGTTGTAAAAAGTCCTCACGAATTTTACCCCATTCACTTTTCGGGATAGCAATCATATTTAACTTTTTACTTAGCAATTCAAAAAGAATTTGTTCCAGCGTATCCATTGCTTCACGATTTTCACTCGCCATTTTACAATGAATCTCATATTGAAATGCTAACACATAAGTATCATCTGAAGCCGCTACTGGCTCACTATTTTCTAATAAAACAGCAAATGCCACTTTGTTATACGATTTGAGTCTTCCTAACAACTCACCCCATACGGCTTTCAATTGTTCTAATTCTTGACGCTTCGCCTGCTTCAACACTTCATTTACACGTCCAACAGGAATTTTCATACTTCCCGTTCGCATTGGTTTTGGTGTTGCACGCGTCTCTCTTACTTCAGGTTGCACGCCAGCTGGTACACCATTCTTTTTAACTTGTTCTAATTCTTTCTCCAGTTGCTGCATTCTGTTCATAACCGCTTGTAAACGATCTGCACCGTTTGCTTGCATCATAAACTGCTGACACAGTTGTACCATCACAACTTCTAAGAAAATTCGTGGATGGTTTGTCCACTTCATCTCTTGTTGCCCTTTACTAAGACTATGAATAATCTCATAGATTACTTCCGGCTGCATTTCTTCACTTAACATGCGGAATTGATCATCTACAATTACTCGTTCCAACATATGTTCTAGTTGTGGTGAAGTTTGATATAAAAGCATATCACGATAATAGTAAATGAAATCTTCCATAAATCGAACTGGATCCTTCCCTTTACTCATCATCTCATCTATGATACGTAATGCTCTTGATACATCATTTTCACGTATACATTCTACTAGGTTACCTAAATATTGCTGAGAAACAGAGCCTGTTACAGCTAAAACATCTTCTGTCGTAACTGCATCATCACTATAAGATATAGCCTGATCAATAAGGCTAAGTGCATCACGCATACCACCCTCGGCAGCACGAGCAACAATTTGTAGTGCTTCCTCTTCTACTTGCGTACCCTCATTTGTCACAACCGTCGATAATCTCTCAACAATATCATTTACTGATATTTTTCGGAATTCAAATCGCTGACATCTCGAAATAATCGTAGGTGGAATCTTATGTGGTTCTGTTGTCGCTAAAACAAAGATAACATGTCCTGGTGGCTCTTCTAAAGTTTTTAGAAGAGCATTAAAGGCACCCATAGAAAGCATGTGAACCTCATCGATAATGTATACTTTATATTCTACAGCACTTGGAGCATATTTTACTTTATCTCTTATATCTCGAATTTCATCTACACCGTTATTTGAAGCCGCATCAATTTCTAATACATCTGAAATAGATCCTTGTGTAATTCCTAAACAAGAAGGACATTCATTACAAGGTTCAGCTACCGGAGCATGTTCACAGTTAATTGCTTTTGCAAATACTTTTGCAATCGTCGTTTTTCCTGTTCCCCTCGGACCAGAAAATAAATAAGCATGTGAAACTTTCTCTTGAAGAAGGGCATTTTGCAACGTTTTTGTTACGTGCTTTTGACCGACTACATCTTCGAACTTTTGCGGTCTCCATGTTCGGTATAACGCTTGGTATGACACGAAAATACGGCCTCCCTCAAAGGTTATTATCTTATATATTATAACCCATTCTGTTTATAGATTCCAAAAGTTATTTTCCATACAAAAAACCCACCTTGTATCAAGGTGAGTTTTGTATACATATATAACTGCCGTGCACCTTCTGTCGATTACGTACCATAAGCGTTACTCAAGCAGTTAGCTCGGTTCAGGCACTCCTGCGGCACACGAGAAAACCCGCTTATTGCTGCTTCCTTCCGGACCTGACAAGGTTCACGGGGTCCCGTTGCGCAGGACCCAAACGTCAACACCACTTACTTAAGGCAGACCTTACAGCAACATAACCTCGAGAAGGGATTCGGCCTCGCTAGAGCGGATTGCGAGTATAGGGCACCGCTACCTCCCCGCTTAGCACGGCAAAGTTAAAACCAATATTCGGTTGCCTTCATTAAAGGCATTATCAGTATAACTTGTTTTTTTATAAAATGCAAATGCGTTAATTCTCGTTACTTTTCTCTAATTTTTTTATCGCTTTTCTTTTTTTACGAAGCTCTCTAAAAAAGTTTGTTAGCAACGTACCGCACTCTTCTTCTAATACACCAGTGACTACTTCACATTGATGATTAAAACGTTCATCTGTTAAAAGATTCATTAATGTTCCTGCACATCCGCCCTTCGGATCACTTGCACCATATACAACTCGCTTCACTCGTGATAAAACAATTCCACCCGCACACATTGGACAGGGCTCTAAGGTTACATATAACGTTGCATCTTCTAAACGCCATGTCCCTAGCTTTTTGCAAGCTTCATCAATCGCTAACAACTCGGCATGAGCGATTGATCGTTGCTCAGTTTCCCTTAAATTATGAGCGACACTAATTACCTCACCATCTAACACTATGACTGCACCAATTGGTACTTCTTGTATTTCCTCTGCCTTTTTAGCCTCTTCTATCGCTAGTTGCATAAAATAAATATCTTGATCTTGTTCCATAACCTAGTCCTTTCATCACAAATAAAATAAACCTTTTTCCATTTACTACACGTGGGATAACTTTTATAAATTCAATCCACCCTAAAAGAAAAAGAGAGGGGATTACATATGAAAAACACTGCTTTGCTCATTATTGATATGATTAATGACTTTCAATTTTCCCACGGGCCCATCCTGGCAAAAAAATGCGAAACTATAACAAATCCTATTTTACAATTAAAGAAAACAATGAAAGCCTTCGGCTATCCCATAATTTATGTTAATGACCATTATCAACTTTGGAGATCTGATATTGACCAACTGATTACTCATTGTACAAATGAGTATAGTGAAAATATAATTCATAAGATTGCTCCACATTCTGATGATTACATTTTTATTAAACCACATTACTCTGCTTTTTATGAAACGCCTTTGAATTCTTTATTGGGCTATTTAAAAATAGAAAATCTGATATTAACAGGAGTTGCCGGAAATATATGTATCCTATTTACTGCTAACGATGCTCATATGAGAAATTATACACTGCATGTACCACAGGATTGCATTGCCTCTAACAATGATCAGGACAATCTGCATGCTTTAAAAATAATGGAAGCTACATTGAAAGCAAATATAATACCGTCATCTCAAATAAAAATTAATTAATACATATATCTATTTTCTAACTTTTTATATCAAATTAACCCGCTCGCTTCCCTCTTGTGCTACAATAATTCTGTTTTGTGTTTTTAGTAGTCACGGCAAATCACTGATTGAAAGGAGGAAACAGCGTGACCGGAGTACCATTTATCACGGTTGAAGGACCAATTGGTGTTGGAAAAACTTCACTTGCGAAGGAAATTTCAACTCACATGCAACTCCACTTACTAAAAGAGATTGTTGATGAAAACCCTTTTTTAGGAAAGTTCTATGAAGACATCGACGAATGGAGTTTTCAAACAGAGATGTTCTTTCTTTGTAATAGATACAAACAACTAGAAGACATTAACATAAAGTATTTGAATCAAAGGAAGCCAGTAGTAGCAGATTATCATATATTTAAAAATTTAATTTTCGCATCCCGTACATTAAAAGATTCTCAATATGACAAATACATGCAAATCTATCGTATCCTTACACAAGATATGCCTGTACCAAATGTCATCGTTTATTTAACAGCTAGCCTGGAAACATTACAAAAACGAATCGCAATGCGCGGAAGAGAATTCGAAAAAAATATGGATCCAAATTACTTACTACAGCTCACAAAAGATTACGAAACAGCAATGGATACTTTTAAAAAGGACCATCCAGATATCCCAGTGTTGAAATTTAACGGAGATGATATGGATTTTGTACAAAATCCCGATGATTTAAACGTCATCCTATCCGCCCTTCAAAATACTCTCTTAAAGGAGTCGAAATAATAATGAATTTAAGGCAAAAATATGATATACCGAATGATGCAGTAATTACTATCGCTGGAACAGTAGGTGTCGGAAAATCAACTATGACAACTGCACTAGCTAACGCTTTAGGTTATCGCACATCATTTGAAAAAGTAGATTCTAATCCATATTTGGACAAGTTCTATGCCGATTTCACACGCTGGAGCTTCCACTTGCAAGTATACTTCTTAGCAGAACGATTTAAAGAACAAAAGAGAATTTTTGAATACGGTGGTGGTTTTGTTCAAGACCGTTCTATCTATGAAGACACTGGAATTTTCGCAAAGATGCATCATGAAAAAGGTACAATGACGGAAACTGATTATGAAACATACAAAGGTTTATTTGATGCTATGGTCATGACTCCTTACTTCCCTCATCCAGACTTATTAATTTACTTAGAAGGTTCTTTCGATGATATTGTAGACCGTATTCAAGAACGCGGACGCCCGATGGAGCAGCAAACACCAATTGAGTATTGGAAAGAGATGCACGGACGTTACGAAAACTGGATTAACAACTTCAATTCATGCCCTGTTTTACGATTAAACATTAATGAATACGATATTTTAAAAGATGGCGATTCAATCGAACCAATCATTAAAAAAATTGGCCATTTCTTAAAACAAACACGTAAACTTGTAAAATAAAAAACCCGTGCATATGCACGGGTTTTCCTATTAAATTACTTCTTCTTTGTTGGAGCAATAATTTCACTCTCAGGTTTTCCAGCGTTAATACGCTGACGAACAGTACTTGTACTAATGTCATATGTTTCAGCAATCTCTTTAACAGTCATTTCTTTCCCGTTAATCACTGCCGTTAATACTTTACCTGTACGTTTTGGAGCTGCTTCTTTCTTTACAGCTGGTTTTTCAACCTTTTTTGGCGCCTCTACTTTTGTCGTAGCTTGCTTTACATCACAAGTACAACCACAAAGTTTACGGAATGTATCATCGCTTATAATGCGCGATACATTTGCACCACTGTTTAAAATTCTATTGTTCTTACAGACAGGACATTGTACATAATATAAAGTTTTTCCATCTAAAGGAAACGTTTGTATAATAAGATCCATGTTGACTCCTTTCATATCTATGAAGATAATCATCGGAATATGAGTGTGTAATAAGGACAAAATCGCCTTACACCATACTTTATGATTGGTTTTAAAATAAAAACTCGTTACGTGTTGGTAACGAGTTCTCCAATCTCCACTTATATGCGCTGTTGTCAATTATATCTGGAGGAGGTAGAGGGATTCGAACCCCCGCGCGACTCTCGCCGCCTGTCGGTTTTCAAGACCGATCCCTTCAGCCAGACTTGGGTATACCTCCATATTGACATCAAATATAATATCAAAAGAAAAACAGTTAGTCAACCCTACTAAAATAAATTATGAGGAAAGGAAAATTTTACTTTCCCCCTCCTACATTACAGTACTGACAACGCTCATAATTACCAATCACTCATACCGATGAATGTTTAAATTTACTTAATAACTGTTTTTCCTCCCATATAAGGGCGAAGAACTTCTGGAATTATAATTGTACCATCTTCTTGTTGGTAGTTCTCTAAAATAGCTGCAACCGTACGTCCAATTGCAAGACCAGATCCATTTAATGTATGAACATGTTCTGGTTTTCCGTTTGGCTCACGGCGGAAACGGATATTTGCACGTCTCGCTTGGAAAGCTTCAAAATTACTACAAGAAGAAATTTCACGATATGTGCCATAGCTTGGAATCCATACTTCAATATCGTATTTCTTCGCTGCTGTAAATCCTAAATCGCCTGTGCACATGCTCATAACGCGATATGGCAACTCTAATAATTGTAACACGCGTTCTGCATCATTTGTTAATTTTTCTAACTCTTCATAAGAATCTTCTGGTTTTACGAACTTCACAAGCTCTACTTTATTGAACTGATGTTGGCGAATTAAACCACGTGTATCGCGACCAGCTGAACCTGCTTCAGAACGGAAGCAAGAGCTAAATGCAGCATATCTTATAGGCAATTGCTCTTTATTTAAAATCTCATCACGATGCATATTCGTTACAGGTACTTCTGCTGTTGGAATTAAGAAGTAATCTTCACTTTCAATACGGAATGCATCTTCTTCAAACTTCGGAAGTTGTCCTGTTCCTGTCATACTTGCACGGTTTACCATATACGGAGGTAACACTTCTTCATATCCATGCTCGTCAGTATGAAGATCAAGCATAAAACTAATTAAAGCACGCTCTAATCTTGCGCCTGCACCTTTGTAAAATACGAAGCGGCTTCCTGTTACTTTCCCAGCACGCTCAAAATCTAAAACTCCTAAATCTGTAGCAAGATCCCAATGTGGTTTTGGTTCAAAAGCAAATTCCTTCACTTCTCCCCAAGTACGCGCTACTACATTATCATCCTCTGTTTCACCAACTGGAGCAGATTCATGAGGAATATTTGGAATAGATAACATTAATCTTTCTAAGTCTTCTTCAACTTTACGAAGTTCATTATCAAGATCTTTTACTTTTTCTCCAACTTCACGCATTTCTAAAATTAAAGCTTCTGCATCTTTCTTTTCACGCTTTAATACTGAAATTTGTTGAGACACTTCGTTACGTTTACTTTTTAGTTCTTCTGTTTGAACAAGTAATTCTCTTCTTCTCGTATCAAGCTCTTCAAAACGACCAAACTCCGTTAAATCTTCGCCTCTATGCTGCAATTTTGCTTTTACTTCTTCAAAGTTTGTACGTAATAATTTAATATCAAGCATTATATACTCCTCCTTTTATTTTATAAAATACAAAAAACTCCCGTCCCTATACAAAGGGACGGGAGTTAACCCGCGTTGCCACCCTAGTTGAAAGCATTACTACTTTCCTCTCAAGTAGAAATAACGGCTCTTCACCGGGAATGTTTACTAATCATAAAGATATTCCACATTCCATTCCAGGATGGATTCACAAACTGTTTCTATCGATTTCCACCAACCATCGACTCTCTATAAGAAACGACATTTGTTACTACTTCCTATCAACACGCTTATTTTATAAAATTGTTACCATCAATTTACTATAATCTTATACAAGTTGCAAGTTACTTACACAACTTTTTTCATTTTAGCTTCTTTTACCATTTCGACAAAGTATGCTGTCACACGATGATCATCCGTTAATTCCGGATGGAATGAAGCAGCTAAAAACTGATCTTGTCTTACCGCTACCATTCGATCGCCGTGCTTAGAAAGTACTTCAACGTTATCAGCAACATCTACAACATACGGAGCACGGATAAATACACCAATAAAGTCTTCCCCCACACCTTTCATTGAAAGTGCGGCTTCAAAACTATCTTTTTGGCGTCCAAACGCATTGCGTTCAACTGTAATATCCATAGCACCAATATGTGCTTCTTCATAGCCAATAAGTGTTTTCGCAAGAAGAATCATACCTGCACATGTACCAAACATTGGTTTACCAGACTTCGCAAATGTACGAAGTGGTTCCATGAAAGCATACTTATCAATAAGACGACGCATTGTTGTACTTTCACCGCCTGGTAAAATAAAACCATCAATCTCTTCAAGTTGCTCTATACGCTTTACAACAACAGCTTCTGCACCACTTGCTTCAACTGATTTTACATGCTCACGAACTGCACCTTGAAGACCTAGTACACCGATTTTCACCATTTTAAAGTTCTCCTTCAATTACCATCCACGCTCTTGCATGCGTTGTTCTGGTAATAACGTTGAAATTTCGACACCTTTCATTGCATTACCCAATCCTTTAGAAAGGCTTGCAATTAGTTCGTAATCTTCATAATGAGTCGTCGCTTCAACGATTGCACGTGCAAATTTCTCTGGGTTCTCTGATTTGAAGATACCAGATCCAACAAATACACCATCAGCACCAAGTTGCATCATTAACGCTGCATCTGCTGGTGTTGCTACACCACCTGCTGCAAAGTTTACAACTGGCAAGCGACCAAGGCGTTTAATTTCAAGTAGTACTTCATAAGGAGCACCAGTATTTTTTGCATATGTCATTAACTCATCTTCACGTAGACTTGCAACTTGACGGATTTCTGCATTGACTTGGCGCATATGACGCACTGCCTCTACAATGTTTCCTGTTCCTGGCTCACCTTTTGTACGAAGCATAGATGCACCTTCTGCAATACGACGTGCAGCTTCTCCGATATCACGGCAACCACATACAAACGGAACTGTGTAATCACGTTTATTTAAATGGTATACTTCATCAGCAGGAGTTAATACTTCACTCTCATCGATATAGTCTACCCCTAATGATTCTAATACACGTGCTTCTACAAGATGACCGATACGGCATTTTGCCATAACCGGAATTGACACCGCACCCATAACTTCTTCAACAATCGTTGGGTCTGCCATACGAGAAACGCCACCTGCTGCACGAATATCTGCTGGTACACGCTCTAATGCCATAACGGCAACTGCGCCTGCTTCTTCTGCAATCCTTGCTTGTTCAGCGTTAACTACGTCCATAATAACGCCGCCTTTTTGCATTTCTGCCATTCCACGTTTTACACGTTCTGTCCCTGTTACATTTGTCATGTACAAAAACCCCCCTAGGTGAATTGCTTTCCCCCGTTAAAGGCGAAAATTAAGAATACTCTTACATTCTACCATTAACTATCAGATGCTTGTCTACTACTTTTTCATAAAGTAGGTATGAAAAATGGGAATAAGAAAAAGCTCCTACAATGAGGAGCTTTTAAAACCAACCTTTTACTGTATCAACAGCACTATTCCATATACCACTAAAGAAAGAGCCGATTCCGCGCATAGAACGAGTAAACCAGTTTGCTTCTTCCACTGCTGATGTTGTTACAAGATCTACTTGTAATGACTTACCAGATAAAAATCCAGGGTCATTCGTATCTTTTGGTGTAATTACCATCTGACCAAGTGCAACACCCTTTTTAATAGGTGCTTCTTGTCCCTTACTTGCTTCTTTAAATTCTGTTTTATAAACATCTTTACTTCCTTTTGGCACTGGAAGTGAAACAACTTGTTTTGTTTGAACCGCTACATCTTTATCTTTTGCATTTTCTACTCTTACTGTTTCTTGTCCTTTTACTGAAGAATCTTTTTTATACATTTGCTTCATTTCAAAGTTAGCAAATCCATAATCATATAACTTCTTCGTTTCATCAAAACGTGCTGTATGAGAACTTGTTTTAATAACTACAGAAATAAAACGCATACCGTTTCTTTCAACCGTACCAGTGAAGCAATCACCGGCTTCTGGAGTTGATCCTGTTTTCAGGCCGTCTACGCCATCGTATTGCTTAACTAAACCTTTTAACATCCAATTCCAGTTATCCATATTAATCGGGTATTTTCCGCCCTCTTGGAATACTTTTTTAGGGATTTTTGCTGTATCTAATGTTTTGGGATAATCCTTAATAAGATGTTGTGCTAAAATTGCGACGTCCCTTGCAGACATTTTATTTTCTTCATCCGGTGTTGTTCCTTCGGGATGCTGTCCTTTTAAATCTTTGTTCGTTAGGCCTGTAGAATTTACAAATTTATAATTTTTCAATCCCAACTCTTTTGCCTTATCATTCATCATTTTTACAAAATTAACTTCTTTTCCTGCCACTGCTTCACCTAGAGCAATTGTTGCTCCATTAGCGGAATAAATCGCCATCGCTTCGTATAACTCTTTTACCGTATAAGAACCACCATTTTCTAGTGGAACATTTGATAATGAACGATCCTGTGAAATCTTATGCGCATATTCAGAAACCTTAATCTTTTGATCCCACTTAAGTTTTCCTTTATCCACTGCTTCATGAACTAAATATTCACTCATCATTTTTGTCATACTAGCAATTGATAATAACTCATCTGCATTCTTTTGATATAAAATTTTCCCAGAATTCGCTTCTACTAAAATTGCCGCACCTGCTTCAATGTTTAGAGCGGCTCCTGTTTCAGCCGATGCATTGCTATATGGTAACAGCATGCTACAAGCTAGTGTAAGCACCGTTACCAAAGCCATGAATCTTTTGCAAAACATACCTTTCACTTTTGCTACCCCCAATATCTATGTACTCACATAACCGTTATTCTAACATAATCAAAAAAAAATAGACAGAGATATCAAATCTCTATCTATTTACATATAAGACATTATAATGAGTAGTTTGGAGCCTCTTTTGTAATTTGTACATGATGAGGGTGGCTTTCACGTAAACCAGCACCTGACATGCGAATGAACTGTGCATTCTCACGTAAGAATTCTAAATCCTGTGCTCCACAATATCCCATACCTGCACGTAATCCACCAACTAATTGATGAACTGTATCTGCTAAAGGTCCTTTATATGGTACGCGTCCTTCAATACCTTCTGGAACAAGTTTTTTGTTTCCTTCTTGGAAGTAACGATCTTTACTTCCTTTTTCCATCGCTCCAACAGAACCCATACCACGATATACTTTAAATTGGCGACCTTGGTAAATCTCAGTTTCTCCAGGGCTTTCAGCAACACCAGCAAACATACTACCTAGCATAACAACGTGTGCTCCTGCTGCTAAAGCTTTAACCATATCACCAGAGTACTTAACACCGCCATCAGCAATAACTGGAATACCGTGTTTACGAGCTTCTGTTGCACAATCATAAACTGCTGTTAATTGTGGTACACCAACACCAGCTACAACGCGTGTCGTACAAATAGAACCTGGTCCAATACCAACTTTAACTACGTTTGCACCAGCCTCGATTAATGCTTTCGTTGCTTCAGCTGTAGCAACATTTCCAGCGATAATATTTAGTGCTGGATATTTCGCACGAACTTCTTTTACCTTTTCAATAACACCTTTAGAATGCCCATGAGCTGTATCAAGTACAATTGCATCTACGCTAGCTTTTACTAATGCATCGATACGAAGCATAGCATCAGCCGTTACACCAACAGCCGCTCCAACTAATAAGCGTCCTTGCTTATCTTTAGCAGAGTTTGGGAATTCAATTACTTTTTCAATATCTTTTATTGTAATAAGCCCTTGTAATACACCGTTATTATCAACAAGAGGGAGCTTTTCAATTTTATACTTTTGTAGGATCTTTTCAGCTTCTTCCAGTGTAGTACCAACTGGAGCTGTAATTAACTGTTCTTTTGTCATTACGTCAGAAATTTTGATTGAGTAATCTTGGATGAAACGCATATCACGGTTGGTAATAATACCAACTAATTTTCGCTCATCTAAATTATTTACAACTGGTACACCTGAGATACGATATTTTCCCATAAGATGTTCTGCATCATATACTTGATGTTCTGGAGTTAAGAAGAAAGGATCTGAAATAACGCCGCTTTCAGAGCGCTTTACTTTATCAACTTGCTCTGCCTGTTGCTCAATAGACATATTCTTATGAATAATTCCTAAACCGCCTTGGCGAGCCATTGCAATAGCCATGTCAGCTTCTGTTACTGTATCCATTCCTGCACTAATTAACGGGATGTTTAGCTGTAAGCTTTCAGATAAAACTGTTTTAACACTTACTTCTCTTGGTAATATATCTGACCTCGCTGGTACAAGTAATACATCATCAAAAGTCAAACCTTCTTTAACAAATTTAGATTCCCACATAATTGTTCCCCCCATGATACCAGAAATTATTATTAGTAGCTTATCAATTGGTTAAAATACTGTCAAGGACGTATATATATGTTAGAATTTTTAGACAATAAAAGGAGCGTAATATATGCATCAAACACATTGTACTTGGCAGCAATTAAGTTTCTTTTTTTCATCTCAAAATGTACAACGTTATCTTGCCCGTTGTTATGAAAAATCCTCCATACAAGATGCTGAAAAAAAAAGTTTTGAAAACTGTTATCCCTTTATTTACTACTTAGAACACGGGAAAAATTATTACGAATTATATAAGGCGGCCCCTTTTTCGATTCAACCAATGTTGTTATTTTATGGAATTAGCCAACTATTTAAAGCTTGCTTGTTAACTATTGATCCTAACTACCCAGAATCAACTACTGTTTTAGCTCATGGCGTTACAACTCGTAAACGAAAAAAACAGGGATATCAATTTTTAGAAGATGAGGTGAAAATACAGAAAAACGGATTATTTACTCACGTTGCAGAACAACTGTTTCACATGAAACACTTAGAAGCGGAGAAGTTTAATATGTTAGAGCTGATGGGGAATATTCCTGAATTACAAAATTTGTTTCGTTATAGTCAAAAAGTATCGACTTTATATAAGATCGATTCAACAAATAAAAATGAGCTCTCCTTTTCAGTCAATATATTAGATCGATTACATATGACTAAAGAGCGATTTTCTCGTTACATCGAAACAACTTGTAAACATTTATCGATACAACACGTAGCTGAGAAAAATAGTGAATCGAATGTGTTTTTTTCGGCGCCTATTCAATCGTGGAATCCTATGTATAGTACTCCTTTATACTATGAGTACCTTACTAATACTTATTACTTACCACTTACGACTAATCCTAGAAATTCTAAACCCATTTTACCTGAGCTCCTCGTTCATTACTTATTGCTCTATAATTTAAGCATGATTTCTAGGTATGAAACTGATTGGTGGTATGACTTACTTGGTAGTTATGGATCTGAAGATTATCCATTTATTTATCAATTCCTTAATATTTCTGCCCAAAAAATACCTTACTATATTTCAGTATTTTTACTATCAGAATCTAATCTATTTCATGGGAAATAAAAAAACACGAGTCAAAGACTCGTGTTTTTTAGTTGCTTGGCGACGTCCTACTCTCACAGGGACAAGGTCCCAACTACCATCGGCGCTAGAGAGCTTAACTTCCGTGTTCGGTATGGGAACGGGTGTGACCTCTCTGCCATCATCACCAAACTATGAAGGCATATTCCTTCAAAACTAGATAACATTTGCTACATATTATATGGTTAAGTCCTCGATCTATTAGTATTCGTCAGCTCCACATGTCACCATGCTTCCACCTCGAACCTATCAACCTGATCATCTTTCAGGGATCTTACTAGCTTACGCTATGGGAAATCTCATCTTGAGGGGGGCTTCATGCTTAGATGCTTTCAGCACTTATCCCTTCCGCACATAGCTACCCAGCTATGCCCTTGGCAGAACAACTGGTACACCAGCGGTGCGTCCATCCCGGTCCTCTCGTACTAAGGACAGCTCCTCTCAAATTTCCTACGCCCACGACGGATAGGGACCGAACTGTCTCACGACGTTCTGAACCCAGCTCGCGTACCGCTTTAATGGGCGAACAGCCCAACCCTTGGGACCGACTACAGCCCCAGGATGCGATGAGCCGACATCGAGGTGCCAAACCTCCCCGTCGATGTGGACTCTTGGGGGA